>WFNB01000093.1 GCA_015488755.1 Gammaproteobacteria bacterium | reverse complement strand
TTAGTGGATGTCCTACAACGGATCAATCTGCACCCAGCCAGAGATGTGGTTGAATTAACGCCCAGATGCTGGAAAGATAAGTTTGAGGCTGTTCCTCTTTTATCAGATCTGGCTAGGTTGGGGAAATAGAATCGTTGATTGATCGCTTACATTTAAACAATATCAATATCTAGCATGATCCAAAGCCCATCCTGATCCTGATAATCATTATTCTTCATTAAATCATCTAACGTGCTGGGGGTTGAAATGCTCATGTCTTCACCATCACAATAAAGCTCCACAGCTTCTTGAATCATGCTAGGCAAAGCTTCCCAATTGTCTGACGCAGAAAAACAACCTGGGAAATCAGGTATGGTAGCACCATAAGCATGGGTTTCATCCCCCATATGGACGTAAACAGGATATAGCATAATTAATTAACTCCAATCCCAGCCAGCTTGGCGGTAAATATTTCTTAAGGTTCCAATCGCAATATCTTTTCTTGGATGAGGTACAACAACATGACCAGATTTTTCAGGGTGCTTGAATTTCTCATGATCACCTTTGCCACCTACTTTTCCCACCCATCGGCTTTAAGCCTTTTAATGATTTCTTTGCTGTTCATTGCTTTATTATACAAACGCATACATAAGATGCATATTATAAATGCTTCCGTTAATAAAGAGCCTGTTTAGGATAATATACGTGCAGAACAGATACTAATGCAATTTGCAAAAATGTGTAGCATCCGTGATCTAAAAGAGCAAGAAGTGGCTTTCTATCAAGTCAGACTCAATGCTCTTAATTATGTGTATATTGAAGTGGATCAGGATATGTGGAATAAACAACTATGAAGCACCCAAATAAAACCCCTGAAAAGCAAGAGGCTGTCATAGAAATTAATGGAGTGCTTTGTTTGCATGATACTGACTTAAAAAATAATTTTTTAATCTTGTGGGTACTTTATTGTGTGCTTTTTGATTTTTCTCTAAATTAAAAACAGGAGCCATGGCAATAAAAAACCCTTGCAATCTATTGATATACAAGGGTTCTTATATGGTGGGCCTGGAGCGACTCGAACGCTCGACCTGCCGATTATGAGTCGGATGCTCTAACCAACTGAGCTACAGGCCCGAAGAGGGTGATTCAAGAAGCTGGGTATTATAAAGGGTTCTTTATAATATGACCAGCTTATATGATGACATTTTAGTCTTCGCGCATAAAACTGCGTAGTGTTTCTGAACGTGTTGGATGGCGTAATTTACGCAGTGCTTTGGCTTCAATTTGGCGGATACGTTCACGCGTGACATCAAACTGTTTGCCGACTTCTTCTAAGGTATGATCAGTATTCATATCAATACCAAAACGCATTCTTAATACTTTAGATTCTCTGGCGGTCAGACCCTCTAAAATATTCTTGGTGGCATTTTTTAAGCCGGTTGTATTCGCCGTTTCAGAAGGTGATTGAATATTCTGATCTTCAATAAAATCGCCTAGATGTGAATCTTCATCATCACCAATGGGGGTTTCCATTGAAATAGGTTCTTTGGCAATTTTAAGCACTTTACGTACTTTATCTTCTGGCATTTCCATTTTTTCTGCCAGTTCTTCTGGTGTTGCTTCACGCCCTTTTTCTTGTAATAGTTGACGAGACACACGATTTAGCTTGTTAATGGTTTCAATCATATGCACGGGGATACGAATGGTGCGAGCCTGATCGGCAATAGAGCGAGTAATTGCCTGTCTGATCCACCATGTTGCATAGGTAGAAAATTTATAACCACGACGGTATTCAAATTTATCAACCGCTTTCATTAAGCCGATATTGCCTTCTTGAATCAGATCTAAAAATTGTAAGCCGCGGTTAGTGTATTTTTTAGCAATAGAGATAACCAGACGTAAATTAGCTTCGACCATTTCTTTTTTAGCACGGCGTGCTTTGGCTTCACCAATAGACATTTGTCGGTTAACATCTTTAATGCCTGAAATACTCATACGGCATTCTTTACCGATAGCAACGAGTTTTCTTTGTGCTTTTCTGATTTCATCTGCATGCTCTTTCAGAACCTCTGAGTAAGCATCGCCTTTTTCAATGTGCATATCCAACCAATTTAGATCGGTCTCATTTTTAGGGAAAGAGGTGATAAATTCTTTTCTTGGCATGTGTGCTTTGTCAACACAGGCTGTTAGTATTATTTTTTCGTGCATACGAATACGTTCGATTAATGAACGCAAAGCAGCAATCATACGATCATTAAGCTTATGGGTACGCTTAAGTTTCATAAATGCCTCAGCCATCTCTGCACGCAAGGCCTTACAATCATCACTATCGTAGCCATCACCTTCTTCTAAACATAAAAGCTTTTCATTCAAAGTACGAATGTGCTCAAAATGCTCTTTAACAAGCTCCATATCAGGTCCGACAGGCTCTTTGTCTTCTTCATCGTCATCATCTTTGGAATCATTAGGTGTTGATGCGGGGTTAGCTAACAAATGATCTTCGATGTCTTCTTCTTCAAGTAGCGCAAAACCTGTACCGCTAAGGATGTCTGTGATTTTACGTTCTTCAAGTGCAATTTTATCGTATTCTGCTAACAACAAACCAATGGTTGCTGGGTATGAGGCTAATGCGCTATACATTTGCTTCATGCCTTCTTCAATACGCTTAGCAATTTTAATTTCACCCTGACGAGTTAATAACTCAACAGAACCCATTTCGCGCATGTACATGCGAACAGGATCGGTGGTACGACCAAACTCTGAATCCATAGAGGCCAGTGCTGCTGCTGCTTCTTCAACGGCATCATCATCTGTTGTGTCTGTTGAAGAACCTTCAACAATTAAATCGTCAGCATCAGGAGCGGCTTCAACAACTTTAATCCCCATGTCATTGATCATCGCAATGATGTCTTCAATTTGCTCCGGCTCTAAAATATCGTTAGGCAGATGATCATTCACTTCTGCATACGTTAAATAACCCTGTTCTTTACCGCGCTCGATAAGAATTTTTATTTTAGATTGTTGAGTGGTTTGATCCATAAAATATTATCACTTGATAGAATGCATTATTTTAAATACGAGTTAAGGTAAAGTTTCAAAACAACTTTTAGAATAAAAAGTAAATAAAAACGAATAAAAGGAAAAAGTAACTTGTCATTTTAACATATAGAGCACTATTCTGCGAGCAGACGATATAAAATATCCATAAAAAGTTTAATGGTAGAAACTTAATCTGATTTTAACTTTGACAGCAAGGAGGAAAATTCATTCATTTGTGATTTCCCCAGACCCTGTTGCCGTAATTTACGCTGTAGTTGAGTAAGGCGTTGCTGATGCAAGCGCCTCATAAGCAGTTGTAATATATCATAAAACTCTCGATTAATTGCTTTTTCATCGGTAATTAATAAAGGCTCAACAGCAAGTGAACACAAGTATTGATAATGCTCATTATGCTGCCAATAAGTCAAGATCCTCGCTGTTGTCAAATTGGGCTCATTCTGTAATAAATCAAGTAGCTTGACAAAAACAACGACATGATCCAACTCTAATGCCATAAAGCGCCCAGGATCACCTACCTGTGCTGCTAAATAAGGGTATTGCAACAAGTATGTAATGGCATTTTTAATCGGTGAAGGCGCTTCTCTTGTTACGCCTTTGCTTTTATTATAGGTGGCTTGTTCAGTAAAAATACTTTTTCGATTCTGAGACTTATTGTTTGCTCTCTGTGAGGTACTAAAACCAAGTAGTTGCTCCAAACGACTTATATCAATTTCAGATAATTCTGATAGCTTAGACACCATTAAGGTTTGGAAAGCACCTTGGGGTATTTTTTCTAGATACGGCTGACTTAAATCAATCAGTTTTGAACGACCATCTAAGGAATCCATATTAATGTCTTGCATTAAGCTATCAAAAAAGAACTCTGAAAACGTCATGGCATGAGTCATTTGTGCTTCAAAACCATCCTTACCCTGTGCTCTTACCAGCGTATCAGGATCTTCACCATCAGGAAGAAACATAAAATACGCTTGTTTGCCGGGCTTTATGGCAACTAAGGCATTGCTCATTGCTCGCCATGCAGCATCCCTACCTGCTCTATCACCATCGAAGCAAAAAAATACGTCATCACAAAGACGAAAGAGTATCTGCAAATGTTCTGCAGTTGTTGCTGTGCCTAATGTGGCGACACTATAATCAATACCATATTGGGCCAAAGAAACAACATCCATATAGCCTTCTACAACCAGTATTTTTTCAATCTTGCGTAATTTCTGCTTCAGCTCATACAGGCCATAGAGTTGCTGGCCTTTATGAAACAATGAAGTTTCTGGTGAATTCAAATATTTAGGTTTGCCATCACCTAAAATTCGCCCACCAAATGCAATCGTCCGGCCACGTCGATCCCGAATAGGAAACATAAGGCGTTCTCTAAAACGATCATAGTAGGCAGATTGTTGTTTATAATGTTGCTTTTGAGGGGTATTTTGTTCTTCATCACGTTTAATCAACATGCCTGTTGCATAAAGTGCCTGAACTTTGGCTTCATCATCCGCACCAATGCTATTGAGAACATTGTCCCAGCCTGGGGGGGAGAAACCCAAACAAAAATTATTGATTACTTCAGCACTAAGCCCTCTTTGTTGTACATAGTGTTGCACTTGTTGAGCCTGAGGATGGTGCTTCATTTGATGTTGATAATAATTAGCCACTTGATCCAGTAATGCAAACTGTTCTGGTGCCTGTTTTTGTGCCTTCTGATCATAGGCAACTTTAGGTACTTGCATGCCAACCATTTGTGCTAGCTCTTCAACCGCATCAACAAAGCTGGAATGCTCATATTCCATTAGAAAATTAATGGCATTGCCACTGACACCACAACCAAAGCAATGATAAAACTGTTTGGGTTGGTTAACACTAAATGAAGGCGTTTTTTCGCCGTGAAAGGGACAACAAGCCATGTGGTTAGAGCCAGAACGTCTTAAAGGCACTCTGCTGTCAATGACTTCAACAATATCGGTATGAGCCAGTACATCATCAATAAATTCTCTAGGGATCAGTCCAGCCATAGATGCTCAAACTCAATTTATTTTAGAAGATGTTTACTTATAAAAAGTGTCCAGTAGAAACACTCATTTTACTTACTAGAAAAGCAACTATACGGAATATTATCCCGCTAGCTTTTGTTTGATTAGGCTGCTCACATGCGACATGTCAGCCCGCCCCTGAGCCTTGGGTTTTAGAATGCCCATTACTTTGCCCATATCTTGCATTGACTGAGCACCGACATGACTAATGGCATCATCAATTAATAGAGCAATTTCTGTTTCGCTTAAAGCGACAGGAAGGTACTCTTGGAGTATAGCCATCTCCATTTCTTCTTTTTCAACCAGATCGATACGATCAGCATCACGAAACTGCTGGGCAGAGTCCCGTCGCTGTTTTACCAGCTTATCTAATATTGCCAGAATTTGCGTATCATCAAGTTCTATTCGTTCATCAATTTCACGCTGTTTAATGGCAGAAATCGTGCCACGAATGACAATAAGGCGATCTTTTTCCTTCGCCCGCATAGCGCTTTTCATATCATCTTGAAGACGAGACTTTACTGTCTGGCTCATATTTTTCAGCCTATAAGTTCATAACATAAAACCATAAATCAAATGATAGCTTTATGAAATTTAATATCTTATTCTATTAATAACTTCTTAAAGCACACTCTTTAAGTAGCTCTCAAAAAGCACCTATCAGAGTATCATGCAGAAAGAATCAATATTTAGTACATGCGCTTGCGACGACCAATCTCACGAGATTGCTTTTTCTGCCAGCGTTTAACAGCAGCAGCAGCTTTGCGTTTACGCACTGCGGTAGGCTTTTCATAATGCTCACGACGACGCACTTCTGATAATACGCCTGCTTTTTCACAAGAACGTTTGAAACGACGTAATGCTACGTCAAATGGCTCGTTTTCTTTGATTTTTACCGATGGCATGTAGACTCCTAGCTCCTACCAAAATTTAAAATATGTTATCGCAACGCTTAGATAATGCGTTGACTTTTTATAACCGCGCCCTTCCTCTTTTTATCTGCTAAAAAGATGCTCTAGTGACTCAGAACGCAGAGACGGGATCATACTCCTAAGAGTAAATAAATGCAAAAGATCTTTGCTTATTTTTTCAAACCTTGAACCTAAATAAATCAGTTGAAAAAAAATAGTGAGCAGAGGAGAATACAATGATGAAAGTATTAGGAATAGAAACATCTTGTGATGAAACAGGCATTGCAATCTATGATGATCAACATGGCCTGTTAGCTGAAGCACTTTACAGCCAAATCGCATTACATGCTGACTATGGTGGTGTTGTACCTGAACTGGCCTCTCGAGATCATGTGCGGCGTATTATTCCACTCATACAAGAGGTTATGGCGCAGGCACACTGTCAAAGTAACGATATTGATGGCATTGCTTATACCGCAGGGCCAGGACTTATGGGGGCGCTCATGGTGGGTGCTGCCGTAGGACGCACTCTGGCTTGGACTTGGCAATGCCCAAGCATTGGTGTGCATCATATGGAAGGTCATTTACTAGCCCCCATGCTTGAGGAGCACACGCCTGAGTTTCCTTTTCTGGCCTTATTGGTTTCTGGTGGGCATACCCTACTCATTGACGTGCAAGCAATTGGCCAGTATAAAATACTAGGTGAGTCTTTAGATGACGCCGTTGGTGAAGCCTTTGATAAAACAGCCAAGATGCTCGGTTTGGATTATCCTGGAGGCCCTGCCATTGCCAAGTTAGCCCTTAAAGGTGTTAGAAATCGTTATAAATTTCCTCGTCCTATGGTCAATCGTCCTGGTTTAGATATGAGTTTTAGCGGTCTGAAAACCTTTGTTTTAAATACTTGGACGCAATCGGATCAGTCAGAACAAACCAAAGCAGATATTGCCTATGCATTTGAAGATGCCGTAGTCGATACCTTGAGTATCAAGTGTAAGCGGGCATTAAAAGAAACCCAACACTCACGTATAGTCATTGCCGGTGGTGTGAGTGCTAATGAGCACTTGCGAACCCGTTTAACAAAATTAGCCCACGATCATTCCATAGAAATTTTTTATCCTAAACTGCAATTTTGTACGGATAATGGTGCCATGATTGCTTATGCTGGCTTACAGCGTTTAAAAGCAGGAGAACACGATGGCAAGGGTTTTCAAACCACGCCAAGATGGCCACTGGATCAATTGCAAGCGCCTGCCTAACGACCCTATTTTTCAGTGCCTTCGAGCAAGCGCTTGATATTTGTCCGATGGCGCCAAAAAAGTAGCACGGTAATAAAGAATGACATAATGATAAAGATATTTGAACCATTAAGCCACCAAAAGTAAAATGGCGATAAGGCCGATGCGACCAGTGCCGACATGGATGATATTTTTAAACCATAGGCAACCAATAACCATGTCAAGATCATTGCCAAGGCCACTGGCCAGCTAAGAGCAAGAAAAACACCCAGTGCGGTAGCAACGCCTTTGCCTCCTTTAAAGCCAAAAAATACCGGATATAAGTGCCCTAAGAAAGCAGCAATAGCAACCAGAGCTAAAGTCACTTCATCGCTATTGAGCAATACAGCAACTAAGACAGGAATAAACCCTTTAAGCATATCAGTCATCAACGTAATGGCAGCTGCTTTTTTGCCACCAATACGCAACACATTTGTCGCCCCGGGATTATTTGAGCCTTGCGTTCTAGGATCAGGTAAAGCCATTATTTTGCACACAATAATGGCGGCTGAAATAGAACCGAACAAATAGGCGGTAATAATTAAGGCGGTGCTAAGTATGGGATCAGAAAACACGTTAACTATCTATCCTTAGTAATGGAAATTGCCATTGTACAACAAATCAGCAACTGGAGCGAAATAACGCTCAGGCTTGATAAGCCTAGAAAAATGATAGTTTATACACTTTGCAATTCTTTGGGTAATGAAAACACGACGGTCTCTTTTTCACCCACTTCAATATTTTCAGTTTTTACACCTTTTTTCTTGAGACATTCAACAACTTCAGCAACCAGATATTCCGGTGCTGATGCCCCTGCTGTCACTCCAATATAATGGCAGTCCTCTAACCATTCTTTTTTTATTTCTTTGGCTGAATCAATAAGATACGCTTTAATCCCCTGTCTTTGTGCAACTTCTTTAAGACGATTTGAATTAGAGCTATTGGGTGAACCGACCACTAAGACTAGATCCGCCTGTTGAGAAATATATTTTACGGCATCCTGACGACTTTGGGTCGCATAGCAAATATCATTTTTTTTAGGGCCATTTATTTTCGGGTATTTTTTCCTTAAAGCATGGATCACATCGGCAGTATCATCCATTGAGAGTGTGGTTTGACTGACATAGGCCAGTTTATTGGGGTTATTCACCATTAAAGAAGGGACATCTTCTGCTTTTTCAACTAGGTAGATATGTCCTCCATTTTGATGATCATATTGCCCCATTGTGCCTTCCACTTCTGGATGTCCTTCATGGCCAATTAAAATACATTCGATACCGGCCTGACTAAAACGAGCCACTTCCAAATGAACTTTAGTAACCAAGGGACAGGTCGCATCAAAGACTTTAACATCTCGTTGTTCGGCCTCCTCTTTGACGGCTTTTGATACCCCATGAGCACTGAATATGACAATACTACCGTCAGGCACATCACTAAGCTCTTCAACAAATAACGCCCCACGCTCACGTAGTGATTCAACCACCGCACGATTATGAACCACCTCATGACGAACATAAATGGGCGAACCAAATAAGGTTAATGCCCGTTCAACTATTTCAATGGCTCGATCAACACCGGCACAAAAGCCACGGGGATTAGCAAGTTTTAGTTGCATAGTTATTCCTTGGGGTAAAGGCGCTAAGAGTTTGTTGGGAGAAGCATCGGAGCAAAGGCTTAAGCCCTAAGCATTAATGAATACGGATAATTTCAGCAGTAAAAATAAGCTCATAGCCTGCCAGTGGGTGATTAAAGTCAACCAACACTTGGTCTTCTTTTAACTCCAGTATAATACCTGGCAGTTGTTCACCAGAGGGGGTGCTGAATTCAATCATCAGATCTTTTTCCAGTTCACTATCTAAGGCAAAATCTGCTCGATTCATCCAGTGTTTATTTTCTTCATCAGGAAAACCAAAAGTCTCTCTGGGATCCAGACTCACTTGCTGTTTATCCCCCTCAGACAAGCCTAATAGAATCTCTTCAAAGGCCGCTATCATCGTACCATCACCTAAGGTAAAGGTCATAGGTTCACCATCTTGAGTACCATCCACTGGTGTACCATCAGCCAAAGTCAAACTAAAATGGATACTTAGACGACTGTCTTTATTAACGGTTTTGGTTGTGCTGATTGAATCGGAATTGGTCAAGGGATCTCCTTATTTTTGCTGTGAGCTGTCTTTGCTAAAAAGCGCATCCACAATTAAGAGAAAGGCACCCATACTAATGGCCATATCGGCAACATTAAATGCTGGCCAATGCATTGCCTGAGTGCCATTTTGGTAATAGAAATCTAAAAAATCAACCACATAGCCCAAGGTTAGTCTATCCCATAAATTACCTAGGGCACCACCGAGCACAAGAGCCAGTGCAATTGCCAACCAGTGTTCGTGTGCTTGTAGGCGTTTGATCCAGAAAAAAATAACCACACTGACTAATAAGGCAATAGCAGCAAAAAACCAACGCTGCCAGCCAGATTCATTGGCCAAAAAACTAAAGGCAGCCCCTGAATTATGCGCCAAGGTTAAATTAAACCAGTGGGGGATCACCACCAGCACTTCATATAAATAAAAGTGTTCAGAAACAATGGCTTTGCTGGATAAATCAGCAATAATCACCAATAGAGTCAGCCATAAATACTTTAGCATAAGCGTCTGCCTTGCCAATAGTTAGATTTAGGCATAATGGCGCACTTCACCATCACCGGTAACATTGTCTACACAACGACCACATAGTTCAGGGTGTTCACTATGCTGACCCACATCATCACGATGATGCCAGCAACGAACACATTTAGCGTGTTCTGATGCGTTTACAGTCAGTGCCAGCCCAGCAAGATCATCAATAAGTACGGCATCTGCTGGCTTTTCTGATAAGTGATGTAAATGCACATCTGAGGTAATCAAAACAAAGCGCAGTTCATCATCCAGTTTACTTAACAAGGCATGCATGCTTTCATCACAATATAAATCAATCTCTGCATCCAAAGAAGAACCAATGGTTTTATCCACCCGCAATTTTTCCATTTCTTTACTGCACGCCACACGCACTTTGAGCACTTGTTGCCAGTAGGCATCGTCCATTTCATCCTGAATTTCAGCTGGAAATTGATACCATGTTTCAAAAAAGACGGATTGGGTGCGCTCACCGGGAATAAATTCCCACAGCTCTTCAGCAGTAAAACTTAAAATGGGGGCAATCCAGCGGCTCATAGCTTCAACAATATGATGCAATGCTGTTTGTGCTGAACGCCTAGCAATGCTGTCGGCCTGAGTCGTATATTGGCGGTCTTTAATAACATCTAAGTAAAATGCGCCCAAATCTATGGCACAAAAATTATGCACTTTTTGATACACTAAATGAAAGTCATATTGCTCATACGCAGCGATAATTTCTTGCTGTAAAAACTCGGCTTTTACGGTGATCCAACGATCCAAAGGTAGCATTTGCTCAACATTAACACGATTTTTTGTTGGCTCAAAGCCATCCATATTGGCCAGCATAAAGCGGGCGGTATTGCGAATACGGCGATAGGCATCTGCAGTACGTTTTAAGATTTCATCGGAAACACTGACTTCGCCCGTATAATCCGTCGAAGAAACCCATAAACGCAAGATATCTGCTCCCAGAGTTTTCATGATTTTCTGCGGTGATACAACATTGCCCTTGGATTTGGACATTTTCTTGCCCTTGGCATCCACCACAAAACCATGAGTCAACACTTCTTTATAAGGGGCAACATCATTGACAGCAACAGAGGTTAATAATGATGATTGAAACCAACCACGATGCTGATCAGAGCCTTCTAAATAGAGATCCGCAGGAAATTGCAATTCGTCACGTTGGTTGATCACACAGGCATGAGTCACCCCTGAGTCAAACCAGACATCCAAGGTATCATTGACTTTGCTATAGTGCTGGGCATCATCACCCAATAATTCGACTGCATCCATCTCAAACCAATCATCAATACCATTTTGTGCCACTCGTTGAGCCACTTTTTCAATTAATGCCGGCGTATCTGGGTGCAACTCTTGAGTCTCATTATGCACAAAAACAGCAATCGGTACCCCCCAAGTTCTCTGTCTGGAAATACACCAGTCTGGGCGATTTTCTAACATACCCTCAATGCGAGCCTTGCCCCAGTCAGGTAACCAAACGGTTTTTTGTGCTGCTTGTGTGGCTAAGGTACGCAAACCGGCTTGATCCATACTAATAAACCATTGTGGTGTGGCACGAAAAATAATTGGTGTTTTATGACGCCAGCAATGAGGATAGCTATGTAATAATTCTTCATGGTGTAATAAAGCACCTTTTTCTTTAAGTACCTCTAAGACCAAAGGGTTGGCTTTAAAAACATGCTGTCCTTCAAAAATCTCGGTACCACTGACAAAGCAACCATTGGCACCGACAGGATTATCAACCGCCAAGTCATAGTCTAAGCCAACAATATAATCTTCTTGACCATGACCTGGAGCCGTATGTACCGCACCGGTTCCTGAGTCAGCAGTAACGTGATCACCTAAAATAATCGGTACCTGACGATCATAGAAAGGATGTTGTAAGGTCTGATATTCCAATTGTGCCCCTTTACAGCGCCCCAATACTTTAAAATCTTCTATGCCATAGCGCTGTAAGGCACTCAGGTATAAATCTTCTGCTAAAATAAGTAGCTCATCAGGGGTTTTTACTAACACATAATCAAACTCAGCATGTAATGCAACCGCCTGATTAGCAGGGAGTGTCCACGGGGTAGTTGTCCAGATAACGGCATTAATATCTCTTTGCTCATCTTGTTCGCCCGTAACAGAAAAACAATGCAACACGGCGACTTTATCTACAACTTTAAAACGAACATCAATGGCAGGTGATTTTTTATCTTCATATTCAACTTCTGCTTCGGCCAATGCCGAGCCACAGTCAGTACACCAGTGCACGGGTTTAGAACCCTTGTGTAAATGCCCTTTATCAATAATTTTACCTAGAGTGCGAATAATATTGGCTTCAAAATTAAAATCCATAGTTAAATAGGGATTATCCCAATCACCCATAACACCTAGGCGTTTAAAGTCTGTTTTTTGCCCTTCAACCTGCTTTCGAGCATAGTCACGACAGCCATTACGAAAAGTTTTCGCATCAACTTTAACGCCTGCTTTGCCTAATTTTTTTTCTACATTTAATTCAATTGGCAAGCCATGGCAATCCCAACCAGGAATATAAGGCGCATCATAGCCCCCTAAGGTTTGAGATTTAATAATAATATCTTTAAGGATTTTATTGACGGCATGACCAATATGGATATCACCATTGGCATAAGGAGGACCATCGTGAAGAATAAACTTGGGACGACCTGCCGCTTTTTCACGTAATTGTTGATAAATACCCTGCTCTTCCCACTGTGCTAACCTATTTGGCTCACGCTGTGCCAAATTAGCCTTCATTGGGAATTTTGTTTTAGGTAAGTTTAAAGTTTCTTTATAGATCGTTTGCTTGCTCACAACATTCTCACTTTCATGGATCACTCTTTTATTTGCTTAAGGTCTATCAAAATAAGCCTTAGCCATTATTACATCATTTTTGATTTGCTCTTTTAATAATTCAAAAGAGCTAAATTTCATCTCATTACGGATCTTATGCAAAAAATCCACATGCACTAAGTTACCGTACAAATCACCTGAAAAATTAAACAGATGAACTTCTAATAAGCCTTTTTTACCATCAACGGTAGGACGATAGCCAATATTAGCAATACCATCAAGACCCTGTTTATCATCATCTAGTAAATCTGTATTATTGCTATCTTGCACTAAAGAATCTTTACAAATCCCTAAATCCTTACCCCATAAACGTACCGCAAAAACACCTGAGACAGCTGGTGTTTCGCGGTGCAAAGGGATATTTGCCGTTGGAAAACCAATGGTTCTGCCTAACTTAGCACCATGTTGGACATGGCCTGACATCCAATAAGGACGTTTTAATAATTGCCGTGTCAGCTCCATATCACCCGCCATTAAGGCTTGGCGAATACGGGTGCTACTCACTCGCTTATCAGCGATGGCAAACGTTGGGGTGCTTTCAACTTCAAAGCCAAGCTGCTTGCCTCGTTCTTGTAATAAAGAAAAATTACCCTGCCGTTGTTTGCCAAACTGAAAATCATCGCCCACTTGTAAATAGCAAATGCGCAGCTTGTCCACTAGGATCTGTTGCACAAAATCGTCTGCACTCAGCTGTGAAAAAGCGGTATTGAAGTGGATAACCAATAGCTTATCAATACCACAATCGGCAATGACTTCAGCCTTATCACGAAACCGAGTCAGACGTGCAGGCGCACGTTGTGGAACAAAAAATTCTTGCGGCTGAGGCTCAAAAATAATCACCAAAGAGGGCACAAGTGCTTCTGTTGCTTTTTGAGCTAATTGCGCCAAAATATGCTGATGGCCACTATGCACGCCATCAAAATTACCTATCGTAGCAACACAAGCCTGTTTTTGCGGACTCAAATTGTGCAAACCACGGATTATTTCCATTTTGTATCTCATTTTATTTGCGATAAAACACACGGTTTTATGTAAACCCATAAGTCTACAACAATATGCCTTCTTAAAGTAGAGTTGATTTAGCTAGTAGGGAAAAAATTATGTTTTCGCACACCTAAAACAATTAAACAGGCAAAATAAGCGCTCACCGCTAGTAAAATAGTGACTAATAAATGCATAATTCGATCACTATTTGACCATGCTAACCACTGTACCAAATCATATCTCAGCCACCATAAAATCATCACCATAAGCACATTGGCAGTAAACACCTGCAACCAGACTTTAGGCCACCCTTGAGCAGGCTGATAAACATCATGACGACGTAACCAACGGTATAATAAATAGGCATTGCTAAAGGCTGATATGGATGTTGCCACCGCTAAGCCAGCATGAGCACCCGGATAACCTAATAAAAACCAAGGCAGAACAATAATAATATTGAAGATCATATTAATGATCAGCGCTTTAATACCTATTTTTACCGGCGTTTTAGTGTCCTGACGAGAATAAAACCCCGGCAATAACACTTTAACTAAAATAAAGCCCAACAAACCAAAGCTATAGGCCATCAAACTCATAGCAGACATTTCAATATCATGTTGCAAAAACTTATCACTACCAAATAAGGTCGTAATAATCGGTGCTGCCAGCATAAATAAGCCCACTGCCGAAGGAACACCTAGGTAAATAACCCAGCGAATGGCATTATCTAAAGTGGCAGAAAAAGCTTCTTTTGACTCACTAATATGTTGTTTAGATAAGCTAGGTAAAATGACGGTTGCAAGTGCTACACCTAAGACACCAAGAGGAAACTCCATTAAACGATCAGAATAATACAACCATGAAATACTACCGGTCATCAATAAAGAAGCAATGATAGTGTCCAGTAATAAATTAATTTGCGCCACGGATGCACCAAATATGGCTGGCAACATCAAGGCCAGTATTTTTTTTACCCCAATATGCTGAGTATTCCAGCGTGGCCAACGTAAAAAGCCCATCCGCGCCAAAAAAGGCAATTGAAATAATAATTGCAATAGGCCTGCCAAAAAGACACCAATAGCCAAGCCTATAACAGGTTGTTCCATCATAGGAACAATATAGTAGGTAGCAGAAATTAATACGACATTAAGCAATACTGGGGTAAACGCAGGCACGGCAAAATGTCCATAGGTATTTAAAATCCCTCCGGCAAAGGCCACTAGAGAAATAAATAAAATATAGGGAAAGGTAATGCGCAACAAACTCACAGTTAAGTCATATTGAGACTGATTTTGTTGATCTAAATAGCCCGGAGCAAATAACATAATGACCAAGGGAGCGGCAATAACCCCAAGCAAAGTAATCATAAAAAGCCAGCCACCCAAAGTACCTGAAACATGCGCAATTAAATCTTCGACCGCTGCTTTATCTTTATTTTCTTTATACTCACCCAGAGTGGGCACAAATGCTTGATTAAACGCCCCTTCAGCAAATAGACGACGCATAAAATTAGGGATTTTAAAGGCAATTAGAAAGGCATCCATCCCTGCAGAAGCAGCAAATTCACGAGCAAACACCACATCTCTTAAAAAACCGAGTATACGAGAGAGCAGGGTCATTAAACTAACAATCAGGGTGGATTTAAACACATCAATACTCGTTTTATAATTTAGCCAGAAAATAAAAAAGCCGAACTCACTGAGTTCGGCTTTTTTATTACAATACATTTAGCTGTACTAAAAATCTAGCTGTACTTATTATAGTAGCTGTGCTTAAGAGTTAACTCTTTATTTCAGTTGCATACGATCAACTGTCTACTCACAAAGGCATCTAATCATAGAAGCACCCACTTATAAAAATACATCCCCTATATAGAGCTTAGTTCCATATAGTCAAATAGCAAAAACTCTTGCGAAAAACGTAATCTCAGTTTTTAATAGAGCTTAACTTAAAGCCTTAATTCTAGCATTCAAACGACTCTTATGACGAGCAGCCTTATTTTTATGAATAAGCCCTTTGCTTACCATGCTATCAATCACAGGTGTAGCAGCCTTATATGCGCTGATTGCAGTCTCTTTATCGCCTGCATCAATAGCATAAACTGTATTTTTAAGTACGGTACGAAACTCAGAACGTTTTGCAACATTTCTAGTACGACGTTTAACTGCCTGACGTGCGCGTTTTTTAGCTTGTGGTGAATTTGCCAAGGGGCTACTCCTGAAAGTGTGGAAAATATATTATTACAGTAATTTTTATTACGGCTAATTTTAAAAGCAGGGGATTATCCGATATTTAAAGGAAAAAATCAAGCCTTATATCTTATAAAAACACTCTATTTCTAATTGATTTCAATTCTTTTTCTCAACCCCTTCTTAATTCCCATTGCCGAATAGTTCATTAAATATAAATTAATATAATTTTTTCTTGACAGTACCAAACAAAAACGACAAAATACACGCCGTTGAAACAGCAAGCCTTAACTACTTGCCCAGATAGCTCAGTCGGTAGAGCAAGGGACTGAAAATCCCTGTGTCCCTGGTTCGATTCCAGGTCTGGGCACCATTTTTCTTTATTTCAATAAATTACCTGCCCCCAATTTTATATCACTATCTTTTCTATTTTGGGATTACATCTTAAGAAAATGCTATATTTATCTTGATGTGGGAATAATATCAATTTCCAAGTTTTGAAAATTATCTTTTAGTATTTCAACTGCATCCAGAGTTGCCTTTCCCCATTGATTGGTTAACAAATAGGTCTTATCACCGATGTAAAATATTTCATCCTTTTTGCTAAAAAATCGTCTATATTTTTTAACCTTACCACCAAGATCTTCTTCCATTAGTCTTTCAATGACAGATTCTGTATCCAAAATTTCATCAAAAATATAAAATAAACTATTTTTTCTCCAATGTATTAACTTGGCAATTTCATCAGGATGAACACCTGAGTCAATAATGGGTTTAATTACATTAAACATTACACCCCGTTTAGGTAAATTTGGAATTGTTTCTCCATTAACGATAACATCAAAACGTGTAAAATCTTTACTTGTTTGCCGCGACTGACGTTCTTTTTGCTGTTTCTCTCTAATTTGTATCTGATAGGCTTCTGGTAAAGGAATTACCGTTTGCACATCAAGTAGAGTTCGCTCACCATCTTTATAGGGTTTAAGACGTACACAACGGAGATCCAAATTTCTTTCATTAAGCCACATCACAGCCGTAGTCAGCTCCTTAGAAAATTCAGCGGATGCCAGAATAATTCGAACATCCTGACCAAATTGGTCTTCATCAGCCTCTTCCCAATCAAGAAATTCTAATATCTTTTCACGAGAATTATCATCCGAATCATTATCTTTGAGGTATTTTTCAAATATTTCTACAACTCGCTCAAATGTCAACGTAGATACCATTGCTGCATAACGAATGGCTTGAAGATCCATATGACCACCATCTTCCGTGCGCTTCAATTCAATAACAACAATATTGGCTGCTTTATCAATTCCAAGTAAATCAATACGACGCCGACTTTCTTCCCATTCACCAAATTCTTCAGCCACGATCAGAGTATCTGGGGATATAATTTGTATCTGTTTTTTCAGCAAGCGTTGCAGATCTGACCTTTCCTTCAAGCCACGTTCAGCAAAGGAGGTTTCTCTAATTGCGATAATCTCATTGTTATCAATTTGGTATATTGCCATAACGTATTCCTACTCTACAAAAATAGATCGTATAGACTGCAGTTTACTATTGCAGTATTAACTAATTATTAGGATCTAGCAGGCTCTTTTGTCCATAGCCTATTTTTTTGTTCTATAGATTATGTATTAGAACGACTCTTCAGTTCTATTACGGTTAAAAATCACAAAGTAGTTGAACACTTGTATTGAACTTTCGGCCGTTTCACAAATTCCGTATAAGAAAAATATCAGCCACTAGAAATTTTTTTATACAGACACCAATGCATACCCGATGTTTTCGTATAGTCCTGTAAGTCACCTATATCATGTAGTAATAAGAGATATTCACTGTGTATTCTGTTTAAAGCAATTAATTCCCTAACGTCAGAACCACAGGTGTTTTCCTGCTCGATGAATAAATCACCATGACCAATACCTTCACTATACCAAAAAATGGTAGCCTCCCATTCTAGAAGATCATCATGAGGATCATCTAGAATATTCAGCTTAAATGCTTCATGTGCTCTGCCCCCAACTTTATCCATTCTGATCCGTTGTTCCGTCGCCAGCAATCGAACAGTGTGGTAATCAATTGGATATCGATAGGCAATGGAATGAACTATTTTATTTTGGATCACTTCTGTTAACTTATTGTAATAATCATTTGTATATTTTGGCGTCACCCAAGATTGATAGTTAGGCCAAGTTATTTTATAGGATATTTTTGTCAGATAGTCATTTCTATGTTCATTCTTATTGATCCGTTTAATTTCATGCTGTACGAGTGGATCGGCTTGTTTGTTTATTAATAATTTTGCAATATTGACCACAGAAAAATATTTTTTTGCTAATTGTATAAACCTAGCCCCTTCTCTTTCGCTTAACCAACAGGCTGAATCAGGCTCTGTGTCATCACCGAACCAACCAAAAAATGAATCAAATCTGTTAAGCAGTATGGTATTATCTGGCCAGATTTTATTACCTTGTCCATTGCGTGATCCCGTTTTAACTCTTTCTCGAATATCATCAGGCACATCAAGCAGTTCAACTATAAAATATTTCCAGAGGTCTCCTGGGCGTCTGATATTAAAGAGTTCATACAAACGATAGGCCTGCTGGGCATCTTTAATAAGATCGGCAAGTGCCCCTGCATAAAGTTTTACTCTAAGGGGGAATGTTTCATTTCTATAGCCCTGACACTGCAAATCAATATGAATCCATTGTGTCATTATATCTTCATGCAGTGGCTCAAAAGCAAACTTTTTCTTCTCAGGGAGATGATCATAGATTCCATTAAGTGCTTCTAAAGCGCCAACTGGGATAGAAACCCCCTCTTTTTTATTGAGTTCAGGCTCTCTCGGGTTAATTCGAATTAATGAGCCGTATTGAAAATCCCCCTGATGTCTGACGGTCGGGATGGCGGTACCTGCACCTAATTCGATAATAACAAGGTCGCCTGCCTGTTCTAAAAATTCATCATAACGTTTTTTTTGCTCGATGTTCCGGTTGGGCAACCAGGAAAAATCATCAAACATCAGGATGTTAGGCCGGGCAATACTACCGCAATGTGGGCACACAGGCAGTTCAGAAGTGCATTGGCAGTTTATGTTATCTGCTGTGATTTTCAAATCATCCGCTGACCATATCTGATGGCATTGTGTTTCTAATTTTAGTTCACTGCATTGTAAATGATGGATAGAACCATGACATTCATTAATTTTTTCCTCAGGAAAGCCTGCTTTTTGAAACTGGCCATCAACATTGCTGGTAAAAACAAAGTAGCCTTTAGGCATACTTTCACCAATAGCTTTAAGTAATTTAAAACCAAGATGAGGATCTGTTTCTCGATACAGATTTAAACGATGCCCGTAAAAACCCCAAGCTGTTTTTGGATCGTCTCTGAAATTATCTGGATGGGCAATTTTTTCAAACGTCATTCCCTTCCTGCCCAAAGCAGGATAGGCTTGCCAAAAACCGCTAGTCCCACGAAAATCGGGCAGTCCAGAGTCAACCCCCATACCAGCCCCGGCAGTGATGAGCAGAGAATCAGCTTGGCGAATAGAGTCAACGGCTTTCTGATACTGTTTTTGTAGGGATTTTTCTAAGGTCATTCTGCTGATCAGCCTTTTTTTATTTTCTTCAAACCTTCAAAACGTACATATAGTATAGGCCATACCCACGATATAACGGCATAATATGACCTTTATCATCAAAGGGCTCATCAGAACTACTAACAGCAACCGAAGCAAAATGTCCCATCTTCCCCATATGAGCACAACGGAATTGAATAGCTTCAATATTTTCTGGCAATTGGGCTTCTTTTTCAGGATAACGAACCGCTCTGACGATCACCCAACAGGGCTCTTCTGATCTTTCAAACCAAAGGGAAGGCATTTTTGACACAGTTTATGAGCCAACTCAATAATTATTGATTCAACTGGTTGGTTAGCAAACCCTTTAACTTCATAGACAGTCCACTCTTTATTTTCTGACCAGCTCAAACCAATAGCTGCCAAAGGTCGTTTCTTCTGTTCATTCTCGTAGACCGTAAAAAAACGCTTTTCATTATTCATGCATTCATCAGTAAAACCATCAAGGCAGTTTCTCATTAAAACAGAAGCCTCAAATAGCTGATATCCACTGGTTAATTCATTGATAATGAAACCCTCTAATTGATCATCTTTGATCGTTAAAATCGGATCCCATATCAGGTGATTTATCTGCATTTCGTCAATCGTGCTCTGGTACCATTCATTCGATTTTTTACTAAGCCACTGCCAACCCGATTTAATTTGATTATGATCCAGAATGGGATCAACTTCTTCAATCCATTGGAGAATTTTTTCTAACTGCTGCAGTAACTCATCATTCAATTCATTCTGCTGATAGAGATGATTAAAGATAATTTTTAAGATTTGTTCCGGGATATTTTCCCAAATATTGCATTCATCATAGAGACTATTAAAGCTATCTGCATAAACTGAAAACCAGATTTTTTGAAACTGACTTGACGGTAATGACGGACATCCTGCTTTTTCCAGAACAGAGAGATATTTTTGAGCAGTTTGTAGATAATTACCTGAGGATTGTGTAGCCCAGAGTTCCTTAAACAAACAGTCACCATAGTGGCAAATGTAATGCCATCCTGTCGGACTGATCCCTTTATCTAAAAAATAGTCCTTAAGTCCTTTGCTATCCTCTGAGTATTTCCGCCACAGACCATCTTTAATGGCATAATCCATCAACCTCAGATAACTCTTTTCATCATATAATTGTTGATAGAGTTTTTTATGTTGCCATACTCGGGAATAATCGTTAGAACGAATATAATTATCATCGTTAATGAACTCTACCAAAGCAATGATATCTGGATCAATATTTAATTCTTCGGGTAACAATTGATTTTTCATTTCCCAATAACGATCATCCTTTTCCAGAGCTTTTAATATCGTATCAGTTAAATGAGTTAAAAATTTTTCAGAAGAACTGACAATCGACCAAATATCCTGTTTAGCCACTTGCTGGATCAGATAGCGTAGCCAGTAACTGGTGATCAATAATGGAATGACAGAGACCGGAATTTCCTCTTCTTCCAGCGTGTAATAGTCCATCAAGCCAAAAGATTGGAGCTGTTTTAAATCATAAGAAATTTCATAGGTAACCGACCCCATTACAGTCACCGTTGACATCCAGTTAAGACGTTCGACTTTAATTGGTTGTTTCAGACGCTGGTTTAGTGATCGATTAATTGACCGTATAAGTTTTGAAAACTGTTTTGCAGAGAGTGGACAATCTAATAGTCTTTCTTGTAGACGAAATAATCGAATAAAGGTGTGTTGATCAATAAATTCACAAGACTCCTCATCTACTGTGTATTTGATCGTTTGTTTTGTGATGTCATTGGTTAATTGCACACATAAAATACGATCCGATTCAAACAGGTAACGGTTACTTTCAATTTTAGAATTAAGACAAAGCATATCTATCCTTCTCTTGTTATCAACCTGTTAATCAATTGAATGCGACACTATAATGGTCAATGTCTCCCTCTAAACTGACAGGCTAAAATAAGCTGAGTTTTCACCAACCAGACTCATATACATCATCAAGAATATCATCGATAAATTCTCTGGAAGCCTCTTTTAAATGTACTGATTTACTGGCCTTTCGTAGTTGACGTCGAAATCCATTAAAACGGCCTAAGAGTCTTAAAGCCAGTTGGTAAACAAACCACACAATAAGTTGTGATGATCGTTCATCAACTTGTTCTAAGCATTGAAACAGGTTATCAGCAATCTCATCAGGCAAACCATTCTCCAGCAAGTCATCCAATGAAAGTGATTGCAGTTCAAGTTTATGATCGTTAATAAAGGTGTCTAAACTCTCAATAAATACCTGGGGTTTAACTTCTTCAACCTCATTTTGATTGTATACCGCTGGTGCTGCTTTTGAGAACATGACTCGACTGGAACGAGGTTCAGGCTCACTATCTCTTCGTAAAAATGCAGGAATATCCAGATATTTTAAATCCTCTGATTCACTGACAAAGGGTGCACTATCATCCAAAGAAAAATCATCTGAACCAAGCACAACGGATGAGCTGCCACCCCAACCAGCCGCCATCATCTGTTGTACTTTTCGAAACGCAGGAAGTTCATCACCCTCTCGTTCTTCATTTTCATCTACCATCAAAAAAGCGGTAGTTTCATCCATTAACTGATACCTGACCGCCTGTTCGACCCGTTCATTATTATCCAGAGTCATGAGTTGTTGATCGACAACCATACGGGTGACAGCACTTTGCCTACCCTGTTGATTGAGATCACACTTTAATGTTTCACTAATGGTTAAATCATTATCCGTTTTGGCGGTTAAAATAATATCCACTACGGGTTTTTCTTTTAACAAAGCATAAACCGTATACTGATCCCCTGGAAACAAGGCAGGCAATTCAGACTGCCATAAGACTTCCTGTCCCCAGTTAATATTTTTTTTATAAAACATCGGTTTTAAAATTCGCTTAAAATGACGATGAATTTTATTAACCATCTCTTCACCCGGTGTAACAAACTCACAGGCACCATGAGTCTCTTGTGCAATTTCACGTACCAACTTCTCACTGACAGCGGAGCCAACACCAACACTAAAGACCCGTATGGCACGTTTTTTTAACTGTCGAGACAGTTCGGATAACTCATCATCGCCCCAAACTTCACCATCGGTGATAAGAAACACATCTTGGTAATAAAGAGTACTACGCTGGCACATCACAGTATCCAGTGCATTGCAAATTTCAGTGCCCCCCAAATCAGCCTGCATATGTCGTATCCGAGGACGTATCAATGCAATATTTTCCTGTGTTGCCGGTATCAAGTCATCAGTCATTTTTTCTATTGATGAACCAAAACGGATCACTGAAAAATAATCTTCAGGTTCCAATTCATCCAATACTAACAATAAGGCTTGTTTCGCTTGGTTAATCGAATCACCCTGCATGGAACCCGAGCAATCCACAACAATATGCAGACTTCTGGCTTGCCGCTGTATTTCTATTTCATTAGAGATTTCAGGCTTAAAGCTGGCAATCACAGCATATTGCTGCTCATCCTTCTCAGCCACCGAATAACTTGTTTTATCCGAGGTACTGAGAAAATTAATGACTAAATCACGATCCAGAAAAGCTTCCTTATTTAGGGAAATCATCACGGTCTTTTCATTTTTATAAGCTTTGATTGGATGAGTCGGAGAATGAATATCAGCATCACTTAAGAGTCCACTGATTTTCATCTCAAATGTCAGTGGATATTCAGCACGAAAGTCATAATCGTGCTGTTGCTGTGGTTCCAGTGGGGAATAGCCATAGCGGGGTGTTATCACCGTCGGTAAGACATAACGTATTTCTTTGTCCAGCCAGTGTAATAACTGGCTATAAATTAACGTGACTTCGGCCTTCTGCCCTGATAGCAGGTTACCCAAATTCAATGTAAAAAGCCCTTCATCTACTTTTTCTAACAAGACAGCTGTATCACCATCACTGATGGCACCTTCATAACCTTCAATAGCCTCAGCCTTTTTCTGGATCTGGCCTCGGATCAATTTATCATCTAATTTAACCAGTACATCCAGTAAGACCGATTCCAGTGGCAATGGAAAAGTATAAACGGCTTCAATTGCCTGGCTTTCCATATTGATAAAATGCTGGGTAATTTGTGTTTCTACCGTGGGCGCTTGTACGTAAACCGTTACCTCAGATTTTTTTAACACCATTAACTGTTCATTATTTTTAGGAAACACAACCTGCTCAGTCATTATTGCATTCATATTTTGTCTCCTTATTCTTATTTTTCTTTTATTTTAATCAATCGTTCATATTCTTTCATGATCACACTGGACAAAGCTCGAACTTGTTCAGGTGTTAACTCAGCACGATTGGCTTCAATTTGTAATTGCACACCATCGGCAATGCTTAAATGACTCCAGATCTCAATCATTCCAAGCTGATGAGGTGAAATGGGTGGAACCAACTCATCAATACCCTGATGCATTAAGCTTTTAATTCGATCTAGTGACAAACCGGCTTTTTGCCATTTCTTAATTTCCAATAATTGCATTAAGTGTTTTTCAAGATAATAGGCTCCTTTTTTCTGGCCTTCGGAGCGATCCATTAATCCCTGCCCCATATAAAAACGCACAGTACGCTTAGGAGTATCAGTCAAGGTACACAGTTCATCCAATGAATAATGTCTTTCAGTATTATCTTGCATAATTTTATATTAACATAGGTACTGTTAATTACAAGTGTTAATTATATATTTTGTAATATCCAATAAATTAGAGGTGTCCCATGCAAGCAAGTACGAACACAAATCATTACACAGCCAATATCAGTCCAATGAAGTCAAAAGATTTATAAGAAGCCTCCTAATGATCAATGCTGTTACAGCAATATTCTAATTGCTTGATAATAGATTTTTTGCTACAATCTTGCGATAATATTATTAGGAAAAACAACTTCCTTAATCTCTTAATCTATTGATTTGAAACGCTATATTTATGGGCTAAAAATCCCTGTGTCCTTGGTTCGATTCCAGGTCTGGGCACCATTTCTATTCTATCGTTATACTTCAATCTTAACTAAAGATGATCACCTCAAGTGCTTTTTAATAGCTACGAATTTATTTTTTTCTTTTTACCCTTTTCATTTTTTACCTATTTTTTCCTACTGCAAAAACGCTTATTAAGGAAAAAAGAAAAATATTTAAAACAGGGTATCGAGGAGACTATTTTTTTCAACAGGAACCTCCTATTCCACCAGCTGATCCTGTCACTCAAAAACTAACCTGTGATCAATATGTGCTAGCAGAGCCCATACATTATAAACTCAGCGTAACACCAGCTTTTAAAGAAAGTATGAGTGTTATAAAACGCTTAAAAACAAAGGGTGTTCATATTTTTTTCACTTGGCCTGTAGTGGTGGGTGATAAATGTTATAGCGAACGGTATCAAAAAGGGCTCAATCTTTTTATCTCAAGAATAAAACACTATCTTAATGATAATGAACTATTTATTGTCGGTGATCCCTATGCAAATAAATTTCCAACAAAAGATATGTTAAATACCTACTACCATGTTGTGCATGAAACTCGTGACATTTATACCAAAAAATTAATTTTAGATATCAAAACATCTAAAGCATATCCTTGGTTTCAACAAACAGAAAAAGCTGAGCATAAATTGGATATCCATATTTAATTATCAGCCTGTCAGTATCATTTTAGCATTTTTTTTCATCTTATCATTAGGTAATGCAGGAATAAGAATATTTGTTACTAAACTTACTTGCATAAATGTAATCATCAAAGCAATAGAAAAAACAAGCAGGTAATTAAAGAAAAAATTCAGATGTATTATTTTTACTAATGGTATATGCCATAGATATATCCAAATAGAATTATGGGCAACAAATATAATAATGCGATTCAGTCGCTTATATTTTTCTATAGTGACCAAAAGACTATCGCCCACAAGCCACAGAAAAAGGGTTACTGCTATCGCATATGAAAAATAATAGATAGAGGGTGGGTATTTATAATTTTGTGTCGAAACAAAGCTTCCCGTCGTAATCCATAAATATAAAGCTAAACTGACAAAACAAAGTGAAAAATATAACAATAGTTGGATATTGAACTTCATCTTAAGCTTAGGAAGCGTTAGGCCAAAGGCAAATAACAGGGAATAAGGAACTAAATAAAAGACAATCAAAGACAAATACCTTCCTAAGCCATCATAGGTATATGGCAGAAAGATATATCGGCATATCTCATAAATCACATAGATAAATACTAGTTGAGTTAGAAATAGTGCGTCATGCTTCGTTTTATTACTTTGTGAATAAATAAATGGTGCCACTAAGGCCACTAAAACAAACACTCTTATTATCCAAACATAACCTATTCCACTTATAAAGAAGTAGCTTGTGAATATAATCTCCCAATTCAAATAATCTTTTGATGGTTTAAACAAGTAGACCGACACAAAAAATAGTGTTAGAAATAGCCAGACAGGGAAAACAAGACGCTTTATTCTTTTCCATAAATACTGGACAAAGGGTTCACCTTTAAAAGCCAAACCAAATGACATCCCCGATACCATTACCATTAATGGGACATCAAAGTTCCTAATTTGAAAGAATATATTCGGTGCCCCAACATGAGCAAGCACTATCATTGATAGCCCAACAAATCTTAAAAAATCAATTTTATTATCTCTCAACTTGAATTCCTACAAAAAGATAACGACTCCAAGTGACTAACATAAGTTTTTATCCTCAATACGGACAACATCTAATGCCTGCTCCTTTCCTTTAATTTTGAGCCGTTCAATTAAACTATTATTTAGAGGAAATAGGCACTGAAAACTTTGCTGATCAATCACAATTTCACCTTCTTTTGCAGCCGAGCATAAACGTGAGGCAATATTAACGGTATCACCAATGATGGTAAAGTCCATACGGTTTGACGCACCAATGGTACCAATTAATACTTCCCCTGTATGAATACCAATGCCTACGCCTCTAGGAAGATTTTTAGTTTTCATGATAGTTATTGCTTGTTGGGCAGCATCAAATGCTCTTTGTTCCGCATCATTACCTTGAAAATATGCTAAGACAGCATCACCAATTATTTTATCCACATCGCCCTTATTTTGGCTCACTGCATCAATAACAATGCCTAGTGACTGATTTAAAAAAGAAACCACTTGTTCTGGAGATTGAGAATCACAAAAATTAGTGAACCCTCGAATGTCAGAAAAAAGCACGGTGGCTTTTATTCGTCTTGAAACAACCGACCCTTTTCCTATTGTTGATCGCAAAGTAGAAACCGCCTCTTGAGACACCAACGTTTGTAAGCGGCGACGGAATTCTGAAATCAGATTGGTACGATAATTGATATCATCTTGAGCACGTAAAACAAAATAAGCAATAACAACAGTAATCAACAATAAAGCAAGAAGAGGAAGCACTATCGCAGGAATAATGATCTGTTTAGAAACACTATCTAAATAGCCAATGCTCTCATAAAGTTCCATAACAATGTGCTGCTCACTATTAGGTACTCTAACATAAAGTTCATAAAGAGTATTACCCTCTTTCATCTCTTTTCTTATTAGGTTATTCACACCATTCCATGCCTGTCGATAACCATCGCTCATATCAAAATGAGCAATATCTTCTTCCTCACTAGAATAGATTAGGAATGCCTCTTTAGTGTAAATTTTTAAATGAGCCAGTCCGAGTTCACTCACTTCTTCTCTTAAGGCATGTAGTATATGTTGCCCTGCTGGTGTTTGATAGAGTGCCATGGGATCATCCGTGGTTTGAATTGCCTGCCATGTCTGAGCATCTTTTTTTTCAATGGCTCGATTAATAGTTGCCGATTTTCTCTGTGAAAGTTCCAGATAAATTTTTTCTATCAACCATTTACTACCTTGCCCCATCAGCAGAGAAATAATAAGACTTAGGATAACAATACTGGGCAAGACAATCTGATAAAAGTTTTTAGCTAAAGGATAGGGGTGATCATCGCCACTATGGGTAAAGCGTAGCATAGTCTGCCTCACAATCAGTTGTTTATAAGTGCCAATTTTTTGTTATTTAAGTGCATCGAAAGAATGCAATTATAGCAATAAAAAATTAAGCTAAGCTTAAGACTGCACAGTTTTTCCTTAATTGACAAATAGCCAATGACACCATAGAATAAGCGCCACATTTCAGTGGGTAATAATTGGAAGTTGGTGCAAAACCAACGCTGCCCCCGCAACGGTAAATGAATGTATGACAATAAACGCCACTGTACTATGCCTCTTAAAAGGATATGCCTCTTAAAAAGATGAGCACATAGTATGGGAAGGGATTGTCAGTAATAGGTCTAAAAAACGTATTCTTCATAAGCCCGGAGACCGACCATTGGAATTAGCTTAAACGTGCGCGGTGGGCAATCGTTGGTTCAGAAGATTAATTCAGTTTACTTTTTGTCTGCGTCCCCTGTTCCTACATCCCTCCCCGTTATTATTCATTCATTATGAACACACGGGGCGTGTGTTATCAGGAATCCTTTATATGTTGCAGCCAAAACTATTAAGCGGTGCGATAGCACTTGCTCTAAGCACTTCTTCACTGGTCACTTATGCCAAACAAACACCCTCTGAATTAGCAGAGATTAATGTCACTGCCAACCGCAGTGCCCGCACGGTTGATGACACATTAGTCCCCGTCACAATCATAAACAAAGAAGACATCAAACGCTTACAGGCCAGTTCCGTACCGGAGCTATTACAGATAACCCCAAGCATTAGTTTTACTAGCAACGGTGGCTTTGGCAGCACATCCGGTGTTTCTTTACGGGGCACCAACACTGATCACGTCTTATACTTAATTGATGGCGTTCCCCTAGGCTCAGCAACACTAGGCACAACAGCCATTGAGTATCTACCTATTTCACAGGTTGAACGCATTGAAATTATCCGAGGCCCCCGATCCAGTTTGTATGGCTCTGATGCCATAGGGGGTGTCATCCAAATATTCACCACGAAACAAGCTAAAAAGTCCGCTACGGCCAGTATTGGTCTGGGCTCTGATAGTAGCAAAGAAATTACGGCCAGCTATGCAGATAGTAATGAGACCAGCTCTTTTGGTGGTGGTCTTAGTCTTTTTAAAACCGATGGCTATGACTTTTATGGTCGAGATTCTTATGGCACTATCAACCCCGGTGATGATGACGATGATGGCTATGAGAACTATTCTCTCTCACTTAATGCCAGCCATAAGTTTACTGATCAATTAAGCTTATCCGGCCTATTTTTAAGAAGTCAGGGAGAGTCTGAATTTGATGCTTATAGTGACAAGAATACTCATACCCGTTTTATCGATCAGGTTTTGAGTGGTTCATTGGCTTATCAGATTACTGAGGACTGGGATAGCAAACTCACCCTAAGCCAGAGCTATGACAAGCAATACAATTCAAATCATGATTTAGGTAGCAGTAATAATTATTTTGTTGATCCCAAAAGCCATTTTAATACCAAGACCAATCTCCTTAATTGGCAAAATGATATTGCCCTACGGGATTCAGCGGATCTCTTAACTTTGGGTGTGGACTATAAAAATGATAAGGTGGATAGTTCAACCGATTATTCAGAACAAAGCCGCTGGAATAAAGCCTTGTATGCTCAATACCTCTATTCAGGTGATGTGTTTGATAGCCAGTTATCCTATCGGTTTGATGACAATGAGGCTTTTGGCTCACATAGTACATGGGGGATAGGAACAGGCTTTAATCTGGACAAGAATGTTCGTATTACCACCTCATACGGGACAGCATTTAAAGCACCGACGTTTAATGATCTCTATTGGCCAGCCGATGCTTTTTTCAGTGGTAATCCTAACTTAAAACCAGAAGAGTCTGAAAGTTTTGATTTTGGCGTTGATATTACCACAGGGCAAACCTTATGGAGCGCACATTATTTTTTAACCAAGGTGGATAATTTAATCACCTATGTCAGTGCCTATCCTGCAATCAGCATGATGGAAAATGTCAGCAAAGCTAATATTGATGGTTTTGAACTGGGTGTCACAACCAATCTATATGGCTGGCAACTCGGTGCCAACCTCTCACTGATTAACCCAGTAGATGAACAAACTGGCCTTATGTTGCCAAGACGAAGCAAACGTAATATTAATATATCACTCGATAAGACCAGCGGCGCACTCAGTTATGGCGTCTCATTAATTGCCAGCTCAAGACGTTATAATAAAACTGATGAACGAGAAGAACTTGCTGGCTATGGTATTATGAATATTCGTGCCAGTTGGCAGTTTACTAAACATTGGTCTGTTAAAGCCAAGGTTGACAACCTCTTTGATAAGCAATATGTCCTGACCAAGCAAGGCGGTTATCAGTACAATCAACCCGATCGCTTTATTTTTACTTCTTTGCATTATGAAATGTAGCATTATTATTGGCGGCGGGGCGTTAGCCCCGTTTTCAAAAGCCGCACAATAATCCCCTTCATCCTGTATACTAAGCAAGATAATGACTCTAAAACAACACCCATTTTTCTTTTTAAGTCTGCTGATTGCTCTAGTTTTTATCAGTTTTCTCTTCGCTTTAGCCAATGGCTCTAGCACATTATCATTTCAAGAAATCGTATCCTTGTTCAATGGTAGCGCCTCTGCTTTACAACAAAGTATCGTTTTTGAACTTCGCTTGCCTCGCGCCTTAGCAGCCTTTGCTGCGGGTGCTCTATTATCTCTGGCAGGGGTATTAATGCAGGTCTTATTAAGAAATCCTCTGGCTGACCCTTATGTATTGGGTGTTTCCGGAGGCTCAGCGTTTGCCGCCTTACTGGCTATGTTACTGGGTCTTAGTAGTTTTATGCTCACCAGCAGTGCTTTTTTCGGTGCCCTACTATCCATTTTTTTGGTTTTTAGTTTTGCTCATAATCAGGGCAGTTGGAACATTTCACGGCTATTATTAACGGGTATTATTCTTGCCTCTGGCTGGGGTGCATTAATCAGCTTTGTACTGGTCATTGCCCCCCCAGAAAAGATCCACGGCATGTTATTCTGGCTCATGGGTGATCTCAGCTATGATCGCCCCTTATTACCCGCTTATCTTATTTTAAGCATCGGTTTACTCGCCTCATTATTCATTGCCCGGCAATTAAATATTTTATTATGGGGTGATATTCAGGCCAGTAGTCTAGGTATTCATAGTAAACAATTACGCATCATTATTTTTTTCTTATCCTCCTTACTCACCGCAGGGGCAATTACTTTAGCCGGTAGCATTGGTTTTGTCGGCTTGGTGATCCCCCATTTAGTGCGCCTTATTATTGGTACCGATCATCGGATTTTATTACCTGCCAGTGCCTTATCCGGTGGGATACTATTAGTATTGGCCGACACCTTGGCTCGCACCTTACTAGCCCCCCAACAATTGCCCGTTGGCGTACTCACAGCATTAATCGGTGTCCCCCTATTTCTCTACTTACTGAGGCGTTCTGCATAATGCCTATAAATAATAGCAAGACACTCAGTACTCACGATCTCAGCTTAAGCATTGCAGGAAAAATAATCTGCCAGCACTTAAACGTGCAGTTTAGAGCAGGAGAATTTTGGGCTATTATGGGGATCAATGGTGTTGGCAAAACAACCTTATTGCATAGCCTAATGGGACTTAACGACATTGAGCACGGCTCAATTCATCTAAATAATAAGGAACTCCATCATTATACACGCCGTCACTTGGCACGTGAAATGGGACTGATGCTACAAGAGTATGAGTATCATTTTCCTTCAACCGTGCTAGAGGCGACACTCATCGGTCGCCACCCGTTTATTAACCATTGGCAGTGGGAAAGTCAACACGACCAGCAATTGGCTTATCAGGCATTAGACAATGTCGGTCTAGCCTCATTGAGTGAGCGTATGATCAGTAGTTTGTCCGGAGGCGAAAAGCGGCGCTTAAATTTAGCCACCTTACTCACTCAAAACCCTAATTATTATTTATTAGACGAGCCTGTCAATCATTTGGATATTAAGGCACAGTTGGACATACTGTCTCTATTAAAAAGACAGTTTACGCAAACTCAGACCTCTCAGAATGACGAAGCAGGAAAATGTGGCATTATGGTGATCCATGATCCCAATCTCGCCTATCGTTTTTGCGATCACATATTACTATTATTTGATGATGGTCATTATTTATCAGGCGCAAGCCAAGATATTCTTAACAGTGAGAACCTCAGCCAGCTGTACCATTGTCCTATAGAGCAAGTAAGCAGTCACTCACAAACACTCTTTGTACCCACACTAGCAGAGACAGAGTCATAATGCCCCTCAATAAATACTATTTATTATTTATCTTATTCATCAGCTCTGCTTCGATGGTATTGGCAGAGGGTATTTCCGTTGTGGATGATAGTGGGCAAACCATTCATCTGGCACAAACAGCACAACGTATTATCAGTCTATCTCCTGGCCTAACTGAGCTGGTATTTGCTTCGGGTGGAGGCGATTATCTCAAGGGCGTGGTCAGTTTCAGTGATTATCCACCAGCAGCACAGCAACTGCCTCGGGTGGGTCGCTACAATGCCTTGGATATGGAACAAATTCTTATGCTAGAGCCTGATCTGGTGATCGCATGGCAAAGTGGCAACCCTGCTCATCAGATTGAACAATTAAAAAAGCTGGGGCTTATTGTCTACCTCAGTGAGCCTCATGAATTGATGGATATTCCTAAAACCATGCGTCATCTAGGGCAATTAATGGGCACTCAAAGCATCGCAGAACAGCAGGCCGATCTATTTATAAAACAATTAAAAAGACTACAACAGGCTCAATCTGATAGTAGTATGCGTAAAAAAAGAACCTTTATTCAAATCTGGAATAAGCCTGTTATGAGCGTTAATCAACAACACTTAATATCAAAAGTCATTTCACTCTGTGGTGGTGAGAATATTTTTGCCCAGACCCAAACGACAACACCATCACTTACCTTAACACCCACCATTGAGTCCATATTAGAGCGGAATCCAGAAATTATTATTGCCACAGGCATGGCTGATAGTTCCAAACAATGGCTCCAACGTTGGCAACAATGGCCTTATCTGGATGCGGTAAAGAACAAGCGTTTATATGCGGTCAACCCCGATCATTTAGTGCGCCATACACCCAGAATTTTGCAGGGGATAAAGGCCGTATGTCAGTTGATTAATCAAGCTGAACTCTAGACAAGATGATCTTAAAAATAAATTCAAAGTTCAGTTATATCTATTAAGCAATTACTCAGACACCCAGTTTTCTATAATAAGATTGGGAACTCTATTAAATTCTCTAACATTATTTGATCATCTACTCAGAATTTTACAACATCACCTTATCTCTAAGATCCTGATAAGTTGTAATTACATCATATTTTATATCGGTATGACCTAGCGCATCAAAATGTTTTTTAGCATAATCAATTCTTTTCTTTTCAATTTCTCTTAACTGCATCGTTTCCATACTACCTTTTGTTTCTGCAATAAAATAAACATACTTGAATTGTTTTGTATCAAAAACGATTGCCCAGTCAGGGTTATAGTTACCCACAGGGGTAGGGATTTTAAAGCCCTTGGGGAGCTTGGCATAGACTAAAATCTCACCACTTTCTAAGTCTTGGGCAAATTCACGCTCTATTTTAGAATCTGATTTTAAGTAATCATAAATATGCTTTTTCACCTCTAAAATATTACTGTTCAAAGAACCTTTAAAACGATTAACCGTAAATATTTGGTCTTCATACGTGCTATCAATTTTAGAGTAGACAATGTTATTGATTAAAGTAGCCGCTTTTTCATCGTTGATGATTTTAGAGACTTTTTTAATAAAATCCTCAGGGTTTATTTGAAATTGATGAAAGGTATCAGCCCGTATTGTTTGTAGAATAGTCGCTACTGTTTTTCTAGTGAGTTGGGCTTCCTTTGCTATTTCACCGATTAAATCGTATTGAACTGCTCCCAGTAAGGTATCTACTTTTTCAGTAATATTTTTGGTCTTCCTCATGCTGTCACTGGATTTTAAGCTACTTTCATCGATTGTTTCTTTCTGCACACCTTCGGTAATATGAACAGTCACTTTTTTTACTGATAAATTATTATCTATCGTTATGACACTATTTTTAATGAGCTCTTGATCTGAGAAATCAACCTTATATACTGTTTCACACTTGATTTTATGCCATAGGTCTTGGAACTCTTTTTTAGCAAAATTGGCATTGGGTTTAAAATCAGCAATATCAATATTATCGGCTTTACCATCCTCACTGGCTTGAAAATTTGCCGTGGTGTGTATTTTTTGCATTAACTCATAAACACTGGCTTTAAAGGGGATGAGTTCGGTAGGTAGTTCTACCGTATCATCCTCCATAGCCTTAATAAGTTCATCTGTAATTTTGTAATCTGCATCAACATAAGATTTTTCTCTAAACTTAAAGATAAGATCCATTGCAGACTTGCTATCAAAAGTAAATTGCTGCCCCTTTTCATTGCTAAGAACACGATCCACTAAAATATCAGAAGTCAAAATGACAGGTCTGTCAGACAGTGATTCAACAATCTCTTTCTGTAATTGTTTAGAAAAATTATCATAAGACTCACTGGCGATCACCGTTAAGGTATTCACATCAAAAAAATCATCCTCTAGTGCCGCAATATCCATGCGTGAGCCTTTAGCTTCACCACGGCATTTGACGCTAATTCTTAGCCCTCGACCAATTTCTTGGCGTTTGTTATCTTCGGCTTGGCTATGTTTTAAGGTACAAATCTGAAAAACATTCGGATTATCCCAACCTTCACGCAAAGCAGAGTGGGAGAAAATAAAGCGGGTCGGTTCATCAAAACTCAGTAACCGCTCCTTATTTTTCATAATTAAATCATAAGCACTAATATCGGTACTGTTTTGTTTTTCCATTTTGGTTTTTTTTATGGAATCAACCAGCTTGCCTTTTTTATCTACCGAAAAATAACCTTTGTGGATTGCTTCTACCTTATGGCTATCTAAATAGTGATTGTATTCATCCTCAAGTAAATCGCATTCAGCAATGGCGAGTTGATATTCCTCTTCAAAAACACGGGCATATTCGCCTTTTTCATCCGCTTGATCATAGTCTCGATATTTGACCACTTCATCAATAAAAAATAGCGATAACACTTTGATGCCTTTAGCAAATAAAGCCCGTTCTTTTTCCAGATGTGAATGTATGGTCTCTCGAATTTGAATCCGCCTGATATGTTGCTCGTCTACCTCCCCTATACTTTGCCCTACGCCAATGGTGACACCATTAGTAAATGAAACGGTATTGCTTAAGGCGTTTATTTCTTTAACGATAAAACCTTGGTACTGCTTTAATTCATTGGATAAAATAAATAGATTATCTTGTTCTACTATTTTTCTCAGCACCTTTTTTATGCCTGTTTTTTGCTTTATTTCAAACTCAAGGCCGGCTGTGGGGTAGTGTTTAGGGTGAATATTAATGGCATCTAAAAAAAGATAACTGTTCGTACCGCTATTTCCTAGCACCTCAATACCTTTCACCCTGATTTTTTTAACCAGTTTTTGGTTATAAGCATCTATGGCATCTAGCCTATAAATTTCATTATATTTTTTATCTTTTTTATGAGTAGCCGAATAGCGTAAGACAAACAGAGGATTAAATTCTTTAAATAGACTTTCGGACTTGCCAAAGCGTTGTGGCTCATCAATAATTAAGATAGGTCTGGCTCGTTTGATAATATCAATTGGGCGTTCTGATTGTAGGCTGTCTAATTGTTGATATATCTTGCGTGACTCTTTGCTTTTGGTGGCAAAGGCCTGATAATTCATAATCAACACTTCAATATTGGTAGTATGGGCAAAACTTTTAATATTGACAAGATTGGATTTATTTTGGGTATTGTAAATTGAAAAGCGGATTTTCTTACCGTACAAATCCTGAAAATGATCGGCGGTTATTTCTAAAGATTTATGCACTCCTTCCCGAATCGCCACCGATGGCACCATAATAATAAATTGACTCCAGCCATATTTTTGGTTCAGCTCAAACATGGTTTTGGTGTAAACATAGGTTTTACCTGTACCTGTTTCCATTTCGATACTGAAATTGGGTGTGTCATCTAAACCTAATAACTGCTTACTGATACTCAGACCTTGTTGTTTCTGCGTGGCTTGAACATTTTTTATCAATTCATTTGCAGACAACTCGATTTTTTTATTAGCAAATATTTCATGCACAACCATATCGGTTCGATCAGTAATTTCTTTTCTTTGCCCTTTGTTTTGTCCTGAAAAACAATCTACCACAGCTTGCGTGGCATCTTGTTGATAGGCTTGGTATTTAAATATTAGTTTCATTTATCACCATCCTTATTCACGAATATTTTTTTAATTTCACGATCAAAGTCTGATTCTATTTTTTGAACCTTATTAAATTCATCATATTCAGCATGGGCTTTAAATTTTGCATCGATGTGTGATATTTTCCCTTTGCCTTCAAGCACTTTATATTGATTGAATTCCAAAAAGCTATTGACTGACTCTGCTAAGGTTTGCATGGTTAAAGTGGTGTTATTTTCTATCAATCTTTCAATATAATCAAAATAACCTGAGATGCTTCGTTCTAATTTTTTAATATCCTTTTCAGATAAATAATTTTTAGCAATCACCGTATCAGATTTAAGCACTCGACCACTCGGGGCATTTTTCCAAGTCATCAATCCCATATGTTGACTATTCCTATCGGCTTTTGAATAAATAATTTCTGCGGCAGTTTGCCCTGTAATGGCAAAGTGAAATTTATTTTGCACCGTTGCATAGAATACTTTTGAAGTCTCTGAATTCATATCATAATCAAGGCTACATTCTGCAAAAATATCCGTTACTTGTTGATAAATTCGCCGCTCACTGCTACGAATAGAGCGAACGCGTTCCAGCAGTTCTTTAAAATAATCCTTACCAAAAAACCGACCATTTTTAAGTCGTTCATCATCCATAGAAAAACCTTTGATGATATAGTCCTTTAATATTTGCGTTGCCCAAATACGAAATTGAGTGGCTTGGCTTGAATTGACACGATAGCCCACGGAGATAATCGCGTCTAAATTATAAAATTTGGTTTTATAGGTTTTTCCATCAGTCGCAGTATGTTCCAAAATGGAACTAACTGAATTTTCGCTTAACTCCTTGCTTTTAAATATATTTTTTAAATGTTTAGTAATTGCGGGTCTTTGCACCCCGAATAGAACCCCCATTTTTTCTTGGGTTAACCAGACGGTTTCATCTTGAATAAATATTTCAACCTTAACGTCTCCATTAGGCGTGGTATAAAGCAAAAATGGTGTGTTATCTTGTGCTGTTATTGTTTTTTCGGGTTGTTTCGCCATCTTATATCACCGTAATCAAGGTTTCAGATGAAAGGCGTTTAAAGCGTTCTTCTAAATTAATACGGTCTTTACTCTCGGCAAAACTGGCATCTTTAAACACTACTTTAAACGGTTTTAATTGGGCTATTTCATCAATGATTTTAGTATTAATATTGTCATCAAAACAGGCCACTAAGGCTTTGCTTTGCACAATAAACACTGTGTTACCGTGTATATCTTTTTTCTCAATCGGTAAATTCAGCTCTAGCCCTAAATCTAAAATGACTTGAGTGAGTAAATCATCAGGAGTGCGATCTTCTTTGATATTGCTTGCTAAATCAAACAGCTCACCTTGGCTTAATTTATTAGGGTGATAATAGACATCTTTCATATTACTGGAGGCGGTTTTATAGACGCGAAAACCAATATCCAGCTGTTCAATACCTGCTTTATCTTGATTCTCTTCGACTATTTTATTTCCAGCACGGCGTATGCGTTCTTTGCCTATTTCTGCAATGGTTTTATAACCTGCTTTATAAGCTTCGGATTTTTCGTCGGTGGCTTCGGGGAGTTGTACCATAATGAATTTTCGCTTGCCGTTGTCTTCGGCGTTTAGTTGCATAACGGCATGGGCGGTGGTGGCTGAGCCAGAGAAAAAATCGAGGATTAATAGATCATCGTCTCTAACAGATGTAATTATCTTTTTAATTAGTTTTGCTGGTTTTGGAAATTCTAATAACCCATTGTTATCCATTAATAACCTAAGCTCTTCTTCACCGTCCTCATTTGATCCCCAGCCATCTTCAAAAAGATTATTAATATTGAAGTCTTTATACTTAGAGTCTTTATTTTTCCCCAATCTAGGCAATAAATCTTTTAATGTTTTATATCTTGGTTCTTTTACAATTCTTCTTAAGTATAAATCTTGCGTTATATAAAGTTCTTTTTTTAAAGCAAAAGACTTCATTAAATCTTGTCGATACCTCCAATTACCTTCAATTACTAATTCTTCTGCTAAAACACCCTCTTTAATGACTAAATCTGTATGTAGAATTAGATCCATAGTATTTACAGATATTTTTGAACCTTTCTTCAGGAAGTAATTTTTTTCTTTATATTTGCTTATAATTCCAACTGGCACCCTTCTTATTTCACGTTTATTTGAGGCGTTAACGCAAGGGTATGTTTCTGTTTCAGAATTAATTTCCCCTATTAACCCTTGAAAATTATTAATAGATTTTGAGTAAACAAAAATATATTCTTTTATATTTGTAATTGTTTTAGATAGAAACGTTCCCTTTTTTTTCTTTTCCCATACTAGGTCTACAATAAAATTCTCCTCCCCAAAAACCTCATCACCAATCTCCCTTAAATTATGCACTTCATTATCATCAATACTGATAAAGATAACCCCATCTTCTTTCAGTAAATCCCGTGCCACAATCAGCCGTTCATACATCATACTCAACCAATCTGAATGGAATCGGCCATTGGTATCGGTATTTTTAAACAGCTTGTTATCGTCCTCATCCGTTGTGCCTAGTTCTTCTTCATAATCGGCTTTTTTAGCGGTGTAGTTGTCTTTATAAATAAAATCCTTGCCTGTGTTATACGGTGGGTCGATATAAATCATTTTGATTTTGCCTAAATAAGATTCTTGTAAAATCTTTAAGACTTCAAAGTTATCGCCTTCGATATAGACGTTTTCTGTGGTATCAAAATTTACGCTGTCTTCTCGGCATGGGCGTAGGGTTTTGTTAATCGGGGTATTCGCTTTTAATAGAGAAGCTTTTTTGCCCGGCCAATCTAAGCGGTAACGCTCATCGCTATCATCCACTAATACATTGGATAAACTTTGCTTTAGCAGGTCAAAATCAATGGCTTTTTGGGTGTTGCCGTGTTCATCTTGGCTTTCTGTTATTACATGGGGGAATAATTTGGCAATCTGTTCTATGTTTTGCTCGGTGATATTGGGTGTTTGCATGTTGAGTTTTTTCATTCTTTAGTTTCCTGCTCCATCTTTAAAGCCCGTGTTATCTTTAAGTGACTTTTTGCTATTAGCCGTTAATTTTCGCTCGACCTTTTTAACATCTTCTTCAGGCGGTAAATTTTCTGGCACAATGCCACGAGAAATAAGGGTATTTCTGACGCTGGTGTTATTGGTTACATGCTCGTTGGATATGGCGTGTTCTGTTGCCATGCTTTTGTCTTTAGCATTAAAAATAGTAATTTCTGTGGCAAAGTCTTTAGCTTTTAACAGAATCGTGGGCATAAAGTCGGCTAAAGGTTTGTTTTTTACACCCCATTTATTTTTCATTTGCGCCGTACTGTGATTGAATAATGCTTTATCACCCTTGCTTCTGATGATGGCAAAGTTTTGATTCCCCCCTGTTTGCTCAAATATCACCGTCGAAAGCTCTTTTTCAGTGCTGGCTAATTTCTGCCGTGCTTGTACCCGCTCAGACTCTAATAAGTGCTGTTCTATTAGCTCCGATTTTCGTGTTTGTATGGCAAAGTAGGTTTGTGCAAAGGCTATCTTCTCTTTTTTACTATCACCATTTTGAGCAATAAGATAACAGGCATAGCGAGTGAGCATCATGTCATCTATTTCTTTGCTTGCGCCTTTGGGCATTTCTATCGTTTTGTTGACCTCAACAAAATGATTAGGAATGCTGTTCCCTGAAATTTCGCAGGTGGTTTTTGCTTTTAATAGTACTTTTTGAAAATTCCGCCATTCTGAATAATCTAATAAATGTTGTAGCTCTCTTGCCAACCAAAACTCAATACCTTCATCAGTTTTATGAGCACAAGACTCAAAATTAGTGGTTAATGATTGTATGATTTCACTTTGCATGATTATTTCCGTTTTGTATCGTTTCTAGCTGTTGCTGTTTATCTAATAATATTTTGTTTAAATCGACTTTTCGATTCATTTGTTTTTCTTTGCTGATTTTCTTTGCTAATAAGCCAATGTCTTTTTCTAGCTGTTTGATTTTCTGGTCAGTTTCAATCACTGCCTTAAAATCATGGGCTTGAGTAGATTGCGTTGGTTTGTTTTTAATAAAGGCTTTAATCAGCTTTTGGTAGACCTGTTCTAAGTCTGTACCTGTAAAATCAAATTGAATTGGCTCGTTCCATTGTGAAAAGTAATAATCGCTTGGCTTTGATTTTTCAAACTCAGTTAAGCCTTTTAAGGTGATCCCGTATGCTGCTTGCTCATTATAGGTAAATTGATACAGAATTTGGTAGGGAATGACTTTATCAATCAGAGTCAGAATATTTTTAGGAATCTGTTGCTCTTTTAATTCGATAGTAAAAATTTGTATTTCTGTTACTGCCTCTGTTTTATTGATACCCAGCGTATTTTCTGAGAGCTTATAGTGCCAAGTGATTCGTTGTATCTTATTCACAAAATCATTTTTTAATTTAGCGCTTATCACCACTTTCTCGTAGAACTTGGTTTTGGGAATAAAGCCATTCACTAATGCACTGTCGGGTAGGGGTAGGGGTAGGGGTAGGCTCATTTTCTGTTCTCGTTACTTGATGACTGTAAAGGTCAGTAATTCAAAGTCTTCCAGTCCTTGAATATGATTAACCAAGGCACTGGTACCGCCTACTGAAAAAAGGCTGTCTATATCACTTTCTGCTTTAGCATTTAGAATAGAGTCAATGGCTTTGCCCAGTAGTGTTGAGTAGGCATCCATATTATTGCCATCGTCTGTTTCTGAGTTAAAGCGTTGGTATGCTTCTTTTATTGGCTCGTCTTTTCCTTTTGATAGTAGTCTTAATATATCCAATGTATGCTTTACATTGAGATGATTCGATAGTATTTCTCCATTTTCTTTGATATAGACAAGATAGAAAGGGTGTAGCTGATTGGTATTGTCAATATTAACGTCATTATTGATATTTTTTAGCACAAACACACAGCCTTTATGGATACCTTTTTCAATCGCTTTATTGCACACCGTATGTATGCCATTGGGGACACTCTCTAAGCTGCCATTTTCATTAACGTAGTTTACCAAGTCCATACGAAAATCATTCAAGCCTAAATCTGTAATTGATATGCCTGTATCGACATCTTCAAGGTCAATAACTTCATCTTGTAGCTGTTCAAGTTGTTTTTTTCTGAATAATAAATCAGAGGATTGATTGGTTAATACGTTGTCTTCTCCTGTGGCGGTCATATCCACCATAAACATTTTACTTTCCACTCGACTTTTTAAGTTAATGTAATCGTCTAAGGAAAGTTGTGGCCAGAAGTTAATAAGTTGGATCACCTTGTTTGGTGAACCTATTCTATCGACTCGTCCAAAGCGTTGAATGATTCTGACGGGGTTCCAGTGAATATCGTAGTTGATTAAGGTATCACAATCTTGCAGGTTCTGCCCTTCTGAAATACAGTCGGTAGCAATGAGTATGTCTATCTCTGAAGTTGTGGTGTTGCCTCGGTTTTTTGAGCGTGGTGAGAAATTGATAAGGATATTATTAAATTCGTTGGCAATATCCAGCGTGGTTTTATTTTTATCTGATCCCGTGATTTTCGCACTCTCAAGGTTATGCTGTTCTTTGTTGTAAGCGGCTATATTTTTATAGAGGTAGTCTACGGTGTCTGCAAAGGCACTAAAGATAATAATTTTTTTATTGCCATCATTGATGGGCTTGTTGATTTTGTCACTAATAAACTGTTTTAAGTCTTGTAGCTTTTTATCATGTTCAGGTGTGATTTTTTTTATTTCACCTAGTAGCGCATTGGCTATGGCATAATCTTCTTGTAAATCACTCTTCCAACCTGATGTATTCATATCTGCAAGGTTGATTTTTACTTTATCACCAATACTAAATTCAGTATCTAGCCAGTCATCACGTTCAATGTCCAAATTAACATCATTGATCTGTGGCTCCTCTGCATAGATTTTGGTGCCTTTTTTTTCAAAGTCATCAATGCTATTGATATTTTTATGTATTCGCTTGACTAGCTTTTCTAGGGTAATCCGAAAGGAGTCGACTGAACTCTCTAAACGTTTAAGTAGATTGACTCGCATCAAGGTCTGTAGGCTTTTTTCCCTATGCGATTGCTTAAAACTAGAACCTTGATTGGTTTCAGTATCATATAAATCACTATAAAACGGTACTTTACTGGCTAAGATATAGTTCATTGGTGAATAAATAGATAAATTGAGTTTTGATAGTTCTTGGTATAAATCAGTGATACCAATAAAACCTTTGAGTTTTGTAATGTCCGAACGGTGTGTTATTGGCTTTAATCGCGTAGGGAATTGTCCAATTTTCGCCATATCGTAATATTTTTCGATATGCTTTCGACTTCGGGCAATGGTGACACTATCGAGTAATTTAAAGAAATCAAAATGTTGGTTTAAGCGACTTAGCAGTTGTTGGCTGGTACGTTCATTATCATCTAGCTTTGACCAATCATTAAATATTTTTTGTGAATTTCGTAGAATGCTATCAACAGACTGGCTTACTTCCATTTTGCCATCAATCACATTTGTTTGACCTTCATAAGCTAATGCAATCTGGTTTTTAAGATCAGTAAATTTGTTATTAACGGGGGTAGCTGAAAGCATTAATACTTTTGTTTTAACACCTGCTTGCATGACTTGCTGGAGTAGTTTTTGGTAGCGGGTAACTTTATCTTTTTTGGGGTCATTGTTTCTAAAGTTATGCGATTCATCAATTACCACAAGGTCATAGTTGCCCCAATTTATTCTTGATAAATCAATGCCATTTGAAAAGCCTCTATTTCTTGATAAATCGGTGTGATACAGCACATCGTAATTAAAACGGTCTTTAATTAACGGGTTGTCATTATAATTATTTAAGAATGTTTTCCAGTTATCACCTAGTTTTTTTGGGCAAAGAACTAATACAGTGCGATTGCGTTCTTGATAATACTTAATCACGCCTAATGCTGAAAAGGTTTTACCTAAGCCGACACTATCCGCTAATATGCAACCATTGTGACGTTCTAATTTATTAATAATACCTAAAACAGCATCACGTTGGAAATCATAGAGCATGTTCCATATAACCGATTCTTTAAAGCCTGTTTTTTCATTGGCAAGCTCATCTTCAGAGACATCTTCTAAAAATTCATTAAAAATATTATGCAGGGTGACATAGTAAACAAACTCAGGTGAATTTTCTTTGTATAGTTCGGCTATGTAGTCAATGACTTCTGTTGTAACATCCTTTAATACTTTTTTATCATTCCATACATCTTCAAAATTCTGGGTGTATTGCTGGGTTGTCTCTAAATCATCTATTTTGATGATTTGGTTTAAGACCGTGTTGTCTTTTTGATAGCCAAAGCCTGCACTGCTAAATTCATTTATTCCTGTATATATAAAATTGCCCATCTGATTTGACAGGCTTAAATGTGGCTGGATATATTGATTGCCCGCATTGCTTTTAAAGCTTACTTTTTCGGTAATCCATTTTTTACAGTCTTGAGCAATTGCTTTGCCTTTTAGTTCATTTTTTAGGTCTATTTCAAAAACCGATCCACTGATTGATTTTTTTCTATTATTGGAGTTGATTTGAAATTGTTTTTGCTCTCTTTTATTTTTATCCAATTCTATAAATGTAGGGTCTGTGAATATGAACCTGAGTTGCTTGATTTTATTAAGTTCTTTTTTTAATGCTGCATACCCGTAGATAGAGAAAATAGCGGCTGCAATATCAATTTTGCTACCCGTAGTAATGCTTTTCTTAAAGTCATCACCCACTTTATCAGTTTTATTGTTGAATATTTTTATCATAATGTATGCTGTTTTATTTGGCTTTCACAGGAAGATATTGAGATATAATCATATCTGGTATTTGATAAAAAAATAGGTTGACGTATTCTGTTGAAAATTTATCCACCACGATAAAATCATGAACAATGATAATATTATTCAGCTTAAACAGCCAGAAAAAAGAGCCACCGATATTTTGACAGAGCTATTAAGACATCAAGGATGAAGCAAAGCATAATGGGCATTTATAAGCTTAGTGAAAATGCAAAGTCAGATCTAAAAAGGAGCTACTTGTAAGGTCTTCTATCTAATAGTCTTCGTATGTACGGTGAAGCTCAGGCTAATCACTAAACTGCTGATTATGTAATTGATAGTAAAAACCACCCAGAGCCAGTAGCTCTTGATGGGTACCCTGCTCAATGATTTGCCCCTTATCCATCACCACAATGTGATCGGCATTTTCAATGGTGGATAAACGATGAGCAATCACCAAAGTCGTGCGCCCTTGCATCACATTTTCTAAGGCTGATTGAATTTTACGTTCTGATTCCGTGTCCAAAGCCGAGGTCGCTTCATCGAGAATTAAAATCGGGGCATTTTTTAAAAGTGAACGAGCAATGGCTAAACGTTGTCTTTGTCCCCCAGATAAAAGCACGCCATCTTCACCGACCAGAGTGTCCAGACCATCACTTTGCTCACAGATAAACTCCATCGCATAAGCCGCTTCTGCCGCCTGAATCACCTCTTCACGCGTATGATGGCTCAAAGCACCATAGGCAATATTTTTTTCAATGGTGTCATTAAACAAGGTCACATCCTGAGTTACTAATGAAATTTGATCTCTTAATGAGGCTAATGTGTAATGCTGTAGGCTATGACCATCTAATAAAATATCACCACTTTGAATATCATAAAAACGTGAAATTAAGCTCGCTAAAGTAGACTTACCACTGCCTGAACGTCCAACCAAAGCCACTGTTTGCCCCGGCTCAATGGTGAGATTAAAGTCATTAATCACGATTTTATCGGATTGTAGATAGGAAAATGACACCTGTTTAAATTCTAAACGCCCAATAACTCGCTCAACCTCGTAATCCCCATTATCTTGCTCTGCTTGTTCATCTAAGACCATAAAGACGCTTTCTGCTGCAGCGATCCCTTTTTGAATGGTTGAGTTGACTTCACTTAACTGACGAATGGGTTTGGGCAGTAAACCAGCGGCAACAATATAGGAGATAAATTCTGCTGGCTGCATGTCACCTAAAAAACTTAATGCCAGAAAAATTAAGAATGATAAAGCTGAGGCAACAATCATTTGTAACACCGGCGTATTAATCGCTGAGGTCATGACCATTTTCATATTTTGGCGATAATTTTTTTGACTGGCCGCTAAAAAACGTGCCTGTTCATATTGCTCACCACCAAAACTTTTTACTTCTTTATAACCATTGATGGCTTCTGATGAAATATGGGTCAGATCCCCCATGGTTACCTGTATTTTTTTGCTCAGTTTTTTAAAACGTTTGCTCGCATAGGCCACCACCAAGGCAATTAGTGGTGCAATAGCCAAAAAAGTCATAGACAATTGCCAGTTTGAATAAAATAAAAAACCCAGCAACGCCAGCACGGTGATACCTTCACGAATAATCACTTTGACGGCATTGGTGGCAGCTCCAGTAACTTGCCCGACATTGAAGGTGATCATCGAGATCAAATGACCTGAGTTATTCTGCTCATAATAGCTATTGGGTAGCAACACCAGTTTATTAAACATTTCCGTGCGTAGGGAATGAACAATAGAAAAAGAGACTTTGGCTAAAAAATAGGTACCAATAAAACCACCTAAACCTCGGACAAAATAAATAGCCAGCAGGCTCAAGGGGATTAGATAAATGGCTTGCGGATCTTGGTCATAAACAGCATCGGTTAATTGGCCAACAATATCGGCTAATAAAGGTTGTGACCCAGAATAAAGTGCATAACCAAACACACTTAAAACAAAAAGCTTCCAATGAGGTCTAAGGTATTGCAGTAAACGCAGATAGACTTGCAGGCTAGATTGTTTGCTTGGCTGATTCACAATACACTCATTTATTCTTAAAAACGGGGATCATATCATATTTCACATAAATTCAGCATGTTGTGGCATACATTGTAGGATTTATGGGATAATCCTACATAATTTCGCATTTGGCACTCAAGTCAATCGTGCCACACACAACCAGTAGATAACATAGTTACATGCAAACACTCAGTCAGCAAGAATTTGATGCCCTTACAAAAAATGCCACAATGCTCACAGAGGATGAATATGGTAAGAAAGTCTTAGAATTGGCTGATCAGAGTATTTTAAAATTATTTCGGGTGAAGCGCTTTATTTCTCAAGCAACACTGTATTCACCTGCTCGGCGCTTTGCCAACAACACCAGAAAACTCCATAAACTCAATATTCCCACAATTCAGCTAATTGCCCTTTATAAAATAAAAGCCATACAGCGTACGGCCGTGCATTATCAACAACTTGAAGGCATGACACTCAGACATTATCTGCATAAACACCCACACAATGAAGCATTCTTAGCAAAGGTCGGTGAATTTATTGCCCACTTACATGATAAGGGCATTTATTTTCGTGCCGCACATTTTGGCAATATTATTGTTATGCCAAATCAACAACTTGGCTTAATTGATATTTCAGATATGAGCATTAGCCCTTTTTCATTAGGTTATTTTAAGCGGATACGCAATTTAAAACATATCTTTCGCATTGCAGAAGATATTAATTTATTACAAGGTAGCAAAAGTATCGAGCAATCCTATCTCCAACATTGCTCTATTAATAACCCTTTATTTGTTCGTAAATTTTTACAAACAAGCCAATTATTAAAGAGCAGCAATGCATAATTTAATAAAATCCATTCACACAAGCGATATAATACTGATCCTTGAAAAATGGTTAGCCCTTGGCTTGTTTATTCAATTACTCGGCTCTTTGGTATTTGACCACGGCTATCGTACTTGGGTTTATTTTGGTTTTTATCTACCTTTGATTTTATTATTTTTAGTTAACTGGAAAAATATCCTTAGCGAGCTAAAGATCAACTCAACATTATATTTATTATTATTTTCTTTTATATTTTATTATAGCTTGAGCAATTTATGGTCTGATAATAGTAATTTAAGCAATGAACTCAAAGCATCTCTATTATGTATTTTATACATTGTGGGGGTTAGCATTATTAGTAAAAAAGAGCAGTTACTCTATATCACCCTCAGTGCAACACTTATTTATGTGGCTTTATTTTCACTTTTATTTATCGTGCAAAACTATCTTATCAACAATCAAGAGCTAAACCATAGACTGAGTAATACAGGCTTTGAGGGCTGGAACTCTTTAAACCATCCTCAAGTATTTGCTATTTATCTGGGTACTTTTTTTACTCTAGGAATCATGTTATTGAGAATAAAAACACCATCTATTATAAAAATAATCCTATTTATTGCCTCTATTCTAATTCTGATTGCTGCATTTTTTACTTATTCAAGAACCATGTGGATAGCACTCTTTTTTACCCTATTATGCTATCTATACATCAATAAATATCACACAATACTACGTTATGGAACACTTTTATTACTCAGCTCAAGTACCATTATTTTATTTATTTTCCCCGAAATTTTTGACCGTTTTATTTACCGAGATGGCCTTAGCTTTCGCCCACAAAACTGGCTGCTAACCTTATCTTATATTGTTGACAAACCCCTATTAGGTTATGGCTCCAATGCCACATTTCATTATACCGTGACACAAATGGTTAATGGCATCAAATTATCCTGTATCATTCCACATCCTCACAATCTGTATTTGAGTATTTTTTATTTTTCGGGCTTAATCGGTTTGACTCTTTACTTAGCCATGCTAACAAAACTCCTTGTCAGCGTAAAAAAATATTTACATGATGATTTTGTCTGGTTGGCACTAGGCATACTGCTCTTCTCATTAAGTGTACAACTATTTGAAATTGCAGAAATCGTGACCAAGCCTAATAAGTATTATATGATTATGTGGCTTCCTATTGGTATTTTTATTGGTCGAAAAGTGCATCTAACTACATCACCAAAAGAATTAAAGACTGTTTATTCTAGGAGTGTGAATAAATAATGAAATTATTAATGTATTTAGTCTATGGTGATAACACCTCTTACTATCAGGAAGCAAAATACAGTATTTTGTCTGCCTTGTCCTATTTGAATAAAGACCAACAGGATATTGAAATTATCGTGGTCACTGATCGGCCTCAGTCTTTTGCCAACTTTCCAATTTTAATTGAAACCTTTGATGAGCAACGATATCAAGAGTGGATCGGTAAGGACAGCTATAATCATAGAGCAAAAAATCGCTCTATCGCAATGATACTAGAGAAATATAAGGTACCCCTTGTCTTTATTGATACAGATACTTATTTCATTAAGCATCCCATAGAAATATTCAATAAAATATCAACAAGCAATAGCGTATTATTTAATCAAGAAACACCTATCTCTGATTGTCAAAATATTTATGAAAAACTACAAAATACATCATTTTTAGATTTTTATAATAAGCAATATTATTTCCCTGATAATGCCATTATGTGGAATTCAGGTGTGATTGGTTTACACCCTGAGCATCTTATTTTATTAGATGAAGCACTGGTATTATTGGATAATTTTTATCGTTTAAGTGATGGTATTTTTATTGTCGAACAGCTGGCAATCAGTGAAATTTTACGACAAAAAACAACACTGCATGCCAGCGACGATATCGTGGTGCATTATTTTGGCAAAGAAAAATTATTTTATGATCAACAAATTGCTTATTATTTAAGCCAACACACAGAAAAATCACTTATTAAACAGCCTAATAGCATCTCTAAACTTAAATTATCCATACCAAAGCCACCTATTGCCTATCGGTTTTTAAAAAAATTATTACATCTACAGTTTAAGAATAAAAAATTAAGAAAAGTTCTTTTAGAACTAAGTTATGCACAATTTAGGTATAAAAATAAAGCACAAGATACGGCAAAAATTATTTGGCTAACAAAAGCAATCAAACATTTGCACAAACTTTATGACCCCATAAAAAAAGAACATAATAATACCATGAGTCAACTATTAGAGGTTCAAAGCAAGTGGGTACTTACACAAGATTTTAATGCCCAATTAATAGAACAATGGCATTCTCTGATTAAAAAATACAATGGAAAAATAAATTGAACATACTTGATTGCACTTTGCGTGACGGTGGTTATTATAATGCTTGGAATTTTTCAGAAGACTTAGTCAATGACTATTTAAGTGCTATCAGCCGCTCCGGTATTAACACCGTCGAATTAGGCCTAAGAAATTTCCCTAAAGAAATTTTTCTAGGGGCTTTTGCCTATACATCTGAAGATTATCTAAATAGTTTATCACTGCCTGATAATCTTGATTATGCTGTTATGTTAGATGCCAAAACCATACTCTCATCAGATAAGAGCATCCATACTGCCATTCACCAGTTATTTAGCCCTAAAAATAAGAGCAAAATATCCTTAGTGCGAATTGCTGCTTATTTTCAAGAGGTGGAGGCATCTAGAGAGATTGCTCTTGAATTAAAAAATATGGGTTATCAAGTTGCCTTTAACTTAATGCAAGCAAGCGGTAAAGCATCTGAGTTGATCAGTAATACAGCGAAACAAATTGCCTTATGGAATAGTGTAGACATCCTTTATTTTGCTGATTCCTTAGGCAATATGGATAGCCATGAAGTCACTCGTATTATTACCGCCCTACGCAGCCAATGGCATAAACCATTGGGGATACATACACATAATAATATGGGGCGAGCCTTAGATAATAGCTTATTGGCCATAGAATCAGGCGTACAGTGGATCGATGCAACTATTACCGGCATGGGACGAGGTGCAGGCAACACAGCCACTGAGAAATTATTGGCCAGCCTGCTTGTAAAGAAAAATCAAGCAAATAAAAAAACCTTCAATCCTTATTCTATTTATGAGTTAGTCATACAACAATTTGAGCCTTTAAAAAAACGCTATGGTTGGGGGGAGCATTTGCTTTATTTTTTAGGCGCACAACATAATGTCCACCCAATGTATATTCAAAATATGTTATCCAATAGCCATTTAGGCAAAGAAGAGTTAGTCGGCTCCATTAAATTTTTACTAGAAGAAGGGGGAACCAATAAATACGATGGCAAATTATTAGAAACCGCTTTATCACTGAGCAATACCAATAGTGAAGCAATAGGACAAAAGCTAGACCCTATTTTTAGCGGCCGTGATGTCTTAATTATTTCTAATGCCTCTGGCACAAATGAACATAAACGTGCTCTTGAATTGTATATTAAAAAATATCAGCCCATTGTTATCGGTATTAATTTGGTCGACAAAATTGATAATGTCCTAATTAACTATTTTTGTATCTCTCATAATCTGAAATTTTTATCTGACTATAACCATTATCAGAAATTGAATAAGCCTCTAATCTATCCTAAACATCGTTTTAAAGAAAATGAAATTAAACACCTTAATACCCTACCCGATTCTATTAATTATGGTGTAAAAATAGCAACCAATACGTTTCAGGCCGAGCAGAATTCATGTGTTATTCCTTATGATTTAACCATCGCCTATGCCTTATGTGTGGCCATAACAGGGCATGCTCAACAGATCATATTAGCAGGTTTTGATGGCTATGACGCTACCGATAAACGCCAACAAGAAATGATCAGTCTGTTTCAATTATTACAAGATAAGCATAGTAACTTAGATATTATAGCCATCACACCAACAACCTACCCAATTAAAAAAGGATCTGTTTATGCCCTGCTGTGATATATTCACTGCTTATGATGTCATTATTTTTGATTGTGATGGGGTTATTTTAGATTCCAACACAATGAAAATAGCCGCCATGCGGGTCGCATTAAAAGACTCTGAATTTCCAAATGAATTAATCTCTTCTGCCATTGATGCCTTTAAAAATAATTTTGGTAAAAGTCGCTATTTCCATAGTCAATATTTTGTCGAAACATTATGGGGGCTCAGCAAAGAAAAAAGTATTCAGCAACAACAGTTGATTTTACAATACTATAACAATGCAGTTGAACAAGAATATTTACAGGTTGCCATGACAGATGGTATGCAAAATTTACTCAATTCTTTAAGTGATAAAATACTCTACATTGCTTCAGGTTCAGAAGAAAAACAACTGATTAGAATCTTTAAACAACGCGATCTGGCTCATTATTTTAACGCCATACTGGGTAGCCCGATAACAAAATCCGATAATGTTAAGCACATCATCAAACAGCATAAAAATAAAAAAGTGCTCTTTATTGGTGATGCTATTGCTGATCATCAAGCGGCCATAGATAATGGGATTGATTTTCTATTTTATGTCCCTTATTCCAATGTAAAAGAAAAAATGTTGGCACGAGCACAAGCGTATCACTTTCCCGTGATGCATTCCTTTGTCGATTAAGAAAAAAACAATGAACACCCAATTTAACACTTATAATTTTGCTGTGCTAATCCCTGCACGTTATCAATCATCCCGTTTCCCAGGAAAACCCTTGGTGGATATTTGTGGCCAACCTATGATCCAACATGTTTGGCAACGCTGTTGCGATGCGGTTGGATCACAAAAAGTCTATGTGGCCACTGATGACCAAAGCATTGCCGATACAGTCACTGGTTTTGGTGGTCAGGTTATTATGACCTCCAGCACCTGCTTAACAGGTACAGACCGATTAGCTGAAGCAAATGAACAATTAGGGTGTGACTTTATTATTAATGTGCAAGGTGATGAGCCTTTAATTAAGCCAAGTGACATACAAGCCATTATCAATGACTATATTAATCACCCAGAGCAAATTATTAATGCCATGTGCAAAATAAGCTCACCAGAAGAGTTTGATTCACTCACCGTCCCAAAAGTGGTTTGCGATCAACACGGCTCATTATTATATATGAGTAGAGCTGGTATTCCTTTATCAAAGGAGGGGGATTTTCACTTTGCCTATAAGCAGGTCTGCATCTATGCCTTTTCTAAACAGCACCTTAAACTCTTTCATAGCAATAGCCAAAAAACTCCATTAGAAGCTGTAGAGGATATTGAAATCTTACGCTTTTTAGAAGCAGGCATTAAGGTTAAAATGGTCGAAGTAGAAGCTGGATCATTGGCCGTAGACATACCCTCAGATGTCGATAAAATTGTTAAAAAAATCACTTTATTGTAATATTGCCCAATGAATAAGCACAAAATAAAACAGTATCAAGACTATTTTATCTGGCAAAATAAAATGCGTAAATCCTCTGAGGGAAAGATAAAATTTTCCAAGCGCATTATCGAACCGTTGCGTTATTATCTATACAGTTTCTTTACCTTATTTTTTAGTCGATCTCATTTAAAGAATAACACCTGTGATATTCTATTTTTACACGCCTCAGAAAAATCAATGGCCTTAAGGCTTAGAGATCCATTAATTGCTCAATTACAAAAGCAGGGACTCACAGTATTGGAAACGGCTCAACAAAGGCCGTCCAAAATTTTAAAAAAACGCTTACTCACTCGTTATAAATACGCTGTTACTTTTAAGCACTTATTCAATGCCAGTTATGTCCAGTATATTGTAGATTCTTATCAGCCAAAAATTATTATTAGCGATAGAAACGGTTCAATTTATTCTTCCTTTCTAAGAGAAGCCATACAGCCTTGTGGTAAACTGGTACATATAGCGCATTGTGTTGCCACAGATAATTTTGCTCGTTTTAGTTTAATTGATTATGATTATTATTTTTTATATGGTCGCAGTTCTCTTGATAAAATCATGCAACGTCAAGTCCGTTTTGGTCATACTAAAGCGGTATTAACCGGCCCTTATTTTTCAAATAAAGACTTTACACTTAAAGCAGGAAGTGCCAATAAAAATATTTTATTGTTTGGTATTTATCCTGATTTAGAAAAGCAACGTAGCTACCAAAATATTTATGATTATATAAAAAAATGGGCTGAAAATAACCCAGACTATACACTGTACATTAAACCGCATCCCAGAAGTCGTAGTACCTATTGGCAAGAGGCATCACAAACTATTAGCAATATAAAAACACTTAATGCCTTAGAAAAACTGACCCATTGCCTAGAACCCATAGCCATCAGTCTGAGTATTTACACCAATGCTGTTATTGATTCTGCTCTATTAAACAGACCATCCTTATTAGTCTGCCCTTATAATATAGACAATCTAAATGATGAATTATCTCTGGAAAAATTTTATCTCCCAAGAGCAACCAATGAGCAACAATTAGCTGATAATATTAAGACCATGCTTAAGGATTATCCTTATTATATCGAGCAGGCACAAAAATTTGCCCACTATCATTTAGAATATCAGCAAGACTCCATAGACTATATCAGTCATTGCCTTTATTCAATTACACAAAATAAAGAAGATTTTCCTATTATTGAAATTAATGAAAAAATGGATACTATGAGCTTATCCATTTTAGCAAAAGAGTACCAGTAAAGCCTATGTTAATGCTTAAAATGAATGCCCAAACAGGCAACAATATGTTTCAATACGCCGCCTGTAAAACTCTGGCTGATCAAAAAGGCTATCAATTCTGCTTTCGAGGGGGTAAAAAAGGGTCTCTTTTTGAAGACTTTGAATTGTCGGGTGAAACAAAATTTTCATTATTTTGGCAACGTTTTTTTTATGAATTAAACCCCTTTTCTAGAAAACGTTTATTTCGCTTTAAACAAATACCCTTTAGTAGCACAAAACTTCATGAGCTCATTGAACCAGAATTTTTTGATCTAAAAGATGGTTATACCGTACAGGGAACCTTCCAGTCGGAATATTATTTTAAGGATAACCGTAACAATATCTTAAGGTGGTTTACTCCAAGAGTACACTATCGTGAGCAAGTAAGAAATATTGAAGATGAAATTAATATCCCCATAGAAAAAAGATGTTGCATTCATGTGCGCCGTTCTGATTATCAGGCAATGGAAGAAAAAAAAGATGGCTTAGGTTGGCTATTACCCATTGCTTATTACCAAGAAGCACTTAAGAACTTATCTGAGGATCTCTTTTATATTATTATTAGTGATGATCCAGATTTTGCTGCACAGGTTTTTGAACAGCTGCCCAATAAATACATCTCACGCAATAATCCTGCCGTCGTTGATATGCATTTACTCACCCGTTGTCGGTACAATATTCTTGCTAATAGCACCTTCTCTTGGTGGGGAGGATGGTTAAATGATAATGAGAATAAAGTTATTATTGCCCCAGAATATAATTTAGGCTGGCCTGATGAATCATGGTTTCCCTATAAAATTAAGGTGACCGAGTGGCAGTATATTAATGTTAATCAGGCATTAAAGGATCACGGCGATATCAACAAAATATCACTGGGATAGGGGTAGCAAGAGCTTAACTCTGCTCCCCTTAATGGCAATTATTGCAACAATCAACTATACTTTCCTCATGGCAGAAAAAGACATTATTTCCAAAGATATCATCAAACGGCTGATTGAAGACATCAGTAAATACTTGTTTAATCTAGATATTATCTCATTGGAAGTATTAGAAACACAAACTCAGCGTATCGAAGAACGTCGTGCTGATATTGTGGTCTTAGTAAAAGAGGCAAATAGAGAGTATTTATTACACGTTGAGATACAAAATAATAATGATCCAAAAATTGGCATTCGCATGTTACGCTATCTCACTGACATCCGTTTACAATGGCCCAACTATGATGTGGAACAATATCTGATTTATATCGGTAAAGACTCTTTAACAATGGCCAATAGCATATATAGCAATGGCTTGGAGTATCATTACCATCTGATTGATATGCACGAAGTTGATTGTAAGAATTTTTTACAGTCCAATAAACCCGATGCTCTTATTATTGCCATTCTTTGTGATTTTAAGGGACGTAATGAACGTGAGGTGATCCATCACATTATCCGTAAGTTAAAGCATTATCACCAAAACAATGAAAAAGGCTTTCGAGATTCAATGGCTATGTTGGAAATACTGTCCTTGAATAGAGAACTACAGAAAGTCGTACAAGAGGAAGAAACCATGTTATCAGTACGAATAGATGAATTACCATCATATAATATAGGCCTAGAAAAAGGTCTAGAAAAAGGCCTAGAAAAAGGTCTAGAAAAAGGAAAAGTTAAATGGATGAATGCTGGAAAAATGGAAGTTGCTAGCAAATTAAAACAAAAGGGCTATTCTATTGCCGATATTATTGAGTTAACTGGGCTTGATCAAGAGCAAATTGAAAAACTATAAGACTTACACCTATCAAAGTTCTGATTAGTTCAAGACATTATAATCACTCAAGTGAAACCATTTTCGTGAAAATATAAATTTAACGACTGATGATAGTTAAGAACTTTTGGGACAGGATAACTCAGTATAGCATAGGGATCACTTACTTTAAGGTTCTAGTCATTAGCCTCAGTTTTTATCATCTTAGAAAAGGCATTAAGCACTTTTCTAACCGGTAAAAAATTCTGCCAATAACGTTTACCCATAAACTTAGGGCTAACAAACGGGGCAACAACCGCATTGTTTCCCCAACCGGGTCGCCATTTGAAATTTATTTTCCGTGGACTGCTCACTATAGTCAGTACCGGTATGCCCATCATTGAGGCCATGTGTCCACCACCAGAGTCATTACCAATAAAAGCCAAAGACTCATACAAATAGTTTGCATAATGTTTTATGGTGGGTAATTCTGGTATTAAAAATTCATTGTTAATAATGAATTGCCACTGTTCTCGTTCATTCATAGCAAGCGCAAAAATAGGATCATAACCTTGTTTTTTTAAATGGCGAGCCAAAGCAATAAATTTTTTAGCACCCCAATTTTTTTTCTCTAGACTGCTGGTCGGAGCAATAATAACTCGCTTCTTATATTTTTGAAATTCTAAAGAATTAGGGATATCTATCCCTGTATTATTAGCGATATTGCTTAATTTTAACGTGAGCTGACAATATTTCACCATATTATCAACCATTGAATCTTCTTTATTATATTTTATCGCACGGCTTGCTGTGGCAAAAGACTGGTATTCTGATAGACGCTCAAGACCAATACTCTGTTGTAAACGTTCACTATGATTATGTATTAATTCTTTAGGCATTCGCCCAGCAGCAAAAAAAATATAACGCTCAGATAAAACAATTTGCTGTTGCTTATCTTTTTCTAATACATAAGGAATGCATTGATCCATTAGCACTAAGTCAAACTCTTGTAAGCGTTTTTCTATTTGCTCATGACTAGGATACGCTTGAATGGAAAAGTCAAACCAATCATTTAATTGGTGCATAAAGCCATGAAACATAGTGACATCGTAATGGTTTTGATGCAGATTATTGGCCACCAATAAGGTAATGACACCATCGCCAAGACGCTGTAGAGGAATAAAAGCAACTTTTAGGGGCTTATTAGATGAGTTAATCGCTTTTTTTTGATTAGAGACTGGTTTCATAAATTACATTGCCATAAAGGGCAATTGCCAAAAGGCTTTTTTAACCGCATCATCGGTAAAGTTTGCTTCTAAAAACTGTTTGTTTTTTGTATTAACCACTTCTCGTTGCGAGCTATCTAATTGGTACATGGCTAACATTCTTTCTGCCAGAGCATTATCATCACCCACATCAAATAACCATTCTTGTTGGCTAATAATTTCTTTAGCCCCGCCAACATTGGTGGCTATTATAGGAACCTCGGCCATAATGGCTTCTAATAATACCATACCAAAAGGCTCATAGTCTGAACTTAAAATAAAAGCATCAAAGGCTCGATAATAGTTAACAGCATTAGCCACCATACCAGTAAAAATCACCTTATTAGATAAACCTAAGTCTTTTACCTGTTGCTTCAAAGCGGCTTCAAGGCGACCTTTACCCAAAATCATTAGTATCGCCTTAGGGAGTTTATGAGCCACTTTTGCAAAGGCGCTAATCAGAGTTTTTTGATCCTTATCTGGGTGCAAACGTCCCACATTAGAAAAAACATAGGCATCTTGCGCAATACCTAAGTGTTCTCTAGCTTCATAACGTGGCACTTGTGCTTCCATAACCGCATTGATATTAATTCGATTATAAAGTGTTTGAATCTGCTCTTGTGGGTAGTTAGGCAAATAATGACGAATATCATCACGAATGGCATTAGAAACTCCAACAAGATAAAGATTTTTAACATGATGATTCACATACCAACGGCGCATAAAACGCAGATAATTACCATAGGAGTGATGAATACCAATCACCGGCATATTATCAATATGTCGAGCAATAAACATGGCCTTATAACGATGGGCAATAATAAAATCAAAATCGTATTGCTGACATAATTGTTTGACTTGTTTGATCTGTTTACGCTTTAAACCACGCAATTCTTTAGAGCAATTTTCTAGAAATAAAACCTCATCTGAATCGGTATAATGAACAACCTCACTGTTTTTATTGCCAATAAGATACACAGTGATCACCCGATAATCCGTTCCCTTAAATAAACTGGCATATTGGCGAGCAACATCCAAATAAGGCACACTATAATCATGGCAAAGCTGTAAGACTGTTTTTTTATTCATAAGCCGGTGATGTCGTTTTGGTAACCAAAATATCCTGCATAATTAAATATTGTAAATCCGAACCATAAAACATCCTTAGGGCATCTTCGGGGGTACACACCACCGGTTCCCCTCGGCGATTTAATGAGGTATTCAAGACCACGCCATTGCCTGTTAACACTTCAACTTCTTTAAGTAAGGCATAATATCTAGGGTTAACCGACTCTTTTACCGTGTGTGCTCGCGCCGTACCATCTTCATGCACGACCTCAGGCACTCGTTCTGCCCAGCCATCATTGACTTCAAAAGTAAAGGTCATAAAAGGAGCTGGATGATCGGTTTTTAGCATAATCGGTGCAACGGTGTCTAACATGCTGGGGCAAAAGGGTCGCCAGCGCTCACGGAATTTTATTTGCTCATTAATTCTATCGGCAACACCTGGCACACTAGGGCAACCTAAAATACTACGTCCGCCCAAGGCTCTAGGGCCAAACTCCATACGACCCTGAAACCATGATACAGGATTACCATCTGCTAGAATTTTAGCAATGGTTTTGGGGACATCATTAATTTGCGTAAATTGAACGGCTTGCTGATCGTTTGTTTGATAGCTTTGGCAAGCGCTGATGCACTGCTCATTACTAAATTCTGGACCAAGAAACACATGCTCCATTTTTTCCAGTTCAAAGCCTTTGCTGGCAATGACATAACTGGCTGCCCCAATAGCAGTGCCTGCATCAGACGCCGCCGGTTGGACAAAGAGTTCTTTCACCTCATCACGAGCAATAATTTTTTGGTTTAATTTAACATTCAAGGCAGCACCACCGGCAAAGGCAATTTTACCGGTTTCTTTAATAATATCACCCAGATAATAGTCCATTAACTTTAAGGAAATGGTTTCAAATAAGTGTTGCATAGAGGCGGCATAATCAATATAGGGATCATCAATCTCATCCCCTTCTCGCTTAGGCCCTAACCAATCAATCAGCTCAGGTGAAAAATAATAGCCCTTACCCTTTTCTTTATAGCGCCGAGTGCCAATCACATTAACCAGCTTGGTATTCACTTTAAAATCCAAGCCCTTACTAGTTTCTTTAAGTTCAATTAAACGAGAGAAGTCATACTTATTAGGATCACCATAAGGTGCCATCCCCATGACTTTAAACTCACCATCAAGCATTTCAAAGCCCAAGTATTCTGTAATCGCACCATAAACACCACCTAGGGAATCTGGGTCATAAAACTCTTTGATTTTATGAATTTTGCCATTCTCGCCATAACCGAAAAAAGTTGTCGCATATTCACCCTTGCCGTCAATCCCCATAATGGCGGTTTTTTCTTTAAAACCACTAAGATGATAAGCACTACTGGCATGAGCAAGGTGGTGTTCTACAGACTCAAATTGAATCGTGTTCCAATCAATACCAACCGTTTCACACATCGCCTTAATATAGCCCACATAACGACGGTAACGACGATTACCATTAAATAAGGCATCTAAGGCTCGATCCGGTGCATACCAATAACGCTTAGCATAATGCCATCGAGCCTCACTGGATAGATCAATCTCTGCATAGGGAACAGCGACAATATCAACTTGATCAGCACTGATACCTGCATAATCAAGACAAAAACGGGTCGCTTCCACTGGCATTTTGCCTTTTGCATGCTTATCTCGAAGAAAACGTTCTTCTTCGGCAGCGGCAACCAGCTTACCATCAATAAATAAGGCAGCAGAGGGATCGTGATTAAGAGAACCTGATAATCCAAGGGTGATCAATGGCACAGAGGAAATTCCTTAAAGTATTGGTGAAATAATCGCTGATTTTAGCAATTTTCAGACCTTAGTCATAGCATCCATTGGCTTGTTCAACAAAAATCAAGAAGACTCTACATGTTAATTAAGCCGTATATTCTCCTAATTACCGAAAATAACGGATGTGTATGAAAAAGTGACACGTATACTTTTGCACCATATACACCTACAAATAATAGGAGTATGATTTTTTTATAGCAATATAAAATAAAAACCTTAGCATGTATTGCAGTTGATAGCATTTATTAGAATGGGTTGGGGGTTACTTTACTAGTGATGTATATGAATGATGCTTAGTTTAGAGGAATAGTAACATGGTCATTAATAATCATAAAAATACAATAAAAAGTTATGTTGCACATATCAAGGAAGTTAATAAAAATAAACAACTCAATACTCTTGAACTGGATCAAAAGATTTTTTGGGATGAGCCTCATTGTTTATCCGATCATCTACTTGGTACAGCAGAATTGGCTCAAATTTTTGCAAAAGATATTGGTAGTGATTGGGCTTTATTGGCAGGTCTTTGGCATGATCTTGGAAAATACCGATTAAAATTTCAAGACTATATTCGTATAAATTCAGGTTATGAAAAAGAAAATGCTCATATTGAAAATAATAAAAGACGCTCTCATTCTATGGCAGGTGCTATTTATGCCATCAATAAAATAGACTCATTACATGGCCATGTTATTGCTTATCTTATTGCAGGGCATCATGCAGGCCTACCTGATTGGGAAGGTGGTAAAGCGAGTTTAAGATATAGGTTGGGCGAGAAGGGAGTAGAAGAATTTAATGAAGCCATCCGTGAAGAGATACCTGAAAAAATATTATCAGATCACTGTCCTGAATGGCCTAAATTTATCAATTCATCTGACTCCATTGCTTTATGGATAAAACTGTTATTTTCATGTTTGGTTGATGCAGATTTTTTAGACACTGAACGCTATATGCAACCCAAGAAATCAGCCGATCGTCAAGGAGGTTTTTCAATAGATGAATTGCAGTCACAATTTAATCACAAAATAAAAGCATTGCAAAAGAAAAGTATCCCTTCAAAATTAAATACTATTCGTAATACTGTTTTAAATGAGTGTTTAGAAGCGGCTGAATTAAAGCCTGGCTTATTTAGTTTAACCGTACCAACAGGCGGAGGAAAAACCTTATCCAGTTTGGCATTTGCCCTTAAACATGCACACATTCACAAAAAGAAAAGAATTATTTATGGCATTCCTTTTACCAGTATTATTGAACAAAATGCAGATGTGTTTCGAAATTTTTTAGATCCTGATGCCGTATTAGAACATCATAGTAATCTTGATGTTGCACCAGACAAAGAAAATAGCAAATCCAGACTGGCATCTGAAAACTGGGATGCTCCTTTGATTGTGACCACCAATGTACAATTATTTGAATCACTTTTTGCTTCTCGTAGCAGTCGCTGTAGAAAGTTACATAATATTGTTAATAGCATTATTATTTTGGATGAAGCACAACAAATCCCCCGTGACTTTCACGCCCCAATCACACACGTTATGCAACAATTAAGTGATCACTTTGGTGTCACATGGGTACTTTGTACGGCAACACAGCCCGTATTAACAGAAGCTAAAAGTCCCTTTGGTCAAATATTATTAAAAGGCTTAAATAATGTGAAAGAAATTGTGAGTAAACCAGAACAATTAGTCGAAAATTTAAAACGGGTTGATATTCAATTTCCTGAAAAAGAGGATCCAAAAATAAGTTGGGAAGAGCTTGCACAACAAATTGCCTTAGAAGAGTGTGTATTAACAATTGTTAATACCAGACGACAAGCACGCACTTTATTTGAATTAATGCCTAATGATGGAAATAATTTACACTTATCCGCCAATATGTGTGCCGAGCATAGAAGTGAAATTCTTTATGAAATTAAAAAGCGTTTAAAGGAACGACGAAAGGGAGGGCAACGAGCGTTAAGAGTGATCAGTACACAATTGATAGAAGCAGGTGTTGATGTTGATTTTCCTGTGGTTTATCGTTCTATGGCAGGTTTAGATTCCATTGCTCAGTCAGCAGGTCGTTGTAACCGTGAAGGTCTTTTAAATAATGAAGGGAAGCTTGGAAAAGTCGTGGTATTTCAGCCAGAGCAAGCTTCCCCTGTTGGTTTTCTACGTCAGGGAGAAGGTGTAACTAAAGAAATATTAGCATCCGGATCAGTGGATGATATTTTAGCTCCAGAGGTTTTTAAACAATACTTTACTTTAATGAACTCAAGGGGGGATAGAGATAAACATAAAATATTAGATGATCTTAATGTGACTCGAAGCAAAGATATTCCTTTAGGTATTCAATTTCGTACTGCTGCAGAGAAATTCAGGCTTATAGATAATATGGGTACACCTATTATTGTACCCTTTATCCCTAAAGATAAAGATAAAAGTCCAGTAGAAGCTTGGATAACACAACTAGAATCTGATCCATCACAAAAATGGATTTATAAAAAGTTGCAACGATATACTGTAACAATACCTGAGCAATTATTAAAAGAATTTATTAATAAAGTGGGCTGTATTGATACCAGAGCAGGACAATTTATATTGCTAGATTCTTATTATCATAAATCTCTAGGTGTTGAGTTACCTAATATATTACGTTCTGCTGAGGACAGTGTTTATTAGAAAGGTGTGGGTATAAAAACATACCCACACAGATAGATATATAAAAACAATAAATTGATTATTTCAATCCACACATCTGAGAAGATGTGACGGATTAAATTATAACATAGGGTTTAATCCGAATTTTATTTTTACATTACCCTACAACAAATTAAAATTAAAACAATAAATTGATTGAACCATATGTTGTATTATAACTGTTTTTTGAGTAATATGAATCTTATTCTAAAAATAGAAATATAATTTCTTTTGCTTGTTATATAAACAATAAGGATATGAAATATGGGATTTTGTATTGAAGTATCAGGTGATTATGCCTGTTTTACACGACCAGAAATGAAGGTAGAGCGCGTCAGTTATGATGTTATTACCCCTTCTTCTGCACGAGCAATTTTTGAATCTATTTTATGGAAACCAGCTATTGAATGGCATATTCATAAAATTGAAGTATTAAAACCGATTAAGTGGGTTAATATCAGGCGTAATGAGGTGGGCGCTGTTTTGCCTTTGGGAAATATAAACAAAGCAATGAAAGGTGGTGCTATGCCTGCATTGTATATCGAAGAATCCAGACAACAACGGGCAGGTTTATTTCTTAAAGAAGTTGCCTATCGTATTCATGCCAGTTTTAGCCTTACCGACAAAGCAGAAGCTTCTGATAACTCTGCTAAGTTTGCAGAAATGTTTAAACGTAGAGCTAGAAAAGGGCAATGTTTTAACCAACCTTACTTAGGTTGCCGTGAATTTTCATGTGATTTCCATTTAATTGAAGACTTTGAAAGTGCAACATCAACAATTGAAGAAAATCGTCATTTTGGTTGGATGTTATACGATCTGGATTATCAAAGAGCTAAAGAACCGATGCCATTATTTTATAATGCAGTAATGACACAAGGAGTGATTAATGTACCCGATAGAGCAAGCGAGGAGGTACGAGGATGATACTGCAAGCTTTGTGTGATTACTATGATCGTAAAGAGAAGGACTTATCTCCTTTTGGGTTTGAGGAAAAAGCCATTCCATTTATTATTGTAATTGATCATGATGGAAAATTTTTACATTTAGAAAATAATCAGGAGCTTGAAGAAGGTAAGTTGATCATTAGACCTGTTAGAGTTCCCAAAGCCTCAGGAAGAAGTGGAGCAAAATCCTATGCTACCGCTTATTGTTTATGGGATCACTATGGTTATATTGCAGCTCAACCTAAAGTGATTAAATTGGATGATACTCCAAAAGAAAAAGATATTGAAATAGCACAAAAACAACATGAAAGTTTTAAAACACTAATAAAAAAAATAAGTTTGGACATACCAAAAGATAAAGGCGTTAAAGCAGTTGATCTCTTTTTAAACTCAGAGATTGAACTAAAACAATTAAAATCATCTGAGTTATGGGAGGAATGTTTAAAAATAAAAGGTTGTAACTTAACGTTTCGTTTATCATTAGATCCCTATCTTGTTTGCCAATCTGATAGTGTTATTGACTGGGTAAAACGACAACCCCTCCCTGATTCCAATGTAAAAGATGGCTTTTGTTTAATTACAGGTGAAAAAAGTAGCATTGTTAGACTTCATGATAATATTAGTGGTGTGAGTCAAAAACCTGCACCACTAGCCTCAATTAATGAATCTGCTTATTCATCTTATAATAAAATTAAAGGTTTTAATTTTCCTGTAAGTGCTGAAGCATCATTTAAATATGCAACGGCTCTTAATTACTTATTGCGTAAATCATCAAGCACAAAATTTCGTTTAGTAGATACCTCTTATGTTTGTTGGTCAGATAATGCCAATGCACTTGAAGAGATATTACCTTTTACCCTTTCTGATACTGGAAATGATCCTGATAAGGGAGCAAATGTAATCAAAAGTTTATTTTCGACTATCCATAATGGTGCTTATCAGAATGGGGATGGTAATGATAAATTTTATGTCTTAGGTCTAAGCCCTAATGTTGCTCGTATCGCCATACGTTATTGGGATATAGGAACAGTGGCTTCTTTTTCTGAAAATTTAGCCCATTGGTTTGATGATTTAGATATTATTGATAGAGATCACTATGGCTACCCATCACTGATAAAATTGCTAAGAGCTACTGTTTTACAACATAAAGATGCCAATATTCCCCCTAATTTACCTGCTGATATTGTGCGTAGCATTTTATCAGGGGGACAATTACCAGAAACATTATTACAGTCTGTCATTAGGCGTATAAAAGCAGAAAAAGGAGAAGTCAGTTATCTTAGGGCTTGTTCAATAAAAGCTTACTTAAATCGTAAGTATCGTTTATCAAATAAAAAACAAAGGGAGTTAACAATGTCTCTTAATAAAGAAGACAAACGTAATGGCTATTGTCTAGGACGTTTATTTGCTGTATTGGAAAAATTACAATTAGATGCACAGAAAGGAATTAAGGCAACCATTCGTGATCGTTATTATAGTAGTGCCAGTAGCACACCTAAATCAGTCTTTGGAACCCTAATGCGTTTATCAACGCATCATTTGAAAAAATTAGAAAATCCAGGGCAGAAAATTAATGCAGACAAAAATATTGGTGAAATAATGGATTTACTTACTGAATTTCCAGCACATTTGAATATGGAAAATCAAGGTCTTTTTGCTATTGGTTATTATCACCAAAAACAAGATTTTTTCAAAAAAAAGACCCCTAAGAAATTAGAAAATAATGGAGAAGAAAAATGAGCTTAACAAACCGCTATGATTTTGTTTTATTATTTGATGTGAAAGATGGTAATCCTAATGGTGATCCTGATGCAGGTAATTTACCTCGCATGGATGCAGAAACAGGTATGGGCTTAGTGACCGATGTTTGTTTGAAAAGGAAAGTAAGAAATTTTATGCAAATCACACAGACAGGTGATGCTCATCGAAAAATATTTGTTAAAGAAAAAGCAATCCTAAACAATATGATCGATGAAGCTCATGAACAAGATGGAGTGAAAGATAAAGAAAAAGGTGATAAAACAGAAGCAGCAAAAAAATGGATGTGTGCCAATTATTATGATATTCGTACCTTTGGTGCGGTGATGAGTACAGGAAAAAATGCAGGACAAGTGCGTGGTCCAGTGCAGCTTACTTTTTCTCGATCCATTGATCAAATTGTTGCCTCTGAGCACAGTATCACTCGTATGGCGGTTACAACAGAGAAAGAAGCTGAAAACCAAAAAGGTGAAAATAGGACAATGGGACGAAAATTTACCATACCCTATGGCCTCTATCGTTGTCATGGTTTTATTTCTGCCCACTTAGCAAAGCAAACGGGCTTTGATGAAGATGATTTAGAATTATTTTGGCAATCGTTGATGCAAATGTTTGACCATGATCGATCTGCAAGTCGTGGTGAAATGAGTGCCAGAGGTTTATTTGTTTTTAAACATAGTAATGAATTAGGTAATGCACCTGCCTCAGAATTATTTAAAGGGATTAATATTAAGCTAAAAGAGAATGTTGAAGTGGCTAGAAGTCCAGATGATTATGAATTAAGTATTGATAAGCCAGATGAGGAAAGTGTTATAAAATTACAGAAAAAGTTAAATTATTGGAAATAAAAGAAAATAATGGAATGTATTATTTGCAAACAAGGTGAAACGAAACCGGGT
>WFNB01000092.1 GCA_015488755.1 Gammaproteobacteria bacterium | reverse complement strand
GGCGTAGAAATGGTTATGCCAGGTGATAACGTTCAAATGGTTGTTACTTTAATTGCACCAATTGCAATGGAAGAGGGTTTACGTTTTGCTATTCGCGAAGGTGGCCGTACTGTTGGTGCGGGTGTTGTTGCTAAAGTTATTGAATAAGAGCAATATAAACACTATTTTATAAGCGTCTGAATAAACGCTTTAAGTTTCTTTATTCAAGACTAAAAATATTCAATGTGATTTTTAGTCCTGAATAGATGATATAAAGCCAATTATATCATGGAAATATTATTCAACTTTAGGCTAGTAGCTCAATTGGCAGAGCACCGGTCTCCAAAACCGGGGGTTGGGGGTTCGACTCCCTCCTGGCCTGCCACTTTATCGGATCTAGCATAGGTACTTCGGTGCCTGTGCTGTTTCTCGTACAACTATTCTCATATACTATTTTTTTATTTAATTATCCTCCTTGACAGTAAAAGGAAGAGATATTAAAGAATATTATAAAATACAAATTAAGCATTCAGATAATTTAATGGCAGATAAAATAAAACTAATCATTGCAATGCTCGTTGTTGCGGCTTCTCTCTTTGTCTACTATTCCCAAGATGAGATCTCTCTATTATATAGAGTTCTTGGTGTGGTTGCGGGTATCGTTATTGCTTTTCTTATTGCAGCGAAAACTGAAAAAGGTGCATCCAGTATTGCCTTTGTCCGTGCATCTGTTGTGGAGATGAAGAAAGTTGTATGGCCAAGCAAAAAAGAAACAACACAGACAACATTAACCGTTGGAGTAATGGTCGTCATTGTCGGTATTATTCTCTGGAGCTTTGACCAAGTGATTGGTTGGGCTGTTCGCTTATTGACAGGTCAGGGATAATAAAATGTCGTTACGTTGGTATGTAGTACAAGCTTTTTCAGGTTATGAGAAATCAGTAAAACGCTCTTTGGAAGAACGTATTGTTCGTTTTGGTATGGAATCAAAGTTTGGTCAAATTCTCGTTCCAACTGAAGAAGTTGTTGAAATGAGAGATGGTAAAAAACGCAGAAGTGAACGTAAATTCTTTCCCGGATATGTACTTATCGAGATGGAAATGGATGATGATACGTGGCACCTTGTAAAAGATGCACCAAGAGTTTTAGGCTTTATTGGTGGTAAAAAAGATGAGCCGGCACCCATTAGTCAAAAAGAAGTAGATTCAATTCTTAATAGAATTCAAGAGGGTACTGATAAGCCAAGACCTAAGGTTTTATTTGAAGCAGGCGAATTGGTTAGAATTATTGATGGCCCATTCAATGACTTTAATGGGGTTGTTGAAGAGGTTGACTACGATAAGAGTAGAATGCGTGTATCGGTAAGTATTTTCGGTCGTTCGACACCGGTTGACTTACAGTTTATCCAAGTTGAAAAGACCTAGACTTAGAAAAGTCTAAGTTGGACTAAGTCTGTCTGGGCAAGGAGTTTAGCTAAAAAAGGCTAAATGAATCGCCACAAAAAATCTAAATAGCGTCATAATTGATATAATTGTGGCGCTATTGTTGTTTGTCAGATATAATATCTGGCCGTATTAACAGGGGAGCTGAGTTAGACTGATACGTGATATTAGGAGTTGAGAATTGATCCTGAGTTTCTGTCTGAATAAAGCGCTAACCCAAAAGAGGAAATTATGGCTAAAAAAATTGAAGCATATATTAAATTACAGGTTGCAGCAGGTTCTGCAAATCCTAGTCCACCAGTAGGCCCTGCACTAGGTCAGCATGGTGTTAACATCATGGAATTCTGTAAAGCGTTTAACGCTAAAACAGACAGCCTAGAAAAAGGCATGCCTGTTCCAGTGGTTATTACTGTTTATAGTGATCGTAGCTTTACCTTCATTACTAAGACTCCACCAGCTGCTGTTTTGCTTAAAAAAGCAGCCGGTATTAAAAGTGGCTCTGGTGTACCAAATCGCGATAAAGTAGGCAAGGTAAATCGTGCTCAGTTAGAAGAAATTGCCAATACTAAAATGGAAGATCTCTCTGCTGCAGATATGGATGCAGCTGTTCGTACCATTGCTGGTACCGCTAGAAGCATGGGTATTGAGACAGAGGGAGTAGAATAATCATGACCGTTGTTAATAAGAACATTGTTAATAAAAAGTTGTCTAAGAAGCAAAAATTAATCAATGAAAAAGTAGAACCTGGTAAATTTTATGGTTTCGGTGAAGCCGTTGAATTATTAAAATCTTTACCTGCATCTAAATTTGAAGAGTCTGTTGATATCAGTATTAATTTAGGTATTGATCCACGTAAGTCAGACCAAAATGTTCGTGGTGCTTGTGTCTTACCAAATGGCACTGGAAAAACCGTCCGTGTTGCTGTTTTTGCTCAAGGTGAAAATGCTAGCAAGGCAACTGAAGCTGGTGCGGATTTAGTTGGTTTTGAAGATCTTGCTGCACAAATTAAAGCGGGTGAGATGAATTTTGATGTTGTTATTGCAACACCAGATGCAATGCGAGTTGTTGGTCAGTTGGGTCAAATTTTAGGCCCCCGAGGCTTAATGCCAAACCCTAAGGTTGGTACAGTAACACCTGATGTTGTGACTGCCGTGAACAATGCTAAAGGCGGTCAAGTACGTTTCCGTGCAGATAAAGGCGGCATTATCCATTGTTCTATTGGTAAAATTGGTTTTGATGCGGCAGCTCTTCAGGGTAACTTAGAAGCACTTGTCATTGACTTACAAAAAGCCAAGCCTTCTTCAGCAAAAGGTATTTACCTTAAGAAAATTAGTGTTTCTACCACACATGGTCCTGGTCTTACTGTTGATCAAGCTAGTATTGCACTTAAGTAAGAAATTAAATAAGAATAGGTCGCCAATAATTAAATTGGTTGGCCTATATTAAAAAAACTTTGGTTTACTGATTTATTACTAAATTCAGTAAGCGTCAAAGACCGCAGGTGAATATATTCTTAATGATCTTTACTTTATTCCTTGTAATAAGAGAACAAAGCATAAAGAAAGCCTGCGCAGACGATGTCGTTCAAAATGCTCCTCGGATGCTTAAGAAACATCGTTACATGATTGCTGTTCCTAAACGCAATTAGGAATTACAGTAATTATCTGAAACCTGATCAACAACTGCTTATTATGCAGTTATTTGGTCATAAACGAGAGGTGAGTTGTAGTGGCTTTATCTATTGAAGGTAAAAAAGCGATTGTCGCTGAAGTAGCTGAAATTGCCGCTAATGCACACTCTGTCGTCGGTGCTGTTTACCAAGGTATTGAATCAAACGAAATGAACGAATTACGCGCGAAAGCTCGTGCGGATGGTGTTTATCTTCGTGTGGTTAAAAATACATTGGCTAGACGCGCTGTAGAGGGTACAGAATTCGAATGTATTCAAAGTGAATTGACTGGTTCTTTGGTGCTTGCATTTTCGCAAGAAGATCCTGGAGCCGCTGGTCGAGTCATTTCTGAATTTGTGAAAGAAAATAAAAAGTTGGAAGTAAAAATCGTCTCTATTGGCGGTAAACTACTTGCTCCTGAAGATGTTGTTGTCCTTGCGAAGATGCCTACTAAGGATCAAGCAATCGGCATGCTAATGTCTGTTATGAAAGCACCTATTTCGAAATTTGTTCGTACTCTGGCAGAGCCGCATACAAAACTGGTTCGTACTATCGCAGCTGTTCGCGATCAGAAGGAAGCCAGCTAAGGCTTTTAGCTAGTAAGGCTAAAATACATACATATAGATACTCTTACTATCAATACAAATTTGATAGAGGTGGGGTTTATATGAATTTAATTTGAATAGTAAACCAATGAGTTATAGTACTTATTATGATAATAAGTAATAAATAACTTAAAAAATTTGGAGTTGAAAATGGCTGTAACTAAAGACGAAATGTTAGATGCAATTGCTAATATGTCTGTAATGGAAGTTGTTGAACTTGTTGAAGCAATGGAAGAAAAATTTGGTGTAACTGCTGCTGTTGCAGTAGCTGCTGCACCTGCTGCTGGTGGCGAAGCTGCTGGTGGTGCTGCTGAACAATCTGAGTTTGATGTTATTCTTGCCTCTGTAGGCGATAAGAAAGTAAACGTCATTAAAGCAGTTCGTGCTATCACTGGTCTTGGTCTTAAAGAAGCAAAAGGCGTTGTTGACGGCGCTCCAGCACCTGTTAAAGAAGGTGTTGAGAAAGCTGAAGCAGAAGAAATCAAGAAGCAGCTTGAAGAAGCTGGTGCAACAGTCGAACTTAAGTAAGGCGATGCACTTTTACCCTCAGTTGGCATTACATTATTTGTAATGCCAATGGGGTAAAAATGAAAATGGCCGATGGTTTAGACCATCGGCCTTTTTCCGTTTCTAAATATTGAAAATTTTAAGTTATCTGAAGTATTGATTTTAGCTTTGTTGCTATTCATTTGAAGAGCTAAGGTTATAGAATAAATACTTGAGATAACTCGAATGAGGTGTTTGGTTTTTGCAGATCAAAATTAAATGAGACTCATACATATAGCTGCTATTGAATTAATAGTTACTTTTAAACAGAGACAGCTCGGGAATATAAATGGCCTATTCATTTACAGAAAAAAAACGTATTCGTAAAAATTTTGGTATATCTAAGGGTGTTATGGATGTGCCTTACTTACTTGCTATACAACTTGACTCATTTCGTAAGTTTTTACAATCTGAGGTAAATCCAGAAGGTAGAAAGGAAGTTGGCTTAGAAGGTGCTTTCAAATCTGTTTTTCCAATCGTCAGTTTTTCAGGTAATGCGGCTCTTGAATATATTAATTATAGATTGGGAAAGCCTGCCTTTGATGAAAGAGAATGCCGTACTAGAGGTGTTACCTATTCAGCTCCTTTAAGAGTTAAATTACGCTTAATCATTTATGATAAAGAATCCAGTGCTAAAAATAAAAAAGTAAAAGATATCCGTGAGCAAGAAGTCTTTATGGGGGAAATCCCATTGATGACTGGAAACGGTACTTTTATTATTAATGGTACCGAGCGTGTTATTGTTTCTCAGTTGCATCGTAGTCCAGGTGTCTTTTTTGATCATGATAAAGGTAAAACGCACTCATCTGGAAAGTTACTCTTTAATGCTCGCGTGATACCCTACCGTGGTTCGTGGTTAGATTTTGAGTTTGATCCTAAAGACAATGTTTTTGTGCGCATTGATCGACGTCGTAAACTACCAGCGACCATTTTGCTTAGAGCTTTGGGTTATGAGTCAGAAGAAATGCTGGAGATGTTCTTTGATTTTGAAAGTTACAAAATCAATGCCGAAGGTGCTCAACAAAAGCTTGTTTCTGAAAGGATGCGAGGAGAAACTTTTCGTTTTGATATAAAAGATAGTGAAGGCAATGTTCTTGTTGAACAGGGCAAAAGAATTACCGCACGTCTGGTTAAGAAAATTGAAAAATCCGGTATGGAGTATATTGCTGTACCTCTAGAGGTTTTACATGGTAAAGCATTAGCAAAAAATGTTGTCGATGCGGATAGTGGTGAAATTATAGCCAATGCCAATGATGAACTAACCGAAGAATTACTGGAAAAGCTGATTGAAGCCAAAGTTTCTGATATTCAGACTATTTATACCAACGATTTAGATGCCGGTCCCTTTGTTTCTGAAACCTTACGTATTGATAGTTCAAATACACAACTAGAAGCTCAGGTTGAGATTTATCGTATGATGCGCCCAGGTGAGCCACCGACTAAGGAAGCGGCTGAAGCCTTATTTGCCAACCTGTTCTTTACGGATGAACGTTATGATTTATCAGTTGTAGGGCGTATGAAGTTTAACCGTCGTATTGGCAGAGAAGTGTTAACTGGCAACGGTGTGTTATCAAATGATGATATTATCGCTGTTATTCAAACCTTACTAGACATTAAAAATGGTAAGGGCACTGTTGATGACATTGACCATCTAGGCAATCGTCGAGTCAGAAGCGTTGGCGAGATGGCAGAAAATCAATTCCGTGTCGGTCTGGTTCGTGTTGAACGTGCTGTTAAAGAGCGTTTAACATTGGCAGAAGCCGATAATCTAATGCCACAAGAACTGATTAATGCGAAGCCTGTATCGGCAGCAATTAAAGAATTTTTTGGTTCCAGTCAGTTGTCTCAGTTTATGGATCAAAATAATCCATTATCAGAGATTACTCACAAGCGTCGTGTTTCTGCCTTAGGCCCCGGTGGTTTGACTCGTGAACGTGCTGGTTTTGAAGTACGTGATGTGCATCCAACACACTATGGTCGTGTCTGCCCTATTGAGACACCAGAAGGACCAAATATTGGTTTGATCAACTCCCTCTCTGTTTATGCCCGTACGAATGATTATGGTTTCCTTGAATCACCTTATCGTAAGGTAGTTGATGGAGTACTAACGGATCAGGTTGATTATTTGTCTGCAATTGATGAATCTGAGTTTATTATTGCTCAAGCAAATGCCACCATTGATGATAATGGTAAGTTAATAGATGATATTGTCAATTGCCGTCATTTAAACGAATTTACAACCTATTCACCAGATAAAATCAATTACATGGATGTGTCACCTAGACAAATTGTTTCGGTGGCTGCTTCGATGATTCCATTTTTGGAACATGATGATGCTAACCGGGCTTTGATGGGTTCTAATATGCAACGTCAAGCTGTGCCGACCCTTAAGGCGGATAAGCCTTTGGTAGGTACCGGTATGGAACGTACAGTTGCTATTGACTCAGGTGTGGCAGCAATTGCTCGTCGTGGTGGTATTATTGATAAATGTGATGCTTCACGTATTGTTATTCGAGTCAATGATGATGAAACACTACCGGGTGAATCGGGTGTTGATATTTATAATCTGACTAAGTACACACGTTCAAATCAGAATACTTGCATTAACCAACGTCCATTAGTTAAAGAGGGTGATCTTATTGCTCGTGGTGATGTTTTGGCCGATGGTCCTTCAACAGATATTGGTGAGCTGGCTCTAGGGCAAAATATGATGATTGCCTTCATGCCTTGGAATGGCTATAACTTTGAAGACTCCATTCTTATCTCAGAAAGAATGGTTGAAGAAGATCGCTTTACGACTATCCATATTGAAGAACTAACATGTATTGCTCGTGACACTAAGTTAGGTTCAGAGGAAATCACCAGTGATATTCCTAATGTCGGTGAATCGGCCTTAGCAAAACTGGATGAATCTGGAATTGTCTATATTGGTGCTGAGGTAAAAGGTGGTGATATTCTGGTAGGTAAAGTAACCCCCAAAGGTGAAACACAACTGACACCGGAAGAAAAACTACTGCGTGCTATCTTTGGTGAAAAAGCATCCGATGTGAAAGATACGTCATTGAGAGTCTCTGGCAGTAAAGTTGGTACTATTATTGACGTACAAGTCTTTACTCGTGATGGCTTAGAAAAAGATGCTCGAGCAAAATCAATTGAAGAAGATGCTCTGACGGCTGTTCGTAAAGACATGATGGATCAATTTCGAATTGTGGAAGAAGATACCTATAGCCGTGTTGAACGTATCGTGATGGATCAAGTGGTTGATGGTGGCCCAGGCATGGCTTCTGGAGATAAGGTAACCGCTGATGTATTAGCAGAAATTAGCCAACGCAGTAAATGGTTTGATATTAAATTACGCGATACAGAGCAACAAGAACAATTAGTTAAATTGGCTGAACAACTAGAAAATTCTAGAAAAGAATTTGATGATCATTTTGAAGAAAAGCGTCAGAAAATCATTGCTGGTGATGATCTAGCACCAGGTGTGTTGAAAATGGTTAAAGTCTATATGGCGGTTAAACGCCGTGTTCAACCGGGTGATAAAATGGCCGGACGCCATGGTAATAAAGGTGTTATTTCAATGATTGTACCTGTTGAAGATATGCCTTATCTAGAAGACGGTCGGACGGTTGATATTGTTCTGAACCCTCTAGGCGTACCTTCTCGAATGAATGTCGGACAGGTACTTGAAACCCACCTAGGGTGGGCTGCACGAGGCCTAGGTCTACGCATTGGTGATATGCTTCAGGAAAAATCCGAACAAGCAGAAAAAATGGCCAAGTTGCGTAACTATTTACATGAAATTTATAATGAAAGTGCCGGTCAAAAAGAAGATATTGACAGCTTAACAGACGAAGAAATTATCAAGCTATGCCAGAATCTTAAAGGTGGCGTACCTATGGCAACACCTGTATTTGATGGTGCACCTGAGAATGAAATTAAGCGTATGCTTGAACTGGCTGGTTATGATCGTTCAGGTCAATCAACACTTTATGATGGTCGTACAGGCAATCAGTTTGACCGTCCCGTTACTGTTGGCTATATGTACATGCTGAAATTGAACCATTTAGTTGATGATAAAATGCATGCTCGTTCTACTGGTCCTTATAGTCTTGTTACTCAGCAGCCTTTAGGTGGTAAAGCTCAGTTTGGTGGTCAGCGCTTCGGAGAGATGGAAGTTTGGGCACTTGAAGCATACGGTGCAGCCTATACTCTGCAAGAAATGTTAACGGTTAAATCAGATGATGTTCAGGGGCGGACAAGAATGTATAAAAACATTGTTGATGGCGATCATCGTATTGATGCTGGGATGCCCGAGTCATTTAATGTCTTGCTTAAAGAAATACGGGCATTAGGTATTGATATAGAATTGGAGCAAGTCGACTAGTTCGTTCTCAATAAAGGACTTCTTAATGCATGGCTATTAAGAAGCTCTACGATTTATAAACAATAAAATTCTTTTGAGAGAAAATAATTTTTCTCTTAACATGGCGCTATAGTAGAGGATATCAAGTTGAAAGATTTATTAAATCTCATAAAACAGCAAAATCAATTCGACGATTTTGACGCCATTCGTATCGGCCTTGCTTCTCCAGCAAAGATCAAATCATGGTCTTATGGTGAAGTAAAGAAACCAGAAACCATCAATTATCGTACATTTAAGCCTGAAAGAGACGGTTTGTTTTGTGCTAAAATTTTTGGTCCAGTTAAAGACTACGAGTGTTTGTGTGGTAAATATAAGCGCCTTAAACACCGTGGTGTTATTTGTGAAAAATGTGGTGTAGAAGTCACCCAGTCTAAAGTTCGTCGAGATCGAATGGGTCATATCGATCTAGCAAGCCCTGTGGCTCATATCTGGTATCTGAAATCTTTGCCATCGCGCATGGGTCTTATTCTTGATATGACCCTACGTGATATTGAACGTGTGCTCTATTTTGAAGCATTTGTGGTCATCGATCCAGGCATGACAACATTAGAAAAAAATCAAATCTTGACTGATGAGCAGTATCTAGATGCTATTGAAGAATATGGTGATGATTTTGACGCTCGTATGGGTGCTGAGGCGGTTCGTGAATTATTAAAAGCAATTAATGTCGAAAAAGAAATTGCTATGATCCGTGAGGATATGGATGGTACCGAATCAGAAACCAAACTGAAGAAATTCTCTAAACGCTTAAAATTAATGGAAGCCTTTCAGGAGTCAAAAAATAAGCCTGAATGGATGGTAATGACTATATTGCCTGTTTTGCCACCTGATTTACGTCCATTAGTCCCATTGGAAGGCGGTCGTTTTGCTACCTCTGACTTGAATGATCTTTATCGTCGTGTTATTAATCGAAATAATCGTTTAAAACGCTTATTAGAGCTTAATGCACCTGATATTATTGTACGTAATGAAAAACGTATGTTACAAGAGTCTGTTGATGCCCTATTAGATAATGGTCGTCGTGGACGTGCTATTACTGGCTCCAATAAACGTCCACTAAAATCCTTGGCTGATATGATCAAGGGTAAGCAAGGTCGTTTCCGTCAGAACTTATTGGGTAAACGGGTTGATTACTCAGGTCGTTCCGTTATTGTGGTAGGACCAACCTTACGTTTGCATCAATGCGGTTTGCCTAAAAAAATGGCTCTGGAATTATTTAAGCCCTTTATTTTTAGTAAGCTTGAATTGCGTGGTTTAGCAACCACAATTAAAGCCGCTAAAAAAATGGTTGAACGTGAAGGTCCCGAAGTATGGGATATCCTTGAAGAAGTGATCCGCGAACATCCTATTATGCTTAACCGTGCACCGACTCTTCATCGTCTGGGTATTCAGGCATTTGAGCCCGTGCTCATTGAAGGCAAAGCTATTCAGCTTCATCCTCTCGTTTGTACGGCATTTAATGCTGACTTTGATGGTGACCAGATGGCGGTGCATATCCCACTATCAATTGAAGCACAGCTTGAAGCCCGCTCATTAATGATGGCCTCTAATAACATCCTCTCTCCAGCTAATGGCGAGCCTATTATTGTACCATCACAAGACGTTGTTTTAGGTTTGTACTATATGACTCGTGAGTTCATCGGCAGTAAAGGTGAAGGCATGATGTTCGCTAACTATATGGAAGCTGAACGTGCTTTTGAAACAGGCCATGTGGTATTGCATGCTAAGGTGAAAGCAAGGATCATCGAATCGTTTAAAAACGATGAGGGTGAACTGGTTGAGCAGACTCGTGTTGTAGACACAACTGTTGGACGTGCTATTTTATCTAAAATATTGCCCCCAGGTTTATCATTTGATTTGATGAATAAAGATTTGTCAAAAAAGGCCATTTCAGGTCTAATTAATGCCTGTTATCGTATCGTTGGTTTAAAAGAGACTGTTGTTTTTGCTGATCAATTGATGTACACCGGTTTTGCTCATGCTGCTCGTTCAGGGGCCTCTTTTGGTGTCAATGATATGGTGATTCCAGATGAGAAATACGACATTATTGATGGAGCAGAGCAAGAAGTTAGAGAAATTCAAGCACAGTATGAATCCGGTCTAGTAACTGATGGCGAACGCTATAATAAAGTAATTGATATTTGGTCACATGCTAACGAAGCTGTTGCTAAATCAATGATGGATAATCTAGAAACAGACTCCATTGAAATTAACTATGTGCCTACATCAACAGTATCAGGACAAGTGTTAAAAGATATTGTTCCCGATGAGATTAAGGCATCCATTCCTGAAAAAGGTGACGTCATCAAGCAGACATCATTTAACTCTGTTTATATGATGGCCGATTCAGGTGCTCGTGGTAGTGCTGCTCAAATTCGACAGCTTTCTGGTATGCGTGGCCTAATGGCAAAGCCAGATGGTTCAATTATTGAAACACCCATTACAGCAAACTTCCGTGAAGGCTTAAGTGTACTACAATACTTTATTTCTACTCACGGTGCTCGAAAAGGTTTAGCAGATACTGCTCTTAAAACAGCCAACTCAGGTTATCTAACTCGTCGTTTAGTTGATGCATCACAAGATTTAGTCGTCGTTGAAGACGATTGTGGTACTAATGGCGGTGTTATGGTGCAATCGCTTATTGAAGGCGGTGATGTTGTTGAGCCATTACGAGAAAGAGTATTAGGACGAATTGTTGCTGAAGATGTCATTAAGGCTGATAGTGATGAAGTAGTAGTACCTAAGGGGATATTAATTGATGAAGCATGGTGTGATAAATTAGAAGAACTTAATATTGACCATATGAAAGTGCGTTCACCTATTTCTTGTGAAACTCGTCACGGTATTTGTGCAACCTGTTATGGTCGTGATCTTGCCCGTGGACATAAAGTTAATATGGGTGAAGCAGTTGGTGTTATTGCCGCTCAGTCTATTGGTGAACCGGGTACTCAGTTGACTATGCGTACCTTCCATATTGGTGGTGCAGCCTCTCGTGCTGCATCAGTTAATAGTGTAGAAGCTAAATCAACAGGTATTATTCGCTTGCATAATATCAAAACCGTACGTCAAGAATCTTCAGGCAATAACATTGCCGTATCACGCTCAGGTGAATTAACCGTTGTTGATAATCATGGTCGTGAACGTGAGCGTTACAAGGTGCCTTATGGTGCATCGTTATCCGTATCAGATGGTTCAGAAGTTAATGGTGGTGATGTGGTTGCTAACTGGGATCCTCATACCCATCCTGTAATTACTGAAGTTGCAGGTGTTGTTCGCTTCATTGATTTTATTGAAGGCGTGACTGTAAATAAAGAAACAGACAGTATTACCGGACTAAGTTCACTGGTCATCATTGATCCAAAACAACGCGCCGGCAATGCCAAAGATCTTCGTCCAATGGTTAAATTGTTAGATGCAGATGGCAACGAGTTGAATATTGTTGATACAGATATCCCTGCACAATATGCTTTGCCAGCAGGTGCTATTGTAAATCATAGTGATGGTGATACTGTGGGCGTTGGTGATGCCGTTGCACGTATTCCGCAGGAATCTTCCAAAACTAAGGATATTACCGGTGGTTTACCAAGAGTTGCCGATTTATTTGAAGCCAGAAAACCAAAAGAACCTTCTATCTTAGCGGAGATTTCAGGTGTGGTTAGTTTTGGTAAGGAAACCAAAGGTAAGCAGCGCTTGGTTATCACTCCTAAAGAAGGCAAGGCTTATGAAGAGCTACTACCTAAGTGGCGTCATATTAATGTCTTTGAAGGTGAGCATGTTGAAAAAGGTGAGGTTGTTTCAGATGGAGCAACGAACCCTCATGATATTTTACGCCTCAAAGGTGAGCAAGAATTGGCTAAATATATTGTTAATGAAGTACAGGAAGTCTATCGTTTACAGGGTGTAAAAATTAATGATAAGCACATTGAAGTCATTGTCCGTCAAATGATCAAACGTGCAGAAATTAAAGATGCAGGTGACACCAGCTTTATTAAGGGTGAACAGGTAGAATATTCAGCGATTGTTGAAGAAAATTTACGCATGGAAAAAGAAGGCAAGATGTCGGCAAGCTTCCAGCGTTTACTACTAGGTATTACCAAAGCCTCCTTGGCCACAGAATCCTTTATTTCAGCAGCGTCATTTCAGGAAACTACTCGTGTTCTTACTGAAGCATCTGTAAGTGGTAAAAGAGACGATTTACGTGGACTAAAAGAAAATGTCATTGTGGGACGTCTTATCCCAGCAGGCACGGGCTTAACTTTCCATAAGGAACGTCGTAAGCGTCGTATGAAAGATAAAGAGCGTTATCAAATTAAAGATGATATCAGCGCTTTAGAAAGTTAATTTTTAAAATTAACAACTTAGTTGAAGTGAATATAGTCCTATAAAAGAATATATTCTCTTCAGAAACTTGACAAATAGAACAGAAATGACTATATTTGTCGGCCTTTGCAGGCGGGGATGTTCCTCGCCTGTTGTTTATTGTGTGGAGATAAAAGTTAATGGCAACTACCAACCAATTGGTACGTAAACCACGTAAACGCCAAGTAACCAAGAGTAACGTGCCAGCACTGCAGGCTTGTCCTCAGCGTCGTGGTGTATGTACTCGTGTTTACACTACAACACCTAAAAAACCAAACTCAGCATTACGTAAAGTAGCGCGTGTTCGTCTAACAAGTGGCTTTGAAGTATCTACCTATATTGGTGGTGAAGGTCATAACTTGCAGGAACATAGTGTTATCTTAATTCGTGGTGGTCGTGTTAAGGATTTACCGGGTGTTCGTTATCATACGGTACGTGGAACTTTAGATACAGCTGGTGTTGATGATCGTCGTCAAGGACGTTCAAAATACGGTACTAAACGTCCAAAATAATAGCTTTTTAGTTTTTAGCTTTTAACGTTAAAAATATAAGAAGTGCGCATACAGGCCTGAGCGTCGATAATCTTTCGGGAATTATCTGCTAGAGACTTCATTTTGGTAAAGAGAGTTCATCTTTAGTAAAAAGACATCACCTGTAAGTATCTTAGAATATTCGATGAGGAATGTAGCCGTTGCTAAATAAAACGGTAATACAAACTGAATCCATTAAATAAAGGTAATAACCTATGTCTAGGAGAAGAGCCGCAGTAAAACGCGAAATTCTACCTGATCCCAAATTTGGGGATAAAAGTCTTGCTAAGTTCATAAATATCATTATGTTCAGTGGTAAAAAATCAGTTGCTGAAAAAATTGTCTACGGTGCTCTTGATATTGTTGTTGAGAAAACTAAAGGCGAGCCAGTTGAATTGTTCAATAAGGTAATTGAGAACATCAGACCTACCGTGGAAGTTAAATCACGTCGTGTGGGTGGTGCAACCTATCAAGTTCCTGTTGAAGTTCGTACTGAGCGTCAAGCAACACTTGGTATGCGTTGGTTAGTAGATGCTTCAAGAAAACGTGGCGAGAAATCTATGGGGCGTAGATTAGCCGGTGAAATGATTGACGCTCTAGAGAACAAAGGTTCTGCTGTTAAGAAGCGTGAAGATACTCACCGTATGGCAGAAGCTAATAAAGCATTTGCTCATTATCGTTGGTAATATTGTTACAGATACGCTTAAGCTTATTTTCTATTTATTTAGGATAACAAAAGCTGACACAAAAAGTCCTGTGGTGCTTAGTAGATTCTAGGCATCAGGCAGGCAAAAACAAATTCCTTCCAGCATCGCCAACTTTAGAGGTTCACTTAAACGTGGCACGTAAAACACCGATTACTCAGTATCGTAATGTGGGCATTATGGCTCATATTGATGCGGGTAAAACAACAACGACAGAGCGTGTTCTCTATTATACTGGTGTGTCACATAAAATTGGTGAAGTCCATGATGGTGCCGCCACTATGGATTGGATGGAGCAAGAACAGGAGCGAGGTATTACCATTACCTCTGCAGCAACAACCTGTTTTTGGCAGGGGATGGATAAGCAATTTGATAAGCATCGAATTAATATTATCGATACCCCGGGACATGTTGATTTTACTATTGAGGTTGAGCGCTCACTGCGAGTATTAGATGGCGCCGTTGCTGTCTTTTGTGCAGTAGGTGGCGTTGAACCTCAGTCTGAAACAGTCTGGCGTCAAGCTAATAAATATGAAGTTCCTCGAATTGCATTTATTAATAAAATGGATCGTTCAGGGGCTGATTTTTTACGTGTAGTTGAGCAACTTAAAACTCGACTTGATGCTACCCCTATTCCCTTGCAATTACCCATTGGTGCAGAAGAAGAACTGCAAGGGATTGTTGATCTTATTCGCATGAAGGCAATTTACTGGGAAGCAGAAAATATGGGCATTAACTATGTTGCCAAAGAAATTCCGGCAGACATGGTTGATGATTGCAACTATTGGCGTGAAAATTTATTAGAAGCAGCTGCTGAAGCGAATGAAGAATTGATGGATAAATACCTTGAAGAAGGTGATCTTTGTGAAGATGATATCCATAAGGGCATACGGGAGCGTTGTTTAACAACAGAGATTGTTCCTGTTTGCTGTGGTAGTGCCTTTAAGAATATTGGTGTACAAGCAATGCTTGATGCCATAATTTATTATTTACCTTCACCTACAGAAGTAAAAGCGATTAATGGTGTTCTAGATGATAAAGATGAGACAGAGACACATAGAGACGCTTCAGATGATGAGCCGTTTGCAGCATTGGCATTTAAAATAGCAACCGATCCTTTTGTCGGTACACTTACTTTTTTCCGTGTTTACTCAGGTATTTTAAAATCTGGGGATATGCTATACAACTCAGTAAAAGGAAAAAAAGAGCGTATTGGGCGAATCTTGCAAATGCACTCTAACTCTCGTGAAGAAATTAAGGAAGTCTGTGCAGGCGATATTGCAGCAGCTGTTGGCTTAAAAGATGTTACCACGGGTGATACCTTATGTGCTCAAAATGCTAAGATTATTTTAGAACGTATGACTTTTCCTGAACCAGTGATCTCAGTAGCTGTAGAGCCTAGAACACTAGCCGATCAAGAAAAAATGGCTATTGCTTTAGGCAAATTAGCTCATGAAGACCCTTCCTTTCGGGTGCATACCGATGAAGAGTCAGGACAAACAATTATTTCTGGCATGGGTGAGCTGCACCTAGATATCATTGTCGATAGAATGAAGCGTGAGTTTAGTGTGGATGCCAATGTTGGGGCACCACAGGTTTCCTATCGTGAAACCATCAGAAAAATAGTTGAAATTGAAGGCAAATTTATTCGTCAATCAGGTGGCCGTGGGCAATATGGTCATGTTTGGTTGAAATTGGAGCCTCAAGAAGGCTATGAGTTTGTTAATGAAATTGTTGGTGGTTCAGTACCTAAAGAATATATTGGAGCCATTGATAAAGGCATTCAAGATCAAATGCAAAATGGTGTTATTGCTGGATTCCCATTAGTGGATGTAAAAGCGACCTTGTTTGATGGCTCGTATCACGATGTTGATTCCAATGAAATGGCATTTAAAATCGCTGCATCCTATGCGTTGCGTGAGGGTGCACAAAAAGCAGATCCTATTTTACTAGAGCCAATGATGAAAGTAGAGGTTGTTACCCCTGAAGATTACATGGGTGACGTGATGGGAGACTTAAATCGCCGCCGAGGTATATTAGAAGGAATGGAAGATGGCAGTGCTGGGGCGAAGATAATTCGTGCCGACGTGCCTTTATCTGAAATGTTTGGCTATGCAACGGCACTACGCTCTGCAACGCAAGGGCGAGCTAGCTATTCAATGGAATTTAGCAAATACGCTGAGGCACCTAATAGTGTTGTGGAAGCAATTACCAAGAAACAAGGCTATTAGCTTACTAAGTAAGTAATTTAAAAGTCTATTACATCTATCGTTAAGTCATTTTGGAAATCAAAATAAGCTATAGATTCAATATAAATGCAATTTATGTGGACTTTACGAAGATGTAGCAATAGAATATGCGCAATCAAAAAACAGTAGCAACATTTCACTCAGTGTGAAATGCAAACAATTTGTGTAATGAGTGTGACCACAAGTAATGGTGTTGGAGTGCTAGAAAAGTTATTCCCACTATAAATTATGAGTCGTCAATATAAATAGTAATAAATAATGAGTTCAGGATAAATCATGTCTAAAGAAAAGTTTGAACGTACAAAACCACATGTCAACGTTGGTACAATTGGCCACGTCGATCATGGTAAAACCACATTAACAGCAGCCATTACCAAATGTATGGCAGAGGTTCACGGCGGTGAAACTCGTGCTTTTGATCAGATTGACTCAGCACCAGAAGAAAAAGCTCGTGGAATCACCATTGCAACCTCTCACGTAGAATACGAATCCGACATTCGTCACTATGCCCATGTTGATTGCCCAGGACACGCTGATTATGTAAAAAACATGATCACTGGTGCTGCCCAAATGGACGGCGCAATTCTAGTTTGTAGTGCTGCTGATGGCCCAATGCCACAAACTCGTGAACACATCCTATTGTCTCGTCAAGTTGGTGTCCCTTATATCCTTGTTTATATGAACAAAGCGGATATGGTTGATGATGAAGAACTACTTGAATTAGTCGAAATGGAAATCCGTGAATTATTGGATGCCTATGACTTCCCAGGTGATGACACCCCAATCGTAACCGGTTCTGCTCTTAAAGCTCTAGAAGGCGATACCAGTGATATTGGTGTACCTTCAATTGTTAAACTGGTTGAAGAAATGGATAAATACATTCCAGAGCCAGAACGCGCAGTTGATGGTGACTTCATTATGCCAGTCGAAGATGTTTTCTCAATTTCAGGTCGTGGCACAGTTGTTACCGGTCGTATTGAGCGTGGTATTATTAAAGTTGGTGAAGAAATCGAAATTATCGGCATCAAAGAAACAGCAAGCACAACTTGTACGGGTGTTGAAATGTTCCGTAAACTGCTAGACCAAGGTCAGGCAGGTGATAATGTTGGTATACTTTTACGTGGTATTAAGCGTGAAGAAGTGGAACGTGGTCAAGTCCTTGCTAAGCCCGGTTCAATCACACCACATACTATTTTTGAAGCAGAAGTCTACGTTCTGAGCAAAGATGAAGGTGGTCGTCACACACCATTTTTCAAAGGTTATCGTCCACAGTTTTACTTCCGTACAACAGACGTAACAGGTGCTTGTGAATTACCAGAAGGCGTAGAAATGGTTATGCCAGGTGATAACGTTCAAATGGTTGTTACTTTAATTGCACCAATTGCAATGGAAGAGGGTTTACGTTTTGCTATTCGCGAAGGTGGCCGTACTGTTGGTGCGGGTGTTGTTGCTAAAGTTATTGAATAAGAGC
>WFNB01000091.1 GCA_015488755.1 Gammaproteobacteria bacterium | reverse complement strand
TATCAGGTCTTAGATTACAGATGTGTTATTATTAATTCTTTTTATGTCTATAGCCGGAGGCTAACCAGCAATGAATCGACCAGTAGAGCTTGCACAATCGCAAACAGCTGTTCTAGAAACCAATAAAGTATTAAAAAATACTTATGCATTACTTTCTGTTACGCTCCTTTTCAGTGCGTTTACAGCATTTATTTCCATGAATATGAATCTACCCTTCTATATGCCACTTGTCGCATCATTTGGTGCCATGGGTCTTATCTGGTTTGTGCTACCAAAAACAGCCAATAGTGCCGCAGGTATTGGTGTTGTTTTTGCTATTACCGGTTTACTTGGCTTAGGCTTAGGTCCTATGCTTAATCACTATATGCACATGAGTAATGGTAGTCAGTTAATTATGACAGCTCTGGGTGGTACTGGCATTATTTTCCTAGCCTTATCAGGCTATGCATTAACGACTCGTCGTGATTTTAGCTTTATGGGCGGTATGCTAGTGGTCGGTATGGTGTTAGTGCTGATTACTGCTCTAGCCAATATTTTTATGGAAATTCCAGCATTATCTCTGGCATTATCCGCAGCAATTATTCTTATTATGAGTGGTTTTATTTTATATGACACCAGTCGTATAATTAATGGTGGCGAAAGAAATTATATTATGGCCACTGTTGGTTTATATTTAAGCTTATATAATATCTTTGTTAATCTCCTATCTTTATTAGGTGCACTTGATGATTAAATAAATCATCTGCTGTAATGCCATCTCATTTCAGATGGCATTATTTTTTAGCAACGGCACGAGCTGAACTTTCCTATTTACAATGATCACCCCTAGCCTCTAAAATAACAAGCTTAAATTATTCTTATCTAACTAAGATACAGGCAATTCACTATGGACTGGATGAAAATCTTCTCGGCATTATTTCTTATAATGATGATAGTGTATTTACTCCCTAAAGCAAAAGGAATGCTAAAAGATAGCCCCAAAGCATCTAGCAATGATCTGGTCGCTGTATTAATCCCTCTGGTACTGGTTATGGCTTTTGTTTTTTTATTAATAAAATCAGTCTAGTACGACGACTTGTGCAATCTCTAAGACCCGAATCAGAAGAAGAACTGAGTTCTCGAGTGCTTGCCCTTGCAGGCAAACGCTTATCAGAATTAGCCGACCAAGCCAACTGGACAGTGCCTGAAAACCTAAAACGTGATAAGGGTTGGATTGGGCAACTGGTTGAACTTCACCTAGGTGCCAGCGCTGGCAATCAATCAAAGCCTGATTTTCAAAATCTGGGTATCGAACTTAAAACCATCCCCTTAAGTGCTCAACACAAAGCAAAAGAAACCACTTTTGTCTGTGCCGTCCCTCTTATCAGACACATTGGACTGTCATGGCAAGATTCTTGTGTTTACCACAAGCTTTCACGAGTTTTATGGTTACCCATTGAAGCTGATCCTACTATTAGCATTGCTCAGAGAAAAATAGGACAAGGTTTTATCTGGTCACCATCAGAAGATGATATGATGATTTTACAAGCAGACTGGGAAGAATTTATGGAGCTTATCAGTTTGGGAAAAGTAGAAACTATTACCGCTCATCAGGGTGAGTATTTGCAGATTCGTCCAAAAGCAGCCAATGCAAGTGTTCTAACCACTACCTTTGGAGACAATGGCTTAAAAAAACAAACCCTACCCAGAGGCTTTTATTTAAGAACATCCTTTACCAACAAAATTTTACAAAATCAGTTTCTATAATTCTTTTTACCACCGTTTACTTTCCTAATGATATATATCAATTTATTATTTTATAAAATTAGATTATACTAATATCGTTATATAATAATTATAATCTATTTTTCATTACAAGCTGGGTATCAGGATGATATAAGTTTGTGGCATAGGATAAGAAAGATGTGTATTAAAGCTGGTAATAATGAATTAGCATCCGTTAAAGCACTCATGGATATGAGTTTAAATGCACTCATTGCGGATACCTTTGAAGTTGAAATGGATGAGATTAGTGATAATCTCGAATTGCGCACCGATTTAGGTATGCAACAAGCTAAGGCTATAGAGTTGCAAGAAGGCATTTCTGAATACTTTGATGGTTTAGATATTAATATGAATTCTATGGTTACTATTGGTGACTTACATAAGAGGGTTGTTGATCATGAATTTCATGATATTTCTCCGCAATATTTTAATTAACTTGAATTCTGAATAGCTGAAATTAATAAGGTATTGATTAGCCTGAATTTGTTAAAGAAGTCGCCACTTCCAAAAGTACTTTCTTCGGGCATAAATAGCTCCCTGTAGGTTTCACTTTGGTATCTATGCCAAAGTGACCTTACCTTAAACCTAAATAAATCTTCATAGTATCAGTCACCTGTTTTAACCTATAAATACAAGAATAAGTCTCGTATCATCTCTTATATTTTGTATAATACAAAGCTTATCAAATGAGATCATCCAGTATGCAATGTATCAAATCTATTATATTTCTTTTATTCGCTTTATTGCTCAGCCACTTTGTATATGCCGAAGGTTCAACTCAGGAGAGTATTGGGCAAAATCAAACAGTTGAGGATAATCAAGCAAAACAATATTATATTGTGGAAGTGATCTTGTTCAGACATATCAATGAACAGGGTAAGCACGATGAATTTTGGCAGACGCTTGAATTATCTGATGACAACTTATTATCAGACGAACAAGCATTAAGCACAATAGATAAGTCACTCAATGATGATACGCCAGCATTAGCTGAATATGATATGCAAAGAAAACAGTTTTTACCTTTAAGAAATGGTATTGCGGTGCTTTCTTCTGCTAATTACAAATTATCAGATTCTGCTGCTCACTTACGCTATTCACCCAATTATAAACTATTAGCACATTTTGGCTGGACACAACGTTCATTACCAAAAAATAGAGCCTTACCAATTAAACTTGTCTCTGATCAGTTTTCTGACAGTCTGATCCCAGAAGGTGAATTAGAACTCTATGTATCCCGCTATTTACATATAAAAGTTAATTTGCAAGCACAGCAATGTGTGTATCCAAAAACAAACAATAAGCAAGAATTCGATCAACCACAGGAAACAACACCGAGTAAGCAATGCATAAAACAAGTGTATCGCTTTAAGCAAAATAGAAAAATGCGCAGTAAAGAACTGCATTATATTGATAATCCTATTTTTGGTATGCTGGTATACATTACACCTTATCGCATTAATCCCTCACAATCTGCTCAGGAATAAGATATTAATGCGTATGGCTTTTGGGGCTAGGACTTTAGCCCCGCAAATAAATGTGACTAAAGCCCTATTTCTAATGTGCCTTTAATCTAGAAAAATCAAGCAACTAGCCAATAAGCACATCATCTAACGTCGTTTAAAAACAATACGCCCCTGAGGATCATCACTTGAAACATCCACATCAATGACATCACCGGGCATAAAGTTACCTGCTAATATCTCTTGAGCAAGTGGATTTTCCAAAGCCTGCTGTATGGCTCGTCTTAGGGGGCGGGCACCATAAATAGGATCAAAACCAGCATTACCAATTTGAGTCATTGCTGCTTCAGAAACGACCATATCCAAATCACGTTCATACAAACGGCCACGCAGATCAGCCATTTGAATGTCTGCAATCTGATGAATCGCCTCTCTATCAAGAGGATGAAAAACAACCACATCATCGACTCGATTAATAAATTCTGGGCGAAAATGTTGTGACACGACCTCCATTACTTCAGCTTTCATTAACTGGTAATCTGCCTCTGCATTATCTGGTTTGCCAGAAGCATGCATGCTAAGCTCTTGAATGCGCTGAGACCCCAAGTTGGATGTCATAATAATCACCGTATTACGAAAATCCACTGTCCGTCCCTGACCATCAGTCAGACGACCATCATCTAAGACCTGTAAAAGAATATTAAACACATCAGGGTGTGCTTTTTCAACTTCATCCAGCAAAATCACAGAGTAAGGCTTACGTCTGACAGCCTCTGTTAAATAACCACCTTCTTCATAACCAACATAGCCTGGGGGTGCTCCAATTAATCGGGCAACGGCATGTTTTTCCATAAACTCCGACATATCCAAGCGAACCATGGCATCTTCGGTGTCAAATAAGAAACCGGCTAAGGCCTTGGTTAATTCTGTTTTACCCACTCCAGTAGGGCCAAGGAATAAAAAGGATCCATTAGGTCGTCTGGGATCGGATAAACCCGCACGAGAGCGCCGAATGGCATTAGCAACCACGGTAACGGCTTCTGACTGGCCAATCACCCGTTCATGAAGCTTTGCTTCTAAATGCAGCAATTTATCATTTTCACCTTCCAGCATCTTGGCTACGGGAATACCTGTCCACTTAGCAACAACTTCCGCAATTTCCTCTTCTGTTACCGAGTTTCTGAGTAACTTAGGCTGATCAGTCGGATCAATCATCTCTAATTGTGATGCCATATCCAATTGTTTCTCAAGCTCTGGAATGCGCCCATATTGCAATTCAGACATACGTCCTAAGTCACCTGCTCGTTGGGCAGTTTCTAAATCTTTGCGTGCCTGATCCAATGCTTCTTTAATGTGTTGCGTCCCTTGTACTGCGGCTTTTTCTGATTTCCAGATTTCTTCTAATTCAGAAAAATCTAACTCCAGTGCGGCAATATCTTCTTCTAATATGCCTAAACGTTTTTTTGATGCGGGATCCGATTCCTTACTTAAGGCTTCTCGTTCAATTTTTAGTTGAATAATACGGCGTTCCAGCTTGTCCATTTTTTCTGGTTTGGAATCAATTTCCATACGGATACGACTGCCTGCTTCATCAATAAGATCAATGGCTTTATCGGGTAATTTTCTCTCTGTAATATAGCGTTGCGATAAACTGGCCGCAGCAACAATTGCTGGGTCAGTAATATCAACCCCATGATGCAATTCATATTTTTCTTTTAAACCACGCAAAATAGCAATGGTATCTTCTAAGGTTGGCTCATCCACCAACACTTTTTGAAAACGGCGCTCTAAAGCCGCATCTTTTTCTAAATATTCACGATATTCATCTAAAGTGGTTGCTCCAACACAATGCAGTTCACCTCGAGCCAAAGCAGGCTTGAGCATATTGCCTGCATCCATAGAGCCTTCGGCTTTACCAGCACCAACCATCGTGTGCAATTCATCAATAAAGAGGATCACACTGCCTTCTTGTTTGGATAAATCACTTAATACCGCTTTTAGGCGCTCTTCAAACTCACCACGAAATTTAGCTCCAGCAATCAAGGTGCCCATATCTAATGATAAAATACGCTTGTTTTTAAGACCTTCGGGCACTTCACCATTAATAATACGCTGTGCTAAACCTTCGATAATAGCGGTTTTACCCACACCGGGTTCACCAATTAAGACTGGGTTATTTTTTGTACGACGTTGTAACACTTGTACAGTACGGCGGATCTCATCATCCCGACCAATAACAGGATCAAGCTTCCCTTGTTCCGCTCGTTCGGTCAGATCGATGGTATATTTCTCTAGCGCCTGACGTTGTTCTTCAGCATTAGGATCATTGACTGTCTGCCCGCCACGCATCGCATCAATAGCTTGTTCAACGACTTTTTTATCCGCACCTAAGTCTGATAAAATGCGCCCAAGTTGCCCCTTATCACCAATGGCAGCAAGTAAATATAGCTCACTGGAAATAAATTGATCCTTACGTTTCTGAGAAAGTTTATCCGTCATATTTAATAGACGTGTTAACTCAGGAGAGACTTGCACATCACCAGAAAAACCATCAATACTGGCCATTTGATCCAGCGCTTTGGCTAGTTGCGAGCGTAGTAGATTAATATTGACATTGGATTGGGTCAGTAAATGCCTTGCCGTACCGCCTTCTTGATCCAATAATGCAACCATTACATGGATAGATTCTATAAACTGGTGGTCACGACCAATTGCCAAGCTTTGTGCATCGGCAATGGCTTGTTGAAATTTGCTGGTCAGTTTATCCATTCTCATTGGCATACCCTCTTAAAAATGTTTTGATGATCTTAATATGGGGTTGTGGATAACTTTTTCAACAGCTAACATAAAAATTATTTTCAATAACTATCAATTAATTAGCCTGTGGATAAGTTTTACATGAATGACCAATCCAAAAAAGAAATGCTATAATAAATTGGACTATTTATAAACCTTGCGTTTAAATAAATCCATTCTACGGCTAACAAGTCGATCTAAAAAAAGTAAGCCATCCAAATGATCCATTTCATGTTGCACAGCTCGTGCTTCGTAGCCAATACATTCATAGTCAATTAACTCACCCTGAGGATTATTAGCCTGTAGAGTAATTTTTTCAGCTCGGATCACATTACCGGTATAATCCGGTACAGACATACAGCCTTCACGACCTACTTTCATGCCATCCCATGTTTTTATTTCGGGATTAATCAGGATCATGCACCCATTATGTTTGATTTTTGGTTTTACTGAGACATCCACAATAGCAATGCGCTTAAAATAGCCCACTTGAGGGGCAGCAATACCAACCCCACCTGGCCCTGCTCTCATAGTCTGCTCCAAATCTGCTAAAAAGCAAAGCAGCTGTTCATCAAACTGTTCAACCGGTTGTGAAATTTGTTTAAGTGCCTCATCTGGGTACTTTAAAATATCCAATACAGCCATAATAATTCCACTTAAGCGATCATAATATCAATGGGTGTCACATCAATATTAACACCTTTTATTTTTATCTGTTCAAGAGCCGTTTCTATGGCTTCTGAACCATTCTGAGCAATGCCTTCAATATGCATAATATAGATAGGATCGGCTTCATCGCCAGCCACATCCGATGCTAAGTCCATGATATTAAAACCTGCATCTAATAAACAACTGGTCGTATCAGCAACAATACCCGCCCGATCAGCACCATACACTGTGATACGAGTATTGGGGAGCTCATGCTGATGCAGACTGGCATTAATACTTTGAAATGAGCTATGTAACTCAAGTGCAGCAACCACAGGAGCAATACTTTGTTCTAACTCATTCAAGGATTGCCCACTTTTTACCATAAGCATAATGGTGAAATTACCACCAAGGCGCATCATTGACGCTTCCCCCAGTTGAGCACCTGTACGAAAGAGTGCCGATGTGATCTGTGCGACAATACCGGGTTTATCCTGACCAACTAGGGTCAACATGTGCCATTCATTGCTCTGTTTACTCATAGATTTTACTCATAGATTTAATTACTTATAATATGCTGATACACCCAAGCCATAGTTATATGAATAGTTATGTGGGTTTATCAACAAGCCAAATCATCGTTGCCATACGTCCAGTAATCGCCTCACGACGGTAGGAATAAAAAAGTTCTTCATCCGTATAAGTACAATAATTCCCACCCGAGATATTTTCAATACCTAAGTGCCATAATTGTGCTTTTGCTAACTGATAAATATCAGCCCTATATTTATCTTTACGTGCTGTTTGTGTAAAACAAGCATGGATGTGTGCTCTATCCCATGATGTCGCTAAAAAGGCTTGTCGAACATCCTCACCCACAATAAATTTATTAGCCCCAATGGCGGGGCCCAGCCAAATTAATAAATCACTGCTTCGGCATTGTCCAACACGCATCACTTTATTGACCGCCTGTTCGATAATGCCATGAGCCAAGCCACGCCATCCAGCATGAACAGCAGCCACAACAGTCCCCTGTTTATTACACAATAATACCGGCAGACAATCTGCTGTCATAACCAAACACACATGTCCTATCGTTTGCGTATAACTGCCATCGGCATCCACGCCAGAACATACATCATCAAAAGCGACAATGTGATGGCTATGCACCTGATTAAGCCATAGAGGCTCTGCCGGTAATTGTTTGCTTAAATATTGGCGATTGCATTGCACCTGTTGAGGATCATCATGAACATGTTGCGCTAAATTAAAACCATTAAAGGGCGCATGACTATAACCCCCTTGCCGAGTAGTTTGTAGGGCTTTAATTGTTTCAGGAGCAGACCATTGAGGGATAATATAAGAGGGCATTGCGTAACTTTATGGCTGTTCACTATAACGAGTTAATAAACACTTTAATTGGGCAAAATCATCGGGTACATCTGCTTCCCATGCCAGCCATTGACCGGTTTCAGGATGTTTTAAACCTAATTTTCGAGCATGCAGAGCTTGGTGTTTAAACTGGTGCAGATACTGCTTTAATTCTGGCTCACAATTAGGTGGTAGTCGAAGACGACCCGCATACGTAGGATCACCCACAATTGGAAAGTTAATATGAGCCAGATGAACACGGATCTGGTGGGTACGCCCTGTTTCCAGTTTTACTTGCACACAGGTATAACCACGATAACGCTCTTTAATACGATAATGGGTTATGGCCTCTTTACCACTATCAGGATTTCTCATAACAGCCATCTTTATGCGCTGTACCGGATGCCGTCCAATAGGTTCATTAACCGTACCACCGCTGATCATTTCACCCATAACAATGGCTTCATATTCCCGTTCAAAGGCTCGTGCTTGTAATTGTTTAACCAAATGAGTTTGCGCAATCAGTGTTTTGGCTACCACCAATAAACCAGAGGTGTCCTTATCCAAGCGATGCACAATGCCTGCTCTAGGTACATTAATTAACTCTGGACAGTGAAATAATAAAGCATTAAGCAAAGTACCCGATTGGTTACCCGCTGCAGGATGCACCACTAGGCCAATGGGCTTATTAATCACTAATAATGCATCATCCTCATAGACAATGGTCAATGGAATTGCCTCTGCTTGCCACTCACCTTGCTGCTCTTCTTCAATCACTACGGAGATTTTCTCACCGCCAAGCACTTTTGCTTTTGCTTTGCTCTGCTCACCATTGACTAGGACTTTACCCTGCTTAATCCATTGCTGTAAGCGGGATCGGGAGTATTCTGGCAAGAGCGCAGCAACACTTTGATCCAAGCGCTGCCCATAGGCATCTAGGGGGATTTCTAAATGCTGTGTGGGTGTATTTTCGTCTTGCTCAGGCAAGTCGGTCTGTTGTGTCATTTCTTCTGTCTTCATTAGACAAGTATAACCTATTTCTTAATGGTATTTCGTCATGAAAGCAGTATAATGGATAGTTTTATAATAAACAGTCATTATGGGTCACATAGCATTATGCCTACAGCGTTTTTTAAACCATTTCGTCTTATTCTCTTGCTACTTGCAAGCAGTGTATTTACCAGCGGTTGCTCAACTGTTGCTTCGTGGTTTCCTGAAGAAATAGATAAAACAAAAAGTTGGTCAGCCAGTAAGCTCTATGCCGAAGCCAAGGCCAATTTATCCGAAGGTGAATATAAAACAGCCATTGAGCTCTATGAAAAACTTGAAGCCCGCTATCCTCACGGCGCTTATGCCCAACAGGCCCAGCTTGAAACCGCCTATGCCTACTATAAGTATGATGAGCCAGAATCCGCCATTGCCGCAGCTGATCGTTTTATCAAGTTACATCCACGCCATGCTAATGTCGATTATGCTTATTATTTACGCGGTTTAACAACTTTTCCCGCTCGTAAAAGCGTTTTTGAGTTTATTTTCCCACAAGATGAATCTAAGCGTGACCCAAATTCATCATTAGAGTCATTTAATTATTTTAGTCTTTTAGCCAGTAAGTATCCTAATAGTAAATATACTAAGGATGCTATTGTTCGCATGCGCTATTTACGCAACAAAGTTGCCAAACACGAACTGCATGTGGCCCGTTATTATATGAGAAGAGAAGCATACATTGCAGCGGCTGGCCGAGCATCCTATGTGGTAAAGCATTATCAAAAAACACCTGCGGTAAAAGAGGCCTTACTCATTATGGTTGACGCCTATACAAAATTAGATCAGCCCCGCTTAGCACAAGATGCGCAACGAGTTTATGATGCCAATGCAGATAAGTTCCATGAAAAGGTATTTTATGATGAAGAAGGTGTGATTCCTGGTATACCTGATTGGCTTAAGCCGGAATCATAAGAGAGTAGGCATTATCACTATTTAGAAATATACTTCAAAAATAACAGAGTCACCACTGGGAGCGGGACTGAAGTCCCAGTCCCTACAGCTACAGCATAAATATCTATAAACTAAGCACTTAAAAGCCAACTTAGTGAGTTTCCAAAATAGAGTAATAAAATAATTTAGCTCATAAGTTTAGCAATAAAAACAAAACCCACCAAGGTATTAAGAACAACACTTACTGCCCAACTGATTATAGAAAATAGAAACAAACCATTTGATTTATATTTTGTTATTATAAAAACAGCATACATCCCCACTAAAGCAATAATACTTGATACTATTGACATAGGAATTAATGACAATGCACCATAGATCAGTGAGGCAAAAAAATAAAGTTTAAGGTCTTTATCTTCACTAAAAAAGTAAGCAACTATATTTAGAGCGATAAAAAGACTTAAAGCAGAAATAACAAATGCTATCATAATAAACTCCCGAAATTTAATAGATTTTATTATCGTATTAAGATGTCACTAAAATATAATCAAGAAAAACAAAATGTTACAATTTGTTATAACTTGCAACAACATCTAAGCAAAGCACTTGAAAGTGTGAAAAGTAACGAAACACAAAGAAAGGTGGGAAAAGTCCCCCCCACACACAGGTTGTGGGGGAAAATTGTTTAAAAATAGTGACCTTCTATTCTATTAAATAGCATCTCTATCGCCTTCACCGGTTCGAATACGAATAATTTTTTCTACCGGTGAGACAAATATCTTACCATCACCAATTTTACCCGTTCTAGCAGCATCAGTGATCACTTCAATGCATCGATCAACCAGTTCTTCCTGAATAACAATTTCTAATTTAACCTTTGGCAAAAAATCAATCACATACTCTGCACCACGGTATAATTCGGTATGTCCTTTCTGGCGACCAAAGCCTTTTACTTCTGTCGCAGTCATCCCTGTAACACCAATTTCAGAGAGTGCTTCACGGACATCATCTAATTTAAAAGGTTTGATAATCGCTTCTATTTTTTTCATTTATGCTATTCCTCAATAAATATTCGCTAATGAGCCAAAGCCTTCAAAGGCTGGTTAATTTCTTCTTATGAGTATACTACAGATAGTTTCCAAAGTTTCAAATTTGCATAGAATTGTTACAATAATCCAAAGGCAATGATAAAATTTACCCATATATTTAGCTTAAATGGAGAATCCCCCTTGGATGCACAAACAATTATTAGTGAAATGAAAGTCTTACCTGAAATTGATCCTGAGTTTGAAATCCAAAGACGCATTGCTTTTATACAAGCACAACTCAAGTCATCCGGCCTTAAAAGCTTAGTGCTAGGTATTAGTGGCGGGGTTGATTCTAGTACCTGTGGTCGACTGGCACAACTAGCCATTGATGATCTTAATATGACAACAGGCAATCAAACCTATCAGTTTTTTGCTATTCGTCTACCCTATGGCATTCAGGCCGATGAAGAAGATGCTCAGTTAGCACTACAGTTTATTCAGGCTGATCATAACTTATCGGTTAATATTAAACCTGGTACTGATGGTATTCATGAGGCTGTTTTTAGTGCCTTAAATAGCCAAGGCTTAATGAAACAATCCGAAGCTACGATTGATTTTGCCAAAGGTAATGTCAAGGCCAGAGCACGTATGGCTGTACAATTTGAAATTGCTGGGCTGGTAAAAGGCTTGGTTATCGGAACCGATCACTCAGCAGAAAATGTCACCGGTTTTTATACCAAGTTTGGTGATGGTGCTTGCGATCTAGCGCCTTTATTTGGTTTAAATAAACGCCAAGTCCGACAAATTGCTAACATACTGGGAGCACCTGAAACACTCATCAATAAAACACCAACAGCCGACTTGGAATCTCTAGCCCCCTCTAAAGCCGATGAAGATGCTTTAGGACTGACTTATGACCAAATTGATGATTTTCTTGAGGGACGAAATGTGGCTAAAGATGTAGAAAATCATATTATTCAGATTTATAGTCAGACAGAACACAAACGACAAGCCATTCCTACAATCTATTCAGATCATTAGCGAACAATTACAATGAGACTCCAAGACTTACCCAAACGCCATAACACTCTAAAAATCTTGCATCAATCTTAGTCATTTCCTATTTTAATAGCAAAGTTTTACTGCTTTGGGAACCTTTTTATATGATTGAGCGTTAAGATGGTATGAAATTAAAAAATAGTTGGAAACTAATGCGCTTTGGCAAGAAAACATTCGAGACCATTCTTCAACCACATATAAAACATTTATATCGGGTCGCCTATCGCCTATGCGGTAACACACCCGATAGCGAAGACTTAATTCAAGAGTTGTTAATTAAGCTTTACCCACAACGAAATGAAATGCAGTCTATTGAATATTTACGAGCTTGGATGGTACGGGTGCTTTATCATCTCTATCTAGATATCAAACGACGAGAACAGCGTTCCCCCATGGCATGGTTGGATAATGATGAAACAAAATTAGACCGTCTTACTAGCAATAACACAACGCCAGAAGCATTAGCTGAGGAGACATCCTCACAACAACAGTTAATAAACATAGTAAACACATTAAATGATGATCAGCGTGTTCTAATTATACTCTCTGATATTGAAGGCTATACTCTCAAAGAACTTGCTAACATACTCGATATTCCCATAGGTACAATTAAATCCCGTTTAAGTCGTGCTCGCTCACAATTACGAACATTACTAAGTAGGGAACCTTATCAACAAAACTATCATGCTAATATTACTAAGGGATAAAATATGAAATGCCAACAAGTAGACGTTAATATTGAACATTTTTTAGATTCTCAGTTACCTATATTACAACATGATGCGATATCTGCTCACATAAAAACCTGTGGCACTTGCTACACAAAATTAACCAAGGAGAAGGATTTACGTCATGCATTAAAAAATCTGCCGGTAGAAGATGTGAACCCAGACTTTCTAAAAGAGGCAATGCAGAAGGCACATCATAACCATAAACCTGAACAGAAATATTTTATTTCAGGTTTTACTAGTGCCATTGCTGCAAGTTTGGTTGTTTGGTTTTTGAGTAGCAACACAATAGCAACCGCTCCAGAAAACAATCAGTTTCCCCTGATATCAATGGCGCTTAATAAAACACGCACGGTACAAATGATATTTGATTCTCCAGGTGACTTTAAGGCTGTTAAATTTAACCTAAAACTTCCAGAGGGGTTTGAAATTGCTGGTTATCCTGGTCAAAAAGAACTGGATTGGAGAGTGGATATTAAAAAGGGAAGTAACATATTAACACTCCCTCTTATTGCACTAACGGTAGGAAAAGGTGATCTTGTTGCTCGAATCGCCCATATTAATAAAAGTAAATCATTCCGTTTACACATACGTTCCAAAGAAGAAAATAATCTAATACTATAATTTAATTTTACCTATCAATTCAAATAAAACACTAGAGAAAATTATCTATGAATAAGCTTACTCTTAGCATACTAATCAGTCTTATTTTATTACCTATTAATACACTAGCAGATGATTTTGATGATATTACACTGCAGATTATGGATGCAGATGCAATAGCACAAGGGGTTAATAATATTAATTTTTCCCTACCAAAAGCTAAGAAAAAAGAATCTCTAGCTCCTTATGACCCAACAATAGACTTACCTTTGTCTGAACGGTCTGAGATTGCCCAAGAACCATTGACTGAACATCCGGATCCCACAGCAACATCAATATACGAGGAACCTAACAATTTACCATCAGAACTTTCTAGTACACCACCAGAAACAGCCACATTTTCAAACAAAACGAATTTTTAGATAGCAAACAAATAGAAATAAATAAAAATTATTTCTTAGATATGATTATGTTATCTAAAAAAACTCCCCCCCTCTTTTGGTGATTTTTAACATCCTTAGTTTCTAATATTCAAGTTATAATATTAGAGTAAAAATCACCATTTTTAATTAATAACATATATAGCGTTAGCAGTAAATTAAATTATTTTTTTGAACATGGAACTTTATCTATAAAACAATCGTTCTAATAAGCAATGAAGGAATAAAGAAACCATGGAAAACAATCTAATAGGCCTAATGCCTGACTTACAGGATCATACTGTTTCAAAAGCCATGTAATAAACACCTTCTATCGTAGCATAATATAAGAAAACAATAGAGGAAATACTTATGAACAAATTAAGCATGAATATATTAATCAGTATGAGTTTACTACCTATACTAAGCCATGCGGATAATACAACACTGCAAATTATGAATACTGATTCAATTAATAAAATTAATTTTTCATCAACTAATGATACATCAAATGTCACGATAAACAGTATGCTTTCCCAAGTAGAGGCACGTAGCCAATTGTCTATTCCTGACGGCTCTGAAGTGGCTCAAGAATTACAGAAAAAGTCTCCCTCTGTAGATGCGGCGGCCAGCATTATGTCTGAAAGTAACAATGAATTTGCGTACTTACCCATTGAGGCAAATGGTGGCCCTGGAGGCGACTTGCCAGAAGATATGCCTCCTGAGTTACCAGAGATTCTACCCAATCATTCTCCAGGGATTGTTCCAGAAAACTTCCCCAGTGATCCTGATGATAGGCCTATTAATTCAGATTTACCATTAGGACCAGGGGGTAATTTACCTAATGAGATACCTGAACATTTACCACCTAATATTCCTAATGCACCAAATACTCCTGTTCTTCCTACATTACCTACAGATGGTGATAATTAAAAATTTTACTTACATTTAACTGACATGCTAAAAACACAGCATGGAATTCTAAGCACAAATATCTCTTTGAGCACACTCAAAGAGATATTTTTCTATTTAAAATTGAGCAATAATCTGAAATAAATCAATTAAAGCGAGTGATTTATTTTTGATAAGATAATAAACCAGAGAAAATAGAATGTCTTCTATGATATTAAAATACCATTTGTATACAACTTTTTTATGTTTTTTACTATTAACATTCACGGCTCAAGCAGATAATACAATAAAAAATAATAATGCTGAAAAATATTTTTTAGATGGTGTGAGTAACTATAAAAAAGGGGAAACAGATAAAGCATTGCAGTTTTTTAAAAAAGCACAACGGGAGGGTTACCATGAGGTTCAGCTTTACCATAACCTTGGGGTACTTTATTTTAAAGAAAAACAACTGGACAAAGCATGGGAAAATTTTTCAAAAACATTAAGTGACCCTGGATTTTCTCCTTTAGGCCATTATAATTTGTCTCTTGTAGCCCTTAAGAAAAATAAAATAACAATTGCTAAACAACATTTACAAATTGTTATAAAAACCAGTCAAAACCCAACATTAACAAAACTAGCCAAAAAACGCTTAGAAAAGCAACATACTTCAGAGCACAAGCCATGGCAAACCCTACTTAAAATAAGTAAAGGCTATGATGATAATGTTAATTTTACTCCAATTGATCTAGGCAGTGGTGTTGATGATACCTATACTGAACTATTATTTTATACAACATTATCACTCACTCAGCAGGAGGTTTCTAAAAAATTTCCTATCAATATTATATTAGATGCTTATCTTTATGATGTTAATTATGACACCATCAATATTAGTGATTATACCCAAACATCATTATTTCTTAAGTTTCCAATACAATATAAAGGCTTAGGTAAAAATTGGGAAATACAACCCAGCTTAACGACCCAATGGTCAAAATATGGCGGACAAGATTATCAGAAAATAGAAGGCCTTGAACTGAAATCAACATACTATGATAATGATTCATCTTATTCCTCACTAAAGTATTCTTATGAAGCAATTACATCACAAAATAAACGCTATGATTTTTTGGAAGGCGTACGGCAAAAATTAAGACTTACTACGTACTACCATAAGAAAAACTATAAAACACAATTTTACTACGAATTAGAACTTAATGATCGTCAAGATAAAGCAAAATACAGTTATTCTCCACAACGCCATAGTCTCAATGGTCAAATAACGTATGCATTAAGTGATGACATATTAGTAAATGCCAGTAGCAAATATCGCCTTAGTAATTACCCTAAAGTAAACTCATTTGAGCGTAATGATAAACAAGTGCAACTTTCTTGGGGTGGACTTATTCGCCTAAACCAATATCTCTCATTAAAAGCCCAACACTCATGGACAAAAAATAAGTCATCTGATGCTCGTAGAGATTATCAACGTCATCAAGTAATTTTTAGTTTACAGATGTATTTCTAAAACAATGGCTTATAAAACAGTACTTATAAAAAAGAGCAGTAGATTTTTTGAGGAGAGTCAACACGGTACACTCTGAACTTTGAATAACAAACAAAGACAGACTCAAAGTTCAGAGTCAAGCGATTATTAGTTCATAATAGCCAACATGGTCTGACCCATTTCAGCAGGTGATCGAGTAATACTGACTCCTGCTGCTTCTAAAGCAATAAATTTTTCTTCTGCTGTGCCCTTACCACCGGCAATAATTGCTCCTGCATGTCCCATGCGTTTGCCTTTAGGTGCTGTCACACCAGCAATGTAAGCAACCACAGGCTTAGTCACATGATCTTTAATAAACTGAGCAGCTTCTTCTTCGGCCGTACCACCAATCTCACCCACCATAATAATCCCTTCGGTTTGTGGATCTTTCTCAAATAACGCAAGGCAGTCAATAAAATTCATACCATGAATCGGATCGCCACCAATTCCCACACAGGTGCTTTGTCCAAGACCTGTTATAGTTGTTTGGTGTACGGCCTCATAGGTTAACGTACCTGAACGTGACACGATACCAATTTTGCCCTTAAGATGAATATTGCCTGGCATAATACCAATTTTACACTCTCCAGGCGTAATTAAACCTGGGCAGTTGGGACCAATAAGACGTACATCAGCAGCTAGACTGGCCTTTACTTTTAGCATGTCCAATACGGGAATGCCCTCGGAAATACAGGCAATAACTTTAATACCTGCACCTGCCGCTTCTAAAATGGCATCTGCGGCAAACGCAGCCGGTACGTAAATCATGGTGGCTTCAGCACCTGTTGCTTGTACTGCTTCTTTTACCGTATTAAAAACAGGACGATCTAAATGCGTTTGACCGCCTTTACCGGGCGTAACACCACCCACAATATTGGTACCATAAGCAATCGCTTGTTCAGAATGAAAACTACCTTGTTGCCCTGTAAAGCCCTGACAAATAACCTTCGTGTCTTTATTAATTAAAATAGACATTATGCCTTTGCTCCTGTTTGCTGTGCCGCTTTAACAACGGCTTGTGCCGCTTGCGTGAAATCACCATTGGAAATTAGATCCAAACCACTTTTGGCAAGTAATTCCCGTCCTAATTCAACATTTGTCCCTTCAAGACGAACCACTACAGGCACTGTTAATTCAACCTCTTGAGCAGCGGCAATAATACCCTCGGCAATAAGATCACAGCGAACAATACCACCAAAAATATTAATTAAAATTGCTTTCACGTTAGGATCTGACAAAATCAGTTTTAAGGCCTCTGCAACCCGTTCTTTGGTCACACCACCACCCACATCCAAAAAGTTTGCCGGATCGCCACCATTATTTTTAATAATATCCATAGTGGCCATAGCCAGACCTGCACCATTAACCATACAACCAATATCACCATCTAGGGGTACATAGTTTAATTCAAATTCTTTGGCTCGATTTTCTTTTTCATCTTCTTGCGTCGTATCACGCAAGGCTTGCATATCTTTATGACGATATAAGGCATTATCATCCAGAGAAATTTTTGCATCCAAAGCCATAATGACATCATCACCTGTCACCACAAGAGGATTAATTTCAACCTGTGAGGCATCTTTGTCCATAAAAATCTTATAAACACCCTGCATCATAGTCATTAAGCCCTTTTGCTGTGCAGGAGGAATATTCATAGCAAAGCCCGCTTCACGAACTTGATTAGGCATCAAACCATTAATCGGATCAATCGCTAGGGTAATAATTTTTTCTGGGTTACTTGCTGCCACCTCTTCGATATTCATACCACCAGCTTCTGAGGCCATAATCGTGACCCGTCGAGTGGCTCTATCCACTAAAACTCCCATATAGAGTTCACGAGAAATTGAGCTAGGCACTTCAATTAATAAAGTATTAACAGGTTGTCCCTGAGCATCGGTTTGAAAAGTCACTAAATGAGTACCAAGCATTTTTTCAGCAAAGGCTTTAATTTCATCAATAGAATGGGCTTTGATTACACCACCCGCCTTGCCCCGACCTCCGGCATGTACTTGTGCTTTAACCATCCATTCATTACCACCCAATTCACTGACGGCTTGCTCTATTTCATCAATGGCACGAATGGTTCGGTTTGCAGGAACGGGGATACCGTAATCAGCAAACACTTGTTTTGCTTGATATTCATGTAAATTCATGATATTTCACCAATTTCTATTAATGTATTGTATTTGAATATGTCTATAACCCACCATTTTAACGTATTTTTTAATTATTTTCAGTGTTATAAAAAACACATACTGCTAAAGTAAACTTTAGCAGTAAAAAAAAACATCAATATCTGCTATTATGCTTCTACATACATCATGCTTAGAAGGACACTGCCGTGGGTCGAATTTTACTTGTTTCTGGTATTCTATTTCTAGTTTGGATGGGCTATCGTTTTTTAAATAACACTTGGTCAGCCAGAGTGCAGGAAGTCGAAAGAAGAGCACGCAAAAAAAATACATCACAAACAAAAGAAGTTGAGCAAATTAGAGCCTGCACATATTGTAATGTACATATTCCTGAAAATGAGGGTGTCTATGAGCAGAAGCATTTCTTTTGTAGCTATCAGCATCTTGATCAATATAATGAACATCAAAAAAATACCCATAACAAGCAATCATAGCTACTAGTCTATCCCATGCCCAAAAAGCTTTCTATCACACAACGTATCTCAAGACCCCAAGAAAAGAGCCATACGTTTTTTCTGCCTGATTTTAAGCCTGAATTTTCTCAGGAGCAAAAACAGTGGCGACCACTGCACCTATTAAACTTGTATCGCCTATTAATCTCCGGTCTTTTTGTCAGTTTAATCTTTGCTAATTCAACCATTGGCCCTTTTGGTGCTCTCTACCCCAAACTCTTTCAAGTAGTTAGTTTAGCCTATCTTATCGGTAGCATTCTTAACGGCATTACCATTCGCTGGCATTGGCCAGCTATCTGGTTTCAAACTCATAGTCATATTATTTTTGATCTCTGCGCTCTTATTCTTATTATGCATTCCAGCGGTGGTGTAAAAAGTGGCGTAGGTTTACTCTTATTAATCCCAATTGCAGCTATTAGCATTTTATCCTTTGGGCGTTCTTCCCTTTTTTATGCCGCTCTAACCACATTAATTTTATTTGCCGATCAAAGTTATTTGCAGCTCACTTATGACATCTCAAATAATTATGCCCAGAGTGGTTTATTAGGGGGAATTTTATTTTTAATTGCCTTACTCACTAATTATCTGGTGAAAAAAAGCGAAGATAGTATTGAAATTGCCAGTCAAAAACAAGTTGATCTGGAAAATATGGAACAACTTACTCAATTTATTATGCAGCGTATGCAAACCGCTGTTATTGTCATTGATTATTTAGCCAATATAAAAGTGGTTAATAATACCGCCATTAGCCTGCTTAAATTAAATAAAGAAGATCGCTATAAAAAAACCAATCTTTTTCATTATTCACCTGAATTAAATGTATTATTTAAAAACTGGCAAAGAAATAGCAACTATCAAACTCATAGTTTAATCATGAAAAAGGATACCTCTGAGTTTACGATTAAATTTGCTTCACTGGGTACCACACCTCAAAGTGGTACGGTTATTTTTATTGAGGACAACGCTGAGCTGACACAAACGGCTCAACAATTAAAACTGGCATCATTAGGGCGTTTGACAGCCAGTATTGCCCATGAATTACGCAATCCTCTGGCCGCTATTCGCCATGCAGGTGAACTATTAAGCGAATCACCTTCTTTGGACAAAATGGATCATCGTTTAACTGAAATCATTGAGAAGCAATCCATTCGTGTTAATGATATTATTGGTACGGTATTGGATCTCAGTCGCCGGCAACAACCTGAACAAAAAAATATCAAACTGTATCAATGGATACAAGAGTTTCTAGACGAATATATTCAATTGCCAAGGGAACGATTTTATCTGAAATTTGAATCGGATGATCTTGAGATACTCTTTGACCAACAACATTTACATCAGATTATTAATAATTTGATCCAAAATGCATTACGCCATACTATTGAATATAATCATCATTTTCGCCCTGTGGTGATCACCGCAGGTACTAATGGAAGCAATAACACAGTCTATCTGCAAGTGATGAATTATGGTACACGCATTCCAAAAAAAGATTTATCACAATTATTTGAGCCTTTTTTTACCACAGAAGCCACTGGTACTGGACTGGGACTTTATATTGCACGAGAGATGTCCCTATGTAATGGTGCTAAACTAGAATATATTGATATTAAAGAAGGTGCCTGTTTTCAAATAACCTTTGTTGACCCAAGGCGAAAAAAACAAGAAGATAGTGCCAATACCACACAAACATAATCATACAAAATATAATAAAAATGACCAGACACTTAGCCCTTATTGTTGATGACGAGCCCGATATTTGTGAGTTATTAGAATTAACACTCAATCGCATGGACATTGACACCTTATCCGCCGGTGACTTAAAAACAGCCTACCGCTTATTAAATGAGCATAAAATTTCTATTTGCCTGACCGATATGCGTTTACCTGATGGCAATGGCATTGAACTGGTTAAAAAGGTACAAAGTCAATACAAACACATCCCAGTTGCCATGATCAGTGCCCATGGCAATATGGATACTGCCATTGAAGCACTCAAAGCAGGCGCATTTGATTTTGTATCCAAACCATTAGAGTTGGCAGAATTAAGAAATCTCGTCAATGCCGCTATTAAGCTGGCTCAAAAAGAAACACACACTCAACAGAAAAATCAACTGGTATCAGAAACCTCTTCAGAGGTAGTGCAGACATCAACAGAAAAACAAGATATCTCACGCTTATTGGGTGATTCGGTCACCATGCAACAAACCAATAAACTCATTACCAAGCTAGCCAAGAGTCAGGCTCCTGTTTATATTAGCGGTGAATCCGGTACTGGCAAGGAACTCGCAGCAAAACAAATACATGCACTTAGCGCACGTTCAGATAAGCCCTTTACCCCTGTTAACTGTGGTGCTATCCCATCTGAACTCATGGAAAGTGAGTTTTTTGGCCATATCAAGGGAAGCTTTACTGGGGCAAATAAAGACAAACAAGGCCTGTTTCAAGCTGCTAATGGTGGCACCCTTTTCCTTGATGAGGTCGCTGATTTACCTCTATCAATGCAGGTTAAATTATTACGGGCAATACAAGAAAAAGCCATTCGCTCAGTAGGTGCCCAACAAGAAGAAAAAATTGATGTTCGGATCATTAGTGCAACTCATAAAGACCTCAAACAGCTAGTTGCCAATGATGATTTTCGCCAAGATCTCTATTATCGGATCAATGTTATTGAGTTAGCAATGCCCCCTCTTAGGGAACGCCAAGGTGATATTCGTTTACTCACTGATTTTTTTCTCCAGAGGCTTTCCTCTGATGGCACCCAATACCAATTATCCAATGAAGCAATCAATACACTAGAACATTACGCCTTTCCCGGCAATGTTAGGGAACTAGAAAACATCCTTGAACGAGCCGTTGCTTTGTGTGACAGCTCATTAATCCAAAGCAGTGAACTCTCTCTACAAGATGCCATTGTGCCATCACAAGATAGCACTACTGCTACTCAAAGAACCGCGTACAAACTCTCATCACCACTGGATGATGAACAGCAAATACGTCAAGCACTTGAAGAAACTCGTTGGAATAGAAAAGCGGCTGCCGAGCTATTAGGGATCACCTATCGTCAGTTTAGATATCGTTTAAAGAAAATGAATCTGGATTAAACATTTTATTGATCAAATACAAGTGTGAAAATAAGAAGAGCGAGAGAAAAAGTTAAAATTATAGAATGGTAGTGCAAGAAATTAGCGCTAAAAGCTAATGGTATAAATAAATGGTGCGGATGGAGAGACTCGAACTCTCACGCCTTGCGGCACTGGTACCTAAAACCAGCGTGTATACCAATTTCACCACATCCGCATGTGATACTTCTTTGTAGCAGGTAAATGGGGTGAACGAAGGGGTTCGAACCCTCGACCGCAGGAGTCACAATCCTGAGCTCTACCAACTGAGCTACGCTCACCACAAAGGTTCTATTTAATAGGATACGAGATCGGATTAAATAGTATAAACTGGATTTTTTCAAATCCGGCAAGGCAAATGGTGCGCCCGGCAGGACTCGAACCTGCTACCCTCGGCTTAGAAGGCCGATGCTCTATCCAGATGAGCTACGGGCGCAGAACCTATATTCTAGTTTTCACTAGAAACTGGGAAATATAATTGGTCGGGGTAGAGAGATTCGAACTCCCGACATCTTGCTCCCAAAGCAAGCGCGCTACCAGACTGCGCTATACCCCGATTAATGCTTAGTTAATACTGTAAGTGACTCCATATCAATTTACAAATATCTTTATGAAAATGCATACTCATAGTAATATAGATATTACTATATATCTATAAGTTTACGATATAGAAAACAGCGACTAATCATCAAGTGGTGCGTATATTAATGAGTTTACTGCCCTATTGCAAGCACTTTTTAAAAAAAGTTCAAATGAATTTTAATTCAGTAATTTGTACTAATAAATTTCCTATTAGCCTAGTTTTTTTAGTAAAATGTCGCTCATAAAAATTCTTTAAGCCCTTAAACTCGGATAAGCAATACAATGAGCGCACAGATAATAGATGGAAAGCAAGTTGCTAATGATATTAAAGAGCAGTTAACGCTACGAGTTGAAAAACGTCGCCAGCAAGGCTTACGCATCCCTGGGCTTGCCGTGATTAAAGTGGGCAATGATCCAGCATCTGAAGTTTATGTACGCAATAAGCGTCAGTCCTGTGAAAAAATAGGCATTCATTCTATTGCCCATGATTTACCTGAAGACACATCACAAGAATCCTTGTTAACACTTATTGGGCAATTAAATAATGATGATTCGATTGATGGTATTTTAGTACAACTACCCGTTCCTGCTCATATTAATCCAGATACAATTATTGAAAAAATCCACCCAGATAAAGATGTTGATGGCTTCCACCCTTATAATATTGGCCGCTTAGCGTTGCGTATGCCCGTATTACGCCCTTGTACACCTCGTGGTGTGATGACCTTATTGGAGCAAACACTTGAGCATACGGGGCAAAGCATTAAGGGTATGAATGTGTGTATTGTCGGCGCATCCAATATCGTTGGTCGTCCAATGGGTTTAGAATTATTATTAGCAGGCTGTACCGTAACAACCTGCCATCGTTTTACTAAAGATTTGGCCGATCACGTCAGCAAAGCGGATATTCTGGTGGTTGCCGTAGGCAAACCAGGTATTGTAAATAGTAAATGGATTAAGCTAGGTGCCATTGTCATTGATGTTGGTATCAATCGCTTAGACAATGGCCAGTTGGTAGGTGATGTTGATTTCGCTACCGCTAAAGAAAGAGCCGCTTATATTACTCCTGTACCTGGCGGTGTTGGCCCCATGACCGTGGCTACATTACTGCAAAATACGCTTGATGCAGCAGATAATTTACATTACTAGCTGGGAAATCGTGTCACTATTGGCTTAAACGTATGCCTATAGCCCAGACCAAAGAAATGCCACAAAAGAAAAACCCAAAGATACTGCCTCTGGAATACCATTTGTAGCGTTTAGAAATGCTTTCTTGGGATTCGACCGAAATAATAAAAGGACGGCGGCTATCAATAGGCTTGGAGACCGTATGAATTTCTGGTTGCACCAAACGTTCTGAAAAACTGTTTTCTACTTCTTGCTCTGCTGCTGCCATTACTTTTTGCCATTCCTGCACATCAATTTCACCATCACCATTTTCATCAAAATGTGCTAATAGAAAATTAGGCCGAGTTTTCCATTTTGCCAGAAGCTCCCTAACCTCTCCTGACTTATCTAATTTTTCTCGCCGTCCACCAATACTTTTAAAACGCCCAAGCACATAGAGATCAGCACCAACGTCAATGCGCTTTTCTTTATATTGATAATGACCGCCAAAAAAACGGTTATTAGAAGGAGAGGAGGCCATGGCATTTGCTGAAGAGCCATACCATGTTTTTGAAAAAGAGGGGGTAATTGTCGCACCATCAGGATCAATCACACAAATGCCTGTTTCATCAGCCAGCAAAAATAAATCATCACTGGTTTCTGAACGAACTGTTTCCCAATGCTCAGAGCCTGAGCCAAAGCGGTTAAACATACTCTCTAAGTCATAGCCTCTGGAACTGTAGTCATTATTTTTTTTAGAAATAGTATAACTATACCAAAGACATTGCATACCGCTTAAAGGTGACACAATCGGTGTTCCTTTCATTAAGCGACCTCGCCCTTCTAGCTCGACAAAGCCTTGATGGGCAGAACGAATTTTAGACGTAGGGGTATCATCAATGATCCGACCACGATGAAAATAACGAAAAATACCATATAGGCTTAAGCCACATAAAGTCGCTAGCCCCAAAAGAAATAACCAAAAACCAACCAGATCGGCAGAAATAATCTGTTGTTTTATCCATTCAAACATAAGCGCTCAACAATCAGTTAAACAATCAGTTAAACAAAGACTTCATATCAACATCTTGCTTTTCTTCTTCATCAAACTCAAGGAGCTGCTGCTCTTTAAAATTAAAAAAACGGGCAATAAATAAATCAGGAAATTGTTCAATACGAATATTATTGATATTCACGCTATCATTATAATATTCACGGCGATCGGCAATGGCATCTTCTAAGCCAGTAATACGATTTTGCAAATGTTGAAAATTTTCATTGGCTTTAAGTTCTGGATACGCTTCTGAGACAGCAAATAAACTTCCTAGTCCTAGCCGTAATTGCCCTTCTGCCGCACCAAGAGCGGCAATATCACCCGATTGTCTTGCCTGAGAAACACCTGAACGAGCCGCTATAATTTTTTCTAATGCCGAGCCCTCATATTGCATATATTGCTTACACACTTCGACTAGCTTGGGCAATTCATCATGACGTTGCTTGAGCAAAATATCAATATTTGACCAAGCTTGAGAAACATTGTGTTTTATACGAACAAGATTATTATAAATACCGACAAAATAAAGCCCAGCAAGGATGACAACACCCCAAAAGATAAATGTCCCTACATCCATAAGATTCTCCTTTAATTGCTATCATTTGTTATCTTTGATTAAAGATAGCAGAAAAATAGTAAAAAAGCCAAAGACTTAGGTGTATTAAAGGAAAACAAGGCTGGTCATTAAACAGCATACCACACCTTGCCGGTCAACCATCAAAAAGTAACAGCAGGCATTCACATCACTCTTTTTTTGGCTTACAAAACTCACTGCGTTCAAACAGTTGTAAACCAAAAAAAGAGCAACATGAATACCTTCTTTCTAAATCTATTACTTAGAAGTGCCCACAGCCAAAAAAATTGGCATGAATGGTTTTAAATAACATAAAAAGTACTTTAAAATCATTGGTGCCAATTTTTTGTTATTCAAGAGAGAAGAACTCAGAAATATTAGAAACAGATGCTATGAAGCTAGAGTATATGTCCAAGCTTACCTGCTTTAGTGGATAGATAATGTGAGTTATGAGGGTTTTCACCATGTTTCCATGGCAGACGTTCAACGACATCTAAACCTTGTTCTTCTAAGGCGCTTACTTTGCGTGGATTATTAGTCATAAGGCGAATTTTATTCACCTGCAAATGGCTGAGCATCACATGGGCAATATCATATTCTCTAAGATCAGCATCAAAACCAAGTTGTTCATTTGCTTCCACTGTGTCAGCACCATTATCCTGCAAGTGATAAGCCTTAATTTTATTGATAAGGCCAATACCTCGGCCTTCCTGACGTAAATAGAGTACAATGCCTCGGCCTTCTTCAGCAATATGCTTAAGAGCTGCTTCTAATTGGGGCCCGCAATCACAGCGCATACTAAACATCGCATCACCCGTTAAACATTCCGAGTGCATACGCATATCAACCGGTTGACCATCAGCAACATCACCAAGAACCAAGGCAATATGCTCTTTGCCCGTATGATCATCTTCAAAACCATAAATAGTAAATTCTGCCCACTGGGTAGGAAGTTTTGCTGATTCAACAAACTTTAATGCCACTGTGATTCCTCATTGAATTATGACTTGCTGTTAACTGATGACCATCAATGTCCGAGCCAATTCATTATTTAATGAGTTACCGACAGACGCTCAATTTATCAGAGTATTTTAGCATTATCTAATCCATTATGGAAAATTTCTCTTCAATTTTGCCTATGCTTCTCTAATTTATTTATGGCTGTGTTTTATAATCACTATTTTTTTATCTTCAGCAACACTAAGCAAACGTCTTCGATGCTGTAATTGTCTAATTTCACACCAGTTATTATAATGTGCTATTTCTTCTGGTGGCCAATAAAAAAAATCTTCTGATGACGGGCAGTGGCATTTATTTATATTTATCATTATGATCCTCAGTTTATCTTATTTTAATAATAATTATTCAGAGGCATTTATTTAATCATGCAACTATGTCAGGCTGGCGATCAGTATCTGGCAAGATAGTGACACATTATGGCTAAATTATGGCGTTTAAAACAGTCGTATTGGATTACTAACTATTTTATTTAAGGAAGCACTTATTTTGGCAAAAAATATTGTGATAGTAGAAGATGAACCGGCCATCCGAGACAATTATCAGGAAATGTTGTTACGTCAGGGGTATCAAGTGACTGTCTATGGTACAAAATCAGAGGCTGAAGAGGCATTTAAGCAATCTTTACCGGATTTAGTCTTATTAGATATTGGTCTTGATGACGAGATAGAGGGTGGCTTTGACTTATGCCGACAATTACGGCAACAATCCGAGAGCCTACCCATTATTTTTCTAACCGCCAGAGATAATGACCTTGATACTATCTCTGGCTTACGTCTAGGAGCAGATGACTATTTAACCAAAGACATTAGTCTGCCACACTTAAGTGCCCGAATATCAGCCTTATTCCGTCGTATTAAAGCTCTTAATCAGCAGAGCAATGAAGATAAATTATTAACCATAAATAAATTGACTTTAAACTTAGAACGCCTTGAGGTGCAATGGGATAAGCAGCTTATTGAATTAAGCTTAACCGAATTTTGGATGATCTATTCTCTGGTAAAACATCCCGGCCATGTTAAATCAAGAGAGCAGTTAATGACCGATGCCAGTACCGTCGTGGATGATAGCACGATCACCTCTCATATTAAGCGCATGCGACAAAAATTTATGTTACTCGATAAAGAGTTTAACTGCATCGAAACCATTTATGGCGCAGGCTATCGCTGGCATTGCCATTAGCACATGAACAACTCAAAACAAGTCTATCCAGTACAACTATTTATTCAACATATAAAACCATGTGTTAAAACAATATAGTAACTATGACCAATATAGCCCCTATATCCTATGTCTGATAACAGGACAAAATCCCATAAATTTCGCCTTATTGGTCTACGTGGTAAATTACTACTAGCAACCCTCTTAATGGTTATTTTACCTATTGCAGGTTTTAGTTACCTCAAGGGCTTAGAGGTCTTTTTAAAGAAAAACCATTCTGAGTCTATGTTAGTCATTGCCAAAACCATTGCTTCTGCTTTTCAGGGTAATGCATCCTTATTGACATTAAATCACCTCACCCAAAACAATACCGCCGCTATTTATTGCTATCCACAAAATAAGCCCATTACGATTGATGGCTTGAGTTCAGACTGGTCAAGTTTACCCAAAAGAAAAGGACAAAATTTATCATTATTATGCAGCAGTGATGAACAGTATTATTATTTTTTAGTCCACATAAAGAACAGCCAACAGCAAAATACAAGTGCCTTTGGAACCGTACATTTTAGCGCCAATAAAGCATCTGAAATTATCCAATTTCACTATCTCGATTATGCTCATAAAATCCAACATTATCATTTTTACAGTCATTCTTATGATCGGCTCAATGGCACTATCCTTAATGACTTAACTCAGCAAACAGCCTTTTTAGGAAAATGGCATGAAAATCCACAGGGCTATTTCTTCGAGCTTAGAGTCCCAATTACTCAGGTGAATCATTATGTATCTTTCACACAGCAAACACCTAAACAAGTACCTAATGCTTCTGTAACACTAACTAGCAAGCAACTTAAGCCAATTATTTTAACTGACCCTCTCAGTACCCTACGACTAGAACAATTGGTACCCGATAAGAGCCGCCTTTGGTTGTTGAACAAACAACACTATGTCAGTGCCCGAACCAGTCATAACCCAAACTGGAATAAACAGACAACGGAGCAATTTTCACTGCTCTCATTATATCGAAAACTCTATTTATTTATTATGGCTTATCCTGAAAAAGGCTCTTTTTTTAGTGCTGATCAAAGTCGCATTAATAGTACGGGGATAGAACAAACATTACTAGGACACTCTTCTGTACAATGGCTCGATAGCCCACATAGTGATCGGATGATTCTATCAGTCAATGTCCCTGTCTATGACTTTGATAATGAAGTGATTGGCTCTTTGGTGCTAGAACAAAGCAATGACACCCTACTCGCTTTACAAGACAATACTTTTGAGCAAATTCTATGGCTGAGCATTGGCTTATTTCTAGCAATAACCGTCACTTTATTATTTTTTTCAACACAACTATTAACTCGTATTACCCAATTACGGGATGACACCAATAAAGCCCTATCATCTGATGGTCACATTACTAATCAATTGTATCGCCATGATAATGATGAAATCGGTGACTTAGCACGAAGCTTTTCCAGCTTGCTCACTCAGGTTGAGCAAAACAACCAGTATTTGCGTTCGCTGGCAGGCAAACTCTCTCATGAATTGCGTACACCTCTAACCATAATTAAATCATCCATTGAAAATATTGACAGCGTAGAGAGTCGCACATTAGAAAATAACACCTTAGACGATAAGCAAAAATACCTTCAACGTGCCTATGAAGGCTGCTTGCGTCTAAATGATTTACTTAATCGCATGAGTGAGGCCAATCGTCTTGAGCAAGCCATTGCATCAACGCAAAAAGAAGTCATTGATATGGTCTCCTTTTTCACTCACTACATCGACTCAATTCAAGCCAGCCACGCTGATAGTAAAATTATATTCCATACGTCAATGGATAAAGCCATGTTAGCGGTATCTCCCGAGTTAATGGCTCAATTATTTGATAAATTAATCAGCAATGCGATAAGCTTTCATAAAAAAAGCACAGCAATCAGCCTAACAATGTCTCATAAACAAAACAGTCTAATTTTGGAATTAAAGAACTATGGTGAGTTCATTGATCAGGATAAATTAAGCGCTATTTTTTCTTCACTGACCAGTTATCGTAATCAAAAAAGCAAGAATACACACTTGGGTATTGGCTTACATATCGCCCAATTAATCAGCCAGTATCATGGGGCTACCTTAGAAGCCCGAAATAATTCAAAAGATCAGTCAGTTAGCTTTATATTAACACTGGCCTATTCTGAGCAAAAATTATAAAAACGTGCAATTTAGCCAAAAATCAGGTATAAAACCAGCAGTAAAATTATTCTGACTTGTCTTCAGAAACCATTCTCAACATATACTCATTAGAACTTTAGGCTATGGTATTAAGATTCTTAAAATTTTTTTTACCGTTTCAACATCTTAGCGACCGCCAGTTGGTTGAATTAGCCAATTTAATTCAAATAAGAAAAATTCCTGCCAACCGAATACTGGTTGCCCTCAATAGTGATACGCCGTATCAGTATTTTTTAATTGATGGCAGTGTCAAATTGGAAGATGATAGCAATACTCAATGGGTGGTTCATTCCCGCAGTGAAAATTCCCGTAGTCCATTATCTCGTTATCGCCCCAGCCGCTACAGTGTAAAGAGCATCGGTGAAATAAAGGTCGTTATTGTTGATCTGGAAACACTCTTACAGTTTTCTAAAAAAGTCGATGAGTCAGATCAATCTGAAAACATCAGACATCACTACTTATACAAACGTTTATTATCCGATCTGAGCAGTGATCGCCTGCAATTACCTAGTGTCCCAGATGTTGCGATAAAAATCCGCAAATCATTAAATGACGGTAAAAGTAACTTTAAACATATTGCTGGAATCATTGCCTCTGACCCAGCTATCACAACCAAGATCATTAAAACAGCTAATAGCGCACTGTATCGCTCTGTTCGTAAAACCGATAATTGCCAGATGGCCGTCACTCGACTTGGAGCCAAGATAACGTCTCAACTTGTCACTTCCTTTAGTATGAAAGAACTCTTTACCACCAAAAATAAGGTACTAAAAAAGAAGATGATGGCAATCTGGCAACACAGTCGGGAAGTCGCCGCTCTTAGCTTTGTGCTCGCTAAAATTACCCCAGGATTTAATCCAGAGCATGCTTTGTTAGCGGGACTATTACATGATATTGGTGCTATACCAATTATTTCCTATGCCGATAAACACCCTGATATTATGGATGATAGCGCCCATTTTTCCTCTTTAATTGAACAGCTAAAAGGCGAAGTTGGAGCCGCTATTCTCAGCAAGTGGAATTTTTCAGACGATCTCATTACCACCGCCAGAGAAGCCCAAAATTGGTTACGCCAACCCGGAGAAAAACCGGACTATTGCGATATTATTATTGTGGCACAATTGCATGCCTTAGTTGGTCAGCCCAATACCGATAACATTCCCAAATTGAATGAAGTACCTGCTTTTACTAAACTTGCCTTAGGACAACTCACACCTGAGCTGAGTATCAGCGTACTTGAACAAGCCAAGGAACAAGTTGAAGAAACCATTCGTTTACTTTCCTAAGCAACACCCTCACCCTCGCTCTATCCCGATAATAGGCTTTTTATAGATTTTTTATTTATGCTTGCTATAGTTAACGTAGCCTAAATTCATTTATTTCTTAAAGGATAGTCTTTATGATAAAAATACACCCGAAAAAAAATCTTTGCTATTTTTTTTCTTGCCTCTTTTTTTTCCTCTTAGTTATCCCCTTTTCATCCGTTTTTGCTTCTGAGAACAGCCATTCTATTGATTTAACAACAAGCATTTACGGCATTATTTCGGTCATTGTCTTTCTAACGGCCTATAGCTTAGTGATTGCTGAGGAATTTCTACATCTTAGAAAATCAAAACCAGTATTAGTGGCTACTGGCATTATTTGGGTTTTGGTTGGCCTTGCCTACAATAGCATTGGTGAGCCTCATGCTGCTGGTATTGCAGTCAAGCATAATATTGAAGAATATGCTGAACTATTACTCTTTTTATTAGCGGCCATGACCTATATTAATGCTTTAGAAGAACGTAATGTCTTCGATGCCCTTCGTGCTTGGTTGGTATCTCGTGGCTATTCTCTTAAAATGATCTTCTGGATCACAGGCTTACTTGCTTTTTTAATTTCTCCTATTGCAGACAATCTAACGACTGCCTTATTGATGGCGACAGTCGCTATGTCTGTCGGTGTAGGAAAGCCAACATTTATTATACTAGCCTGCATCAATATTGTCGTGGCTGCCAATGCCGGTGGCGCATTTAGTCCTTTTGGTGACATTACCACTCTTATGGTGTGGCAAAAAGGTATTATTCAATTTGATCAATTTTTCTCTTTGTTACTCCCCTCATTAGTCAATTGGTTGGTTCCAGCAATTATTATGTCATTCTCCGTTCCTAAGGGTAAGCCTAAGCCTCTGAATGCAAAGGTCAGTGTTAAATATGGCGGCTATGTTATGATTGCCTTGTTTCTATTTACCATTATTATGGCGGTCAGCTTTCACAATTTCTTACACCTACCTCCTGTATTAGGTATGATGACAGGCTTAGGTCTATTGAAATTATTTGCCTATTACCTTAATAGAAGAGAAGCTAATTCCGCTAATGTAGAATCATTAGCCAATGCCAATATGGGCAATGCCGCTTTACATACAGAACAAGATAAAGAGAACTATAATATTTTTGGTATTCTTGCCAGAGCAGAGTGGGATACATTACTTTTTTTCTATGGTGTGATCCTCTGTGTCGGTGGTTTAGGCACTTTGGGCTATCTCACAAAAATATCCCATCTTATGTATTCTGAACCCGGTATTATGGGCACTGGCATTTTAGGAGCCAATATTATTGTTGGTGTGCTCTCGGCGATAGTAGATAATATTCCTGTTATGTTTGCCGTATTAACCATGAATCCAGATATGTCTTTAGGACATTGGCTCTTGGTAACGCTCACCGCTGGGGTTGGTGGCTCATTACTATCGGTAGGTTCAGCAGCAGGCGTTGCTCTAATGGGGCAGGCTAGGGGTACCTATACTTTTTTTGCCCATATGAAATGGTCATGGGCAATCGCTCTAGGTTACGCAGCCAGTATATGGGTACATCTGCTTATTAATGCAGACTTAATGAATACAGCAATTAATAACTAACTGATAATTTAAGACAGGTAGACTGGGGCTAAAGCCCCAGTCCCAAACAAGCAATCAACTACTTGATGGGTCAAGATTTACTTATGAGGCTATTAACGCAATTGTGGAGCCGATCCAAAGCCACTCATTTCTGCCATAGTTGAAGCAATCGAAGCGCCCATTTTCTTGGCAAAACGGTCAAGCACACCTTCTGAAACCGTAAAATCTTTCGTTTCTTCAGCACCAATAACTTCTCTAGCCACATAACTAGTACTGCCTAGCTTATCAACCAAGCCCATTTTAATAGCTTGTTCTCCAGTCCAAACATAACCACTAAATAAGAGTGGATCATCTTTGAGTTTATCACCACGCCCTTTTTTAACCACATCAATAAACTGCTGATGAATATTGGCTAACATGGTTTTCACATGGGCAATATCCCCTTCTTCAGGAGGCGTAAATGGGTCAAGAAAGCCTTTATGCTCACCCGCTGTGTATAAACGACGGGTAACACCCAGCTTATCCATTACATTTTCAAAGCCAAAGCCATTCATTAGAACCCCAATAGAACCAACCATACTGCCCTTATCTGCATAGATTTCATCGGCAGCGGCGGCGATATAATAACCTCCTGAGGCACATATATCAGCAATAACGGCATAGACCTTAGTGTCAGGATGCAATTTTTTTAGACGATAAATTTCATCATTAATATAAGCCGATTGCACAGGACTGCCGCCTGGTGTATTCATTCGAAGAATGACTCCTTTGGTTTTTTCATCCTCAAAGGCATTACGCAAGGCTGTCACAATAGAATCAGCACTGGCTTCTGAATCTGAAGAAATAGCTCCTTTGACATTGATGACTGCGGTATATTCATCTGCTTTTTTATCCAACGATGATGGATCAAAAGGTGAATAATATAAGAAAACTAAGCCAACGATATAGGCTAGAAAACACAGTTTAAAAAATATCCCCCAACGTCGTGAAGCACGCCTTTCTTTAAGGGATGCTAAGGCAAGATCTTCAATCAATTTTTTTTCCCAACCATCACTTGAGGTCATGTTTTTATAATTAGCGCTTAATTGTTCATCATTATCCATATTTTATTATTCCTAGTTTAAGTCATTTGTATCATATTATTGGCTATCACATTGCAATAACCAATGCGATAGCTCACTAATGCTATCCACACAGGCCAATGGCTTATGTTTAACAATATTCGTTTTATCGTGAACACCATAACTGACTGCCAGGGCATCCATACCTAATGAATTAGCCATTAGCATATCATATTCTGTATCACCCACCATAATGGCATCACTCACTGTGACCCCAAATTCATCTAATAATTCCTCTAGCATTTGTGGGTGTGGCTTAGAACGAGTTTCATCCGCACAACGACTGCCATGAAATACGCTATTTAAGCCTGTTTCCTGTAATACAGGTTCTAAACCTCGACGTGCTTTTCCTGTCGCAATCGCTAACATAAAGCCTTTTTCCAACAATTTTTCCAGCATTTCCCTGACATCAGAAAATAAGGCACTTGGCGTATCATTAGCGGTAATAAAGTGATAACGGTAGCGATCGGCAAAGTGACTGATTTGCTCTGCAGTAAGATCACCATACAAACTAGAAATGGCTTCTCTAAGTCCTAAACCAATAATATTTTTCAGGGTTACTTCTGTTAAAACCGGTAGTTGTAGATCGTCTGCGGCACATTTCAGGCACGCAACAATTTTTGCCTGTGAATCCATTAAGGTGCCATCCCAATCAAAGATAATGAGTTTATAAACTGGAGTAGTTTGGTTCTCTTGCATAATATTCTGAGCTATTTTATATGCGCTAAAAAAGTTTCTAAGTCCGCACTGAGCGGCGCCTTAATACACATGGTTTTATGGCTATCTGGATGCGTAAATGACAAGGATGCTGAGTGAAGAAAAAGTCGTTTAAGTCCCTTTTCTTTGAAGCGCTGATTGCAAGCATAGTTACCATATTTACTATCACCTGCCACATTGTGTCCTAAATATTTAGCATGCACACGGATCTGATGAGTACGACCCGTTATAATCTTCACTTCTGCCAACACGGCATTATTAAAACGCTCCAATATAGTAAAAAAGCTCGTCGATTCTTTACCTTGAGTATCCACACGCACGAAACGCTCGCCCGATTTTAACTCTTCACGTAGTAAAGGTGCTGTCACTTTTTGTTTATTAAACTCTGGCACACCACATAAAAGCGCTAAATAACGCTTATCTGTTTGCCGATTACGCAAGAGCTCCTGCACAGCAATTAAGGCAGAACGCTTTTTGGCTATGAGCAAGCAACCCGAAGTATCTTTATCTAGACGATGAATCAATTCAAGAAATTTTTGTTCTGGTTTTAACGCCCGCATTGCCTCGATAATGCCATAGCTGACACCACTACCACCATGCACCGCTACACCGCTGGGCTTATTGATGGCCAGTAAGCTAGCATCTTCATAAATAATAGATTCTGACATCAGTTTTAATAGCGATAAACCCGGTGCTGCAATTGCTTTTTTAGCGGTTAAACTGACAGGGGGGATACGCACTATATCCCCATATTGGAGTTTATAGGTTTGTTTAATCCGACCTTTATTGACACGTACTTCACCCTTACGGATAATTTTATAAATATGTCCTTTAGGTACACCTTTGAGCTGACTTAATAAAAAATTATCAATTCTCTGGCCAGCATTATTGGCATTAATTTCAACAAACCGAACACGATGTTGTACTTTTTTTGATTCCATACCATATTTCTGCCATTTTATATTGATGCAATGACAGCCAACTGTTATATTAGGCCAGTTTAAATCTTCTTGAGTACACACTAAAACGCTTACAAGGTTCATATACTGCGTACCGGAGCGTAATTCTAACGAAGTTTTGTATAAATTACGATGACTATTCCCTAGAATAAAAAGAAGATGCAAAACAAAATAAGTACAATACACTGATTTTTATAATCAATGATGTGCATAATTATTATTCGTGATGAGCATCCTGATGTTATGGATTGCACAGTAAAACACAGCAAGTCTGGTATCACTTACTTGCCCCTGACAAGTTTTTAAATAAACAAAGAAAGGCACATTAAGTAAGTGATAGCCCCGAATTTAAACAAGATTTTGAATAATAATTCCACCAAAACATCATCACGATTATTAAAAATAAATTCTGCACATACCCAAAATTGCGTTTTGAAATTGTTTGGGTAGCGCATAAAACACTACATTAGCTCCTGTATAAAGTTGCAGGGAATGTAACACTAAATTAGTAATACTCATGCTTTTCGAATTCATTTTAGGCTAATATAATTAGCATAAAATCCCCCAAAAGCTTGGTATTTTTGCTTTGCAAGCTTAAGTTTCCTTATGATCTTGAGCATCAAAGCCAGTTTGAATAAAGACCATAATTATAATACGCAAGTAATAGTGCCATCTTATTTATCCATTTGATCAATAAGATAATACTTTTATTACTCACGACTATTTTATCTGCTTGTAATAGACAATTTATTTTCCAAACAAGCCGTTTATTTATAAGCATTAGGAAAAATACTTTATTCTTATCATTGTTACCTTTTCTGTCCTTAGGCAAATCTGCCTAACCACTTTATATAGTTTGAGCTTGACAAAAAATTGAGCACAATTATATGAAAAGAATGTTATTTAATGCCACTCAGCCTGAAGAGTTGCGTGTTGCGTTAGTCGATGGTCAACACTTGTTTAACCTAGACATAGAAACCACCCAAAGAACACAGAAAAAAGCCAATATCTACAAGGCAAGGATCACCCGAGTAGAACCCAGCCTTGAAGCAGCCTTTATTGATTATGGCGCAGACCGACATGGTTTCCTACCACTAAAAGATATTTCCCGCCAGTATTTCAAACAACCTAGCGAGCGTGGTAAACGTGCCCATATTTCTGAACTGGTCAAAGAAGGCATGGAAGTGGTCGTTCAGGTCGATAAAGAAGAACGGGGAAATAAAGGTGCAGCACTAACAACATTTATTAGTTTGCCCGGCCGCTATTTGGTCTTAATGCCAAACAATCCTAAAGCAGGTGGTATTTCAAGACGAATTGAAGGTGAAGAACGCTCTGAACTAAAAGCCATACTCAGTCAGCTTAATGTACCAGACTCTATGGGTCTCATTGTACGCACAGCCGGTATTGGTAAAAGCATAGAAGAGTTGCAGCTTGATCTGGATTACTTACTGCATTTGTGGACGGCCATTGATAATGCCTCAGTAGAACGTAAAGCCCCATTTTTAATTTATCAAGAAAGCAATATCGTTATTCGTGCCATTCGCGACTACCTACGTTCCGATATTACTGAAATTATCATTGATGAAGAAAAAACCTATAAAGAAGCCTATGATTTTATGCAGCGGGTAATGCCTCAGCATCTGCACAAAGTAAAGCTTTATACTGACAATATTCCCTTATTTTCACGTTATCAAATCGAAAGCCAGATTGAAACCGCCTTCCAAAGAGAAGTGAACCTTCCCTCTGGCGGTGCCATTGTTATTGATCATACCGAAGCGCTTATTTCAATTGATATCAACTCTGCTAGAGCAACTAAAGGCAGTGACATTGAAGAAACCGCAGTCAATACCAATTTAGAAGCAGCGGATGAAGTCGCTAGACAATTACGATTGCGTGATTTAGGTGGCCTTGTGGTCATTGATTTTATTGATATGTCTGCGTCTAAAAACCAACGTGCTGTTGAAAATCGCATGAAAGATGCTTTGAAATTGGATCGTGCACGCGTACAAGTAGGCCGTATTTCCCGTTTTGGTCTCCTAGAAATGTCTCGCCAACGTTTAAAACCATCTCTTGGTGAATCCAGCCAAATTACCTGCCCACGCTGTAGTGGTCATGGTACCATTCGTGGTATTGATTCCTTAGGTCTATCTGTTCTAAGGATCCTAGAAGAAGAGTCTATGAAGGAAAATACCGGTAGAATTCTGGCACAATTACCTGTTAATGTGGCAACCTTTCTACTTAATGATAAGCGCGATATTATTAGTGACATCGAAAGCCGTCAGAAAATAACCATCACGCTTATACCAAATGAAAGCTTAGTAACACCTCATTATCGTATTGAACGTATTCGTAATGATGAGAATATGACCGATAAATATCAAGTCAATAGCTATCATTTTAATTACCTTATCAATGATGACGATGCTAATGGTGTTATTATAGAACCTGCCAATATCGAAGAACCTGCAGTAAAAGCCCCCACTGCATTACAAGCAACCCAGCCTAATAATGCCCCTTCATTAATGAAGCGCATCTGGTCATCATTATTTAATAAGCCTGAACAAGAAAAAGACATTGCTGCCATTCCCAACGAGACACCAAAAACGTCTCACAATAAACAAACAACACACAAACGCAATGATCGAAAGCAAGATCAACGTCGGAAAAATGATAATAGAGATAAACAAGATTCACGCAAAAAATCTCAAAAACCAAATAATCGACGTGATGACAATAAGCATGCTCAAAAAAGCAATAACCGTTCTCAGAAGCGCCCCTATAATAATGAAAATACAATAGTAACAGAGTCTGAAACCGCTGCTATTTTTTCTGCCTCTGATGATAAGCCTATTGCAAAAAACAATCACACCAAAAAGTCACATGCAAATAGCAAAAGCCGTCGTAAAAATGACGATAACAAACAAGCAGCACAAGCAAATAAAAAATCTGAACCACAAGCAACAAACAATAATAAGGACAGAAATACTGCAAATAAAGGCACCACAGAGGTTCAAGCAATAGCTAACACTAAAAAAGTAGAAGTATCTGCGTCTACCCTCGTAACTAAAAACGTAGAAATAGAACCTAAAACCATAGAAAATAAGACACAAAATAAAGAAATAGAGAAAAAAGCACCTAAAAACTCTGGCTCCCGCCGTACCGGTCGAAGAACCAGCTTAAATAAAAAGTTAGTTTTAGCACCGGCATCACAGAACTTTAGTAAAGAGCCTTTAACTAGTAAGGAAGCTTCTGTGGGTAAAGAGCAGGAGCCATCAGCTAATAAAGAGCCATCAGCTAATAAAGAGCCATCAGCTGTTACTAAAGAGCCTGTAACTAAAACCTCAAATAATACTTCTGAGGCAAACAAAAACTCTCCAAAAGTAGCATCCTTAGAGTCATCGTTGATAGCATCTGAGAGTTCAAAAGAGAATGAAGTAGAAACAAGTGACAGCAAGCTCGCCCCTGCTAAAAAATCAGCACCTAAGAAAAAGGCTCGCCGTAAAACAGCAGCAAAAAAGAAAACATCTGCCACAAAGGTTAATAAAAATAATGAAGAAAGCAGCGACACTTCACAGAATGACACCAGTGAATATAACAAGGAAAAAACTGAAAATTCAATAGAAAAGCCTAAGCCCGTAGCCAAGAAAAAAGCGGCTAGTAAGAAAAAAACAGCTAGAAAAAAACAAGCTAAAGTGGCTAATTCATCAACTGATGAGCAAAAAACTACTGCTAATAAAGAATCTTCTGTCAGCAAAAAAGAACCTTTAGCTGATAACGAGCCATCAGCTAATAAAGAGCCTTCAGCTAATAAAGAGCAGCCTTCTTCTGATAAAAAGCCAGAAACATCGGAGCAAAAAACATCCATGTCTGGCACAAGTTCAGAAAACACACAAAATATAGAGCTTAAAAGAGAGAAAAAATCAACGGGTCGCAGAGGTAGACGTTCAAGAACAACCACGACACAATCAATGGGTAGTGTCAGCAATAACCTCATTGATAAGCGCGATGGCAGGGGAGCAAAGTAGGATTCAAGCTAAATCAACTTAAACAATAAAGACTTAGCTAAAATATTACTTAACCCGAGTTCTGGATAACTGAACAATAAAAAAGGCGTTCAATTGAACGCCTTTTTTATTACTGTAATTTTTTCTATCACAAAGAAATAGAGTATTTCTTTTTTATATCCGCTAATAACCCCTTACTGGCCTCTTCAACCATATCAAAGACATTTTCAAAGCCCCTAGAACCACCATAATATGGGTCTGGTACCTCATGCAATGAAGACTCCGAGGCAAAATCTAGGAACATGTGGAGTTTATCTTTATATTCACTGGCACAGGCCTGATCCAATAACGCATAGTTATCATTATCCATTGCTAGAATATAATCATAGTGCTCAAAATCAGCCTTATCCACCTGACGAGCTCGAATATAACTCAGATCTAAACCACGCCCCTTTGCTGTTGCCTGTGCTCTAGAATCAGGCTGTTTGCCAATATGATAGGCATGAGTGCCTGCCGAATCAATTTCAAAGCTATCAGATAAACCTTCTTTATTAACAATACTCTCAAACATACCATGTGCCGTTGGGGATCTGCAAATATTCCCCATACACACAAAAAGAACTTTAACTTTATTCATTTAAATTCAATACCTTAAGAATTACTCTGTAGTTAAAACAAGGCGAGAAACTGGTATTTCCGGCCTTATAAAATCAATTGCTTATCGTTTCGACAGGGAAACTTTTTGTATATTTTAACATGGATTATATGAATAGACAGGGACTGAAAAAAATGTATCATTCAATATATATCACTATTCTCATTATTTTAATAAAGTGTCCAGTTCTATTAAACCACAACAGAAGATTGTGTGCCTTCAATTTGCGATGACATAACGGCTTCTTTTCGGACATAACTGTATAGGAACAGGCGTGCATCGGGTAATAAGGTACTGATAGCATCCAGTCTGCCCAGTGCCAGCATGGCCTGATTAATTCGACTTTGAAGTTTGCTGTCTATTTCTAAAGGTGGATTAGGAGGTAATGGTGCAGGCACAAAGGCCTGACAAGCAATTCCGCCTGCTATGGCGGAAGAATAATGACCTGTCAGGCCTCGATTCATTTCTTTATCCTGTTTTGGTATGCAATCGTGAGGCATATAACTTAACCTGAGTTCTGGACAACTGAACTAATAACGTATTGATTAGCCTGCATCTGTTACAGAAGTCGCCGCACCCCAAGAGAACTTCCTTCGGGCGTGAATACATCCTAGTAGGCTTCACTTTGGCATCCATGCCAAAGAGACTTCTTCCACAAGTATAGGCTAATCAACACTCTGAAGTTATTTTCAAGATCATCTTATCCAGAGTTCAGGTTAACTTAAAATAAGCCTATTTGTTATTTTATTTTATCAGCAAAATTAAAATAAGAAAGTGGTTTATTTTAGTTTTATTGTATTTTTAAATTTAAGCCCCCTCACCTCCCTCTACCAAGAGTAGGCGCCCCGAGGCGAAGAAGAGGGAAGTGAAAGAATAAAGAAAAACGGGGTTAGCTGGTCTCCCATAAATGCTCATTTAATTCAACCAGTACACTGTCCAGCTGTTTATTGAGCACTTTATCTAATTGTTTCACACCACCTTGAAAGGCAGGTAGGTCATTAATGAATTGTCTGTCCAATACGACTTCATGGACTAATTGTTTTGCCAAACGATCCAGTCATTTACGCTGAACTGGCGTCCATGATTGTAGACTATAGATTGATTGCATGGCATTTTGAACTCGCTGTGCAAATGGAACCAGAGCTCCACCCAGTGCGGCTTGACGGATATAGCCTATGATACCTGCTGCTATTTGCTGTGCCAATACTTCATATTGTTCTTTTTCCTTCTTATGCAGTTCTGCCAGTTGTTGTTCTTGTATAAGAGAGTTGTCTAATTGATCATCAGCATCTCGTAATTTGGTTTTAAGTTGTTCTATGTTAGTTTGCAATTCTCTCAATTACACATTGGGATCGACTGGAGGAATAAATGGCCCTGGTTTGAAAGTCCCCCCTTTTTCACCAAAGAATTGATGAAACCAGATAGTTAAAGCGCGAGCCATTTACAAACCATCCATGGCTTCTCTATGCTGAGTCATGAATTGGTGCGTTGCCTTATTGCCTTCTATACGGAGCGTATAAAATATTTGGCGAATGGTGGGATCGATTCTTATTTCTTTGTTTAGCTTAAATAATAAATCAGCTTGAGAGGTTCGCTCATCTATTCGAATTCCAGTACGAGCTGCTATATTCTGTGCAAGAGCCTCGGCTAATTGGCGTAATTTAATCAGTGTCGTATTGGGATCACTTGAAAATACCTGCTCAGCCGTAGTGGCCAGTTGTAAAAAAACAGGGTCATGTTCCGCCAGAAAATCGAAATTACTGATTGTGGACTGCATATTAAAACCATTTTGTTATTATTCGATATAACAAATAAGCTATATCATTTATATGTACTTATTTTTTATTTCGATAATAGTCTATCAAAATATCATTTTAATGAATCCCAGTACAACAAAACACTTTCAAGCTTAGAAAATCATCGAGTAGAAAGGCACAAGAAGCATAAATTAATACAGCTTACTCTTGTTTTTTTAGTGCCTCCAAAGCATCACTAATATCAACGGAGATGTCTTCTGAGTTGGCATCTTCTATTACTTCTTTTTCTTCATTTTGGGGTTCTACCGTTGATGAGTCTATGGTATCTTTTGCTATTTCGTTATCTTCTATTTGCTGCTCATCATTATTTTGTGCATCACCAAAGTCCAATTCAGCATTAATAATATCCAGATCTCTAATTTCAGATAAAGACGGCAGATCATCTAATTTTGTTAGACCAAAATAATCTAAAAATGTTTTTGTCGTAGCGTACATGGCAGGCTTTCCAGGAACATCTCGGTGGCCAATAATACGTACCCATTCACGTTCAACTAGGGTTCGCATGATTTGACTACTCACACTAACACCTCGGATCTCTTCAATTTCACCGCGAGTCACTGGCTGGCGATAAGCCACTAGAGCCAAGGTTTCTAGCAAAGCTCGGGAATATTTTTGTGGTTTTTCATCCCATAAGCGTGATACCCATGGAGCAACTTCTTTAGTAGCCTGAAAACGATAGCCACTGCTTACCTCAACCAACTCAATACCTCTGGAACGATAATCTACGACCAATAAATCAATCACTTTACGAAGCGCATGCTTATTAACGGCTTCTTTTTCAGGAAAAATAGCCAGAATTTTGTCCAATGAAATGGGTTTATTGGCCGCTAAAATAGTCGCTTCGACAATATTTTTTAAACTGTCTATAGAATGAACACTAATACGATGCTCTGTTATTTCAGAGTCTGACAGCTTATTTACTGTTTCTTGAATATTTGGGGCAATATCACTTTGAAGGGTATTTTTATTATCACTCATAATTAATCCAGTGTTACCTCAGTAGACAGGCCACTCTCTGATAATGATTTCACATGAATCACGCCATAACTTTCTGCTTGTACAATATCTAATAAGCGTTGTTTGCTTAACTCTAAAATGGCTAAAAAGGTAACCACCACTCCACCTCGACCTTCTTCATAGGTAAATAATGAGCTAAAACGGGTAAAGCCTGTGGCGTTTAATCGTTCCAGTACAATGCTCATGCGCTCTCTAACGGACAAGGTCTCCCGCTCAATATTATGATGAGTAAACATGGATGCTCTGGCCATCACATCTTTAAGCGCCAGCATAAGCTCTTGCATACTCACATCAGGCAATTGCTCAGGTGTTGTATAATCAATGTCAGAAGACACTGGATAGACGTCGCGCCCCATTCTTGGCAAGTCATCTATATCCATGGCTGCTTTTTTATAACGTTCATATTCTTGCAGGCGACGGATGAGTTCGGCACGGGGATCGCCCTCATCATCGTCAAGCAATTCAGGTCTAGGTAAAAGCATTCGAGATTTTATTTCCGCCAACATGGCAGCCATTACTAAATATTCAGCAGCCAGTTCAAATTGGAAATCTTGCATTAAATCAACGTACTTCACATATTGTTCGGTTATTTCAGCAATGGGAATATCAAGAATATCAAGATTCTGGCGTTTTATCAGATACAATAATAAATCCAAAGGCCCTTCAAAGGCTTCTAAAAATACTTCTAATGCCTCTGGCGGAATATAGAGATCTTGAGGTAATTGCATAACCGGAGCCCCTTGCACATAGGCAAAGGGCATTTCTTCCTGCTGAGGTTTGCCAATAGCAGGTGCTTGTTCTTTGGCTGTTAATCGGTCTTCTTCGGTCAATTTTTTCTCAGTGTGTTAATACTTAAAGCTAAATAAGTAAGAAGATTAACGATACTGGATGCCAATCGCTTGTCGAACGTCATTAAGGGTATCACTGGCCAAATCAGAGGCAAATTCACGCCCTTCTGCCACAATATTACGTACCAGTGCTCTATTTTCACTAAATTCTTTGGCTCTTTGCTGAATAGGCTTTAACTCCGCTTGCACCGCATCAATCAATGGGCGTTTGCAATCAAGACAACCAATACCGGCTGTTTTGCAGCTTTCTTGTACCCATGATTTTACTTCATCATTTGAATACACTTCGTGCAATTGCCAAACAGGACATTTGGCTGGGTCACCGGGATCGGTCAAACGTACCCGATTGGTATCGGTCGGCATTTTACGTAATTTTTCATCGATCATATCCATATCATCACGCAAGGTAATCGCATTACCATAGGATTTAGACATTTTTTGACCATCTAATCCCGGCATTTTTGATGCTTTAGTCAATAGCGCTTGAGGTTCTGGTAAGATAATTTTACCCGCCCCTTCAAGATAGCCAAATAAGCGCTCTCTATCGGCTAAGGTAATATTTTGCTGATCAGATAATAAGGCTTTAGCGGTTTCTAGTGCTTCATGATCGCCTTGCTCTTGAAAGCGATTACGTAATTGCTTGTATAGTTTGGCTTGTTTCTTCCCCATTTTTTTAATTGAGGCTTCTGATTTTTCTTCAAAACCTGGCTCTCTACCATAAATGTGATTAAAGCGTCGCGCCACTTCTCGGGTCAGCTCCACATGAGCTACTTGATCTTCACCCACAGGCACCAAACCCGCTCGATAAATCAAAATATCGGCACTTTGCAATAAGGGATAACCTAAAAAGCCATAGGTTGACAGGTCTTTTTCCTTGAGCTTAAGCTGTTGATCTTTAAAGGATGGCACACGCTCAAGCCAGCCAAGTGGCGTAATCATCGATAAGAGTAGATGCAATTCTGCATGTTCTGGCACTTGTGACTGAATAAAAATCTTTGCTGAACCTGGATTAACTCCAGCTGCCAGCCAATCAATGATCATTTCCCATGTATTTTCTTCAATATTTTCTGTCTCAGAATAATGTGTAGTCAACGCATGCCAGTCAGCAGCAAAAAACAGGCAATCGTATTCATGCTGTAATTTTATCCAGTTTTTTAAGACACCATGATAATGACCTAAATGAAGTTGTCCAGTCGGTCTCATGCCTGACAAAACGCGCTGTTGATGATTGGGTACGGCCAAAATGGGCTCCTATTTAAGAATAATTAAAAAGTAATAATTGCGTATAAGCATATTATTGAATCGCCATTAATAAACGATAAAATACTTGCGTGTCCAAACCAGATAGCGTAGCAAGAACGGTTAAAAACAAATTTACCACTGGAAAAATAATATTAGAAAGTAAGCCTGAAACCATTAGAGCAACAATAATAAAAAAACCATAGGGTTCAATTTTACTATAGGCCAATGATGCCCGAGGTGATAATAAACCAGAAATAATTCGACTGCCATCTAAGGGAGGAACAGGCAATAAATTAAGCACCCCAAGAATGACATTAATGGTAATTCCAGCAACGGGCATAAGCAAAAAGAACAAACTGACGCTAGAACGGCTGTCTAAAAATAAAATACTAACATTAAGAATAATCGCCCAGCCAATGGCCATTATAAAATTACTCACCGGCCCTGCTAAGGCGATCCACATCATATCTTTTTTAGGGTTAGCTAAATAACGGGCATCCACTGGCACAGGCTTCGCCCAACCAAAGGCATAGCCCGTAAAGGTCAATAACACAGCCGGTACCAGTATGGTACCAATGGGATCAATGTGTTTAAAGGGGTTAAACGTTAGGCGCCCCAATAAACGTGCTGTTGAGTCACCTTTTTTATTCGCCATCCAAGCATGAGCGGCTTCATGTAGCGACACCGCTAAAAGTACCGGCAGTATCCAAATGGTAATTTTTTGTATAGTTGATGCATCCATAAGGCAATTATATCATATCCAATAAAAGGCTATTTAAAAAAACAAATGACTCAAAGCAAGCTATTCAAAAACTGAGCTATCAGCGAGTCCCTTACGAACAACAATGGGGATGTCATCTTCAAAATCAATCACTGTGGTTGCTTCAAAGCCACAAAAACCACCATCAACAATTAAATCTAATTGATGTTCCAACAATTGCCTGATTTCGTATGGATCGGTCATAGGCAGTTCTTCATTGGGCAATATGAGTGTTGAGCTTAATAGTGGTTCACCTAACTCTTCTAATAGTGCCTGAGCAATGGGATTATCAGGGATACGAATACCAATGGTTTTACGTTTAGGATGCATCAGACGTTTAGGCACTTCACGAGTGGCTTTGAGAATAAAGGTATAAGCCCCCGGTGTATGAGCCTTAAGCAAACGATAATGAGAATTATCCGTTTGTGCATACACACTGATCTCAGACAAGTCACGACAGACTAAGGTAAAGTTATGATGCTTATCCAAGCTTCTTATGGCGCGTATCTTATCCATAGATTGCTTATCACCAATACGGCAACCAATGGCATAGGCTGAATCTGTGGGATACACCACAATACCGCCCTTGCGGATAATATCAACCGCTTGGCGAACGAGCCTTGCTTGTGGATTATCCTGATGTATTTGAAAAAACTGACTCATAAATTGTTACTCATAGTAATTGGTAATTATTTAGCAAACCAGACCAGCCATCGCTGGAGTTGGGGCTTTAGCCCCGCAAAATGTCACTGTCTAGTTGTACTTATGACGGTAAGTAATGATATTTGTGTAAGCTAAAATAAGTCCCACACGGGTTTGCACTTATCTGGCAAGTCAGGTAATTGACCTAATTTTATCCATGGAAAGTCTGGGTCATGAAAATCAGAACCGCATGAAGCATATAAATCAAAATCCACCGCATGACAGGCCATCGTATTCATTTCATTAATACAATAACTGCCCGAGACCACCTCAATGGCCTGACCACCAGCAGCCATAAAGTCTTTAATTAACTTACGCAATTTTGTTCTGGTTAATTTATAACGTGCCGGATGGGCAATCACCGCCACACCACCTGCCTGTGTGATCCAGCTAACTGCTTCATTAAGAGTCGCCCAGTCACCACTGACATAGCCGGGTTTATTGTTCACTAGGTATTTTTTAAACACACTGCGCACATTCTTGGCATAACCGGCAGCAATTAAAAAATTGGCAAAATGCATTCGACCCAACATGTTACCACCAGAAAACGCTTGAGCTCCCTCATACGCACCCGTAATACCCGCACTATCAAGCTTAGCAGCAATTTCTATAGCTCTGGAGCGGCGAAAATCTTGTAAACTCTCAATACCTGCTTGTAAGGGAGCAGAATTCGGGTCAAAGTGTAAACCCACAATATGGATAGTACGTTTATGCCATGTAACTGACAGCTCTATGCCGTTAATTAGACGGATACCAATATCTTTAGCACTTTGCCGTGCTTCATCCAGACCATCAACACCGTCATGATCCGTCAATGCCAATAGCTCAACACCCGCCGCTGCTGATCGGTGAACCAATTCAGCAGGTGCTAAGCGACCATCTGAGGCAGTAGAATGTGTGTGTAAATCAATTTTCATAGGCTAAGAACAGACTAAAGGGCAATTAAAACCGTTAATTTTAACCTATTTTTAGCGGTTTTATTATCATTTAGGGAATTAAATTACTTTTATATAGTCAAAATAAACCAACACTTAGTAGAACATGAGTAGAACATGCAGTAGAGTCTGTTGTTTAACACTGCTCAGACAAGTCGCTTTGCAATTTTAGACATTGCTCTAAAACATTGTTCTAAGAGACTGAAAGTGTCAAAATAGCCCACTTTTATTTTATTGGTTTTAACTGACTATGCTAAAGTTTATTTACGATTTCTTACCGATTATTATTTTTTTCACCACGTATAAACTCACTGACAATGATATTTATATCGCTACCAGTGCGGCCATTATTGCTACACTTATGCACACAGCAGTGCAATGGTTTAGCCATAAAAAGCTGGAAAATCAGCATATTATCAATTTGGTTGTAATTTTATTTTTCGGCGGCCTTACCTTATTTTTCCATGATGATGTCTTCATTAAATGGAAAGTAACTGCCATTAATTGGATTTTTGGCCTAGTGCTATTGGCTAGTCAGTTTATTGGTAAAAAGAACATCATCCAGAGACAACTCGGTGATGCCATCCAACTACCTGAGGCAATTTGGCTACGTCTGAATCTTATGTGGGTCACATTTTTTATGTTCTGTGGTTTTTTAAACTTGTACGTTGCCTTTTACTATGCCCTCGATCTCAGTGCCGAAGCTCGACAAGCTATTTGGGTTGACTTTAAAATGTATGGCATGTTAGGGCTGACATTTGCTTTTATGATCGTACAAATTATCTATTTACAGCGCCATATTCAACTTGAAGAAATGGTCAATGAAGAGGAAACACGCTAATGCTCTATGCAATTATGTCTACGGATGTAAAAAACTCCCTACCCAAGCGAATACAGGCTCGTCCTGATCATCTGGCACGTTTGGATGCCTTAAAAAACCAAGGCCACTTAGTCATTGCCGGCCCTCACCCGAACATTGATAGTAATGATCCCGGTGAAGCAGGCTTTAGTGGCTCTTTAGTGATTGCCGAATTTAGCAACCTACAAGAAGCCCAAGACTGGGCAAATGCTGATCCCTACCTCAAAGCAGGTGTTTATGACAGTGTTATCGTCAAACCTTTTAAAAAAGTGTTACCTTAAACCAAAATACCATTCATCCATTATTCTATTAAGGACAATAGCCAATGCTATCAAACAATATACTCATTAAAAAATCTCCCTTAGTTATCCTTTGTTCCAGTTTATTACTGGCTTCTTCTACTTTATTTGCTGAAGATAAAATTGTGGCCACCGTAAATGGCCATAGCATCCCCGAAAGCCAAGTAGAAATTGCTGCTCAACAAAGCCAAATCGACTTTAAAAAAATTACCCCTGAACAAAAGAAATTATTAATTGAAGCCCTTGTGAATCGTCAGCTTATTTTGGATAAAGCCATTGAAGCCGGTTTTGATAAAGACCCCGGAATTGTTGCTCGGGTTCGAGCATTAACAGAAAGCTATATTGCAGCCAATTATCTGGCTGAAATTGCTGAGAAATACAAATCCAGTGATGCTGAAATGAAGGCTTATTATGATAAAAATATTGTTGCCAATGCCGCTAAAGAATATAAGGCTCGCCATATTTTAGTAAAAACTGAGGACGAAGCCAAAGCAATTATTAAAAACATTGAATCCGGTGCTGATTTTTCAGCCGTAGCTAAAGAAAAATCAACAGATATTGGTTCGGGTGCTAAAGGTGGTGATTTAGGTTGGTTTAAAAAACAAAATATGGTCGCTCCTTTTGCCAATGCGGTTGCTAGCATGAAAAAAGGTCAATTAAATAAAACACCTATTCAATCACAATTTGGCTGGCATGTGATTATACTTGATGATGAACGTACCGCCACCCCACCGGCTTATGACGATGTTAAAAAGAATATTGATAAAGAATTAATAAAAGAAAAACTCACACAATATCTAGATGATCTTAATAAAAAGGCCAAGATTGAATTAAAATAAGATTAAATGTAACTACTTAGCATATATATGCTACATCCAGAGTATCAGGCTGGTAATCCCATGTTACAGGGGTTTATGAAAACAAGGATGTTTTCATTAAAGCGTTACATGGACGTACTTGAGCGTCCCTTGAAACATGGGTTTCCTACCTGATACGGATAATATTGGCTGAGTAAATATGATTAAATTAAGATAAGTCGTCTTCTGAAAGTGAATTTTCCCCTTTCTAATGAGAACAAGAAAGGGGAAATTTATACAATAAGGTACAATATTTGCATAATACTTGTGTAATAAGTATTTTAGATGCCGAGAAAATGACGATGATCAGCCATTCACAAAGACCCCAGTTACCCCTTCAGCTCTCTTTAAGCTCATTTGAAAAAGAAACACTACAGGCCAGTCGATGTGCATTAGAACAGGAAAAGGCCATATATTTTATTAGTCTTAATGCCTATATCAATTACCTTGCGCAAAAGGTTATTGCCAAAAAGCAGGCTGGTGAATTTGTCCCACGCAGCATTGAAGAATCACGCGCAGGCCATCCCTTATGATGCTATTGCCATTTAAAATCGGTTTTAGTCTTACCCGTTTTACGATATTTAAGCTGTAAACCTTTTAAAAAATTGCGTAATATTTGATCTTTACAAACACGATAATGCTTATGATCGGACTTACGAAATAAAGCACTTAGCTCATGCTTACTCATAGTAAAACCAGCCAAAGCCATCAAGCTAAGCACCTCTTCAGCTTTTAAATTTAAAGCAATTTTTAACTTCATAAAAATCGTATTATTGTTTAATTGCTTTTCAGGCGTATGAACAGGCCCTTCTCGTTTACCTCGTTTATCATTAATAAGACCATTTAAAAAAATAGCTAATTGCTGATCCGATAGTAATTGATAAGCCTCATCTTCCTCTTTCTTTAGCCAAGCACTTACCTGTTCTCGTGTCACCTGAGCGTCAGCCAAAGCAAATAAAGCAATCATTTTTTCATCATTAAAATCAAAAATATAACGTACTCGACGCAAGACATCATTATTTGTCATAAACATAGTTTCCAATTAAGGCGAATAAGGGAAGTCATTCTACGTGTATTTTTAATATTATCAAATGACCTCTCAAAAATCAGAGTCTAGCCACTGGCCTTATCAAGGCTTAGTTTGTGCCCCAATTTAAGTTCTTAGTTAGAGATGTGAGCCAACTGAAGCGTTCAACCAGCTATATCTCTGACAAAGTGCCTATTGATACATTGCAGTCTATCCACTAAATATAATGACAAGGATTAACATTTTACAATTTATATGTGGTTAACAATATCTGAATCATAGCAACTTGTTCATCAGTGGCTTCATTCTAGAAAAATCTTGGTGAATGAACACTCACTTTAGAATCGAACTATTGAGTTAAGTGACTATTTTTAAGATAGTTCTTCATATTATTACACTGTTCAGAGTTATACTTTATCCCTTTCAGATCAAAGCGCATAGCATCAATATTCATAAGATACCTAAATCCCTCAAACCACTCAAGTTCTTCATTTTTTGGCAGTAATAGAGTATCAGTAGCATATTCATAAACATAAGGAAACCAACAGTCTGAATATCCAAAATCAACTTTATAAAGGCCAAAACTATATTGTCCTTTTTTTAATTCCCCTTCAAATGTAGTTTGTACCTGTTTTTGCGAAGCATAAGATCTAGTCAGCTTAATCCTATGGATTCCTTCTGGAAGAAATAAATTAACTTTACCATCCCATATTGAATTATATTTTTTTTCAACACCATCAATAGAGATAATTTTTATGGGCATAATCACACCTAAGCCATTATCAAGGTAGGTAAATCTTTCGGAAAGTGTAGAATTTCTTAAACCATATTTCTTTTGTATCGCATCCATGCATTGCTTATTGCAATCTGAAATAATATTTATCTGTTCTAAAGGTGCTTCTGTAATAGGTTTTATCTGATGACTACAACTCATAAGAGAAAATAAAACAAAGCTTAAAAGATATTTTATATTTTTCATTTCTATTTAACGAGGCTGTAGAATAACTCATTTTTCATTAATTTTTAAAAAATTGTTTTATTTGTCGAATGTAACTTATTGATTTATCAATTTATAATTTTACTAATGTAAATCACAAATGCTCATTT
>WFNB01000090.1 GCA_015488755.1 Gammaproteobacteria bacterium | reverse complement strand
GTATTCCATACTATTAACACACACAGCTCTCCATATAAAATTGAAGTTTTTTTAAATGTAATAAACAATAATACTGGAGGAATTCATTATGCCTATGAACTTATTCGAGCAGGAACTTTATTTGCAATGCCTTCTAAAGAAGATACAACATTTAAAATAGAAATCAATGTGTTATACCCAAATGGAAAAAAATCATACAAATATGAAGATAGAAGAACATGGGTGATGAGTATATTAAATCCGCAGACAATTTCATGGGAAATGGATAGCCCACAACGTTATAAGGCAATTAATAATATGCTTGATAATTTTTTTGTAGATCTAAAAAAAGATAATATAATTCCTTATCACCAGCAAAGTAATTAATTTCTTAACAAAAGAGTGTTTCTTTCTCTGTATAAGCTAGATCCTTGTACCTCCAGCACTCTGATCATTCTTGCTACGGTTCAACTGATTTATTTAGGACAATAAAATGAGTCAGAAACTGCCAGAACTTAGCCACACTTTTTATATTGACCTGCTCATTGGGTGAGTGAGCGCCGGTAATGGTTGGGCCGAAAGAAATAATATCACAATCGGGATATGTTTCACTAATAAGACCACATTCCAGACCCGCATGAATGACCTGAAGGCTGGCTTCTTTATTAAATAAGTGTTGGTACAATTGCAGTCCTTGTTTCACTAAGGCATTATCATTGGCTAATTGCCAACCGGGATAAGCGCCGTGGATGTTTATTTCTAATGCTTTTTCTGATTGTGAGTTGAGTTGATGCTGTTTTTGATATGAGGCGATTCTATTGGCATGAATATCACGTTCGCTATTACTGGCACTACGACATAAGCTGGCAAGGCTGAGTGTACCGCCAGAATTAAGAGTCACTATTCCCAAGTTATTAGAGCTTTCGACGACACCTTCGAGTGTGTCAGAATAATGAATTACACCATTAGGATGAGAGGCCAATAAGCTTAATAAAGTCTGCATGTCTGTGCTAGACAAGACATGGTTATTCTCTATTTTTTCGTTGGCTAAGAGTTTTGTGCTTAGCTGTAAGTCAGGCTCACTGTGGTAATAACGTGCTTTAAGCTCGTTACAACGGGTTTCTAAATATGCTATCAAGGCACGACTATGGTAATAAAAATAGTGGCAAAGGCTTCTCTGGGGATGGCATTACGTAAAGTCCCTCCATTAAAACTGTGTAGCTGAAAGTGGTGATACTGAGCGGCATTGAGCAGTTCTTGAGCAAGTAATATATTGGCATTGAGGCGTTTTAAATGAATATCAACACCTGAGTGCCCACCGAGTAAGCCCGTTAGACTAATAGTTATGGCCTCTGGTTTTTCTCTATTTTCTTGGGCATCAGGAGGACTCTGCCATATTGGTGATTGTATCGAGTCGATATCCACTCCTCCAGCACAACCAATGTAGATTTCACCTTCCTCTTCGGTATCTAAATTAAGTAATTTTTTTGCTGTTAACCAACCTTTTTGTAAGCCAAAGGCGCCACCCATACCGGCTTCTTCATCCACTGTAAAAAGCAATTCTAAGGAGCCATGTTTGATGCTATTATCGGTCATTAAGGCTAACATGGCTGCACAACCAATGCCATTATCAGCCCCTAATGTGGTCTCAATGGCACTGAGCCAGCCATTTTTTATTTGTAGCGTTAATGGATCGTTATAAAAATTGTGAGCACTCTGACTATTGGCCTGAGCGACCATATCAACATGGCTTTGCAGGGCGATAGTCGGTATTTTCTCATAGCCTTGGCTGGCAGGCACTCGTAGCAGTAGATTGCCTATTGTATCTTGTTCCACAATGGCATCATGCTGTTCACCTTGTTGACGAATATAATTGATAATCGCTGCTTCGTGTTTACTAGGGCGGGGGATGGTGCAAAATTTAATAAAATGTGGCCAGAGTGATAATGATCCTAGTTGTTGAAGTATGTTCTGATTATTTTGTTGCTTATGACTTTGCTGAGGCATTATTTTTTAGCTCGGATGTTATTTTTCTTTTAACCAAAGAGATAAGTCTTTATCAAAGTGTATTAATGATTGATTAAATGAAACAACTGCCTCGTCAGCAGAGGGCTGAGCAACTTTAATGTGATAATTAAAGAGTTTTTGTTTGATGATTTTTCTCTGATTGTACTGAATTAGTACCACTTTTAAAGCAACATGTACTTCATCCTGATAAATAATATGTTCAAATTTGACAATATCAGTCTCTATTATTAAAGGTACATTCGCTCTTGAAGCGGCTCGTATCACACCTTTAAATAAATGTGAATTTTCTATACTTTGTACTAACCAACTCTGTAACATAACGGCTAGGGGTTCTTTCCATTTACTTTGAGAATAAGCATTTTGCTCAAAGGATTTTTTAGAATATAAAATATTTTCTGTGATGTGTTTGGTTGATACATGAGGGAGATCAATCTTAACAAAATCATATATGGGCTGAGCATTTTGTTTGGCTGAGCCCTGATAATTTAAGGTATAAAATTTATAGGGATCCACTTGGTTAACCGATGGTGTACAGGCACTGATAAACAATAGGACCATTAATAAACTAACTATTTTCATTCTCTTTTACCTTTTATTATCTTTCACCGGGGCCACGCTGATATTGTTGTTGTTTAAAAAATAAATCACTGGGGCTTTCTTTGAGCTGTTGTAAAACATCACTTGCCTGAATGCTCAGGCTTTGAATTTCTTTTAATAAATCATTAAAGGCTTCTAAATGTGGCTCAGTCATTTGCCGTATATCGTATTCACCACTGTCAAACTTGGTTTGTAATGTGGCCAGAGTTTTGTCTAATGATAGACTAGCGCTGGAAATATCATGTAAAGTTTCTACCGCCTGTTTTTCGGCCTGCACACCTTGCTTGAGCAATTGTTCTATGGAATGTCTATTATCTGCCAGAGTTTGAGTAAACTGGGCGGTATTATTTAGAGTTGTTGCCATTGCTTGAGCATTTTTTGTATTAAGAAATAATTGCATTTGTTCCGCTAAGTGATGACTACTTTGCTCTAGGTTGCTAAGCAGTTTTTCAATGGACTGAATATTTTTATTATTGATTAATTGATCCACTCGGGTCATGGTTTGCACTAATTTTGTACTAATATCGGTAGCCGAGCTTTCCAGTTTATCAAATAAAGACTGACCTGCTGAAATGGTTGCGCCAGAAGGGAGTTTTTTAGCCGTCTGAGTGCCACCTTTTAATTCAATATAGCTTAAACCGGTGATCCCCTGAGCGGTTAATACGGCGATGGTATCTTCTTTTATCGGTGTGTCTAAGGCCACTGAAATAGACACATTAATAAATTCTGAATTGTCAGAGTCAATTTTAATCTTATCAACCAAACCTACTTCCATACCCCGATATTTAACCGGTGATTCGATATTCAGTCCTGCTACGCCATCAGGCATTTTTATGGTGTAATGATCGTAGGCGGTCTCTTCAAAACCGTATTTGCCCATCCATAATAAGAACAAGATAAGGCATAAGCCCAAGCCAAAGACAAACAGGCCGATTAGGGTATAATTTATTTTAGTATCCATGTATTACACTTTATTGGTTTTGAAAAAATTATCTAATGCAGGATGTGACATAGCTTGGACATCTTCCATTGTACCTTCAATCAGGATTTTTTTATTATGTAAAATAATAAATCGATCCAGAGCATATTCAATACTTTCTAAATCATGGGTGACCATAATAATGGTTAAATTGAGCATGTATTTCAACTCAATGATCAGTCGGTCAAATGCTCGTGCGCTGGCGGGATCTAAGCCACTGGTTGGCTCATCCAAAAATAATAATTTAGGATCCATAGCCAGTGCCCTTGCCAGCCCAACCCGTTTTTTCATACCGCCACTGAGCTCAGCAGGATACAAATAAGCAGAATGGGGTGGTAATCCGACCATTTTAATTTTAGCATGGGCAATGTCAGTAATCACTTCCATAGGGAGTTTGGTGTATTCTTTTAATGCCACGCAAATATTTTCTAAGACACTTAAAGAAGAAAATAGAGCACCGAATTGAAAGAGTACGCCCCACTGTAATTGCAAGGTCTCGATTTGCTTGGGGCTGAGTGTTCCTAGTGTATTACCGAGTATGTCGATACGCCCAGAGGTTGGGCTCTGCAACATGATCATTTGACGTAATAGGGTTGATTTACCCGAGCCACTGCCACCGAGTAAGCCAAAAATTTCACCCTGTTGGACGCTAAAACTAACGCCATCATGCACTCGATTGGAGCCAAATTGAGTCACAATGTCGTTAAATTGAATAATGGTACTCAAATGCCAACCTCCGTTAATACCACGGAGATTAAGGCATTAATCGCAATGACCCAAAAACTGGCATTGACAACGCTGATGGTGGTGTAATGACCGACACTATCGGTACTGCCTGAGACTTGAAAGCCTCTAAAGCAACCGATGGAAGCGATAATAATACCAAAAAAGGGTGCTTTGATCAGGCCAATCATAATATGCTTAAGATCCACCTCAGTATGCATGCGGGCAATAAATTCGGCAAAGGTAAGTCCTAATTGCCCCTGAGCAATGAGCATACCACCAAACATGCCCATCATATCAGCAAAAAAGACAATCAGAGGCATGGAAAGCATCAGTCCGAGCACGCGAGGGAGTACTAAAAAACGATGGGGTTCAAAGCCCATGGTTTTCATGGCATCAATTTCTTCGGTGATTTTCATAATGCCTATTTCAGCGGTAAAGGCACTGGCACTACGACCAGCAATAACAATAGCTGAAATAAGAGGGGCCAATTCACGAAATACGGCAATGCTAACCATTTCAACAATAAAAATATTGGCACCAAATTGTTTTAATTGTTCAGCGGACTGGTAGGCAATGACTAAGCCCACTAAAAAAGAGGTCAGACCAACAATAGGCAAGGCTCGAAAGCCGGATATATCCAATTGTTTGAGTGTTGAACGAAGACGAAATAATGATGGATGGCGAATCGTCAGCCAAAGTTGATAAAGACTAAAACCAACGAAATGACTAAAAATCAGAAACCCACGAAAAAACTCAGTAAAGCCTTTACCTAAATGATAGAAAAAGGTTTTTGTCGGGTCTTTTATGGGTGGCGTATTAATATAATTTTTGCGATAAAATAAAAATAATCGTTGTTGATCGGCTTGCATACCGGTATAGGTAAAGGTCACCTTTGAGGGATCAAAACGCCTCATAAATTCAATAATCACCATAATGCCCGCAGTATCGAGCTTTTCTACAGCGCTAAAGTCCCAATTAATGCTAGAAATGGTATTACTTATTTTAAATTGTTTTAATTGTTGGTAAATGGGATTAATTGATTGGTGTGACCAAAGCCCTGAGCTACAAATATGCAGTGTTGTATTATCTTTATCTATTGTTATTTTTGCTTGAGTCATGTAAAAAGAGACAACTATTTTATTTATTATTAAGGCGATTGACTATTATTATGACCCAAACAAGCTTTGCTGATCTGGAAGCCATTTTAAAAACGGATATTGATTTTCTGGAAAAAATCCGAGCCATATCCGATACAATCAAGTCGGCACTCGGTGCTGATCGTTGCACTATTTTTATCCATGATCCCAAAACAAAAACATTCTGGAGCGCTTATATTGAGGGGATCAGCTATGTTGAGCTACCAGACAATAGTGGGATTGTGCATGAGATCTATGAACAAAATCAAGCACAAATCATTAATAATGTACAAGCGAATGAAGATTATAACGATACAGTAGAAAAAAATACCGGTTATGTCATTCATTCGATGATTGCCGCTCCTATTATTGATGACCGGCAACAGCCAATTGGTGTGATTCAAATTCTTAATAAGGTTGATAATGAACCCTATTTTGATGATGCTGATAAAACGATTGTCACCAATATCTTGCATCACATTACTGATTATACTGAGTGCTTAAAAGGGCAGTAATCCAATAAGTTATTCATGATGTTCATCGGTGTCATTAACATCGACCTGACCGGACATTCTACGGCGAATATGAGACCAAGACATACCAATGGCCAAAACCATAGATAATAATGTCAGTACAATATAGCTAATGACTTCAATGCTATTAGCTGGAACAATCCCCCAATCAATCGTCATCCATAAGAGGGTGCCAAAAAAAGCAAAGGCTAACACCAGTCCGGCAAAGCCTAATGAGGTTATTGTGGCACGAATATAAACAATCCAACCAATGAGCAAGACAATAGCTGAAAAAGCCATTAAAGGAGTAAACGCTTGTGTTTCTACGGCACTTTTTAGCCAATGAAAAAAGGAATAGCCACTGGGGTTAAATGAGGCAAAAACCAGTATCAGCGCAAACACCCAGCGGACAACAAAACTACCAAAATTAAATTGATTACCAGCCATAGGAAATCCCTAATAAATAAGTAAGAGGGCTTATTTTACAAGAGAATGCACTCTGATGCGAATACAAACCGGCTTTTTGCCCTTGAGTTCCCAGTCATTGATAGCCATATTCAAATAGATCCATAAAGACTATTTGTTAAGAGAACACAATTTTGTTAAGAAAATATAATTTTATTAAGAGAATATAATATGAGTCAATTAGAAGCACTAATTTTTGATGTTGATGGCACCTTAGCCGATACGGAGCGTGATGGGCATTTAGTCGCCTTTAATATGGCATTTAAAGAAGCAGGCTTAGACTGGGACTGGAGCGTGGAACTATATGGTCAATTATTGGCTGTCACTGGGGGTAAAGAACGCATTCGTTACTATATTCGTGACTTTTATAATCAAGAACGGGGTGAAAATTTTTCCATGCCCTTAGAAGTGACCAATGTGGATGAATTTATTGTGGCTTTGCATGCTGCTAAAACCCGTTTTTATACTCAATTAATGGCTGATGGTGCCGTACCTTTACGACCTGGCGTGGTGCGTTTGTTTCAGGAGGTTCGCCAAGCCGGTTTGAGAATGGCCATTGCCACCACCACCACAGCTGAGAATGTGACGGCGTTATTAACCCATACCTTAGGTGCGGACTCAGTTGACTGGTTTGAAGTGATTGCCGCAGGTGATATTGTTCCGGCTAAAAAACCAGCACCGGATATTTACACCTACGCAATGGAAAAAATGAACCTTAGTGCCGATCAATGTCTGGCATTTGAAGACTCTCATAATGGCTTATTATCTTCTTATAGTGCAGGTTTAAAAACAGTTATTACCGTCAATGACTATACCCATGATCATGACTTTACGAATGCCGTACTGGTGGTCAGTGATTTGGGAGAACCGGATCAAGCCATGACCGTTCTTGCCGGCGACTGTGATGAGACTTATTTCAGCTTGGCAACAGCTAGACACTTACATCAGGCATAGAATATGTCTGACTCAGTAAATAAGCCAGTAACAACTGCCTCGACTATCCCCCTTGCTAAGCGTATGGATGATATTGAACCCTTTCATGTTATGTCTTTATTGGCCAAAGCAAAGCACTTACAACAGCAAGGTCAGGATATTATTCACTTGGAAGTGGGTGAGCCTGATTTTAAAACACCACCAGCAATTGTTACCGCAGCAGCACAGGCATTACAACAAGGGGACATTTATTATACGCCTAGTTTGGGCTTGCCTGAATTACGACAGGCCATTGCTGATTATTATCAACAGTGCTACCGGTTGTCACTGCCTGCCTCAAGAGTGGTCGTAACACCCGGTGCCTCAGGCTCACTCTTATTATTAATGGGGGCGTTAATTGGCTCAGGTGATGCCGTGATGTTGGCTGATCCGGGCTACCCCTGTAATACAAATTTTATCCGTTTTGTTGATGGTGAGCAGCAATCCATTGCGGTAGATGAAACGACAGACTACCAACTAACGGCTGAGTTAATTGCTCAAAACTGGCAGGATAATACTAAGGTGGTATTAATTGCCTCACCGTCCAACCCGACGGGAACCGTGGTCTCTGATGCTGAGATGATAAAAATTATTCATCTTGTGAAAGAGAAAAATGCTTATTTACTGGTGGATGAAATCTATCAGGGTTTAGTTTATGACAAGGTGTCATCTTGTGCGCTTACGGGTATTAATAAATTGGATGAGCACATTATTATTGTCAATAGTTTTTCAAAATATTTTCAAATGACTGGCTGGCGTTTGGGTTGGTGTATTGTCCCTGAACAGCTAGTACAAGCCTGTGACCATTTATCACAGAATTTATTTTTAGCGGCACCTACTTTAGCACAAAAAGCGGCACTGGCTGCTTTTTTACCAGAAACAGTAGACTTGTTAGAGCAACGAAAGGAAATCTTTAAACAACGACGGGACTATCTGTATAAAGAATTACTTAACTTGGGATTTACCATACCAGTAAAACCTCAGGGAGCATTTTATTTATATTGTGACTGCAGTGCTCACACTGATGATAGTATGCTTTTTGCTCATGAGTTATTAGAAAAAACAGGCCTTGCTATTACCCCAGGTCTTGATTTTGGTTGCCATCATCCAGAACGCTATGTACGCTTTGCTTACACTCGTGATATCCACTATCTTAAACAGGCTGTACAACGCCTAAGCACGTTTCTTTTAGCCTAATAGACCGCGATATCACTATGAAATATCCAGAACCGTTAATTAAGGCTCGATTAATTCGACGCTATAAGCGTTTTTTAGCCGATGTTGAATTATTGGATGCAGACAATAATGTCATTCAAGTGCTTACCATACATACAGCAAATACCGGCTCCATGACGGGTTGTGCTGTTCCTGGAAGTATCATATGGATCAGCAATAGTCATAATCCAAAACGTAAGTACCTCTACTCATGGGAGCTTTCCAGTGCTTATGATGCCAGCGCTTATGATGTTAGTGCAAAGGGAAATACGTTAATTGGTATTAATACCTTGCTGGCCAATAGACTGGTTTATGAAGCCATTGAGCAGGGGTATATCCCAGAGTTAAGTGCCATACAGGCTATTGCCACAGAAGTACCTTATGGTAATGAAAAAAGTCGGATTGATCTATTAGTCACACAGCATAATGGGCAGAAGTGTTATGTCGAAGTAAAAAATGTAACTGCGAGTTTTGAACTGGGTGTGGCAGCATTTCCTGATGCGGTGACAACACGAGGGACAAAGCACCTGCGTGAATTAGAATTAATGGTTCAGCAGGGGCATCGTGCCATTATTTTTTATTGTGTCCAACGTGAAGATATTCATAGTGTGCGTGTGGCCAATGAAATTGATCCTCTATATGCAAAAACGCTAGTTCAGGTGCAAGAAAAAGGAGTAGAAGTGCTTGCTTATGGGGTTCGGTTTTCTGGTAATCGCTCACCAGATGGAATTTTTTTGACTAAAAAACTATCGTTTTTGTGATTACTAAGATATTAGTATTTTTTAGGCGAGAATTAAAGCATCAGATGAATTTGTTCGATCATTATTTATATGATAGCATTTATAGTGCGTATAAACAATGCGCACTACAACTATAAGGTTACCCTAATGCAACAAATCTATGATAAAAAGGCACCTAAAAAAGCAACAAATCTCTCAATAAATAGTGACTTACTCATAAAAGCTCGTGATTTAAAAATCAATTTATCCGCTACACTAGAACATGCTTTGGTTGCTGATGTTAGGAAAGCCGAGCGCCAAAAATGGCAAACAGAAAATAAAGAAGCCGTTAATGCATTAAATGAATTGGCAGAGAATAATGGTCTATTTTCTGATTCTTATAGGGCGTTTTAATGAATCTAGGTTTGATTAAATACCCTTATGAGACTTGATAAATATATTGTTCATAATACAAACCTGACTCGTTCATTAGCTAAAAAAGCGATTTCATCGGGTCAGGTGTTAGTTAACCTTAAGCAGATAAAAAACACAGCATTTAAACTTAAAGTAACTGACCAAGTATTTTATTTGGGTAAACAAATAGCAACTTTGCATCATCGATATCTAATGTTGAATAAGCCTTCGGGATATATTTGTTCAACTCAAGATGAAATACATCCTTCAGTGTTAAATTTGATTGATATTGAACAACGTGATCGCCTGCATATTGTCGGTCGATTAGATGTAGATACCACGGGTTTAGTTCTTATCACTGATGATGGTCAATGGTCACATCGAATTACTTCACCGAAAAAAAACTGTCAAAAAACGTATCAGGTTGATTTAGCTGAGAAGATTAGAAGCGATACTATTGAACAATTTAACAAAGGGTTGCTACTGAAAAATGAGTTAAAACCGACACGACCTGCACAGCTTGTTATCCAATCTAAACAGCAGGTCTTATTAAGCATTCAAGAAGGCCGTTACCATCAAGTTAAACGGATGTTTGCTGCCGTGGGCAATCATGTTGAAGCACTTCACCGTGTCAGTATCGGTGCGATTACTTTAGATGTTCAATTGGGTGATGGTGAATGGCGCTATTTAACAGAAGATGAAATTGCAACAATGAGCTAAACGTCGGTTTTTGTCAGAAGCTTAAAAAAATCATCTTTAGCTAATGGTTTAGAATGCAAATAGCCTTGAATAAACTGGCAACCATAAGCTTTTAAAAAGTCTTCTTGTGCTTGTGTTTCAACACCCTCAGCAATAACCTTAAGTTTAAGACTATGAGCCATAGAGAGTATTCCGGTTACTAAGGCGGCATCCTCTTTATTGTTAGGTAGTTCCATAATAAAGGAACGATCAATTTTTAAAATGGTAATAGGAAATGTTTTCAGATAACTCAGAGATGAGTAACCCGTGCCAAAATCATCAATAGCCAGCCCTATATTCATTTTGCGAATTTCTTGTAGCTGTTCTAGAGTGCTGTCATTGTCTGACACTAATAAGCTTTCAGTAATTTCTAAGGTGAGTTTCTCGGGGGCAAGTCCTGTTTCGGCTAAAACACTGGCTACGAGTTGTGGAATGTTTTGTTGTTGAAACTGGCGACTGGAGAGATTAACTGCAACGCAGGGTGGTGAACTCATATTTTTGCCCCATTTAACGGCTTCTCGACAGGCTTCACGTAGAATCCATTCACCCATAGGGATAATAAGAGAAATTTCTTCTGCTAAAGGAATAAAATCAACCGGTGAAATAATGCCTTTTTCTGGATGTTGCCAACGTACTAAGGCTTCTGTACTACTAATAGTATTTGTTTTAAGATCGATTACTGGTTGAAAACACAAATAAAATTCCTTATTGCTTAGTGCATTGTGTAAGGCATTTTCTAATACCCTTCGTTGCTGTGCTTCAATATTAATGGCTTGAGTAAAAAAGTGGAAGCCATTACGTCCCTTATCCTTTGCCTTATACATAGCGCTATCTGCATTACGGATAAGCTCTTGTACGCTATTGGCATCATCAGGGTAAATAGTAATGCCGATACTGGCGGAAATAAAGGCATCATGCCGATCTAATTTGAAGGGCTCTGCTATTGCACTAAGAATTTTTTCTACCGTACTATTTATACTTTGTACATTAATAATATCAGGTAGTATTACGGCAAATTCATCACCACCTAAACGGGCAATAGTATCGGATTTTCTTAAACATGCTTGTAAGCGTTTGCTGGCTTGTTTAAGCAGTTGATCGCCTAATAAATGCCCTAAGGTATCATTGATGTTTTTAAATCGATCCAAATCAATAAAGAGCAAGGCAACTTGATGCTTGTGTCGTTTAGCTTGCTTAAGTGCATAAGAAAAACGATCGGAGAATAGGTTTCTATTAGCGAGTCCTGTTAGAGGGTCATAATTTGCTTGATGTAAAATATACTCTTCATCTTTTTTTCGTTTGGTAATATCACTAAATAGAGACACATAACCTTCTTTATAACCGTCACTATCACGCATGGTGGATATGGATAACCATTGAGGATAAATTTCGCCATTTTTTCTACGATTCCAAATTTCACCATTCCATGTGTTAGTCTGCTCTAATGTAGCAAACATTTCTTGATAAAATTCAGCCTTATGACGGCCTGATTTTAAAAAGGCAGGAGATTTACCCAAGGCCTCATCATTACTATAGCCGGTAATTTTACTAAAGGCTTGGTTAACTAATTGAATATGATTGTCAGTATCAGTGACCATAATACCTTCGGCAGCTATCTCAAATACAGCCGATGCTAAGCGTAGATTTTTTTCATCTGATCGTTGTTGAGAAATATTTTCTTTAATGGAAATAAAATGGGTGATTCTTCCAGTATCATCTTTTAAAGAACTGATTTGGGCTCTTTCCCAGAAAAAGTTACCATTTTTACCTTTATTGTAAAAAGTACCCGTCCAAACATTGCCAGAAAGAATAGTTTGCCATAATTCTTCGTATTCCTCGGTTGTCTTGTTACCTGTATTTAAAATTCTGGGGTTTTTTCCTAAAACCTCAGCACTTAAATATCCAGTAGTTTTTTCAAATTCATGGTTAACATATTCAATATCACCTTGAGTATCGGTAATAATAACGGATACGGGGCTTTGCTCAACAACTTGAGAGAGTTTGCTCAGTTTTTTCTCTGCCTCTATACGATCAGATATGTCATAAATGCTCACAGGGATACTGCTAAAGTCTTCTTCTATTTCAGGTAGTTGAAAGGAAATAATAGCCGTAAATTCTGTATCATCAAGAGTTCGGTAATTTGCCTGAGAATGAAACTTTTTATCATTATTCCAGATGGCACATAGTCCTTGGATAAAGACTTCAATACCATCAGAACCAAATGTTTTATCAATATTATTAATAAAATCATCCTTAGACTGAGCCGCAAATAATGCTAATGTTGCCTCGTTAATATCAATGATTTTTACCAACTTTACTAGGGTGTATACTTCATGCGTGTTTTCTTGTAAATAGTGATAAAGATCGGTTACTCCGGCCTGTTTTAATGTGTTTAGTTTTTGTTTTACCTTAGAAAAATCTTCATTCCAGATAGAAGTCTCGGAGTTTTCAAAGAGTCTTCGAAAACGCTGTTCACTTTGTTCAAGTTTGTAGGTTCTATCTATGACTCTTTCTTCTAATTCATTACGTGCTTGAAGTAATTTACCTTCAGCAGATTCCCAACGTTGAGCAATTTTAATAGCCAGAATGAAGCCGATAAAACCGATTGCTGTTAGCATAAGAAAAACAAGAAAAGAAATCGTTAATAGCTGTGGTCTAATTGATTGAGTAAGAGAGTTTTCATCCTTAAGTAAGACCATAAACCAGCCATTGGCCATTGTGCTTGATGATATAATATAGGTCTTACCTGTTTGTGGATCGGTGTAATTTTGAATCGTGTTCTTGTTATCGCTTAAGTCTGCTGCTGTTTTGTTTGTCTGTAGGCTATTAAGAATGAGTTGCCACTTTTTATGCTCTAATAGGGGAATTTTGGTCTGAGCGATAATATGGTTTTTGTTATCAACAATAAAACCGGCATTAAATGGGGCAATAACATCCGAATTGACTAAATGCTCAAGTTTGCTTAAATGAAAAACACCGCCTAAATGAGCAATAATGGTATTTTCATTATTTAAAATAGGGACATCAATGGCAATAGCAGGGATACCATCAGCCCCTACAAAGCTATTGGATATGACCGCTTGTTTAGTTTTTCTTGCCTGAATAAAGTAATTACGGTCAGATAAATTAAACTTAATTAATTTTTTTTGTACTGCATAGGGGTGAGAAATGTAGTGATCCCCATTCGGTGATAGAACAAATAAAATGGAGAAGGTATTTTTTAAGGTATCAAGAATTTGTCTTTTTTCAATATCCGCATTTTTTGGTATGCCATTTATTTTAGGATTGACTTGGTCTAAAAAACTAAGAGAAGAAAAAGCGGGTTGCTCAGAAGTAGCTATTAGGAATTGCTTTGATGTGTCAATCTGATCGCTAATATGCTCCTTGAGCAAAGAAATGAAATTTTGATTGTTTTCTATCCACTGCTCAATAGCAGAGTCTAGAAGACGAACATGAAGAAAGCTAACCACAACACCAGTGGCAAGTATACTGGGAGCAATAAATGATAAGATGATCTGTTTGCGTGTTAGCATGGTTGTGCTGACCAATATCCCTTTGTTTGTTCATCGCCAAATAACGATGCTATATAACTTATAGCTGAAATTAAAGCAGTGTCAATTGTAAGACTAGAGATGGATTTATAAAAGTAACTTCATCGCATTCTTTTTATCTTAGGTGCTAATTTGCTGATTAAGGTCTATTTATAGCGTATTTTTAATAGCCTAAATTGGTGTTTTAGGCCATTTATACTATACTGCTGAGAAGGGATTAGAAAGCCTTTTTACTACACATAAAATTGTCCTTTTTTCAAATAATAGAGTGTTATCAATGACTAACTATAATTTTCTTATTCAGGTAACACGGTATGCTAAATAAAATAATTGATATATTTTCTGAATTAATAGGTATTACAGCGCGTGAGCAATGGGCAGAAATTATCTCATCAAAAACTCATAGTTTGCCCATTAAAAATCATAGAGCGTCTATTCTTGCTAAAAGAAGCTCTATTTTTTCTTTACTTTTCGCCATTTTAGTCCCCCTATGGAGCATTGTTGATTATATCGTATTACCCCATGATATCTGGTTTGAACTGGCTATTCTTAGGGGAATATCTGGTATCATTTTTATGGGGCTGTATCTTGCCTGTAAACGTGGGACTTGCTCATTAACAAAAATTTTTATCAATCTTATTATTCTATTGTACGTCCCGATGATTTTTTTTATCTTTGCCAATAATCTTCTTGCTGATGCCCATTTTTCGGGGCTTGCCGGAGCATTGGTTAATATCTACTCTCTATTGCCATTTCTTGTGATTGCAGCCTTAACGATATTTGCCTTAACCATTATTGAATTACTTATTATTACCTTGCCTTTAATTGTGATCACTCTTTGGTTCTTATATCCGAATAGTCCTGAGGAGGTAAGTAATGCGTTTATGCTGATTTGGCTGTTTTTACTTTTGGTTTTAACCAGTTCCTTTTCATCAATCAGTCAAATGCGCTATATGATTTCTCAAGTAACACGGGTCAGTTTTGATACCTTGACCAAGGCGATGACCCGACGCGCAGGTATTGAAAGTCTTGAAGTGTATACCCGCATGGCACAGTTACAGAATAATTATTTAAGTATCTTATTTGTGGATCTTGATAATTTTAAAGACTTAAATGATGATTTTGGTCATGAGGCTGGTGATAAAGCATTACAACAAGCGGTTATGGCAATAAAAACCCATATTCGTAAAGGTGATTCGATTATTCGTTGGGGGGGAGAAGAGTTTTTAATTTTACTACCGCACGCTGCGCAAACAGATGCCCAGAGAGTGATCCGTGCTCTTTTTAAGGATGGTTTAGGTTTGCGCCCCGATGGCACAGCATTAACGGCGAGTATGGGCTTGGCTGAGTTAATTAGTGATAAGGTGACTAATTGGAAAACATTAGTTGAACTTGCCGATCAACGAATGTATCATGCCAAAGAAGCAGGTAGGGCACGTTGTGTTGGTGCAAATAAAGAAATATTGAGTCAAACTGAAAGTAAATAATTTCAGGCTTATATGTGAAAAAATGGAAAAAATAGAAAGTTTAACATGGAATGATGGTATGAGTGTTGGCATTGATGCCATCGACAATGATCATAAAAAAATTATCTCTATTATTAATAAATTAATCCGTGCTTCTCACCATAGTCTGACCGATGACTTTTTAAATGATGTGTTTGGTGAGCTTGAACATTATGTACAAACTCATTTTAATCGTGAAGAAGCCTTAATGGCCTCTATTGATTATAAACAGCTTGAGGCACACAAACGAACTCACGCACAATTTGTGCAAAAAATTCCAGAGCTAAAAGCACAACTACTAACCAATAATTCTTATGATGTTGCAGAAGACATTAATTTGTTCTTGCATGATTGGATCATTAATCATATTTTAACAACTGATATGGATTATGCCGCTTCCTATTATCATTATTGTTCTAAAATAGAAAAAGGCGCACCAAAGGGTAGTTTCCAAAAAATATCACATTGGCTTGTCCAACATCTCACACTCACGCAGCGTATCTTTATTTCTGCCGTTATACCGATTATCGGTTTATTTATATTAAGCTTTATTATTTTAAAAGATAATTATCAACAATATACCAATGTCTTATTGCTTTCAGAAATTAATCCGATTATTACCCAAATTAATTCCGTAACACATAC
>WFNB01000089.1 GCA_015488755.1 Gammaproteobacteria bacterium | reverse complement strand
GCCTTACAGGATGCAAGCTATGCCGTTAATTGGGTTCAGGATGGTCAAACCGCCTTAACTGCTGTTAATACAGAAAAATATGATCTTTTTCTATTAGATTTAGGGCTACCAAAAATAGATGGTTTGGATGTTTTGCAAACCTTACGTCAACAACATCATGACATGCCTGTTATTATTATCACTGCTCGTGATGCGGTAGAAGACCGCATTAAAGGTCTTGATTATGGTGCTGATGATTATCTTGTAAAACCATTTTCTATTGATGAGTTGCAGGCACGAATTCGTGCTATAACTCGGAGAAATCATGGTGTTTCTAATCCAATTTTAAGTAGTGCAATCCTATTGCTTGATCCTTCCAATCGAAAAGTCACTCGTGATGAGATAAGCTATATTTTATCTGCTCGTGAATTTTCGCTGTTGCAGACATTAATGCTTCGTCCTGGTTCAGTCCATTCCCGTGAAAATCTTGAGGATCATCTTTATGGTTGGAATGAAGAGGTTGCTAGTAATGCCATTGAATTTATTATTCATGGTCTGCGTAAGAAATTAGGAAAAGATGTCATTAAAAATATCCGCGGTCTGGGTTGGATGGTGGATAAATGATGCATAACCGTTCTTTGCAGCAGGAACTCTCTCATAAAATACTATTATATACCTCTGTCATATTGATATTCACCAGTTTATTGTCAACTTATATTGCCTTTGAAGAAGCTAGAGATATACAAGATAATTTTTTACAACAAGTTTCAGTAATGGTAAAACATGACCTGATAAAAAAAAACCTCAGTTTAGTACTCGCTGTTAAAGATGAAGATGAAGACGATGATGAAGATGAAGCAATTCATATTCAGAGTATCAGTTCACTAGAGAAGGAACCTTTTTTCTCAGTTCATATTGATATAAAGGATGGTTTTCATACCCTGATGTTTCATCAGATTAAATGGCGACTATTTGTGACAACTAATGCTTCAAATAGCACTTCAAACACTCAGCGTTTTCTGGTTGCACAGCAGACAGCATTTCGTGATGAAATGGCTATGGATGCTGGGTTAAATGTTTTTTTCCCAGTAATTGCCATAATTTCTGTATTGTTTGTTTTGCTTAAATTTATTATCAATCAACAGTTTCAACCAGTCAATGCTTTAATACACCAGGTACAAAGACAGGAAACTTCAAATCTTGAACCTTTAACAACATCAGACGTACCAAGCGAGTTACTGCCATTTATTAATGCAATTAATCGTTTATTAATTCAAGTACGACGAAGTATTACAAAACAACAACGTTTTATTGCTGATGCCTCTCATGAATTAAGAACACCTGTAACCGCTCTTTCCTTGATGGTCGATAATATTGCCAATGCAAGTACTGAATCAAAACGATTTGAACGTCATCTGCAACTCAAAGAAAGCATTGTACGGATGCAGAACTTACTGAATCAGTTGCTTGATTTAGCTCGTTTACAAAGTAATAAACACAATCCAAAAACACCCGTTGCACTCAATGATATGGTACAGCAGGTTGTTGCTGATTTATATCCATTAGCTGAAGCTAATCAGGTTGACCTTGGTGTAACCCAGCTTGAAAAAATAAAAGTATTTGATCAAGATAATTATCTACACCAACTTATACGTAATGCGATTCATAATGCTATTCAATATTCTCCGGCAGGTGAGCAGGTAAATATACGTTTATATAAACAAGACAATAATGCAGTTTTTCAGGTTGAAGATAATGGCTGTGGAATACCAGAAGAGATGTTAACTAAAGTCTTTGAACCTTTTTATCGTAATAGAGATATCGTTAAGTCTGGGACAGGATTAGGACTGGCTATTAGTTATGAAATAGCTCAGCGACTTGGTGGAAAAATTCAATTAGAAAACCGAAAGGAAGGCGGGCTGATATTTAGATATATCCAAGCTTTCATTCTCAGATAAAACTTTTGGAGTAATTTAACCAGATTGTCAAATATTGAATAGCTACTTAAAACTTACCAAATAGTAAAAATCAATTATTCAAAATTCATTTATAATAATCTCTAGTCTCAAATACATTGTTGGTATTTGTAATCAATTTGAGGAATTAATTCAAGTTTAACATTTGAGTGGATATGATATTAACAGATATAAGCAAAGAAAATCGTTGTAATTCAAACAATTCATCAAACTTTAAATTGATTTTAATTCTTTTTTTATTGCTACCCTTTATGGCAAATGTTTCAGCTAATAATGACTTAAATAAAGCCGTACTAACTCATAAAGTCCAAGTGGGTAGCTGGCAAGCAAGCAACAAGGCTTTTTCACAAATTCATGCCAATAGCGTAATAAAATTAAAACTATCATTTGCCATTAAAATTAAACGAACTTTTGCACACAAAGGGGATAAAGTTAAACAGGGGCAAGTTTTATTAGCAGTGAATTCTGATGTGATACACCATGATCTTGAGCGTTTTCAAATTGCTCGTAAGAAGCAGTTAGTGATTCAAAAACAATTACATTATCTTAATAAGATTATAAATAACAAATTGCTTTCACGCCGTGATCTTTTTTCTGTAGAAAGTGCAAATGTACAAACAGAAAAAGAGAAGTCTGATGCTTGGCTGATTTTAACCAGTCATCTAAATGAATTAGGCCAATCAGTACAACAATCAAGCATAGAGAAACAATTAGATAAGGAAAAACTGACTGATATTGCAACCCAGTTGAGTCAGTTACATGCACCCTTTTCTGGTCATCTTATGACGCGGTTGCCAATATCGGGCTATCGATACGAGGCAAAAAAAAATATTGTTAATTTGGAAAATAACGAACAGGTTTATATTTCTGTTTATATTGCTCCAGAGACGTTAAATCTATGGTCACATGGTGAAACTTATTTACTTAAAAATAATAAAAGAATCCTTTTAGAAACGACCCAACAGACACCCGTTATTGATCCAGTAACAGGATTATTGACACTATTTTTCACGGCAGATAACCCTGATAATCACTTACACAATGGTGAGTGGTTGGAGGTCACTCATCTACAGAGAAAAATACCTGTATTATGGGTGCCCAAAAGTTCAGTTGTCTCCCGAGATGGTCGGTCATGGTGTTTATTAAAACAAAACAATGGAGATATTATACCGATTGCTGTGATCGTTGGACAGGAACAAAATAATCAGTTCCCTGTTTTAAAGGGGCTCAAAGAAAACCAACAAGTGGTTACTCAGGGCGCCTATGAATTATTATATCGTGACATTAAATCACTGATTCAGTTTGTGGATTAATCATGTTTAAATATTGTCTGCAACGTCCAGTTATTTTTATCTTTGCGGCCATTTTATTGGCACTGAGTGGCTTATCTGCATTACGGATGTTGCCAGTTGATCTGTTCCCAAATCTTGATTATCCCTTAATTAATATCATTACTCACTATCCAGCGGGTACGGCTGAGGACATGGAGCAATTAATCACCCGTCCAATTGAGGGAGCGATGTTGGGTCTAAATGATTTACAACGTGTCCGTTCTACTTCAGCACCGGGTTTCTCACAGATCAGTGTCGAATTTACCTGGGGTGTGGATGCGGAACAGGCACGACAACGGGTTTTTAGTCGTTTGGCTCAAATTAGTGCTCAATTACCTATAAATGCTCGACCTGAGTTGGAAAATATTGGCTCTTCACTGGCTATGATGTCAACCTATATTCTGCAAGCGGATGATCCTGTTGCTTTACGCAGTTGGGTGCAATATAAACTGGCACCACGATTAGCGACTTTAAATGGAGTTGCTCGGGTAGAAGTTATGGGCGGTGGTCAACGTGCCTGGCGAGTGGATATTGATCCTTTAAAATTACAGCAAACTGGCTTGAATATTAATGCCGTCAGTAATGCTATTAATCATGCTAATGTCTTAGATACCGGAGGCTATATTGAACAACAGGGACGTGATTTATTAATTAGGACAGATGGACGATTATTAACGCTGGATGATTTAAAAAAAGTAGTGGTTGGTCGTAGTCATGATGGTGTTATTATTACTCTATCTAATATTGCAGATATTTATCAGGGGATAAAACCAAAACGATATAATATTACTGCCAATACTCTGCCGGCAGTTGCTCTGACCATTCAAAAACAGACCAATGCCAGTAGTCTTAGCGTGTCAAATAGCGTTGATCAGGCTCTTTCTGAAATAACTCTTCCTCAAGGAGCTCATTTAAGTAAATTCTATGATCAATCTGAGATTATTGGTTTGACCTACTACAATATGCGTAACCACTTATTGATGGGTGCTGTATTAGCAATATTATCTGTGATCTTTATTTTAGGTCATAATCGTACGACTTATGTGATTGCTATTACTTTTCCATTAACTGTTTTAGGTACTTTTGGGATCATGCACAGCCTGAATCTTGGTCTGAATTTAATGACTCTGGGGGCATTAACTGTGGCTATTGGTATGGTCGCAGATGATGCAATTGTAGTTTTAGAAAACATTGATCGACATCGTAATCTGGGGCAATCCCCCTGGGATGCAACCTTAATCGGTGTTAGAGAAATAATTGGTGCTGATATTTCAGGCACATTAACGGTTCTAGCAGCATTTGCACCATTGGTTTTAGTCAGTGGTTTAGCTGGCAGACTGTTTCATCCTTTTGGTTTAAGTTTTAGTATATTATTATTATTCTCACTACTATTATCCTTGACCATCATTCCTCTGGCTGCCGTGTATTGGATGAGACCGGTTGATAAACAGATAAAAAATGACTTAAATATGGGGGAACGTTGGCTTAAATGGTTAGAAAAAACTAATTTACGTTTTCTGGATCATTTACTTCGCCATAAAAAAGTCACTTTATTTCTTGCTGTTATTATTTTAGTCGGCAGTTCAATCTTATTGATTTTCAACCCCATTCGTTTTTTACCCTTACTGGATGAAAATAGCTTATTATTGAGTTACCAATTAGCCCCAGGGACATCATCAATAGAGAGTAATCGGGTGGGGCAACAATTGGAACAAGCTATTCTTCGCATCCCTAAAGTTCAAGCAGTTTTCAGACGTACTGGTTCACCTGCATCCACATTTTATCTTGAAGGACCGGATCAAGGTGAGCTGGTTGTTCGACTTGATAAGAGTCAGCATGCCAATGCTTTAAAAATTAATCAAAAATTGAATCAATTACTCGCCTCAATGCCTGGAATTATAGGCCGTGTGAGTGAGCCAACCAGTGAAAAACTGGATGAATCTTTTTCTGGTATGCCCACTCTGTTTGGTATCACCCTATATGGAACAAATTTGGACAAGTTATACGCTGCTGCAAGCAAAGTTGAGCAGATAGCAAATCAAACAGACGGCATTAATAATATTGTTAACAATACTAAAATCCCTGTGGATCAAATTCTCATTCGCCTTGATCCAGCCAAACTGGCTTTACGTAATGTTCAAGCCAGCAGTGCTTCAAGAGCTATAAAACTGGCATTACAAGGTGAAACTATTAGCAATGTCATTTTAAATCAACAATCCATAGGTATCTATTTACGTTTTAAAAAACAGTTTCAGCAACAAGTGGCTGATCTGCAACGTATTCCCATACCCAACCGAGAAGGTAAAAACATACCTTTGGGGCAGCTTGCGAGTATTAATCAGACCTCTGGTCATCCTCTTATTGAACATCAACATGGTTTAAGAAGCTTGACTCTGAGTGCTGAAATTGAGGCTAATCCCATCAGTGTGATAAAGACCTTGAATGATAATATTGTCCAATTAAATTTGGGTAAAGATATACAGGTGGCCTATACCGGTGAATATCAACAATTAATTGATACGGGGTTGCAAATGATTGGTGTATTAATAGGATCAGCCTTATTAGTGTTTGCCATTATTGCCTTGCAACTAGGAAATTTTTTGGATCCATTGGTTGTGTTAGTTAAACTACCCTTAGATTTTATAGGGGCAGCTCTGGCTTTATTTTTAACTCAACAGGCCATTGATTTAACGGTGGCTATTGGTTTTATTACCTTAGTGGGTGTATCAACTAATAATGGCATTATGTTACTTACCTTTACCCGAAATTTACGAAAACAGGGGATGGATGCTTATAGTGCTGTCCGTGAAGCAGCCAGACTGCGTACCCGTCCAATGATACTAACCCATGTAACCACTTTATTGGCATTAATCCCAGCCGCTGTCGGTTTGGGCGAAGGTCCACAACTTTTACAACCTTTAAGTATTATGATATTTGGTGGTTTGACTGCCGGAACATTGTTAACCCTGAACTTATTACCTGTTATTTATATTGTTACTGAAAAATGGCGACACCAATAAGCAGTATTAAAATTAAAGTGGACTGATATGTATATTTTATTGATAGAGGATGATCAACAAGCAGCACAGTGTTTAATGGATGGCTTAGTAGAAAGTGGTCATCAAGTTGATCATGCTGCTGATGGAAAAACAGGTCTGGATAAAGCCATGACCTACGTTCATGACATACTTATTGTTGATCGTATGTTGCCTGGATATGATGGTCTGAGCATTATCCAAATGCTAAGGAATAAAGAGTGTTCAACGCCAGCCTTAATATTAAGTGCTCTGGGTGAGGTAGATGATCGTATTGAAGGTCTACGTGCTGGGGGAGATGACTATCTGGCAAAACCCTATGCTTTTGATGAGTTACTGATCCGTCTGGAAGTTTTGCTCAGGCGTCGTCAAAGTAAAGTCTATGAGGATGTTTTGAAAGTGGGTGATTTAACTTTAAATTTACAAACACATGATGTGAACCGTGCAGGCCAAGGTATTCGCTTACAACCCAAGGAATTACGATTACTTGAATATCTTATGCGTCATGCTGATCAATTAGTATCACGAAGTCTATTATTAGAAAAAGTTTGGGGATTTCAATTTGATCCAGTGACCAGTATTGTTGATACCCAAATATCCCGATTAAGGAAAAAAATTGATAAAGGTTTTAACACGACATTATTACATACTATTCGCGGCAAGGGATTTATGATCAGTGAATCATAAAATGCGCTTACTTCATACCACAGCCATACGTCTTTCCCTACGTTATGCATTTTATTTTGCATTGCTTATGATGCTCGGATTAGGTGGTTTGTATTGGTCAAGCAGTCAGTATATTGATGCACAAATCACTTCAAATCTTGAATATCAATTAGATTTTCTGGTCTCCTTGGATCAACAACATGGGCGCCTAAATTTATTAGATAATATGAATAAACAGTCGTCAGGTATGAGCAAAAACCGACTTTATAAAATTCTGATATCCAGACAAGGAAAAAAACTGGCCGGTAATTTGAATGACTGGCCAGACGGTATTATTACTGACAAGGTTGTTCGAAATGACTGGTTTGATAGTCATTTAATACCAGAAAAATTTCCTGATTCTGATGGCTACTGGCCAGTCATTGCCACTAAATTATCCGATGGTTCAAGCCTGTTATTGACACAGAGTGTCGTTCAGGCAGAAGATCTTCGTGAATTCACTCTAAGCTCTATGCTTATCATTTTATTGTTTTCCATTGCCTTAACGATACTATTAGGATGGCGAATGGGTAAAACCATATTGCATAGAATTGATACTATTAATGCGGTAGCCAGTAAAATTGGTCAGGGGAAACTGAACCAACGAGTTCCATTATCCGATCGGGATGATGAATTTGATGAATTAGCCAATCATCTTAATGACATGTTAAAACAACTTGAGCACTTAATTAATGGTATGCGTGACGTGACGGATAATGTTGCTCATGATTTGCGTCGTCCCCTGTCACGATTACGCAATCGTATTGAAGTCACTTTGTTAAAATCCCGTGACATCGTTGACTACCAACAGACTTTAAATTCTGCTCTAACTGATATTGATGGTTTGATTAAAACATTTAATGCATTATTGGAAATCGCACAAGTAGAATCTGGTAGCTATCGAGGGAACTGGCTCAAGTTCGATCTGAGTGCACTGACCGAATCCATAGGTATCTTATTCAAAGAAGCAGCAGAAGAAGACAATAAAACGTTTCAATTATCCATTGAACCCGATATTTATATCAAGGGTAACCCTCATCTCTTCGGACAAGCTATCAATAATTTATTGGAAAATGCTCTTAAGTATACATCCGATACTAACAATATAGAGCTAAAACTATGCAAACAAAATGATCAGATTTTGCTAAGAGTCAGTGATTCTGGAATGGGTATTCCACCTAAAGAATACGAACGTGTTTTACAACGATTTGTACGCTTAGAGGCTTCTCGTAGCTCTGAAGGCAATGGTTTAGGGCTTTGTCTTGTCAAAGCGGTTACAGATTTACACCAGGCTGATTTAATACTTGAGTCTAATGACCCTGGTTTAAAAGTGCGCTTGATCTTTACATCTAACACTAACTGAAAAATATATTGATGAAGAAATTATTGATTGTTAAAAATGATAATTCAAAACTAAGTGAGTTGCATAATTATTTTAGTAACAAAGGCTATACCATTGATTGTGCAAATAATGGTCTAACGGCACTTCATCTAATCAGTTCACAAGCTTATGAATTGATTATTTTGGATGTTGTGTTGCAAGATATAAATGGCTTTAGTATTTGCCAAAGCTTAAGAAATGATGCCCATCTGGATACACCAGTAATATTATTAGCTGAAAATAATGACATTGAAAATAAACTTCTCGGTTTTAAAAGTGGAGCAGATGATTATCTTGTAAAACCATATCATATAAGAGAATTATTGATCAGAGTTGAGTCTATTCTTCGTATTGTTCAGAAAAAAAACCAACTAAAACAGTTAAAAGTAGGTGATCTAGAATTAAATTTAGATACTTTATCTGTTACAAGGGAAGACAAATTTATTAAACTAAAACCTGCTGAATTAAAACTCCTACAAAAATTGATGCGGGAATCCCCCAATGTAATAAAAAAAGAAACCCTTGAAAATATGCTTTGGGGTGATGATTTACCTGATAAAGATAATTTAAAAGCACATATTTACTTACTGAGAAAGAATATTGATAAACCATTTAAACATAAAATGTTAACAACAATTCATAGCATTGGCTATCAACTTGTTGGCTAATTGTTTATTTTTGATATTCATTAACGCTCTTCAATCACACAATATAGCCAAACAACTTGAAAATGCAGAAATTTAGTGGCTTGCTAAACACCATATTTCCAAGTTAATTTGGGTTTATATAAAGAGTAAATGTATCAAAGTATTCCTTTTTGAATCGTATTTTAGGATAGGCTTGTTTTTTTGTGATATAAATTGATTACCAAGTTTAATAGAATGGCAACAATGGTAATACACCAAACAATCACTGCACCACTAGGCAAATCCAGCAAGGCAGAAACTATAAGGCCACTGAGATAACCCGATGTACCTATCAGATAACCAAAGATTAACTTATTTTTTCCCTTAAAAGAAATACTTCCTAAAGCAGGAATAATTAAGCTTGAAAAACCAGATAGACACCCACTAATTGAACAGAAGCCGTAATTGCCAAGGCAAAAATAATATAAAAAATCTGCCCGCCAATATGTTTTTTAAAACTGAGCCAAATCGCAATAATAACAACGGAGAGTAAGAACACTGGGATTAATTGCTCCCATGTGACCCATAATATCTGCCCAACTAACAAGTCTTTTAAGTGTTCTCCACCATGAGGATTACCCGCTAGCATAAGAATACTTGCTGTCGCGGCAAGTACAAAAGTAATGCGCTCCCCATCTTTTTTCAATTTACCCTAATAAAAAGCGCCCAATAAAGCACTTAACATGGAGTGAGTTAGAGGCACTGCTATGACTGCTTAGGTGATCATAGCGTAAGCCGGTACGCTATTGTGAATTGAACTGGTAAATACCTTGGGCATACCAGCCGTTTTGATGTCCTTTGTAGAGACTACTATCAGGGGATGAAAAATCATCTAAAGCAACATCACCATTTTCTTTTCGATCAAAATACTCAAATTGAAGCTTAAAATTATTCTTACCCATCATTTCCGTATTGATCACCAAAAAAAGCACGGTAGATCAGTGGCGCACCGGCAAAATCCCAAGCATGTGCATGTTGATTATTGAGATAGCCAATCTCAGAGAAGAAACGTCCCATTTTTATATTCAGACCATCATAAAGCGCTGATGTTTGAGCAAAGGCTTCTTCGATACCCACTTATGTACTGCCATCTTCATCGGCAAATGCCAAGGTTAATTTGCCATAAAATAATTGATTAACATTAGCACTGAGTGTTAATTCACTTTCTCCTAAGCTTAAGCCTTCAGAAAACACACCGGCTTCACCCCCTAAAGGATAGCCTGTTATATGGTAATCATCGGGATTGTATTTATAGCTTGCGTAGCGACCATCTAAAGTTCAGACCCATGTTGGCAAAACTTAGCGTGTCTTTATTGCTCAGTGCTTGAGTTACGCTAGCAATTGCTTCATTTGCAGGGCCATAAACGGGTATGTGATAATGTTCTAATAATTGCCCAACCCCACCGGTATGATCACCATGATGATGGGTAAGAAAGATTGCTTCGGGAATATACTTATGTTCTTCTATGGCCTCAATAACAGGCTTAGCTTCACCGGGATCAACAATAATAATGTGTTTTTGAG
>WFNB01000088.1 GCA_015488755.1 Gammaproteobacteria bacterium | reverse complement strand
TAACCTGAACTCTGGATAAGATGATCTTGAAAATAACTTCAGAGTGTTGATTAGCCTGTATTTGTGGAAGAAGTCTCTTTGGCATGGATGCCAAAGTGAAGCCTACAAAGATGTATTTACGGCGACTTCTGTAACAAATGCAGGCTAATCAATATGCTACTTATTCAGTTATCCAGAACTCAGGTTATTTAGCACCTTAACTTATTATATCAAGGCGAGCATTATGTCTGAATGTGTTACTCAAACTGCCATAGCAAAAGAGCCATTACCTGGTGATTTGGCTATCTGGTTTTTTATTATGGCAGAGCTTTTGGTCTTCGGGGTATTTTTTATTACCTATGTGTTTGTGCGTAGTAATAATTTGGAGCTGTTTAATACCTATCAATTAGAATTGCATCGAAACGCAGGTGCAATTAATACTATGGCATTAATCACCAGTAGTTACTTTGTTGCCATGGCTGTTCATGCCATAAAGAATAATAATATTAAGCGTACAGGCACCTTTTTATTATTGAGCCTAGCAATGGGTTTGGTTTTTTTAGTGGTTAAAATTTGGGAGTATTCACATGTTTTTGGTGCTGGTATTCATTTGAGTACCAATACCTTTTACACTTTTTATATTTCATTGACCTTTTTTCATTTTATGCATGTAATGATGGGTATGGTGATCTTAGCATCACTTTATTATTTTACTCGACAAGGCAAGTATTCGGCTGAGGATCATATTGGTATTGAAACCGGTGCATCGTATTGGCATATGGTAGACTTAGTTTGGATTGTGTTATTTCCCCTTGTTTATATCATCCGTTAACTCTGTTATTAAATGCAATCCCTAAACTACAAATAAAGGCTCATATCCTTATGTCTGAAACTAGATTTACATCAAGTACAAAATTAACACTTATATGGATAATGCTGATACTTTTGACGTTAAGCTCGGCACTGGTTGGGTATTTTCAATTATCAGGTCTTTACATCGTCGGTTTTGTTTTATTAACCGTGTTTATTAAAGGGCAATTAATTATTGACCATTTTATGGGCTTAAGACATGTCAGAGGATTTTGGCGTTATGCAATGTTAGGCTTTGTTATTGTTATTCCCACCATTATTTATACAGGCTATATTTTAAGTAGTCGGTGAATTTCATGTATAATTCCTATTCCCATATATTTTATTTTAAATAAATCAGTTGAATCTACGGCAAATGATTTATTTAGGTTTATACACGCACATTTAAAATGAGACTTAATTAATGACCAATGATAGCCAATCAGACATTCCCTTTTACTCATCACAGGGAAATGAAGAAGCACTTTTTGAACATGCTTATGGCAACCAACTACCTGTATTGCTAAAAGGTCCAACTGGTAGTGGTAAGACTCGTTTTATTGCCCATATGGCTGCTAAACTTAATGTTCCCCTATATACCGTATCCTGTCATGATGACTTAACCGCATCTGATTTGGTTGGCCGCTATTTAATTGGTGATGGTCAAACCATTTGGAATGATGGACCACTGAGCAGAGCTGTGCGTGAAGGGGGTATCTGTTATTTAGATGAAGTGGTTGAAGCCCGAAAAGATACCACTGTGGTTATCCATCCTCTTACAGATGATCGGCGGATTTTGCCGATTGATCGCACTGGTGAAACCTTACATGCACCGAATAATTTTATGTTGGTCATTTCATATAACCCAGGTTATCAAAGCATGATGAAGGGCTTAAAGCCGAGTACCCGACAACGTTTTATCTCTATGACCTTTAATTATCTTAAAGCAGCTCAAGAACAAGAGGTGATAGAAAAAGAAACGGGTATTGATGCCCCTATGGCGAAAAAATTAGTTGCTATGGCCAATGCCTTAAGACAATTGAAAGATCATGATTTAGAAGAAGGAGCCAGTACTCGTTTGTTGGTCTATACTGCTCGTTTAATTAAATCAGGTTTTGATCCAGTAGAAGCCTGTTTAGCGGGATTAATTGAGCCACTCAGTGACGAAGAGGATGTGGTCAGTGCATTAATGGAAGTTGTTTATGCATCCTTTGGCAAGTAACGCGGATTAAATAAAGCAAATGGAAGAACATGTAGGGCAGCTCTGGGATAAACTGGTGACTCGTTTATCCGATAAAAGCTATCAGGAAGCAAGCATCAGTTTATCAGAGATTGCTAAGCCTCTAGGTATTTTCTTTCGTGCCCTTGGTGGTGATAATGCCTTGCGTATTGTTGAATCCACAGCGACACAACACTATGCAAAACGCAACTGGAAACACCGCATTGCGGGGACTGGAAAATACATTGAATTGAGTTGGCAAGATGAAGATACCTTGCATTTACCAAAACAGATTAATACCTTTGCTGATAGTGATCTCAATAAAGATCTATACTATTGGCTGGCTGCTATTAATGCCCATAGCTTAGAAAATCCCTCAGCCAAAGCACGAGGCCTACAAGGCTGGTTTATTTATAGTCAACAATTAACTCTTGATGTGTTGGCAAGATTCCCTGGTTTAGGTACTCGCTATCAACGTTTGGTGAATGCTTATTTGCTATTGCGCAATAGTGATGAACAATTAAATGAGCAGGAGCAAGCTCAGGAAGAGGCTATTGCGCAGGCATTAAAACAACCAAGTAGTATTGAGCAATTACCTGTGAGTCAATACGCTCCCAAGCCAGTGATACTTTGGCCACATCCAAATCCACCAGAAGTGGCCGATTTGAGTCGTCGCAAGAACTCGGCAGAGGATGATCATAACGGTGAATCTGAGCCATCAAAGCCAAAGAAAAATGATCAGGAAAATAAACGCCGCAATGCTGAACGGGTTGATATGCCCGATGGTAAAGATGGTCTTATTCTCCATCGCTTTGAAAGTGTTTTTGGCTTTAGTGAATTTTTAAATGTCAATCGCAGCACTGAAGATGATGATGAAGCGGATCAAGACAGTGCGGATAAAAATGCCGATGATATGGATTTTTTATCGCTTGCCAGAGACAATAATACCAAAGGTGGTAAGGTTAAATTTGATTTAGACTTACCTGCTCAATCCATTGATGATGTCATATTAGAAAGTGATGTGTTATTACCAGAATGGGATTATAAAAAACAAAACTTACAAAAAGACTATTGTTCTGTTGTCAATATGGTGCATGTATCTGCTGAGCAAGGTGAGTTACCTGAGCGATTACGTCGAACAGCTAAAAAGCTGCGGCATCAGCTTGAAGCATTGACTACTAAACGGGTCTGGCATAGGCATCAAAGTGAAGGCAGTGAATTAGATCTAGATGCTTATATCAATTATGTGGGAGAGCGTTTTAGTGGTCATAAAGTTGAGCAACCGGACTTATACCAGCAATTACGTTCTAGTGAACGGGATCTTTCCTGTTTATTATTAGCCGACTTTTCTTTATCAACCGATACTTGGTTGTCCAATGACGCTCGAATTATTGATGTGATCCGAGATTCTTTATTTCTGTTTAGCGAAAGTCTACGTAATACCGGTGATCAGTTTTCTATTTATGGTTTTTCATCTCGTAATCGTGGCCATATTCGTTTTAATACACTCAAAACATTTAAAGAAAGCTACAATGGTGTGGTGCGTTCACGTATTCAGGCAATCAAACCGGGGTTTTATACCCGTATGGGGGCTGCTATTCGTTATGCCGCCATGAAACTTGAGGCACAAGATAGCCAACAGCGTTTATTACTGATCCTTACAGACGGTAAGCCCAATGATTTGGATCGCTATGAAGGGCGTTATGGTGTAGAAGACACACGGCGTGCTATTCATGAGGCCAGAGCAAAAGGCTTACAAACTTTTTGTATTACTATTGATGATCAAGGTGGGGAATACTTGCCTCATATCTTTGGTAATAATGGTTATACTATTATTAGAAAACCAGAACATCTGCCACAAAAATTACCTATTTTATATGCTAATTTAACCACTGATCCAGCCTAAATTAACCTGAGTTCGGGATAACTGAATAAGTAACGTATTGATTAGCCTGCATTTGTTACAGAAGTCGCCACACCCCAAGAGTACTTCCTTCGGGCGTGAATACATCCTTGTAGGCTTCACTTTGGCATCCATGCCAAAGAGACTTCTTCCACAAATACAGGCTAATCAACACTCTGAAGTTATTTTCAAGATCATTTTATCCAGAGTTCAGCTTAAATTAAGTCCCTATTTCATCAATAAATACAGCAAATAAAAATTACTCATAAATAAAAATATACTAATACTCTTCCAAACAAGCAGTGGATTACGTTCAAGTAAAGGACTGGCAGTGGTATTTAAGAAATGTGGGTTTGGATGTTTGAGATCATGTAAAAATTCAAAGACATCCTCATGGCGCAGTTTACTATCCAATGATAGCGCTTTTTGTATCGCACCATCCATCCAGTTAGGTACCATTGGGTTGAAATGGATACTAGAAACATAGCGAAGCTGGGATAATTGTCGAAGGTTGGCATTTTCAGGCATGTCTTTACCAAAGGGTAAGTTATTGTTTAACAATTCATAGGTAATAACGGCTAGTGAATAGAGATCACTGCGCTCACCACTGGATTCACCAAGATAAAATTCAGGTGCACTATAATTGATTGTGCCGAGTAATTTATCATCTTGACGATGTTTGAGCTCGTCGATGCCAGCAATTTTTACCGAACCAAAATCAATAATAGTAAGCTTTACTTTACCACTATCATCACTACTGATCATAATATTTTCAGGCTTGAGATCCTGATGTAACATCTCCAGTCGATGAAATGCACGCAAACCTTTTGCTAGTTGCTCAACGATTGGGAGCACACTATCAATCGCAGGCAGGGGATTTTTCTGCATCCATTGACGTAATGTTATCCCCTGCACAAATTCAGTTACATAGTATAAAAATCGGGGCTTTTTTTTGGGTGTAATCACTTGCAGGACATAGGGTGACTCAATACGTTTTCCTGCCCACTCCTCATGTAAAAATTGTTCAATAAAATGGGCATCATCGGCAAAGTTAATGGATGGTGCTTTTAGAATAACGGTTTTTTTATGTGTCTGACATTGAGCCAGATAGACATGAGTGCGTTTGCTGGCATGAATTTCTTTTATTATTTGGTAATTGTCTAAAATCATCCCTGCTTCTAAAGGAGGAGGAAAGGGCAATTCATGTGCTTTTTGTAAGACTTCTTCTTCTTCTGGAAGGGGAAGATTGTTTATTTTTAATAGCTGTAAGCTTAGATTGTCGTTGCTATTATTATCTAGAGCCTGTTGGGCAATAGCATGGCATTTTTGTTGTAATAATGCGTCATTGTAATTGTGTGCTTGAGAACTATTTAACATGTTTCTTATCTGTTTGGTACTGACAAAGTCATGAATACCATCGGTAGAGAGTAGAAAAATATCATCTTTTTCCAAGGGAACTTTACGATAATCAATATCTAAATGCAGCTCTATACCCATTGCTCGGTTTAAATAATTTTTATCATCGGAGATCCACACCCGATGATCTCGAGTTAGCTGCTCAAATTGTTCATCTCGTAAGCGATAAATTCTAGAGTCGCCGATATGAAAAATATGGGCAGTGGTTGATTTTAAGACTAAAATGGTCAATGTGGTGACCATGCCCTTGGTGCTTTGGTAGTCGGCATGGCCGCGACTATATAACCAGTTGTTTAAAGCAGAAAGTATTTTTTTTGTTGAGTTTTGCACACTCCAAGAATCGGGTGTGCTGTAATAATCACTGATAAAACCATTAATACAAGCATGGCTGGCTTCCTTGCCTGCCTCACTGGAACTCATGCCATCTGCAATGGCAATGACAATGCCTTTATTTTTTAAACTATGGTTCTCTGGAATAGAAACACCCAGACAATCATCATTATCGGTTTTGATACCCTTATCACTATAAGAGGCAATGCTAATTTCTAGTTTATGTTGCATAATTTATGACTTTTTGGGTTGCCCCCTGTTTTTTCTTTTTTGGCAAAGAGGGGGGGAGTGATTAGTTTACTTCAATCATTTCAACCGTACCATCAGGTAATACCTCAGCCATATGTCCTTGAGGCTCTTCAATAAATTGTACAGCAACTAAGACAAATAAAGCAGCACTGGCAATGGTTAAAAAGAAAATCTGTGGTGATACAAAAGACAATACGGTTAAAAATAATACTGCTCCTACATTACCATAAGCACCCACCATGCCCGCAATTTGCCCTGTCATACGACGTTTGATTAAGGGTACCATAGCAAAGACGGCACCTTCACCGGCTTGTACAAAGAAAGAACACATCATAGTAACCGCAACGGCAAGAAATAGTGACCAGCTGGATTCAATTTGGCTCATAATAAAATAACCGATCACTAAACCAATTAAGAAAATAGTCAGTGATTTTTTACGGCCGTATTTATCACTGATTAAACCACCACCTGGGCGTGCAATAAGGTTCATAAAGGCAAAACCGGATGCCAGTAAACCAGCCATTACTGCTGTGACACCATGAGTTTCATGAAATGTGTTATAGAAAAACAAGGGTAACATAGAAACCACAGCCAGTTCAGAGCCAAAGGTCACCATATAAGCAAGATCTAAGATAGCAACTTGTTTAAATTTATAACGGTGAATCTTAGCAATCGGTTGTTTTAAGTGTTCATTATTAATATGGAAAATTTTATAGACATTGAATACAAATAAGCTTGCTATACCAATATAAATGATTATTGCTGTGCCTGAGTCGAGCAAATTAACCCCTGCAGGT
>WFNB01000087.1 GCA_015488755.1 Gammaproteobacteria bacterium | reverse complement strand
GATTACAGGGAAGACAAAGTATAAATTATCAGTCACGCCTTCACGGGCGTTTGGATTGAAACAAATATTAACAAATCAATAAAAGTTGAGGAAAACGTCACGCCTTCACGGGCGTGTGGATTGAAACTGCTCTCAATTGTTTATCTTTATCAATAAATCGTTGTCACGCCTTCACGGGCGTGTGGATTGAAACCATCTTTTCGGTGGTCGATTGCGTACTGGTGCCAGGTCACGCCTTCACGGGCGTGTGGATTGAAACAGCATAACGAGCCATACAGCACGATATGGAGCCAGTCACGCCTTCACGGGCGTGTGGATTGAAACTTTGCTATCCAATCCTGAAAACTCATTAGAGTCGTGTCACGCCTTCACGGGCGTGTGGATTGAAACAGCATCATGTATTATGCCAACCTCAAAGCTTGCTCGTCACGCCTTCACGGGCGTATGGATTGAAACGGTAATGTTTATTTTTACCGATACAAATCTCACACAGCTCACTATTCACAGGAAAATATCTTTTGCACTTTGGCATAATTATTTCTAAAATAAATTCATAATCACTCACGATTATGAAAAAATTGTAAAATTTTTCTAATGCGTTTTTTATCATTACTTCTAAGCTTATGACATTGAGCATAATCTTTATAAAAAGCCAAACGTTGTGTGTTTGATAATTCATACTTGGCTCGCTTATCTAAACAGGCCAAGTCTTTTATAATGCGAAATTCCAAAAAAGGCGCATACCATTTCATACCCGATGGGCAATCTATTAAATAAATTTGTGGATAATCTGCGTTAATATCCACCATAATATTACGCCATTTAAAATCATTATGGGCAAAACGATGTTGATGCAAGGTTCTGGCAGCATTGGCCACTTGATGACTGACTGCTGACAACCATTTTTTATTTTTAATCAGATGTGAATAATCATCGGCAATGTTGGCCAAATCACGGGTATTGATAAGTTCTTCTGTTATCAATAAACCTCGATGAGTTACCCAGCCTTTTGTTTCTTGACCATAGGCAATAACCCGTGCTGCGGGTATGCCTAATTGTTCAAACCAAAGTAAATTCTGCCATTCTGTTTTTATTTTACTTTGCCCTAAATAACGCTGTATTTTTTTACGTGAAATATTGTATTTTTTAAGGTAATAACAGCGACCATCAATTGTTGCTTTATACACCTGACTCAGAGGGCTTTTAGTAATAAATTTACCTTCAAAGTGAGCACTTTCATTAAAGGAATAGGCATCATCAAAGTCAGATAAGAGTTGCCCCAATAAAGTGTCTTTATATTCAGAAATAATATGCCAAACAATCTTACTTGGCATTAAATAATTGACTAATAATTTAAACATAAAAAGTAGTTGATAGTTTCATGTGATTACGCAATGGCATCACCCTTACGTTGTTTTCTACGCCAAAGTTTCTGTCCTTGTTGCTCAACTTTTTGCCAAAATCCTATATGCTTTACTAAACATTCTCGTAGGCTGGCATGGTGATAATATTTCATAAAACGAAAAAAATCACGCTGTGTTAAACCAATATCCATTGCCGAAAAATACAAACTGGCAATATCTTTGACCAACCAACGTTCTGGTGTAACAGAACGCAGTTGCGCACGATGCAAATCAATCAAAGACAGAGTTAAATGAGTCGCCTGAACTTGCTCCAAGCCATCACTAATATCAAGTAGAAAATGGCAAATATAATAATCTCTATGATTAATACCATGTTTATGCAAGGTGCGACTGATATAGGCTACTTTTTGAATAATATGATATTTTAATTGAAATTTTGGGGCTTGTATTTTCCATGGTGCACAAAAATCTTCTAAGCTAATTGTTGGGCTTAACTCTTCGGTAATAATAAAAGACTGTTGCTTTGCTGGATTTCGTCCCTTAATACCATAGGCCACAATTTTCATGGTATCAATATGCAATTGTTCCAGTTTTTTAATGGCATAATATTCATTACTTGCACCGAGTACAGGTAAGCGCAGGCGTAACAAGTTTTCAATAATTTCAAACCAGCCAACACCACGGTGAATTTTTATGAAATAGGATTTTTCTTGGAAAATAAACTGCATGGTTTTACGGGCTTCTAGTGCCCGATAGATTTTGCCATCTAGTTTTTCTATTTCAGTAAATGGATCCTTAGCTTGCCATTGTTGGGCAAATGGATGACTTAGTTCTATTTGCATGGTATGAGTTTACTCATTTGTTCAATAGCTTGATTAAAATACCCTTGCCAAGGTAAATAGCAGTCTTTTTTATACCAGTTTTGTAAAAAACGGTGTTTGTCTTTTTGCCAGTATTTCATAAATTGTTGCTGACTATTATGCTGTGTCATCGCATCTAAATCCAGCACCCAAAGCTTATTTTCACTCACCAGAAAATTACTGCCTTTGAGATCACCATGAGTGATTTGATAATCGCAAAATTTTGCTAATGTTGCGACAAGTTTATCGGCAATGACTTGTTTTGTGTTATCCCGCTTTGTACTATCAAGAGGAGCAGTCTCATCTTGCTCACAAAAAAAGTCCCAACTGCTTTGCCCCTCAATATAAGCACTCATAAAATAACTACACCGTTGCCCTAATGAGGGGGTGTGTTCTATCAAGGCAATAGGTTCTGGTGTTGCGATCCCCATAAAGCCTAATAAATGAGCATTAAGCCATGATTTTTTAGCCCGAGAGAACTGTCCCTTATGCAAGAGTTCATACATAATGCCTTTAGGGTTGTAGCGTTTTACAGCATAACGTTTGTTGGCAATTAGGATGGATTTAACCGTACAGGTGTTACCCTGTTTTAAATAACGCGAATTTTTATCCTGAAAAAAAACATCCGGTTGTTCTAAAAATTGTTGTATGTCTGAATTATGGTGCTCTCTTCGGCACAGAGTATAGCCCTGAGGTATTTTTTGATAACTAACATCGGTGCAATCTCGTAATATTTTTTTTAGATAGTGCTGTATGCGTTTTTTTTGCTGGTCTTTAATGCTTAAAAAAAATTGTTTCTGATCTGTTTTGCTTATATTAAGCGTACTTAAAGAGGCATAATAGTCTAGTAATAAATAACTCATGTTTTCTGTCACATCAAAGGTCTGTGCCAAAAATAAAGCCAGATTCGTTAAGCGGTCTTTTTTATTTAAAGCACTATCGCTTATCGCTCGAACTTCCTCACCATCAAGCGTATAAATAGAATCATTATCTGCTAGAAAAAAATTAGCATAATGCAGATCTTGATGAATCAAACCAGAACGATGGTGTTGTGCTAACACAAACATCAGTTTTTTCAGTATATTAAAGCGTTTTTCTTGACTATTTTTAGACCAAAATTGAGCCAGATTTTGCCCGTTAATATAACGAAAAATTAAATAATAAATACCTTCATCTGAAAGACCTTGTGCTACTAATTCGGGGCTTAATATGTGTTTACTATCGAGTAGTTTAGCCCCAGAAGCTTCTCTTGAGCAGTGTTTTTTAGCTCGTTTTGGATGCAAGAATAATTTAATAATAACGGTTTCATTGGCCCATTTTCCCTGAAAAACCATTCTTTTTTTCGGCACGATACGCAATAAGTTATCACATTGAAGAGACTGGCCATTAATTATTAACTGTAATGGTAGAGTGAGCTGATAGTCTATTTTTTGTAACGCATCTAAGGTAGTTTGATAAACTGACATAGTAACGAACCGAATTACTTCTGAGCCATTCGGTAGACGTTAGCAATGGTACGTTTTTCTCCCGTTGCTTCAATAATATCAGATACTTTATCCGGCATACTGAATATATCACTATGGCGCATGTAGTATAAGGCATTATCCTGCCATTGCTGCCATTGATCAGAGGTTAGCATATCAAGTAATACCTCATTATATTGATTTTGCTCAAAGGGCTCTGCGAGCACCTTACCCGCTTGCGCCTGTTCAATATGAAAGGCATAGCCACAGACACCTGAGATCACCTGCGGAATACCTGCTGCTATTGCTTCTAATAGAACCGTACCGGTATTTTCATGGCGTGCAGGATGCATAAATAAGTCACTAGCCAAAAGCAATTCGGGCACATCATCACGAGCACCAGGAAGATGGACTTGATCAGCAATGCCCAGTTTTTTAGCCAAGGCCTGATATTTACTGATTTTATCTTCACCCGCCACCAGTAAATAGGTTTTTTTACGCAAGGCATCTGGCAAACTCGCCAAAGCAGTCATTGCTCGATCCACCCCTTTGCGTTTATAACCGGTACCAATCATTAATAGTAGCTTGTCATCTTCCTGTAAAGATAAGCTTTGGCGTACTCGAGTGCGAATTTCTATGGCATTATCAGGTCGAATACGAGAGCGATCCACACCTGGTGGTAATGAGTGAAAGCACTCTGCGGGTGTATGGTAGATTTGTTTAAAATTTTCCATTTGTATATCAGAGATAAATAAGAGTTCCACCTGTTTATCTGCTGCAAAAACCGCTTCTTCCATGCTTTGAAACACTTTATAACGCTTGCTTAAACGATATAATCGGCCATGTTGCTCCCTTACCTTGGCTTCATAACAGGGATCCGCCGCATAGTACAAATCTAAATTTTGCATTTTATTAAAGCCAACCACTAAATCAAATGACTGTTGTTCTTCTAATAGCAGTTGTGAAAACTTATTTGAAAAATCATAAATACGTTGATGGTTGCTCATGCCCTTTACAGGAATTAAGGTAAGTTTAAATCCTTCGGGTACCTCACCTTGCCAAATAAAACTATAGACATGAATATCGTGGCCACGCGCCTGACAGATTTTAGCAATACGCAAAAAATCACGCTCCAGACCACCATAGGGGAAATACTTAAATAAGACAAAGGCAAGTTTCATGGATGATTACTTCTTTACAGACTCGTTTAACAGTGAATGTAGCGCCAATATAACATGTTCAGGTGAAAGCGCAGTATAGCACTCTGGGATGATCCCTTGCTTGCTTTTTACACAGTGTTTATTAAAACAGGGGGCACAAAGAAAATCACTCTGCAAGTGTTGCTGGTTTTGCCCATAAGTCCCCGTCAAGCCAGAGCTGGTGGCACCATATAAGGCAATTGTTGGCTTATCTAATGCTGCCGCTAAATGTGCTAGCCCAGTATCGACTGATACAACGGCATCAACAAGGCGTATTTTTTGTGCCAGTTCATTCAATGTCATTTTATCTAAGACCTGCACCAAAAGCGGTTTATGACACTGTGTTTGTAGCATCAAGGCACGCTGATATTCGCTATCATTACCCCAAGGCAGTAAAACACAATAGCCCAAAGCCGTTACCTTATTGGCTAAGTCAAGCCAATACTGCTCTGGCCAGTGTTTACTTTGCCATGTCGTACCATGTAAAAACAGTATACTGTTAGAACGGTTTTCTTGTTTGTTTTTATCTGAATTTGCCTTTTCTAAGCCCCTCTTTTCTAGCCCCGTCTCTTGCAAGTGCAAGCCATAGTCCAAAGGCAAACCATCCAAGTCATAAGCAAGACTCTTGGCAAATAGCTGTCTGACGCGTTCAACAGCATGCTGCCCTTTGGCAATTGCTTGTGGATGCTGATAAAAATAAGATGCCAGTGATTCTCTGACTGAGTGCTTGTCCAGACCATAACGTTCGCCACAAGACAGACGACTCAGCACAGCACTTTTTAGTAAGCCTTGAGCATCAATAACGGCATCATAGCATTGGCTTTGTAATTGTCTTTTAAAGCTGTGCCATTCACTGTCTTTAGCCGGACTAAAAAACGACTTAAAAAAACTTTTCCGCCAACGCCGTAATGCAACAGGAATAACCTGTCTTACCGCAGGATGCCAAGCAGGGAGCTCAGCAAAGTTTTCTTCCACCACCCAATCAAACTGAATATCCCCCAATGCCCTTTGAGCATCACTCAATGCCGGTAGCGTATGGATAACATCACCCAAAGAGGAGGTTTTAATCACTAAGACCGTTTTCACTCAGAGACAGCCTGTTTTGCCTGTAATGTTAATAAGCTGGCATAGACTTGTCGGGGTTCAAGCTTTGCCAAACAATCCGTATGACCCAGTGGACAAACACGTTTAAAACAAGGACTGCAATCCATATTAAGACTGAGAGTCCTTGAATGCTGGCCTAATGGTGGCGTAAAATTGGGGTCACTAGAACCATAAAGACCCACAACATTGACGCCAAGAGCAGCTCCCATATGCATTAGGCCGGAGTCATTGCTGACCACTGCCTGACTGACTGACATTAAATCAATGGCTTCGGCTAATTGGGTCTGGCCACATAAATTAACAACCTGATCAGTTAAGTTCTGTTCACTTAGTAAGTCTTTAATGTGCTCACCAATGGCCTGATCATTTTGTGAGCCAAAAATCCACACCTGCCAATCGTCTTGAGTCGCCAGTTTTTCTGTTATGATCTGTTGAGCTAAGCGAGCATAATGTCGTGCTGGCCATTGTTTTGCTGGCCCATATTCTGCACCAGGGCACAAGGCAAGCACCTTTTTTTGTCGTCTTAAATGAAATTTTTCCAAGCTGATAGCAACCTGCTCAGCGGAGACTCTAAGTGTAGGAACTGGAATGTTTTCTAAGGCAATTTGTTGCTTATCAAACAGGGTCTCTTTAGTTAAAGCCAATGCCACAAAACGTTGTACCGTCATGGTGAGCAGCGTTTTATTCAGTTTACGAATATCATTAAGTAAACCATAGCGCATTTCGCCAAGATAACCGGTGCGTAAGGGAATGTTCGCCCAAAAAGGGATCAGTGCTGATTTAAGCGAATTGGGCAATAAAATAACACGGTCATAGTGTTTATTACGTAGCGAGCAACCTAATTGGTAACGTAATTTGAGTTGCAATTGACCATGTCCCAAAGGCATAGCCAATACATTAGAGACTTCAGGCATACGCTCTAGTAAAGCATTGCTCCATGAAGGAGCCATAACATCAATTTGTAACTCTGGATTTTGCTGTTTTAATACCATAAACAGACTTTGAGCCATTACCATATCACCCACCCAAGAGGGGCCGATAATTAGGCATTTTTGATCCTTATGGATAATCGATGGGTTAGCGTCACCCAAATCAATAGCCATGCTGTTGTTCCCTTTGGCATTCATGTCAAACAAACATTATTTTTTAAGGGAATATTCCGCACCACAATAAGGGCACTTGGCCATGCCACCATTTTCTTTAATTGCTAGATAGACTTGAGGATGAGAGTTCCAAAGGCTACTGCCGGGCATAGGACAATGAGCAGGAAGTTGTGATTCATTCAACTCATAGCGTTTACTGGTATTAGGGGTTAATAATTCTTCTGCTTGTGACATAGGATAAAACCTTAACGTTGATTATCTACTCATGCGATCAGCCCAAACTTTACACTCACCGCATTCTATACACCGACCGTACCATTAATTGCGTACAAAATTACGCACGTACTAAAGTTTGCCACTGAGGATAAAGTTCTCTGCGCCCATGGACTTGATCAAAATACATGGTTTGTAGTTGCTCGGTAATCGGGCCACGACCACCATTGCCAATTTGACGATTATCCAACTCACGAATCGGTGTCACTTCAGCAGCCGAACCCGTAAAAAAGGCTTCATCTGCACTATAGACTTCATCACGGGTAATGCGCTTTTCTTTAATGGTATAACCTAATTCTGCAGCCATAGTAAAAATGGTGTCACGAGTAATACCCTCTAAAGCAGATGTCAAATCAGGTGTATAGATAGTACCATTACGAACAATGAAAATATTCTCACCACTACCCTCAGCAACAAAACCATCAACATCTAATAATAAGGCTTCATCATAACCATCGGTTAAGGCTTCTTGTAAGGCCAACATTGAATTCATGTAATTACCATTGGCCTTTGCTTTACACATGGTAATATTGACATGGTGGCGGGTAAACGATGAAGTACGAATACGAATGCCTTTTTCCAGATTATCGGCTCCTAAATAAGCACCCCATTGCCAAGCAGCAATCATAACATGTACTTTTAAGTTATCAGCACGTAGTCCCATACCTTCACTGCCATAAAAAGCCATTGGGCGAATATAGGCAGAATCTAAATTGTTTTCAGCCACCACGGCTTTAGTCGCTTCATTAATGGTTGCTTTGTCAAATGGCATTGGCATATTTAAAATATGTGCCGAGCGAAACAAACGATCAGTGTGCTCTTGCAAACGAAAGATCGCTGCTCCCTTATCTGTTTGATAAGCTCGTTCACCCTCAAATACACCCATCCCATAATGCAGTGTATGGGTTAAGACGTGTACTTTTGCTTCACGCCAAGGAACCATTTTACCATCAAACCAGATGACGCCATCTAAGTCATCCATAGACATAACTGAACTCCTCACTCAAATAAGGGATTAATAAACTCATAAAAAAACGCCATTCTACACTATGAGTGCTTATCACTCCATAATCTCAGAGCAATGAAGACCATTTTCTGCTTAAGTGGCAACATATAAAGAACAAATAATGATATTATCTGCTATTTAATACCACTGAAAAAGGACAATCAATGGCTACTTATGCTATTGGTGATATTCAAGGTTGCTTGGACGACTTGAATGCATTGCTGGAAAAAATTCATTTTAACCCTAAAAAGGATACGCTTTGGTTTGCCGGTGATCTGGTCAATCGTGGTGATAAGTCACTCGAAACACTGCGTTTTATAAAAAATCTTGGTGCCAGTGCCATATCCGTATTAGGGAACCACGATTTAACTTTGCTTGCTCTAGCACAGGGAAATAAAAAAGTCCGCTACCATACACTCGATGATATCCTCAATGCACCTGACCGAGAAGAATTATTGCTTTGGTTACGACACCGCCCCTTATTACACCATGATGCCACATTGGGATATACCATGATTCATGCAGGCCTTCCCCCACAATGGGATCTTGCCCTTGCCCAGCAATGCGCTCATGAAGTCGAACAGGTCTTACAGGGCTCACAATACCCTGACTTTATGGCGAATATGTTTGGCGATCAGCCAAAAAAATGGCAAGCATCACTCACAGGCTGGGATCGACTGCGCTTTATTACTAATAGTTTCACCCGCATGCGTTATTGTAAGCCAAAAGGCAAACTAAACTTTAAGGATAAGGGGCCTATCGGTAGTCAAAAAAAGGGTTATAAGCCTTGGTTTAGCCTGAGCAAACGAAAAAATAAAGACCTAAACATTGTTTTTGGTCATTGGTCGACTTTGTTTGGTGACACACAGCAAAACAATGTACATGCCCTTGATACCGGCTGTCTATGGGGCGGTAGCTTAACCGCCATGAGATTAGATAAGACATCGAACAAGCAAACAAAACTTATTACGGTCAATTGTAAGAAATACTAACCTTATCATAACTATTCAATGCCAATATAAACACGATAACATCTTGCTTAATGTAGGCTAAATCTTACAATAGCTATTTTATTAGTCAACTCTTATTTCCTTTATGACAACAAGGGCTTATAATTATTCTAAAATCAGATCAAATCTAAACCATGATTCTATCTCTTTAACCTGAGTTCTGGATAACTGAATAAATAACGTATTGATTAGCCTGCATTTGTTACAGAAGTCGCCGTGAATACATCCTTGTAGGCTTCACTTTGGCATCCATGCCAAAGAGACTTCTTCCACAAATACAGGCTAATCAACACTCTGAAGTTATTTTCAAGATCATCTTATCCAGAGTTCAGGTTCTTTAGATAAGTACGTTTAGATTTATCCTAACTCAGGTTGGAAATTATGACAAAACTTAAAGAAATGGTTGCTAAAAGCAACAACCAACAACAGCTTCAAGATAGGGCTTTGGTTTATTTTACAATTGCTGTTTACTTGCTCACAGCAGGGACACTCATGGAATACGTCAATACAGCAACATTATTAAAAATAATTGGTTTTATGCTTACAGGCCACGCCTTTTATTTTTTATGGAAAAGCCATACTTTCTCTAAGCTATAAGGTTTCAAATGAAAGAAATCCTTGTTAAAACAGCAGAGAATCAGACCTTAGCATCCATTATTGCTTTCACAGAGTATTGGTTTAGTGATTCACTAAAGCAATTTTCCAGCCAACTCATTGAACGATTTAGTGAAAATGCAGAAGTTTCTAAAGAGACCAAAGCTCAATTTGAATATTTTTCTGCCCTAAAAGGCATCCGCACCTCATCAGATGTAGCAATTAAGCATTTTCTAGAGTCACTCACTGCTCACTTTAGCACGGAACCAGAAAACAAAACGCCTCCAGATAACAATTCAAGCACTCAAGAAAAACCACTTACGTTAAATAATACCAATAAACTAGCAAATATTGATAAATTTAATTTAGTCAGTGAAACAGCATTAGAAGAAAACTTATCTTTTGATCGAGCCGTAAAACGACTCACGACTCAAAATGAAAATGCCTTTAAACAAGTCAATACACAAATTTTAAAATACTACAAAGCATGTAATGAAACACTTACTCAAGCACCACTAACACCAAAAAATATCATGCTTGCCTGTGATGATGGTATGAAACCCTGCAATTTTTCCAGCAGTATACGCAAACTTTCCTATCAGTTATTTGAACAACATATTAGTCTGCACATACCCAGTTTTCTTGAACAACTGCATCAAGGCCTGCAAAACCCTGACAGTTTAAAAAAATATCAAAAAATAAACACCAAACCAAAAGAGATTATAAGCAATAGTGATGATACATCTGAAAAAGACCATGAACCTTTAGAAAAAGTCCCAAGCAAGACTGATGGCCAGCAAGGCATTCTAAACTTGCTTACCAATAATAGTCTCCAGTATCATGCCAGTACAGAAGAACTTATTGCCGCCATTAGAGATATTCAGCTAAACAATAGCTATTCCAGTCAGCAGTCTATTCACCAGCAGGTGTGTCACACCATTTTATCTCAAAACAATCAAGATATAGACAATACCCAACTAAGCAGTAATAAAATATATCTGATTAACTTAGCTGAAGAAAAATTTAACCAAATTACACGCAATAAAAATATTCCATCAATAACGTTGGAATTCATACGTTCATTGAAACTCCCTTTTGTCCATATGACCTTAGTCGATGAGCACTTAATAAATAATCCTGATCATCCTGCTATTCTTTTTCTTAATTACTTTGCAACAATATGCTCAGAACTTACTGAATCAGCTGTGCAACATAGTGATCGACTGTATTTAAAATTAAAACAGATCAGTGAACTTATGGGTAGACAAGAACAGCTCAGTGGTGTGTTTTTTAATAAATTATATGCTCATTTAGAACAGTTTATTCGTACTGAAACAGAACAGCAGCAGGCTCTTTTATCTCCTCAAATTGAAGAGCAAATTAATCAAATAATTAGCCAATCAACCCGAGGAAAAAATATTCCAAAAGACTTATCCCTTATTATTAATAATGTTTGGAAAAAAGTCATGCTTGCCCGTTGCTCACAAAGCCAGTGTGATCACGATAGTAAAGAACAAGCTGGATTATTCATTAACTCTCTAATATTAAGCATTAGCCCCGCCAAAAACACAATAGAAAAAAAACGTTTAGAGCATTTGATCCCCGTTGTTATGCAGGAATTTGAAAAAGGCATGGCTTTAATTAGCGTGTCTGCCCCTGCTAGAAAATCTATAATACATTGTTTACATGGCTTGCATCAAACAGCATTACAGACAGCCGATACAATAGAAAAAAACCAAGAAATTCAAACCAATCAACAAAGCGAAACAGACTTAGAAAATGACATAGACACTGAACAGTACGAAGTCAGTGTTGAAGATGAATTAATGAAGCTTGAAATACAATTATTGGAAACCGAAGCCAAAATCAAGCCATCAAAGAGCAGCAACTCAAGTGTCAGCAAATCAGTTGAACGTGCAGAAAGCTTATTAGCTAAAACAGATAAAATAAGTGAAGCATCCGTAGAAAAACAAAAAGCATCACTCACTGATTTTGAACTGGTGCGTTTTTCAAATGAAACCAATACCCACTATAACGGCTCAGATAAGTATTCATCATTAACACATTCTCTTAGTAGCGATACTTGGCTGAATTTTTCTTTTGGTAAACATTACTCCAAAGCAAAAATTACTTGGATTTCTGATGATAAGCAACAATTTCATTGCCTAACCAATAATAATCACTTTGTTGAACTCTCGTTTGACAATATCAGCCATGCTTTTCGTCAGGGTATTTGCACCATCATTGCTGACGTTGGTAAATAGAAAATTCATAATAATGGGGGTTATTATCATCGGGGACATGTTTTTGAGAAAAGCTTTGTTGCCAATGTGAAAAATCAATTTTTGGAAACCATGCATCTCCCTCAAACTGCCCTTTCACTAAAGTAAGATATAAACAATCCGCTTTATCAAGCACTTGCCGATAGAGCGTTGCCCCTCCTATAAACATGAGTTCTTCATGCTCAGACTTGATACCATAGTCAATAGCCTCATTCACAGAAGCACAAATAATCACCTCAGCAAGCACCTCACCTTTTTTATTTTTTGCCTGATAATCACTATTACGGGTAATAATGATATTATCACGACCGAGTAATGGCCTAAACGGCAAAGACTCCCATGTTTTTCGTCCCATAACAATGGGTTTATTTAAGGTATTTTTTTTAAACCATGCTAAATCTGCCGGTAGTTTCCATGGTAATTGATTATTAATACCAATCACCCTATCTTCTGCCATGGCAGCAATCAATGAAATTTTCAAAAACCTCTCCATTCGTTGAATCTATGAGTTAAATACAGGCTTATAACTGGCCACTACTCTTAATGTCTAAATAGCGATTAACCAGACTAACGGCTAGTTTGTCAGGTGGAACATCTAAATAATTAATACCCCGAATGGATAAATTATCCAGCATTTTTTGTCGTTGTGCCTGATAGTCACAACTTGAGGCAAATAATAAGGCATCAGAAAAGTCATTAATAGGCTTATTATTAATTTGCTCAAATAATTGTTCTTTTAAGCTGGCCAAAATGACCAAATGCTTACGTGTTAATAATTTTAGAGCATTGAGTAAATCCTGATTATCTTCATCACGCAAATTCGTTAACACAATCACTAAGGCTCTTTTTTTCTGCCTTAGCAATAAATCGGTGATCCCCTGTGTATAGTCAGGTGTTTGTGTACAGGCGTGTAGGTCATAAACATTATTTAATATTGAATGAATGGTCGCCATACTTTTTCGAGCTGGGAACCAACGTTTTAAATGCTCATTATCCGTTGTTGCAAAGGTATTAAAACCCACCGCATCGCCTTGATGCAGGGCGATATAAGAAAGCAATAACATAGCATTAAGGGCATGATCAAAATGTGATAGCTCACCATCATGAGAGAGCATTCGCCGACCACAGTCTAAAAGAAAAATAATCTCTTGATCTTTTTCATCCTGATATTCTCGTGAGATAAGTTTTCTGAGGCGAGAGGTGGCTTTCCAATCTATTTGCTTAATTGAGTCTCCTTCTCGAAATTCTCTGAGTTGATTAAAATCCATCCCTTCACCACGGCGACGAATTTTTCTAATACCGAGCTGGCTCAGATGATTTTCCATAGCTAGAATCGAATATTGACTGATCGCAGCAAAGTTAGGATAGACCATAGCAGAAGAATGACATGGTATTAGCTGATTTTTTAACCAGAAAGACCAAGGCGAATGCAATAAACATTGCACACTAGGAAAAATTTCATCTCCTCTTTTTAGAGGCTTAATCGCATAATTTAGCTTCGTCCATTGTCCAGATTGAAGTATTAAATGCTGTGGTAAATCACGGTATTCACAATTAACAGGATAGTGATCAAAGACATCAAGATGCAGCTCACCTGTGGAAAATTCTGTGGCTTCATAGTGAAAGGTTAATGTTACATCATGCCATAGACCCAAGGATAATCTACCAGCAAGCTCTCGTTCACAAGTCAATTTTCTAATACCATAAAGACGTATAAGATCCCATAGAATAAGGGCGATACCAATAGCAAAAGTAAGCCACCAAAACCATTGATAGTCTGGCAAAAAAGCCACAATACAAGCCAAGAAAAACAAACCAATAACAAGAAAAAAAAGGTTCTTATTAGGTTTTAATGTGGTTATAAATTGCTTTAAAAATTTCAGCACAACAATAGACTCATGATTAATCTCTGGGGGCTGCCACTTTATCTAAAATAATATCTAATACACGATCCACATGAATACCCTCAAGTTCCATTTCTGGAGATAAGACAATACGATGCCTCATAGCAGGCAAAGTCACTTTCTTCACATCATCTGGGGTAATAAAACTACGCCCCTCAATAACCGCATAGGCTCTAGCCGCACGGATCAAAGCCAAACTCCCCCTAGGCCCTGCACCAATAGCAACACCTGGCCACTTTCTTGTAGCACGGACAATGTCCACAGCATAGTGCAAGACCTTATCATCGACTTCTAATGTTGCTGCCTGCTGTTGCAATAAGAGAACTTCTTGGCTGGTCACACAGGGGCTTACTACTGAGACATTCAGTTTATCACCCGCCTGCTTATTGGTAATATGTTTTACCAATAGAAACTCTTCACTATCCTCAGGATAATCAATAAGCACCTTAAATAAGAAACGATCCAATTGTGCTTCAGGCAAGGGATAGGTGCCTTCTTGCTCAATAGGATTTTGTGTGGCTAGTACCATATAAGGCTTAGGTACTGGCATGGCCTTTCCTTCAAGGGTCACTTGTTGCTCTTGCATCACTTCAAGTAAGGCTGCTTGAGTCTTTGCCGGTGCTCGATTAATTTCATCTGCAAGCAATAAATGGCTAAATACAGGTCCTTTTCTAACCTTAAAACTTTCTGATTTCATATCATAAAGTACATGCCCTGTGACATCACTAGGCATAAGATCGGGGGTGAATTGAATACGAGAAGAATCGCCACTAAATGTTTTAGCCAATGCCTGCACCATTAATGTTTTTCCCAGTCCCGGAACACCTTCCAAAAGCACATGACCACTGGCAATTAAGGCCACCAGTATTTGTTCGATGACATCATTTTGTCCAACCACGGCATGAGAAATTTCTATTTTTATTTTCTGACATAGCTGTGCTAATAATTCAGGTGATGAAGAATTATTTAATTCATTATTATCCATAGTAGGTACTCTATTTTTTAATATAAAAATGTCTAAACCATAAATTTAGATGCAAAACGTTAGCTAGATAAGCTGAACTCAGCTTATCTAGCTATAGACTCTGTTCTAATAATTTTAATACGTTAACCTTTTGTAACAACTCATATTCAGCAAGTGTCTCAAGCTCTTGCAAGGCATCATCAATTGCTGAGCGATTAATACCACTGATATTAACTAATAAATCACAAGCCTGTGAATAATTATCTCGGTTAATAGCGGGATGCATTTTTTCTGCTTTTCGCCAGACACGCTGTTGAACCTGAGCTAACAAATAAGCTGATTGCTTATTATGCCAACGATAGTAACCATTGGCCTGAATATGTTCCAATAAACTCCTACGAGCCTGTGGCTGATCATTAAGTAAGGGGCCAAAACGAAAAGGTGCTCGCCAAAGAAAAAGTATGAGCAGTAAGATGAGACTTAATAGCGCATAAAATGCAAAGTGCCATAGCCATAACCACAATGCTGGCATATCATCAATTCGGAGTAGCCACACACCTTGATTATGATTAGGGAACTGCACCAAGTAATGCAAAAACTGGGCATTATCATACATTGCAATCGAGCCATTACGGAACATTTTTGTTGAACTAAGCACTGTCAACAAACCTGTCCCTAAATGAAATTGCATAAGATACTGGCTTTTATCCTGAACAATTGACCATGAACTATCGTATGTGGCATTGCTTAAGCTTCTATTATCAATAAAATCAACCGAAATTTTACTCAATGAGCGTTCTAAAAAAACAGTTACGGGTGACTTTTCAGACTTCTTTTTAGTCGTATTTTGTTTTGTGTATAACGAATAGTTAGCTAATAACGCATCTTTTTCAGATCCTTGCTTAGTCTTATCTGCTTGATATTGTGCTTCAACAATGAGGTGCCCTCCCGCCTGTACCCAGTTTAATAAATTCTGTGATAGTTCTTTGTTAAGTGTTTTTCTTTGTGTGGCAATTAAAATAGTCGTCTGCTTTGAAGGCAGGTGACGCAGTTCAGATAAGCTATTAACCTGATGAACGGGCACACCCATTTTTCTAAGAAACATTTCACCGGCTAATAATTGATTAGTTTTAGCCCGTCCTTGAAAACCTACATCAACCTCTTTAACAACCCAAGTAAAATTGCTATAAAACCAATAACCCAGTAGAGAAAGCACTAAGAACACCAGTGCATATAAGGTCATCATCCCCCTACTCATGATGTTTTACCTGTGTGCTATTATCTGAGTCATTGTCAGTCACTGAAGACATAGCATAGTAATTTGACCAATTATCACAAAGCCAACGCATTTCTTTTTCACTTATGCATTGGTGTGCATAGGCAATTAATTGCCATGAACGTGTCAATTCAGAAAAATAACTCACTTGCTCTTTATCTGATAATGCCTGTGTCACCCAATCAAGACAGTCACCTTCGGTAGCACCTGTTTTTAGATCAAAATGATAATGCTGTACTAAATATGCTAATGTTGCTCGATACAGCAAGGCCATTGCTTCTCGATAATGTTTATCTTGATATAATGTCAGGGCCGATGTAGCCACATCATCAGGAAAGGATTCTTCTCTTAAATCTAAACCGAATAAAGTCTTAGGTTTAACAATAAGAGGCACGGTTTTCTTAGCCCAACCAAAGTGTAGATGTTGGCGATATTTTATCAGAAGAAAAAGTGCTATCAATAAAATAAGCCATAAACCCAGTTCAAAAATACGAGCTAACACTTTGCCTACTGTTTCTAAAACATCCACCAACCATAGGGTATCTTCTGGATTATTTTTATTACGCAACGAGAAATCACCGGTATACTTTGGGTACTCAATTTCTTGTTTACGATTAAAAACAGGTGCTTTCATTACCTCCTGTATCACCTCTTTAGATTGATTTCCTGCTAACGGTATTGGATTTACAGCAGGTAAATAGTCATTATTTGTATCAACTAAGGCATAAGCATTTTGAGGCAGATTGATAGCCATAAAGACAAGACTTGAGCATAGCATCATAATAGTACTGATATAGATTGGTTTTCTTTTCTGGCGTTTTGTTAATCGTCTAAAGGCCAGTTCAATATCCCAGCCTTCCAATATAATGCGCCGATTAAGATAAAGTACAAAACCACCAGCAACGTATAAGGATTCCACCACCATCATAACAAAAAAATACAATACCATTTGCAAGCTATTATGTAATAAGCTGGGTTCTTCTTGCATAAAAAGTGTTTTAAAACTCTGCGTGGCTGTGTCTTCAGGCAAGAGCATTAAGACAAAGCCCATAAGACCCAAAGCAATTAATGATTCCAGATTAAAACATAGAAAAAATAACACATTCTCTCTATTTTTAGCATTTCGGGATAGTGATGTCATGCGTCTTTTTCTACGTTTTCCAGTTAATTTTTCTAACTGCCTTAAAGGTAACCAAAAGGCACGCCCAGAATCTAAACGCTCTAGTGTTAAGGCTTGAATAATACCCGTTTTTAAAAAAGAGGGGATCGCATAAAGCACCTCTTTTACACTCACCTGATCAGAAAAAATAACACGGGATAACACAAAAAGGGGTACTCGGTCATAGAGTGGTTTTAAATACCAAACAAGAAAAAAAGCCCAGATAGAATACTCTTCCAGTAACACCATATTAATAAGCAGCACCAAAGGAAAGACCGTTACCATCCAACTATAAAACAATATCTGCCAATGCTTAACCACCAAACGAATAGCAACATCCATTGCCTCCCAAGGTGTTCTAGGGCGTACTTCAAGTGCTAAAGCTTCTAGGTTCATTGCTCATTACCTATGGAAGCAGTTTTTTGTTTTTGTCCTGAAAAACTAAAGAATACGATCAGTACCAGCCACATAGCAATACCGACTAGGTATTTAATACCAATAGGGACTGTTTGTGAGGATGACCAAAAGGCTTCTATAAAAGCCGCTATAAAAAACATCAGGGCAGCACCTGACATTATTTTTACAGCGATATGAGCAGCATCCAATAATGACTGATAACGACTTTTTCGCCTAGGTATTAATAATGAAAAGCCCAGTTTTAGCCCTGCTGCACCACTGAGCGCAATGGCTGTTAGTTCCATCGCACTATGTCCTGAAACAAAGGGCCAAAAGGTATGACCATAGCCAATTTGTGTTAAGTGGCCGGCAATCGCACCAATATAAAAGCCATTAAAAAGTAAGGTGAATAGACTGCCAATACCAAAAAAAAATCCCGTGGCAAAGGTTCTAAAGCCAATCCCAGTATTATTAAAAATATAAAAGCCAAACATTTTACTGTCTGAGTCAGAACCACGTTCTCGACCAATATGACCCGCTGAAGGATCATACATCGCTTCCATTTCAAACACGGTATCCGGTGATAAAATACTATAAACAAATTCTGGCTGAACTTGAATTAAGGCAATCATTATCACTAATGGCAAGAAAAAGAAAGCTGAGGACAAGTAGAGCCATTTAATTTCTCTGCGCACCGTTTGCGGAAAGGTGTGCATAAAAAAATTAACCACAGCTCGAAAGGGTTTTTCACTATGGGTATGCATCGGTTGATAAAATTTTTGATGAGCACTGTCAACTAAAAAGCTTAAGCGTTCAAGCAAATAAGGACTATAACGTCTGGACTGAGCCAGAGATAAATGTTGACAGATCTCTTTATACAAGGCGGTAAAATCAGCCTGAGTAATTAATTGATGATCCAATGCCTTAATTTTATCTTCATAGGGACTAATTTTTTTAGTTTTTCCCTCTTTAGTCAGCACTTCACCTTTTAATAAACGACTTTTAATTGTTGGATTAAGGAGCACTTCCAATATCAGCCATTGTTGTTCATGTTTAGCAATAAATTGTTCTTGATTCATCTACGCCCCACAAGATAATTAGCAATCGCGAGTAGTTTATAACTGGCAGGAAAATTCTGTTTTGATGCCCTTATATTTTTTACTAAGGGTTCGGCCAACAAGGCCAGTTCTTCGGCACGCTCATTAGAAAATTCATGCATGCGTTCAGCGTAGTTAATAATAATTTGTTGTTCTTTTGCACTGAGCACACAATCTGGGGCTTCTGGCTCTACAAAAGCAATTTCTTTGTGCTTTTGTAGCTGTTTTTTATAAACCACAATCGTATTGGCAGCCAAGTCGCCTAAGCGACGAAAATCTTTACTCACCAACATACTAGCAACCCCAAGGGCGTACATAAAGGGTAGAAAATCAACAGTTCTTAGTAGGTTTCGTAATAAGGAAGCACTCCAATTAACCATAGAGCCATCCATGAGTAATACTTGAATCCCCATCACTTTTTTCCCCGGTGTTTGCCCCTGCATATAAATTTCAAATAATACCGGATAAAGCCAAGTCAGTAAAAATAGGACGATTAAAAATAAGCCCATACCAAAATCACCCAACTTTGGTAACACAAAGAGAAAAAATATTAGCAAAGCAGCATGAATCAAGGCATCTATCAACCAAGCAATACTACGGGCATAAAAACCCACACAGGTTAATTGTAAGGTCACACCTTCAGGGGTTTCGACTGTTTTTATGGTATCAAGCATGTATTTATAGTTCAGCTAGAAGTTGTCATTAAGCGAGTGATTATACGCTTGAAAGAAAAGACAATCAGGTATTTTGTAGCAAGAATTAAAGATGGAAACAAGCAAAAGAAATTTTAGAGGATGGAATTGCAACTTATTAAGATAATAAGTCGCAATTAAATAGAACGTAATTAACTATAAATAGTTACGCTTTTTTCGCTCGACCCGCACGTTTACGTTCATTTTCACCCAGCATACGCTTACGAATACGAACACTTTCTGGTGTAACTTCAACGAGTTCATCTTCATCAATAAATTCTAAAGCCTTCTCCAGAGACATTGTGACCGGTGTCGTTAAGGTGACGGCTTCATCGGTACCAGAGGCACGAACATTGGTTAACTGCTTGGCTTTTAGCGGATTAACCACTAAATCATTACTGCGAGAATGAATACCGATGATCATACCTTCATAAACATCCACACCATGACCAATGAAGAGACGACCACGTTCTTGCAGGTTAAAGAGACCAAAACCAACGGATGTTCCTTGGGAGTTACTGATTAGAACACCTTTATCACGATTGCCAAATTCACCCGCAACCATAGGCCCATAATGGGAGAAGTTATGATAAAACAAGCCACTACCTGATGTTTGGGTCATAAATTCAGTCTGAAAGCCAATAAGGCCACGAGAAGGTACAATATACTCTAATCTGACCCGACCTTTGCCATCAGGAACCATATCTTTAAGCTCACCTTTGACATCACCCATTTTTTCCATAATGCTACCTTGATGCTGCTCTTCAACATCTAACATAACATCTTCAAAGGGTTCACTCATGACACCATCAACTTCTTTGATGATCACTTCTGGTCGGGAAACACCGAGTTCAAAACCCTCACGACGCATATTTTCAATTAACACACCTAAGTGTAATTCGCCTCGGCCTGAGACTTTAAATTTATCAGGATCTTCGGTTTGTTCAACTCGTAGGGCAACATTGTGCAATAACTCTTTTTCTAGGCGATCTTTGATCTGGCGAGAGGTAACAAATTTACCTTCACGACCAGCAAAAGGCGAGTTATTCACTTGAAAGGTCATCGTTACCGTTGGTTCATCAACGGTTAATGCTGGTAACGCTGCTACTGAATTAGGATCACATAGGGTATCGGAAATATTCAAACCCTCGATGCCGCAAAAGGCAATAATATCGCCTGCTTGTGCTTCGGCGACTTCAATTCGCTCAAGTCCTTTAAAACCAAAGAGTTTTAACATACGCCCTTTACGTTCTTTACCTTCATGATCAATGATCACAACGGGGGTATTCGCCTTAATAATACCCTGCTTAATACGCCCGATACCAATAACACCCAGATAGCTATTATAATCTAAGCTAATAACTTGCATTTGAAAAGGTGCATCAATATCGACATCCGGTGGCGATACTTTGTCAACAATGGTCTCAAATAAAGGCAACATATCACCCTCACGAACATCATCTTCAAGCGATGCATAACCATTAATGGCTGAGGCATAAACAATAGGGAAATCTAATTGCTCATCGTTACCACCCAAACGATCAAATAGCTCAAAAGTTTGATCAATGACCCAGTCTGGGCGAGCACCGTCACGGTCAATTTTATTAACCACAACAATTGGGTTTAAACCTAGTTCAAAGGCTTTTTGGGTCACAAAACGCGTTTGTGGCATAGGGCCTTCAACCGCATCAACTAATAGGCAAACGCAATCGACCATAGATAAAACGCGTTCTACCTCACCACCAAAATCAGCGTGTCCTGGTGTGTCAACAATATTGATGTGGTAGTCCTTCCATTCAATAGCCGTATTTTTAGATAAAATTGTGATACCACGTTCTTTCTCAAGATCGTTAGAATCCATCATCCGTTCAGAAAGTTCCTGACGGTCATCAAAAGTACCTGATTGCTTCAGTAGCTCATCAACGAGCGTCGTTTTGCCATGGTCAACGTGTGCGATGATGGCGATGTTTCTAATTTTACTAATATCTTTCACTGTGAAAGTCCAAAAATTAAGCTATAGTTTAAAAAAATAAGTAAGCATTCGGTATGAAAACATACTGAAACGTTACCAAAATAATATCAATTTGAGCTAAAGTCGAAGTAAAACTAATACCTGAGTAAGTTAAAAGCAATAATTAATTGCCTTAGTATCGGCATCGACTCAAAAGAAAAGGCGCATTATAACGGAATGTTCTCTATAAATCAGAATTTATTTAAATTCAACAAAAATTTACCTCAATAGTAAAGATTTATTTAATTTATCCGTTATTCTTATTAGTAACGCACCGATAGACAATAAAGACTCACAGCACCATACGCAATAGGACTTAAACATGAATATGTCAGCAGTACAGGCCGTGGAAGCCACCGCACACAATCCAAGCCTCCTTACTCCCTTAGCAGATAAATACGCTGACGGTCTTCGAGCCTTTACTTTTTGGATTGCAGATACACTCTATGCCATTGATATTGCAAACGTATTGACTATTAGCCAGGAAATGGGGCAAATTCAAAGCGTACCCGCTCAAGCAAAAGGCTTAGTCGGAATGGTTGAGTTTCAAGATAATGCGGTTCCTGTTTTAGACTTTGCCAATATGCTGGGCTTTACTTCTGGTATTGAAAAAAGTGACCATTTAATTCAATTACTTAATGAACAGGAAAAAGATCATATTGACTGGATTTCAGCATTAGAAGACAGTTTACTGAATGACACACCTTTTCTAAAAGCCAGAGATCATCATAAGTGCGCCTTTGGTCAATGGTATGACAGTTTTAATACTCGTGATGAAACTTTTATGGAAATTCTCAGTGAATTTAATCAGCCTCACCAGCTCATTCATTCTCTAGCAGACACATTACTGGATATAAAAAAAGAGCATCGCGGTGATGAAGCCTTAAAGAGGTTACGTTTTGAAAAAAATGTCACCCTAAAACGTTTAATGAAACGTTTTGAACAAGCACGAGTGCATTTAAAAGAGTCTACTCGCCAAGTACTGCTTTATATTACAGAAGATGGCCGATCTCCTTCAGTTGCTCTAAGAATTGATGATATTAATGATGTCATTGACTTTAAAGCCAAACAATTTAAACCTATGAATAGAATTAATACCCTATTAACAAGTGAAGCAGCTGAGTTAATTATTGCCTATTTAAAACAGACCGAACAAGCTGATTGTTTACTCATTGAAGCAGAAAATCTTATCCATATTGCTAAATCTTAGCTTACAAACAGGAAAATTAAGTCTTTGGCCTATGATTTTCAAATAGTTGCCCCCATATTAGCCAAGACTCATAGGTAGGTACTTAAGTACTTTTAAGGTAGGATAACTCTGTGTTTACTATGCAAGACGCCGTAAAGCCTCCATAAACACAGAGTTATCCTTAAGTACCTATTCATGAGTCAAGACTAATTAATTAGGGCTAATCAAAGAGTATGACTGAACACAATCCAATTGCAATTAATCTACATAAAAAATCCCGCTTATTAGAAATCAGTTTTGATACCGGAGAAAATTATCGTCTCAGTTGTGAGTATTTACGTACTCATGCTAAATCAGCTGAAATAACAACCTCTGACATACCCGTTTCAGGAAAAATCAATGTCAATATTGACTCCATAGAAGCACAGGGAAGCTATGCTCTAAGGCTATTTTTTGATGATGGTTATGATCAGGGTATTTATTCTTGGCAAACACTCTATGAGCTAGGAAAAAACTACCAATCTTATTGGTCTGAGTATCTAAAAACACTTGAACAACACTGTCTGACTCGTGGTGATATTAATAGCAGCCACGATGGTCCAGCAACAATCAAAGTGCTTTATTTTATGGATAAACTCATTAAATTTACTAAAGAGGAAGAAGAGCTTGAGTTACCCATAGGCGTCAATACCGTTGAACAATTGCTTGAGTTATTAAGAAAACGGGGTAACCGCTGGCAACGTGCCTTCAGTGACGACAGCATTCAATTTACCGTTAATAAAGAATTTGCTGAGCTTTTTACCGTATTAGAACATGGTGATGAAATCGCTCTGATCCCAAAGGCAAAATAAGGTTCCCAATAGATAATCATGATAAAACTAAGCCGATCATTAAAGCATTGGGAATATGAAGACTTCAAAAAAGTGCTAAAACAGGAACTTGAGAACCTCCCAAAAGACACCCTGCCATTAAATAAAGCCACTTGTCAGGGTGGTCAAGCAGATGATAGCAACATTTCTGCTCTCATCAATAAAGCAGAAGAAAACGATACCCATATACGCATTCATGTTGGCATTTTTTTTAATGAAATCATTGCTGGCTGTAATTGTGGTGATGATCCCATGCAGGAAAATACCTATTGTGAGCTGCATGTCAGTATTGATAAAAAGACGGCTGAAACCGTATTTAGCTTACAAAAATAAGAAGGCTATAGGATAACTTTTAGCCACTAAAAGGCTGGTACTGAACTTGACTTAGATAATACTCAATCTGACCACGAGGCCCCTGCACAACAATATCATCCCCCTGTCGCTTATTCAGCAATGCTTTAGCTAAAGGTGAGTCAACACTGATCAACCCCTGAGATACATCAAATTCGTCTGGACCAACAATACGATACTGTTTACTATTACCGTCTTCATCCTCCAACGCAACCCAAGCACCAAAAAACACGATTTGAGTATCTTTAGGGATACGATCCACCACCACCATATCATCCAGACGCTTTGACAAAAAACGTACTCGCGCATCAATTTCTCTTAGCTGCTTTTTACCATAAATATATTCTGCATTTTCACTTCGATCACCCTGAGCTGCTGCCTCAGAGACTGCCTGAGTGACTACAGGGCGTTTATCTTTCCATAAATAACGTAACTCTTCTTCTAAACGAGACTTGCCTTCTGCGGTAATATATTTTGATGAGGGCGGTCTTGGTGGCCGATAACGTCCCATAAATTATGCCTTGCAAACATTTAAAAACATGAAAACAGTCACTATATAGTAAAAGTATTGCCATAAAAAGCACTCTATAGTGTATTATAAGGTAGTGAACTGTTTTCATAATCATTTGTCTCTATTAGTACTGACTAGGTTTACACCTTTATATTGATACATTGACTATTGGTTAACAAAAAATAGCCCTGTTTACAGCGCTTATTTATCTAACAGACTTCTATTTTAATGAGCTAACTCAAAGAACAAATACAAAAACTAAGAAACTATTTATGCCTAAACTTATTAATTTATCTCCAAAAAAATCACTTAATCACTCAAGATTACTCTTTACTCTAGCTATCGGTAGCCTCTTTTTAATTGCCCCATTACTCTCCACAGCCAAAATTTATCAGGCTGAAGATTATATTCATCCTGTCGCTCCAGCTAAAGAACATGCAAAACTAAGTTTTATTATTGCCAAGCAACTACAATATCAACATTATCGCCAAATGGTATTAGATGATAAGTTATCATCTAAAGTATTTGATGCATTTATCAAATTTTTAGATCCTAACCGGACATTTTTTCTTGCTTCCGATATCAAAAAATTTGAACGCTTTCGTTTACTCATTGATAATAACTTCCGTCGGGGGGAGCTCGATAATGCCTTTGGCGCCTTTAATCTTTACCAAAAACGCCATGCTCAACGGCTTACTTACACCTTAAATTTACTTGAGAATCATTTTAATGAATTGGATTTAAGTAAAAATGAAAGCTTAATTTTAAAACGGGACAAACTCGCATGGCCCAAGGATCTTACTGAACAGAACAATCTCAGTCGCAAACAACTTAAAAACCTAATCATTAGTTTTAAACTGGCTGGGAAAAAAGATAAAGAGATTCAGAAATTACTAATAAAGCGTTACAAAAGTCAGCTCAACCGCATAAAACAAACTAATAGCGAAGATGCTTTTCGTATTTATATTAATGCCCTAGCTGAATCTTACGATCCTCACACACAGTATTTTTCACCTCGTGTCTCTGAAAATTTTGATATTCAAATGAGCTTATCACTTGAAGGCATCGGTGCTATGTTGCAATCAGAAGATGGCTACACCAAAGTCAAACGTCTTGTTCCAGCAGGCCCTGCCGAAAAAGCCGGCCAGCTAAAAGCAGGTGATCGTATTGTCAGCGTAGGTCAGGGAACCGGTGGTGAACTGGTTGATGTTATTGGCTGGCGCTTGGATGATGTGGTACAACTTATTCGGGGCAAAAAAGGCACAACGGTTCGCTTAGAACTGATCCCACAAAAAAGCAAGGATGAGCATAAAACCAAAACCATTAAAATTGTTCGCAACACCGTGAAGCTTGAAGAACAGGCAGCCAAACAGGAGATTATTGAAATCACCGACAATAATGGCCAGAAGAAAAAAATAGGTGTTATTGATATCCCTGCATTTTATATTGATTTTAGAGCCGCTCAAGCAGGTGACCCAAACTACAAAAGTACCACCCGTGATGTCAAAAAACTCATTAAAGAATTAAAAGAAAAAAACATTGATGGTCTGGTTATTGATTTACGAAATGATGGTGGCGGCTCCCTACAAGAAGTCAATTCATTGGTTGGCTTATTTATAAAATCGGGTCCTACCGTACAAATAAAGTCCGCAGACGGTCGTATAGCCCAGCTCAGAGATGAGGATGAGAGTGTTGACTATACTGGCCCATTAGCTGTTTTGGTCAATCGCCTAAGTGCCTCAGCATCTGAAATTTTTGCCGGTGCTATCCAAGACTATAACCGTGGTTTAATTATTGGTAATCAGACCTTTGGTAAAGGTACCGTACAAGCGTTACAACCTTTGGAACAAGGTCAACTCAAATTGACTCATGCTAAGTTTTATCGTGTTTCCGGTGGCAGTACACAAAACTTAGGCGTACTGCCCGATATCACTTTCCCTGCCTTATATGATAAAGATGACATTGGCGAAAGCTCTTTGCCCGAAGCATTGCCATGGGATCAAGTAGATAAAGTAGACTATGATAATTTCCCTGCACTTAACACAACATTTGCCACACTCCAAGAAATGCATAAAAAACGAGTCGCTCATGATCCTGATTTTTTATACATTCAAGAAACTATCGAGCGTATTGATAAGAAAAAAGATAAAAAGACTGTTTCTCTTAATTTTTCAATTCGTCAGAAAGAATATCAGAAGTCACGCCAAGAGCAATTGGCTATTGAAAACAAGCGCCGTATTGCCAAAGGAGAAAAACCCTTTAAAAATATTAAAGAACTTGATGAAGACGAAGATGTCCTTGGCTTAAATGACGATCACGACAAAGACGAAGAAGATGATAAGAAAAAGGGAGACAGCCATACCATGCTATTAGAGTCTGCCCATATCCTGCTTGATTTTATTCATCTAAAACAAGATAAGCTGGTTAACAAATAACATTAGCATGTCAGCAATTTCTATTATTGAATGAACAATACAATAAATAAAACATACTTGTTACGAAATCTTGAGATGCTTAAAATTCTCTCTTTTTCAAAACAAGGTAAGACAACGGCAGAAATACACAATGCGTTAGAGCAATGTTTTAATAAAGACAGCGTACCAAGCATCCGTCAAATTCAAAGAGATTTATCTTGGTTAGAGGATAACTATAGCAATTTACTTGAAAGTGAAGGCAAAAAACCAAAAAAATGGAAATTGATAAGTAATCCATTGACACAAGAAATGGATTTGAATACAGCGTTAGCATTTTTATTGATTGAAAAATACGTCAAAAATCTACTCCCGATATCAAGCATTCAATATTTATCGCCTTATTTCAAAGAATATAAAAGTGTGCTCGACAAAACATACCCCATCCCACAAAAACAAAAAATTGCTAAGTGGTCAGAAAAAATAGCAATGATCCCAAGAAGTCTTCAATTTATACCGCCTGAAATCAATCCTCAAATACAAAAGACCATGCTACTGGCACTTTTTGAAAATAAAAAAGTCAAACTACTCTACAAGGGTAAAGAAAATCACTTCAGCACATTAGGTTTTGTCATTCGTGGCGAAATGACTTATTTTATCGGTTTATTTAATGATTATACCGACTATCGCCAAGTTACCCTAAATCGAATTGAAGCAGTTGAAATAACCAATAAAATATTTACCCCACCCATCGACTTTAAACTCAAGCAGTATATAGACAGAGGAAAATTCCAATTTCCTGCTGAAGGTGAAAAAATGATCAAGTTCAAAGCCTATTTTGATAAAAAGGTTATAAAATCGGTAAGAGAACTGTCTCTAAGTAAAGATCAAGTCATTAGCAAAGACAAAAACCATTATTTACTTCAGGCAACCGTACAAAATACCGAGCAGTTTTTATGGTGGGTATTAGGCTTTGGTGACAAAATTGAAGTAATAAAACCTATTTCTTTACGAAAGAAAATCACCAAAATTGTTAAAAAAATGACTCAAACATACCAATAAAAAGTTATCAACACATTATATTGATAGGCTGTCTCAGTTAATTTTTAATGCCCAGCCCCCATCAAGTAGAAGCAACTCTTATTCTTATCCAATATTGGAGTGAGAGAAAAAGAAAGATAATTATCATAGTACCATCAAGCCTTAGAAAAGATGAAGACCATTATAAAGTTAAGTTGATAGAGCAAGAGTTTAAGAAGTTGATGTTTGGAGAATGACATGAATAAATTAGAATTAATCGAGAAAATCTCTAACGGTGAAGATAGCTATACACAGTTTAAACAACAAATAATATCTTCAAAAGATTTAGCAAAAGAATTTGTTGCATTCTCTAACTCAGGTGGTGGTATCATAATATTTGGCGTAGATGATGATGAAAATATTTTAGGTTTAGAAAAACAAGAGATAGAAAAACTGGGACAACTGGTAGGAAATGTTGGGCAAGAAAATGTAAAACCACCTATACACCCACTTACTCAAAATTTCACTATTGATAATAAGAGAGTCGTTGTAGTAGCAATTGAAAGTGGATTTTCTAAACCATATAAAACAAGTAGCGGTATTTATTATACAAAAGCTGGTGCCGATAAAAAAATTATGTCTGATGAAGAGTTAAAAAGGCTATTTTCTGAACCTAAAAGACTTTATGCAGATGAAGAGGTACTAGCAACAACAGATATAAGTGATATAAACAGTGAAATGTTTATGCAATTTTTGAAAAAAGACAATGTGGAAATATATAAATCATTAAAATTGAAAAAAACATCCTTAAGTCAAGTATTGGAAAACAGAGAATTAGTAAAAAATAATCATCTAACATTAGCAGGGAATTTAATATTTGGCTTAGAACCACAAAGATTTTCACCACTTTTTTATATAGATTGTTGTTATTTTGATGGTAATGATGTATCTACAACTAAATACATATCTGAAAAAACATTAAAAGGAACATTCTCCTTTATGGCAGACAATGCCGTTAGTTTTGTGACAAGTCAACTAAGAAATTATCAAATACAAAAAGAGTTTAACTCAAATGGGAAATTAGAAATTAGTGAAGTGATATTAACTGAGTTAGTAGTAAATGCATTAATTCATAGAGACTACTATATCAATTCATCTATTAAGGTCTTTATTTTTCATAATCGTGTTGAGATCATTAGTCCGGGGAAACTAACGAATTCTTTAACTATTGATAAAATTAAAAGTGGTATATCAATACCTAGAAATCCAATTTTATCATCAATTGCTAAAAATGTACTTCCTTTTACTGGATATGGAAGTGGTATTAGAAGAATTTTAGAAATAGACTCCAATGTAGAGTTTATAAATAATAAAGAACTAGAGCAATTTAAATGTATTATACCAAGAAGTACTGCTGATGAAATTTAATGAAAAATTAGTATTAAACTCTTATCTATTATCACTCTTTGGCATTGATAACTTTGAAGAGTTAGCAAAAGACTTAAAAGATAGCCGACTTGATGAAAATGACAACTCTTTTTTTATCACGAGCTTGTAGACAAGCTGGCCGATATTGATAAGATGTTTAATTTAACAAGTTTGGCAAACGAAAGGGCAAGACTTTATAAAATAGATATAGTGGGCTCCCTCCCCTACTTTATATTCCCAGCAACCATTCTAAGATTTACAACAGAATTTGGTGAACATATTATGGGTTCACTAAGTCTTATTAAAGACTCACTTTCCTCAGTTTTAAATTAATAAGTAACTTAATTTAAAAAAAATTAAATTTGTTAGTCTAAACGACATAATATGACTATTCAATATCTTATACTTTATACATCAAAGCACATTTTCTGATTTTTTACTCTAGTTTTTACATTCATCGCCGAGTTAATATTGACAACAACTTGCAGGGCGATTCATTAAATATCTGCTAAAGCGTTGATCCTGTCTATAGCCCGCACAGCCATCATCGTTTTATTCTTTTGGGCTATGAGATAGTATTATGAAAAAGTTAACCACAAAGCAAGATGACAATTCCTCTTTTCCTGAATCAGGAGAATTATTAAATAAAATAAAAGCAAAGTTGCCATTCACAGGCACTCTCAATAAAACTAATCCTAATATTCATAATATTTTGCATACTATGGGTTATAGCAATACCCAAAAAGGGCTGGATACATTAGAACAATTTCTTTCCAGCTGCACGATCTATGACTGGTTAAGATCAGGACATTATGACTTTCGTTATAATTCCAAAGAGTTTCTTAAAAAACTCTCTTCTGTATTAAATATCAATCCTGACTTATATATTCATGCAATAAATCATTATGATATTTTAAAAAATGAATATAATAAAATCAAAGGCTGTTATATTTTTGTTAATACAAATTTCCACCGGACAAGCCAGCCTATATTTTCACTTGCCTTTATGGAAAATCATCGAAGATTGAGACCTAAAAAGCAAGAACTCATGTTCAAAACAAATAAGAAAGTATTTGAGCACATTTCAAAACGAATAAAAAAACACTATCAGAAAACTCATGGCAAACTCCCAATGTGGGGGAAAATTGATAATTATCATTACCATCATTTTGATGGCAACACATATATCTTTGATAACAATGGTTGTTTGCTTGACTCTAGCCATACTATCAGTGAGTCAAGAGCAATATTATCAATTAAGTGAGTTTTGTTTAGAGAGTAAAGAATTCAAAATAGTAATACCAGATGCTCAAAAAAGCATTATTTTACTTGGATTGATGAACACAATAATAAAAATACTAAGCAAGGAAAAATAGAATGAAAAATAAAAACTTTGATATTATCGGGGATATTCACGGTCATGCTGATGCACTAAGCCAACTATTAGAAAAGTTGGCTTATAGCAAAGATTCTGATGGTGTTTATTTTCATCCAAGTCGTCAGGTTATTTTTTTAGGTGATTTTATTGATAGAATTCCTAATCAAGCTAGGGTTATTAATATTGTTAAATCAATGGTTGAAAAAAAATATGCTTTAGCAATTATGGGTAATCATGAACTCAATGCAATTCATTTCCATACAAGACACTCTAATACAAACAAACCACTAAGGGAGCATTCTGAAAAAAATATTGGACAACATCAGGCTTTCCTAGATGATTATCCGTTTGAAAGTGAAAAAACAAAGCCTATTATTGAATGGTTTAAAACCTTACCTATATTTTTGGAACTGGATGACTTTAGGGTTATTCACGCTTGCTGGAATGATTGTAAAATAAGCGAGATTAAAAAAATATTTAAAAATGGGGATAATGTATTAACAGAAGAGCAATTAAGTAATGCGGCTAATAAAGGGAAAAATGAATACTCTATTTTAGAAACCTTATTAAAAGGTATCGAATTAAAATTACCTGGTTCCGCTTATTATTTAGATCAGGAAAAAAATAAACGCTACGATATTCGTATAAAATGGTGGGATAATACAGCTACTACCTATCATGATTATGCAGTAGTTCAAGATGAAAAAACTAGACGTATTATTCCCAAAACAAATTTACCTGATGATTTTAAAAAACCTATCTATACAGATAATAACCCCGTTTTCTTTGGTCATTATTGGTTTTCAGGTATAAAACCAGAAATAATTAATAAACACATTGCTTGCTTGGATTTTTCCTCTGGCAATGGTCAAAAATTGGTTGCGTACCAATGGAATGAGCATGATAAGTTTTTATCTAATGATAATTTTATTTTTGTAGATGCCTCTTTAATTTCAAAATAAGTTCAAACAATCTATTAATACACCAATACATAGTATGAAAGCCAACCTTATTTGTGAATATGAGCTTTATACTTGATGTAATAACACAAAACAATCAACCCAAAGGTTTACTACAAATGAATCGTTTTAAAAAAGAAGAAAAAAGAAAATATAAGGAAGCTAGAAAAGGTTTATCACAAGAGCAGATTGCCATTCTAGATGAAAAAGAAAGGCTTGATGCCAAAATTGATGAGCTGGCACACAAAATTCATTGTGATAAATTTCCAGAAGAATATGATTTTATTTATGACAGTCGTTTAGATTTACAAGACAGAAATAATGGCATAAACCCCATGAATCAGCAATACATTGAAAAAATCAACAAAAAAAGGCTAGCTTTAGGTGTTAGCCCATTATCTGACAACGGAATGAGTACGTCAAATGACACACGAGCGCTTTGTAAAAAAGAGGCTAGAAAAATCATACTTAAAGAAGGATCATAAAACAGCTTTCTGGGATAAAGACAATCTAAGCTTAGCTGTATCAATTTTCACTCTAAACGAAATAAATGACATGATCATTAATTTACATGGATTGAATAGCACGGGAAACAATACTGCCTATAAGTATTTAAAAACTATTGATGATAAGGATATCAAAGTTCTTTCACCAACCTATACGGTTTACAACTTCAAAAAAGGCATTGAAGATATTGAAAATGCCATTGCTTTTAGTGACGAAACAGAAATGTTTATTACCTTTGTTGCTACCAGTACCGGTGCCTTGTTCGCTTCTAAGTTACAAAATCATAAGTCTTTGAATTATAGATGTTTATATTTTTGTAACTTTTTGATGGTTGGCCGGCACGGTGTGGTTTGCTGAATAGTTACACTATAAGAGGCATAAGCAAAAAAATGCATTGGAGGCAAAAAGACGCCCTGATGATTTTGGCATTGCACTGGCGACCTAATCAAGTAAAAGAAACGCTTATCCCTATTTTATCAGATAAAAAAGCATCCAAAATCCACCTAAAACCCTATTCAATATTCTGTATTTGCTCACGCATTTGCTCTATCAATACCTTCATTTCTATAGCAACCTGCGTCATAACATTCGCTATAGACTTAGACCCTAAGGTGTTGGCTTCTCTATGAAGTTCCTGCATTAAGAAATCTAAACGCCGACCAATAGCATCATCCGTTGTTAAGGTTCGTTCAATCTCATCTAGGTGAGTATCAAGGCGATCCAGCTCTTCTGCAACATCGGCTTTTTGTGCTAGATAGACAATTTCTTGCTCTAAGCGATCGTGATCCAGTTCAACACTTAAGGCATTTAATTTTTCCTCTAAGCGCTTACGTTGCCATTGTAATAACTCCGGCATCTGCTGACGGATCTGATGAGTGAGTTTGCGCATAGCAGCAACTCGTTGATGAATCATGACTTCTAAGGCCTTACCTTCTCTTTCTTTATCAGCTAAGAAAACGGTTAATACCCGATCTAATAAGGCGCTGCTGGTTTCTTTCATTATATCAAGATCCAAACTTTGGGTATCCATAACACCTGGCCAAGTTAAAATATCAAGAGCATTTACAGGTGCTGCATTATAGATTAACTTGTCAATATCATGCAGAGTTTTAGCAACTTGTTGGGCACGTTCATAATTAAAGCTCAATGCGTGTTGTTCATCCTGTTCTAAGTGCAAGAGCAGTGTGACATCCACTTTGCCACGTTTGAGCGTTGCCTTTATCTGGTTTCGTAATGGTATTTCTAATGCTCGCAAATCATCAGGCAATTTGATGCTCACTTCTAAAAAGCGATGGTTGACACTGCGCACTTCAATGGCCATATTCCCCACTGATAATTTTTCTTCTTGGCGTGCATAGGCGGTCATACTTTTGGTCATAAAATTCCCCACTTTTTGCTGTTTTTATCACTGACTGCTCGTAACGATTGTAGCATAGTCGATAGTAATTCTTAGTTTATCTCACTATAATTAAGGGTGAGGCAAAATAATAAAGATGATCTAGCTATTAACTATAAATAATATGTTAAAATACAAGACAATAGCGATTATAATGAGCTTATAATGAAAGGAAGCAGCAAAACTTATGGCACATAGTATAGACCCATTAGTCAATGGTACTCAGGTCGATGAGTATATTATTGACAGTGTGCTTGGTGGTGGTGGCTTCAGCATTGTTTATAATGCTCATCTTATATCAGAGCCAACACACACCGTTATTATTAAAGAATTTATGCCTAAAAAACTCGCTGTTCGAGTCAATGGCACAGAGGTCACCAGTCTCGACCCATCTAACCCTGAGTCTTACAACAAAGGGCGCAAACTTTTTTTTCAGGAAGCCAGTACCTTAGCCACATTAAAACACCCAAATATTGTCGATGTAACCAATTTTTTCCAGACCAATGGCACGGCTTATATGGTAATGAAAGATGAAAAAGGAGTTAATTTACAAGACTATATCCGTAAATATAAGGGTAAGCTCAGTGAAAAACTATTACGCAGAGTTTTCCCAGACCTCTTGTCAGCCTTAAAGATGTTACATGAGAAAGAGTTATTGCATTTAGATATTAAGCCCAGCAATATTCACCTACGTCAGGGGGGGCGCCCCCTACTATTAGACTTTGGTGCCGTCAGAGAACAAATGAAAACCCGTTTGTATGATGCCCGTGTCGTTGCCACATCAGGCTTTGCCCCACTAGAACAAGTTACTGAGCGTGGTTACATGGGGCCTTGGACAGACATCTATGCCCTTGGTGCAACCATGCGTAGCTGTATTCAAGGCTCACCTCCCCCTTCTGCTAAACAGCGCAAAGAAAATGATCCCATGAAACCCGCAGTGGATGCCTTTAAGAAAAAATACAGTAAAACAATTCTTGAAGCCATTGACTGGGCAATGGAAACCGATCAACGCTTGCGCCCTCAGAATTGTGATGAACTATTGGACTTGCTTAAGCAAATTCCTGAAGAAGACTATAAAGAACCTCAATCATTCTTAAATAAATTTCATCTCAATACATTGAGCAAAGTTCTACCTTGGAAAAATTCTCAATAAGCTCTATTTTTTGAGCCAATCAGAGCATACTCATATAACAATCTGCCAGCAGAATGTTATAATCGCACCTCAAAATTCGTCAACGATTTATTCAATCCGTAGGAAAACCATTTTATGAGCAGTAGCAAACGCCCAAGCGGTCGTGCTAATAACGAACAACGCCTTGTTAAAATTACCCGCAATTACACCAAACACGCCGAAGGTTCTGTGTTAATCGAAAGTGGTGAAACTAAAGTACTCTGTACTGCCTCAGTTGAAACTCGTGTGCCCGGATTTTTACGAGGCAAGGGGCAAGGCTGGGTAACAGCAGAATACGGCATGTTGCCCCGCTCAACGGGTAGTAGAATGCGTCGTGAATCCTCAGCAGGTAAACAAAGTGGTCGTACCATGGAAATCCAACGTTTAATTGGTCGCTCTTTGCGAGCTGTAATGGATCTTGAAGCTCTGGGAGAAAATACCATTACTTTAGATTGTGATGTTATCCAAGCCGATGGTGGTACTCGTACTGCCTCTATTTCTGGCGCTTATGTTGCTTTGGTTGATGCTGTCAATTATATGCTAGAGAGAAAAATTATTAAGAAAAATCCTTTACATGGTCAGGTCGCTTCTATTTCTGTCGGTATTTATAATGGCGAAGCCGTTTTGGATTTAGATTATGCAGAAGATTCTAATGCCGAAACAGATATGAATTTAGTCATGAATGAGGCCGGTGGTTTTATTGAAGTTCAGGGTACCGCCGAAGGTCATGCCTTTTTACCAGAAGAGCTTAATGCCATGCTAGAATTAGGCAAGCAGGGCATTAAACATTTAATTGAAAAACAAAATGACGCGTTAAATTCTTAAGATGAAAACAAAAAATATGCAGGAAAGAAAATGGCATTAGATAAAAAAATTGTTTTGGCCAGTGGCAATAAAGGCAAGGTTCGAGAATTTGTAAAAATGTTTAGCGATCTAGGTTTGGCTATTGTTCCACAAACAGAGCTCGGCGTCGGTGATGTGCCAGAAACTGGTACAACCTTTGTCGAGAATGCCATTATTAAAGCACGCTATGCCGCAGAAATTACAGCAATGCCGGCCATTGCCGATGATTCAGGCATTGAAGTCGATTATCTTAAAGGGGCACCAGGGATTTACTCTGCTCGCTATTCAACATTAGATGGCAGTAAAGATTATGGTGCTGACTCTATCGATAAGAATAATAATTTAAAGCTACTTGATGCCTTAAAAGACGTCAGTGATGATAATTTACGCACTGCCCGATACCAGTGTATTTTAGTCTATATGCGTCATGCTGCTGACCCCACGCCAATTATCTGTCAGGCTGCTTGGGAAGGGGTCATTATGAGAGAACAAATTGGCGATAATGGCTTTGGTTATGACCCATTATTTTGGGTACCTGAACATGGCGTTTCCTCAGCTCAGCTTGATCCAAATATTAAAAATGGTATGAGCCATCGAGGCAAGGCATTAAGAGAATTACATCAGGAATTGACCCAACTTTATCAATAGTAGCCAAGAGCCATACATAGTTAATTGCTCTATTTTATAAATACATCCTGCTTCTGGAGTTGGGACTTTAGTCCCGTTTACTAGGTGGGGCTAAATCTCCAGTTCCGCAAGTAGGCTTGCTTTTTAATGTTGGTCGATATCATAGGTAGGTACTTAAGGATAACTCTGTGTTTACAGAAGAAGTTTTTGCCACATGGATGTGGCAATAAAACCTCCAAGGATGGATTTACGGCGTCTTGTGGAGTAAACACAGAGTTATCCTAGCCCAAAAGTTCTTAAGTACCTACCTATGTGGTCGATATAATCAATTATGAAAGACAAGCTTAATAAACAAAAATTGACACTGAGGGTGATTAAAGACTCTGACTTAGAGAAACTATTACTCTTTCCTAAAAACACACTCGAACTATTTTATTTTTCGCCCTCTGCACACACACCATTTAACCTATTACAATTGAAAAAAATCATTAATCAACCCTGTGAATCCATTGTTTTAGAAAGCCAGCAACAGCTCCTTGGTTTTGCTAACTTTCAGTTAATTAAACAGCAGAATATCGCCTTTATCGGCAATTTAATTATTCATCCCAATAAAAGAAAACAAGGACTTGGCTACTATTTTTTAAGCCATTTAATTGCTAAAGGGTTTCAAGAATTACAGCTAAAAGAAATCCACCTATCTTGTTACCAAACAAATACTAACGCCTTATCTTTGTATAAAAATCTAGGTTTTCAAGCCTATGCAGAAGAAAAATGTCATATACCTGATGACTTATTAAAAAAACAAAGCCAAGCAAATATGCAAAGATTGCTCCATCTTAAACGTATTAATCAATCCTTAAACGCATCAGCAATTGATTTGAATTGAATTGAAAACGCTTCAAATGCCTCTACTATAACGGGATCAAAATGCGTCCCTTTTTCATCAAGGATCATTTTTACGGATGTCTCATGAGAAAATGCTTTTTTATACACCCGTTTTGATATAAGAGCATCATAAACATCAGCCAAGGCCATAAGGCGACCGGGAATAGGGATTTCTTCCCCAGATAAATGGTTGGGATAACCAGAGCCATCCCATTTTTCATGATGGGTTAGAGAAATTTCTTTGGCCAGTACTAAAAAAGAAGAGCTGCCAAGATCCTCCTCTGCCTTGAGCAAGGCATCATAACCAATAAGAGGATGCTGTTTCATTTCTAACCATTCTTCTTCGCTTAGAGGGCCGGGCTTAAGCAGTATTTTGTCCGCAACACCCACCTTGCCTATATCATGAAGAGGGGCTGATTTAAACAGTAGCTCAATGGTTTCATTATCTAAATAGTTTTCAAATTTTGGATGCTGTTTTAAAGCATCACATAATAAGCGCATATAATGCTGAGTGCGCCGAATATGGTTGCCTGTTTCATTATCTCTGGTCTCTGCCAAGGAGGCCATGCATAAGATAGCAACATCCTGAGTTCGACGAATTTCTCTTGTTCGCTCAGCAACTTCTTGCTGCAATACTTTTTGCTGATCTTCTAATATTTTTCTTGCCTGGGTCAGCATAAGATGATTTTTAACCCGTGTCAGAACAATCGGTGGACTCATAGGTTTTACAATATAGTCAACCGCTCCTATTTCAAACCCCTTAACCTCATCATCCACTTCACTCTTCACTGTTAAAAATATAATGGGGATATCCGCCGTTCTTTCATCCGCTTTAAGTTGACGACAGACCTCGTAGCCATCAATTCCGGGCATTAATACATCGAGCAAGATTAAATCAGGTGGAGTTTCACTAAAGGCGCGTTTCAGTGCCGAATCGCCATTTTTAGCGACTGAAACACGGTAGTCCGCTTGCAGAAGATTAACCAACACATCAATATAGAATTTCTCATCATCAACAACTAATATTCGTGGCATATACGTGTCCATTTGAATTTCCATTTAACCTTTCATTCTGTAGAGGCTTATTAATATCATAAAAGACTCTTAAGTTGTTGTAAACTCTCTCGTGCCTCTTCATATTCATAATCATCCACTTGCTGCTCTAGTAATGCCAGTTGTTCACTATCAAGTTCTGGCACATAGCTTGATAGTTTCTTAATCTGTTTAATAATAAGCAAGGCTTCTGAGTCACCTTCAAGCAAGCGCTTATCTAACGATCTAAGTAAACTAGGCAACTCATCTTTGGCGATTAAATCCAGCTTAATCAGTTCTACACCTTCAGTCTTTAATGCATTATTAGTGTCTTTTTGCCATTGTTGAGCAACTATTTCTAATTCGGTAAAGACTTTCTCAGAAATTTGCGTAAACTCATCTAATAATAAAACAAAGTGATTATCTTTAATGGTATTTTCCCGCAGAGAAGCTTCAATGTCTCGGGCAACATAGTGCATTTCAGTTGCGCCAATATTTCCAGCCACACCATGAATGGTGTGAATTAAACGACGTGCCTCTTCAAGAGAATTCGTATTAAGAAAATCCCTTAAATGTAATGGCGAATCCTTATATTTAGAGTAAAAGTCACTTAATAATTTTAAATACAACTCTTGGTTACCCCCAACACGCTGCAAGCCCCAAAGTAAGTCAATATTGCTTAGTTTTTTACCCAACTCTATAGCAAATGAATTTAATGCCTTATCAGAACTCAGATCAATCATATCATTAGACAATTTTTCCTTAGCTAACCATTTCACCATCATTTGATGTAATTTTTTTGGTTCGATAGGCTTTGATAAGTAATCATTCATGCCTTCTGAGAGACAATTTTCTTTATCTCCCTGCATAGCATGAGCAGTCATAGCAATAATGGGCAGTTCTTGAAAGGCTTCTATGGTACGAATAATACGTGTTGCTTGAAAACCATCCATTACCGGCATCTGAATATCCATAAGCACTAGATCAAAATCACTTTTATTCAATAAGTCTACTGCCTGCTGGCCATTTTCAGCAATAACAACCATCAGGCCAAAACTCTCTAATAGCTCCCTAGCAACCTGTTGGTTAATTTTATTATCTTCTGTAAGGAGAATTTTTCCTTTCACTCGTTCTTCAGGCTGTAGTGATAATTTTTTTGCTGCTTTTTTATTTTCATATTTATTAATATTCAAGACCTGCATAATTTCATCAAATAATATTGATGGGTTAATAGGCTTGGTTAATAAAGCATCCAGTTGAATACTATCTATTTCTTGAGCAATTTCATCTTTGCCATAAGCAGTGATAAGAATAATTTTTGGTTGGCAATGAAGTGATAAGTCGGTACGTATGCATTTTATCGCTTCCACACCATTCATCCCTGGCATACGCCAATCAATAAAAACAATTTCAACGGGATTAGCTTTACCCATTTCTTGGCTATTATTTTCTTGTAATAAGACAAATGCTTGCTCTGCAGAATCAGCCAAGTCAACGAGACAACTGAATGATTCTAGGGTTTCTTTTAATATTTTTTGAGCCACAGGATTGTCATCAACCACCAATACATGCATCCCTTTTTTAAGCTCTGATATACTTTGTGGCAATACGTTTTGTGAGGCATCGGATTGTTCAAGGGGAATAGTAAAGCTAAAAGTACTTCCTTTACCAAACTCACTAGCAACTTCCAGTCGCCCACCCATCATGTCAACTAATTGTCTAGAAATGCTTAGTCCTAGGCCAGTACCACCATGTCTTCGGCTAATTGAGCTGTCTGCTTGTATAAATGCTTCAAAGAGATTTTTTAACTGCTCCGCTTTAATACCAATACCTGAGTCTGCTACTGAAAATCGAATACAGATATCATTCTCATTCTTAGAGCAGCTGTTGTCTTGTAACTCTAATGAAATAACAATTTCACCTTCATGGGTGAATTTAATCGCATTTTGAACCAAGTTAATCAAAATCTGACCCAGTCTTAAAGGATCACCAATAAGCATATCCGGTATTAATAAGTCTTTTCTAAAGAGAATTTCTAACTCTTTTTCAGATGCTTTTAAATCAACAATCCCCGATAAATTATCCAACACATCATTTAAGGAAAAACGTGTTTTTTCTAGTATCAGCATACCTGCTTCAATTTTTGAAAAATCTAAAATATCATTGATAATACCCAATAAATGATCGGCTGATAGTTTTACTTTATTAATATAATCAAATTGCTTAGCATCTAAATCTGTTTGCAAAGCTAAATAAGACATACCAATAATGGCATTCATTGGTGTGCGAATTTCATGGCTCATATTGGCTAGAAAATTACTCTTAAATTGGCTGGCTTGATCCGATTCTTGTTTTGCTTGTTTAAGTGCCTGCTCCATCTCTAGTCTTTGTGTCAAATTAACAAACGCACCCAAATTAATTTTTTTCTTACCTAAAACAATTGGAATACTGGAAAACAAGCCTCGTACAACCCCCCCATTATCCGCTCGAAAATGAACTTCCATATCGCTAACAAGTTGATGTTTTAATAAGGCCTTCATAAATTGCTGAGCCTTATCAACATTATCATAAAAGTCTCTAATATTACGTCCAATAATAGAGTGCTCATGATTATGAAATTCTTTACCAACATGAGGGTTTACTTTAATGATCAAGCCAAACTCATCCATAAGAACAATTGCTAAAGGAATTGCATTAATAATTTGATTGAGTTGTTCCTCACTTTGTTTTAGCCGTAAATTTTTTCGTTTAATAAAACCAACCCATAATAAACTGGCTAATAACAAAAGCACCGCAATGCTTATGACTTTTTTAACTAAGGAGTAATCCACACCCATATTATAATTAACAGAAAGCCATTTTTTGCGTATTTTTGATTTTTCTTCAATAGAAATTGTATCTAGAAATTTATTCAGTATTGATATCAGTTCTGGCCAGTCTTTTCTAACGCCCATGCTGAGATCAAAATCATAATCGGTTGTACCTGCTATTTTAATATTGCTTATGCCATATTTGGTAATTAAAAAACTGCCCACAGTTAAATTGCCCACATAAGCATCAACTAATCCTGAAGAGACTGCTTTTAATGCCTCTTGTGTATTAGACATTAACACCAGATTAATTTCTGGATGATCACGCTTTAGATAGGTTTCACTCACATAGGATTTTTCTACTGCTACTTTTTTGCCATATAAGTCGGTCAAACTCATGGTATGTGGACTGTCTGCTTTGACAAAAATTACAAAAGGAAAGCTTAAATAAGTCTGGGTAAAATTAAGAAAGGTTTCTCGTTCTGGTGTTTTTACTAATGCTGGAATGACATCAAGTTGATGAACTTTCACTTTATCTATCACTTTATCCCAGCTTAAATTCTCAATAGGTGCTATATGTAAATTAAGTGATGAACTGATCACTTTTATAAATTCTGCTGAAATCCCCTGATAGTTGCCTTTTTTATCCAAAAATTCAATCGGTGGCCATAGACGATCAACACCTAAGCGAATTTCTGGATGTGTGGCTAAAAACTGTTTTTCCTGTTTTGTAAATTGGATATTTCTAAAAAAACTTTTTGTTAATGACTGATCACCCAACCATTTTCGATAAATGGTATTTCTCTCTTCAATACTAATTTGCACTAGAGCTTTATTGATCAATTGCACTAAAGGTTGCCATTGCTTATCTTGGGTAATAGCAAAGCGTTGTGGAGAGGAACCTAGTTGGGCATCACCCTTAACTTCTATATTACTGATTTGGTGCTCTTGCTTAAGCCATTGTACCACCGCGCCATTACCAATATAGGCATCCACTTTACCCCATGAGACTTCTTTTAGAGCCTCTAAGGTACTGGCAACTTCTTTAATTTTTATTTTTGGATAACGATTTTTTATCACTTCAACCGCAGAGTAACCTTTTTCTATTGCTATGGTCTTATCAAATAAGTCTTCTGGGCTTTGGTAATCGTTCCCCTCTTTTTTTGCCACAATGACTTTTCTAATAGTCACAAACGAATCTGTAAACCAGAGTGTTTTATTTCGCTCAGGTGTTTGAGTGATTGCCATGGCAATGGCTAATTTCCCCTGCTTTACTTTATTGAGCATGGCTTTAAAATTTGGTCCTGCAATAGGCTTAAAGTGAATACCTAATTGCTGCTCTATTTTATGAAGAAAATCAAACGCTAGACCATCACTTTGATTATTCGCATTGATAAAATCAAATGGTGGCCAGTTGCCATCTACCCCTATTTCTATCACTGGATGGGCAGCAAGCCACACTTGTTCATTACGTGTTAATTTTATTTTTCTCTGAGGCAGATTATTGGCTAACTTACCTAACCAATTTTGTAGCACAACACGTTTATCTTCTATACTAATATGCATTAAAAACTGGTTAATAATTGCCAATAACTTATTATTACCTTTTTTGACACTAGCCTTATAATTACGCAAATAAAGTTCAGGAGAAATATGAGGATATTGTGTACTGGAATGATGTTTACTTAAATAATATTGTAAATAATGTAGCTGCGTAACAAAGCCATCAACTTCACCTTTTTGAGCGGCTTTGAATAAATTTTCATAGCCATCATATAACTGTAATGATAATTTTGGGTAGTGTTCCTTCAAATAGCCCTCATGAAAACTACCCCGAGTAACCCCGACTTTATAGGCACTAAAATTATCAATCGAGTGAATGTCTTTGAGCTCTGGTTGATAAAATAAGTAATAAGCACTGTCTAATATGGGTATAGAAAAGCCCAGACTCTGTGCTCGTTTTTTATTAACAAACAAACCGGCATTAATATCAGCACGACCATCAATCACAGCCTTTTGTGCATCTTTATTATAAGCACCAAGAAAACGGATCGGAATCCCTGATTTAATTGACCAGAGCCGCCAAATATCAATTAAAATACCATCAGCCTGACCCCGTTTGTTTTTAAATTGCATAGGGGCGCTATCTAAACGATAGGCAATGGTGAGTCCATCTTTTCTTAATTTAAGCAGTGCTGCTTTGGGTATATTATCAGATGACGCGACAATAGTGTCAGCGTCATTAATGGTTGCGATAGCAAGAGAACTGGATAAGAAAAAAGCAATAGGAAACAATAACAATAAGCAAGCATTTATTATCGGCTTTATAAAAAAATACTTATGCAAAATAGGCTTCCTTAATACAGCTTATAGCTGAGCTAGATAATTATATTCGGGCAAGTACCTCTTTAAATGTCCATCAATAAATTTTAGGCTTATTCAAGCTAAATCAATTTTGAAAAACGCTCTGTTTTTTCATCTGGATTAATATAACGATCAAAGACCATACAAATATTACGTATCAATAAGCGTCCCCTAGAGGTTACCTCAATGGAGTTGTCATCCATAGTAATCAAGCCATCATCCACCATAGTCACATAACGTGCTAATTCAGCTGAGAAGTAGTCTTTAAAATTAATAGCAAAACGTTTTTCCACCTGAGAAAAATTCAGTTTGAAATGGCAAATCAGTTGCATGATTGCTTCACGGCGAATGAGATCATCCTGATCAATTTCTACACCACGAAAAACTGCCAGCTCTCCTTGATCAATTTTGGCATAATACTCATCCATTGTCCGCACATTTTGCGCAAAGCTATTAGCAATCGTGCCAATAGAAGTAATACCTATACCAACTAAATCACAATCGGCATGGGTCGCATAACCTTGAAAGTTACGATACAGTTCACCATTCTTTTGGGCGATGGTCAGTTCATCATCTGGCTTGGCAAAATGATCCATGCCAATATAAACATAGCCGGCATTGGTCAGTTTTTCCATACAATGCTTAAATATTTCTAATTTTACAGCTGCCGGAGGTAAGTCTGCTTCATTAATACGACGTTGTGGTTTAAAACGCTCAGGCAAGTGCGCATAGTTAAAGACTGAAACGCGATCAGGGCTGATTGCTATCAATTCATCCAGTGTTTTATCAAAACTTTCTACACTTTGCAGAGGCAGACCATAAATTAAATCAACACTAATGGATGTAAAATTTTCTTCTCGGGCTGCATTCAAAGCAGCTAAGGTTTCTTCTCGGCTCTGAATACGATTGACTGCTTTTTGTACCGCTGGGTTAAAATCCTGAACCCCTAGACTCATACGATTAAAGCCCAGTTCTCGAAGCAATTTGATACTCTCACGACTCACTTCACGAGGGTCAATTTCAATCGAATACTCACCTGAATCATCATCGTGGAGGTTAAAATGTTTACGAGTAACCGCCATAAGTTCACGCATTTCATTATGACTAATAAAGGTAGGCGTACCGCCACCCCAATGCAATTGATCAACCTTGCGTGATGGGTCAAAAAGTTTTGCCTGCATAGCAATTTCTTTATGCACACGCTCCAGATAGGGCGCTGCTTTTGAGCGATCCTTAGTAACCACTTTGTTACAACCACAATAAAAACACACGGTATCACAAAAGGGAATATGAAAATAAAGAGAGAGTGCCTGACCGGATTGATTGGATTTTTCAGCAAATCGTTTATAGCTCTCTGCGCTATATTCAGTACCAAACTGAACAGCAGTGGGATACGATGTATAACGTGGACCCGCCTTGTCATACCGTTTAATGAGTTGTGGATCAAACTCAACTTTTGCCATAATGATTTATCCTAATAAAATAAGCACAATAAAATGTTAACGAATATTGCATTATGCCAGTTTAGGCATAAGGAAACCAGCAAGAGGAAAAGACGATAATATTAATCAATCTTCTCAAAGAGAATATCCCAAACACCATGCCCAAGACACTCACCACGGCGCTCAAACTTAGTCTTAGGACGATAATCAGGGCGTGGAATATAACCACCATTATCAGCACAATTGTGAAAACCTTGGGCTTTTTTCATAGCACCGAGCATCTGACGTGCATAATGTTCCCAGTCAGTTGCCATATGAAACTGGCCTTGAGGAACCAGTTTCTGTCTTATTAGTTGAATAAAATCATCTTGAACAATACGCCGTTTTTGGTGCCGAGTCTTATGCCAAGGATCAGGAAAAAACAAGTATACGGCACTTAACGTCGCCTCCTGAATTTGCTTTTTTAACACTTCCACAGCATCAAATTTCATTACTTTTAAGTTACTCAATGAGTGCTCAGAAATATTGGCCAGCAAACGCCCAACCCCCGGTTTATGCACTTCAATGCCCAAATAATTATTTTCAGGATGAGCCATCGCTGTCTCTAATAGAGAATCTCCCATGCCAAAACCAATTTCTAAAATAACCGGCGCTTGGCGACCAAACAACTGCCCAAAATCAAGTATCTGCTCATCAGCATCCACACCATAATGTTGCCACAAGTCTTCATAGGCTTTTTCCTGCCCCGGTGTCATACGCCCTGAACGGATCACAAAACTTTTAATTGCCCTTGGGTGCTCTATAGCATCGGGTTGATTGTCTATTGGTCTTGTCATGGCACTCTATTATTCGTCATGATGAAGCGATCAGTAAATCCAGTCGTTTTGTGAATGTATGTTAGAAAAAAGTACCGTCAATCGGTGAAGAGGCGCTAGCATAAGCTTTCTTTGGCATACGCCCAGCTAAAAAGGCTTCTCTGCCCCCTTCAATGGCTTTTTTCATTGCTGAGGCCATTAATACTGGCTTCTTTGCCCCAGCGATGGCAGTATTCATAAGCACCGCATCACAGCCAAGTTCCATAGCAATGGCCGCATCGGATGCTGTACCCACCCCCGCATCCACAAGAATTGGCACATTGGCATTTTCTTTAATCAAGCGAATATTATGGGGATTACAAATACCTAAACCCGAGCCAATCAGGCCTGCTAAAGGCATGACCGCCACACAGCCCATGTCTTCAAGACGTTTGGCAATAATGGGATCATCACTGGTATAAACCATCACTTTAAAACCGTCTTTAATGAGTATTTCGGCTGCCTCAATGGTATCAACCATGTTGGGATATAAGGTCTTTTGGTCACCTAACACTTCAAGCTTGACCAGATCGTGTCCATCCAGTAATTCCCGTGCTAATTGACAGGTTCTTACGGCATCTTTGGCTGTATAACAGCCGGCAGTATTAGGCAAAATAGTGTATTTATCAGGAGAAATCACATCCAGCAAGTTAGGTTCATCGGGGTTCTGCCCAATATTTGTACGACGGATCGCCACAGTCACAATTTCAGCACCACTGGCTTCAATAGCATCACGAGTTTCATCAAGGTCTTGGTATTTACCTGTACCCACTAATAAACGTGATTGATACGCTTTATCGGCAATAATCAACGAGTCATCTTGCATAGTCTGTCCTAACTTATTAATAAACTTAAAAGTGCTATTATACTCAATCTACTCAAAAAATGTTATCCATTAAAACGTGATCACTTTAGACTAAATGGTGAGACACATTTTTACACGATTTGACACTTGCCTTTTAGGAATAGTTAAGGGCATAATAACCACCAGATAACTAGGGCAAATAGCTAGAGCCTATTTACCAAAAAACACCATTAGAATAAAAACAGGGATGATTAAATGAATAGAATTAAAGTAGTTTTTATTTCATTATTAATGCTACTACAAATTTCATGTACTCCTACCTTTGTTTCTGTTGATGAGCTTCGTACAAAACATGATGGTGCTTATGAATTTCAAATCAAAAAAAATATAAGGGATGCTTATAGCAATGTTATAGTGAAAGCGAGACAGTGTTGGACTGAAGAATCTAGCTTTATCCCTCTTGCCAAAGAAGTGGTAGGAGAGTACAAAGAAGCTACGAAAACAGCAGGTATTACCTTGCAAATAAGGCAAACTGAAAAAAACTGGGTAAATACTTTCTTACAGATCGACATGCAAACAAAGGAAGAAGGGGTTACCCATATAACCGTTTATCATCAGGGTTTTGGCTTTCGAAATCATGGTCAATTAATTGAAAAGTGGTTAAAAGAAGGAACTTCAGAGTGTGATTAACTATCAAAAGAATAAATTACTGCCTTATTCACTCCTATTAATTCTCTTTTTAGCCATTAGTGGATGCCTCAGCACTCCCTATTACTACCTAAAACCAGAGGCCATAGAGCAATTACAGACACTTGATGTAATTATTTTTATGAACGAGCCTGCGCTAGAAATAGCTACTGAAAAATCTTATTTATCTCAAGGTGCTGGTGGGGGGGTTATTTTTGCCGTTTTAGATGGCATTATTGAAGAAAAACAGAGGCAACGCAAAGAATCTTACATCAAACCCATTCGCAATGGTCTACAAAACTATCACTTTGATCAAGTGCTAAAAAGTAATTTAACAACCGCACTCCAACATCATGACTGGCTCAATGTTCATTCAATCAGCATAGAGAAACAAATCAATAAAAAAGCGATAGAAAACAGACTAAAAACCTCTGATGCTTCTGCTCTGCTTGCAATCATTCCCCGCTTTATCTTTAACCCAAGGACACAGAGAATTGACACCTATGTCTCTGTCTATATATTCCCTAAAGCTCCTGCTCTGATGGTTTATCAACAAAAGCCTGACACTGACCAAGAGACCTTGCAACAATCTGATGCCATCTACCGCAGCAAAACAATTATTAATAAAAAATTAAGCTCGATAGACTATTCACCAGAAGATATAGAGTATGAAAAAGGAAAACAAAGGATAATGCTGGAGAATATTACTATATGGGCAAAAAATGATAGTGCTATTATAAGAAAAGAAATGGACTCAATTGCCCAAGAAATTGCTCAATGGATACAATTCGATCTATCATTACGCTCTAAAAAATAAACTCATTTTTTAGTAAACTAGCTGTCATAGAAGGGATAATTGATGTTTGAAAGAGTAAATGCTTATCCTCAAAAACATCAGCCCCCCAAAAGCTTAAATATACAGCCCACATTAAGGTCTCACATAAGAATAGCCTTGTTCCTGCAATTCAATAATTCTGGCAACACCCGCAGGTACAATACCAACGCCTTCAAGTAATGCAGGCTTTTTACCTTTTTTCTTAGTGATTTTTTTCATGGTATTGGCACACGCACTAAAGGTAATATCTTGCATAGCCAGACTTTCAACTCGCTTTGCCTGTTTGCTTCGCTTGGTTAACAAACCCAAGCCTGGGCCAAAGGCCACAATTTCTATGGAGATATTATCCATACCATAATGTTTTTGTAGATTAACCGCATTATTCAGGGCTATTTTCTGCGTTAGTGGATCATTGCTACTGACCTGAATCACCACTTTATGGTGTATTGATTCAGCAACAGCAGATGATAAACTCATTGTTAACAATAAAGCAATCAGTATCATTTGGCTTAGTTGATGGTAAGTATTTCTCATTTGATTCTCCTTTGGATTTTAAAACAGATTGGCATGGGCAATGGTAAATTTTATTATTTTTTTCTTTTGCCTACACACCCTTATTGCCGTGAAATAATAACTCTTGTTATGCTCATATTTCAAACTATCGACTAACACAGTATATAACTCTTTCGCCATAAGAAACAATACACAGCTACCCAAAGCTCACTAAGACTATAAAAAGCAAATAATGATTAAGCCGTTAGTAGATTCTCCCTTGTCTGCTCATATCTTTTATTGCAATAATAAAAAGCCATTATTTTATAGTTTTCCCGAAATTAACAGCAGCAATAAGAACGGTAGTCCAATAATCAGAAAAAAAGCGATCATAAAAACAGATAAGACCCTAATTGCACTATACCAAATTGCTTTGCTAGGATCATCTTGCTGTAATTGTTCCAGTTTTGTTAATTCGATATGACAGCTTGTAGGGGTATTATCAGCACACTTTGCTATAAGCATGAAGTCTTGCAGATGTTGTGAAAACAATTTCGTTGTTAACATAGAAAGACGACTAAGACGGCGACTAAAAGTAAGTTTCTTTGGGATTATTTTCAAACTCCAGCCAAGAAGATTCATAGACTTAACGGTTAGGTTTTCCAGTCGTTCAATCACCATTGGATCATTTAAAAAAACCTCACTCCATTTTTTATCATAGACAAAGATATCCCTATTAGCTAGCACCGGTTGGGCACTTATATACAGTTGCGCATGTTTCTTTTTTGTAAGCCAAAGTAAGATTGCTCTTATTTTCCCCTCACCACCTATTTTCGTGCCAATAACCAAGCGTGTTTGTGTTTTTATCGCTACAGAAATTTTCATATCTAAACCCTGAAAGGTACGCACTCTTCCCATGTGTTCACAGCTACCAAAATAGCGTGATGTTCTGCGAATAGTAAATTCTATTTTCAAAGAGTCCTGTTGTAACTGGCCTAAAAAACAGCAATAAGAAAGGCTTGAACGTTCTTTTTTAAATCCTAACGGTGCCAGCAAGTCGGCCAAAAACAACCAAAGTTCCTTAACACCTCTTAGGCCTGAAATAGCACCTATAGGGGATAGTTCTCGTCGTTCTTTCATACTTTTTTATCCTATCGTCATGGACTTTTATCCTATCGTCATGGACATTGCTGTTTTATAATGAGTGCTTCTATTGTATGCTAAAGCGCAAGGATATTATGTTATGGAAGACCCCAAAATTCCCATCGGTTATTGCTTATTTTCGCACTTGCCAAAAGAGTGGCAACAATACTTCAAACAAGGCCAAGCAGATAAATTAGGTGAGCTCATACTGCCTAATTCAGGGCATTTTAATTCCATCCGTGGCGTTATTAGCCTTATCTATGGCTTAATCAACCCACTTATTGGTATATGGATAATATTTATACTCTCACAAGCTCGTATAGTAGAAATTTGGGGTTGGTTAGTTGCAGGTATTACTGGTGATAAGTTAGGACAAACACTCATATTAAGTTTTATGGGCTTGCTTTTTATCAGCTTAGGGTTTTACTATTTTATGTTATTTATTTTTAATTTTATTGAAGCATCATTACATAAGTTGGGTATCTATCGCTTTGGAATATTACTGACATCACAGGCCTTACTTATTCGTTATCCTGGAGATGACTGGCAAGGGCAGTCTGTTATTTACTTACCTCACAGCCATATTAATGACATTATTTACCAACCCAGTAGGCTCAAGAGTGAGTATCCAGGAAAAGTCGTATTACATTACCAAGGTCATGATGGCATTCGCCGAGTCATTGAAATTGACAATGGTGAGTACTCACTATCTGCCAAGTCGCTACTTAATAAAATAAACACATGGTTGAAAAATCCTAACAATGGCAATTATTCCCCTAGCCCAATTAGCGAAAATAAGCTAAAGCAAATTTGGTTAAGTAAAGTAGCCAGTGGCTCTGCCTATATAATATATGCATTAATTCTCATAATAGTGTTTAATTTTACGCCACAATTCACGCCGCATTAGCTGGCCTAATGAGGCATCCACAACAAGCCTTTAGCCACCACCAATGGCATGGACAATCTCAATTTTATCTCCATCCTTAAAGCAGTAGTCACTATGGCGACTCTTAGAAACAATTTCTTCATTCACTTCAACTGCTAGACGTTGCCCAACTATGTCCATTTCAGTCAGTAGATCCTGAACTGAAAAAGAGGCATGAACCTTTTTTACTTCACCATTTACTAAAATTTCCAAAAAAAATTCCTCACTTATAAATTCAACTCTATGTTATATTTTACACTGAAAGACAACACATTGGGAATTTACCTCCCATCATTTAATCATGCAAGTAATCGTGCAAGGTTTTTACATGGCAAAATCAAGTTTTCTTAGCACCACAATAAATCCAAAGCAGGTAGGCACACTGGATGGACTTTTTTATGAAAGAACCGCACTTTCTGCCGATGAAACGGCCTATATTCAATATCATAAAACACTTCGTGAATGGCAGGAAACAACATGGAATGAAATGGCTATTCTTGTTGGGCGCTGGCAAAAAGCCCTCACACAGGAAAATCTTGAATCCGGTGATCGCATTGCCATTTTAATGAAAAATAGTAAGGAATGGATTGCCGTTGATCAGGCCGCATTAGGTTTAGGACTTGTCGTGGTGCCCCTTTATTTGGAAGATCGCCCCGATAATATTGCCTATATACTCGAAGACTCTGCCGTTAAATTATTAGTTGTTCAAGATATCAGTCAGTGGCGACGCTTACGAGATAAGTGTGCAGAAAATACACTCCTACAACGGGTGGTATTAATTGATGCCCATGAAGATAAATTTAAAGATGAAGCCACACACGTCACTATTATGCAGGACTGGTTACCTGAACAAGGCCATGTACTGCATAAACGTGATGGTGATCCTGAAGAACTGGCCACTATTGTCTATACATCTGGAACCACAGGCAAACCCAAAGGGGTTATGCTCAGCCATAGCAATATTCTCTCCATTGCATTTCCATCCGCTCATGGCTTAGAGATCAATAGCAAAGACATCTTTTTATCCTTTTTGCCTATGTCACACACATTTGAGCGAAGTTTGGGCTATTACTTAACTGTAATGGTTGGCTGTAAGGTTGCCTTTGCCCGTTCCATTCAGGGTCTTGCTGATGATATGCTCACCATTAAACCAACCTTACTCATCTCAGTGCCTCGTATTTATGAGCGTATTTATGCCAAAATTGAAAGCACTTTATTAAAAGGGTCTCCCATTAAACGAGCCTTATTTAAACTCACCGTTTATGTTGGCTGGGAGCGATTTTTATATCGGCAGAAACAAAGTATTTTTTGTCTCTCTTGCTTACTATGGCCTGTGCTTAAGCATTTAGTTGCCAATAAAGTGATGCAAAAATTTGGTGGTAATTTACGATTGGCAGCAACAGGCGGTGCTGCGATTCCATTTCCCGTAGCAAAAACGTTTATTGGTCTTGGTTTAACTCTAATTCAGGGCTATGGTCTTACTGAAACCAGTCCAGTTGCCACATTTAATCGTCTTGCTAGTAATGATCCTCGTTCAATTGGTCACCCATTAGAAGGCGTGGATGTCAGTATTGGTGATAATAATGAATTACTCATCAAAAGTCCCGGTGTTATGATGGGCTATTGGAATAACCATGCTGCCACGGCACAAAGCATTGATGCCGATGGCTGGTTCCATACGGGTGATCAGGCACGTATTGACAATAAAACAGGACATATTTATATTACGGGTCGTTTAAAGGATATTTTAATTATGTCCAATGGCGAGAAAATTCCTCCCACGGATATTGAAAGTACCATTGTTATTGATCCTAAATTTGATCACGCCTTATTACTTGGAGAAGGCCAAGCCTATTTGGGTGCTATCTTGGTCTTAAATTCTGAACAATGGGTACATATTGCTGAGGAAAATAAGCTTGATCCCTTCGATAAGGCTAATTTGCAAAACAAAGCCGTTCAGCAGCAAATAATTCGCCATTTAAGAACCGTACTGCATGATTTCCCAGGCTATGCAAAAATACGAAAAGTAATTTTAACATTGGATCCTTGGACGGTGGATAATGGCGTATTAACCCCCACGCTTAAAGTTAAACGCCCTATCGTATTGGAACAATTCAAAGATGACATTGAGCGTTTGTATCAAGGCAAATAGCCGTTTGTTATCATTTATCCTAATAGTGATAATGTCACTGTACAAAAAATTTAAACACGTTACACTTAGACGATACTAACATTAAAAAATACTATGAATACAAAAAAACGCATCACTTATCAAGATCTTGTTGCCCAGATTTCACCTCAAATTAGCGAATATTTTCCTTGGGATATTGAGGAGAAAATAGACAATAATGATGACCTATTATTTCTTGATGTGCGAGAAAATCAAGAATACGATACCATGCATATTAAAAATTCACTGCATGTTCCCCGTGGTATTTTAGAAACTGCCGTAGAGTGGGATCACGAAGAAACAGAGCCTGAGCTAGTCGAAGCACGAGATAAAGAAGTCATTGTGGTATGTCGCTCTGGCAGTCGAAGTATTTTTGCGGCCTTTACTCTCATGCAAATGGGCTATAACAATGTCTCCTCACTAAAAACTGGACTACGTGGTTGGAATGACTACGAACTTGAATTAGTCGATTTAGAGGGCAATACAGTGGATCCAGAGTTGGGTGATAAGTATTTTGCCAATAAATTATTAGATTATCAGCGTAAGCCTGTTAGTTAAGGATTAACTTTCCTGTTGGAATATTACGACATAAAGTATAGGTTGCGCTCAAAGACCTATCTATTTTACTATAGACCTACACATTTAATCACTCCAAGCTATATGATCACAAATTGGTAACCAATATGACTAAATTACTTAAATTTTTCCTTTGGACTATTGTTTCTCTTATCATTATTGTTGTTTTGGCAGGCATATTGATTCCCCTATTTGTCGATCCAAATGACTATAAGGATCAAATTGCCCAGCAAGTCTTTGATCAGACAGGGCGAACTCTGACCATTGAAGGCAATATTGATCTGGCCGTATCACTGCCTTTGGCTGTTTCTCTGGAGCTGGGTAAAATGGAGTTGAGTAATGCCAAAGGCTTTACTGACAAGCCCTTTGCTAAAATAAAAGGGGCTTCATTATTTGTCGATATAATGCCTTTAATAAATGATAATCGTTTAAATATTGGCCAAATCAAGCTCAGTGGTATGGAGTTGAATCTGGTTAAAAATAAGCAAGGAAAAACTAACTGGAGTGATTTATCAGGCAAAGATAAGGCATCTAAAAAATCACCGGCCAAACAAAATAAAGACACTCAGAAAAAATCTGACTCAAGCACCATGCCCGCCATTGAGGTCGAAGGTTTAATAATTAGTGATGCTCTTATCACTTGGACAGATGCGCAGGCTAAGCAAGTGATCCGTTTGGAAAAAAGTAATATCACTATCAGTAAATTAGTTGAAGATAGTCCCTTTGATCTGACCGTTACTACCCATATTAATAGTAATAATCCTGCCATATCTGGCGATTTTACACTCGATAGCTCACCCACAATTTCATTAACAAAACAATTGTTTCAATTACCGAATACTAAATTATCACTCGACTTAAAAGGAGCAATTTTACCCGGTGGTGCTAATAAAACCGTGCTTTCTGGTGATATTAGTTTTAATGGCCAGTCACAAACACTTGAAGTCAATAAAATGCAACTCACCTCCTTTGATATGGTTATGAAAGGCTTATTTCATGCAAATAAACTCAATAGCTCACCACAGTTTAATGGTCAGCTCAGTATTGAGCAGTTTTCACCTAAAACACTGGCTACAACATTAGGTGCCAGTTTGCCTAAAATGAAAGAAGACAAGGCTTTAACAACGGCTGACGCCAAACTCAGTTTTACCGGCACCAGCAGTACCCTAAACATTAGCTCCTTGGAAGCCAATCTTGATGATACCTCTTTAAAGGGTACGGCCTCAATTAAGAACTTTAGCAAACCTCTTTATGGCTTTGATCTTACTCTTAATCAATTAAATATTGATTATTATGCCCTTGCTGAGCAAGCCACCCCAGCCGCTAAAGCAAAAACTGATAACAAGAAATCAGCCCCAAAGACTGCATCCAGAGGCCCATTATTTCCTGTTGAAGTATTACGAAAACTCAATTTAAGTGGCAAATTACACATTGCTCAATTTATTGCAGGCAATGCTAAGATGAGTGATGTGGTTATTGTCTTAAAGGGACACAAGGGCTTAGTACAACTAGCACCGTTAAAGGCCAAGCTGTATCAGGGTACCATTAACCTAAAAACAGATATTGATGCCCGTGGTAAAACACCCAAGCTAAAAATTGTTAATCAATTAAAAGGGGTACAATTGGGCGATTTATTGCAAGACACAACCGGTACTCAGGAATTTACTGGTGTTGCTAATATCTCAACAAATATCACAACCTTGGGTAATGATAAAGACCGTTTAATAAAAAATAGTAATGGTATTGCTAAGTTTCTTATTACCGATGGCCATATTAAGAAATTAGATATTTTAAGTACCATAAGAAAGGCCGATGCTTTGTTAAAAGGCCGAGCAATCCCTACTGAATCGCAAGATAAAAATACTAAATTTACCGAATTAAAAGGCACCATGAAGATTAAAAATGGAGTATTTCGTAATGATGATTTGGCCAGCAAATCACCCGTTATGGAGTTAACAGGTAAGGGCTATGCTGATGTCCCCAAGGAGTACTTGGATTATACTCTAGCCATTAAAATGTTAAATAGTATGAAGATTGATAAAGATTCTCAAGGAACTGATTTCAAAGGAAAAGAATTTCCTTATACCATTAAGGGTAAGTTTTCTGAGCTCTCAGAAGAAGCCAATATCAGCAAAGTGTTAGAAAAGGAAGTGAAAAAGAAAGTTGAAAAAGAGCTCAATAAACAACTAGAGAAACAGTTTGGTGATAAGTTTAAAGGCTTTAAGTTTTAAAAATCATCAAATTTAGCCTAACAAGCCGGAGTTTCTCCGGCTTTTTTATGATTATCCACAATAGGAATTATCTGTCATTAAGCACTTAAGCACACAATTTTCTAATCAGCTACTTTCTTGGTTTGATCAACACGGTCGCAAAGACCTACCATGGCAACAAAATAAAACAGCTTATCGAGTATGGGTCTCTGAAATCATGCTTCAGCAAACTCAGGTTAAAACAGTTATTCCTTATTACTTACGCTTTATGGAACGCTTCCCCTCTTTGAAAATACTTGCTGATGCAGCCGTTGATGATGTTCTGTACCTTTGGACAGGCTTAGGCTACTATGCTAGAGGTCGAAACTTACATAAAACGGCAGACATTATTCAATACCATCATCAGGCTAAATTTCCCCAAACAATCGATGAATTACAGGCCTTACCAGGTATCGGACGCTCCACTGCTGGGGCTATTTTATCCTTGGCTTATGGTCAACACCAGAGTATTCTCGATGGCAATGTAAAGCGAATTTTATGCCGATATTATCAAGTAGAAGGCTGGAGTGGTCTGGCTAAGGTACAAAAAGAACTTTGGCAATACATCGACCAACTGACCCCCAAACAGCATTGTGGTGATTTTAATCAAGCATTAATGGACTTAGGTTCTAGCGTATGCAGTCGCAGCAAGCCACACTGTTTGCACTGCCCTCTTAATGGCCAGTGTCAGGCATACTTAAATAAACAGACTCATCTCTATCCTCAGGCAAAACCTAAGAAAAAGAAACCCAATAAAACAGCTTATTTGCTTATGCTAAAAAATGAAATGGGAGAGTTCTTTCTTGAACAGCGTCCACAGCAAGGCATCTGGGGTGGCTTGTGGTCATTTCCTCAATGTCTAACAATGGATGAAGTGACTCATTGGCTCAATCAACACCGCTATAACGTCATAAGCCAACCTCAGATTCTAGCTGAATTTAAACATACTTTTAGTCACTTTCACTTATTCATTACCCCCGTCATCATTCACATTAAAACACCATTAGCAATCCATGATAATGCATCTATTTGTTGGTTTAACCCAAAGAAATCATTGAAAATAGGAATGCCAGCCCCCATAAATACGCTTATATTACAACAGACTGTCAGTGATTCATCTGCTGGCAAAGCAAATAAAACAACTGAACAAACAGCATAAAAAGGTACAGCTATGTCACGAATAGTAAATTGTGTAAAACTAGGAAAAGAAGCAGAAGGTCTTGAGCGAATTACTTACCCCGGTGATTTAGGCAAACGTATTTTTGAGCATGTATCAAAAGAAGCATGGGCTGGCTGGGTACAACACCAGACCATGTTGATAAATGAATATCGTTTATCACCCATTGATCCTGAACATCGTAAATTTTTAGAAACAGAGATGGATAAGTTCTTTTTTAGTGATGAAGCCTCTGCTAAGCCCGATGACTATGTCGCACCTAAATAGTCATACCTAAATCAGTTGCACCAGAATAATCCATGAGCACAGCTAAGTTTTTAAAACTCGGTTATTTAAAACCTCCTAAATCATTAATGCGTCTTGTTGGCCGTGCAATTGCTGATTTTAAGATGATTAATGAGGGCGATAAAATATTGCTGGGTGTTTCTGGTGGTAAGGATTCTCTGTCTTTATTATTAATACTTTATCATCTCAAGCAGTACGCACCGATTAAATTTGAGTTGGGTGCCATAACGGTTGATCCACAAATTGAGGGCTTTGATCCTTCACCGCTAAAAGATTATCTGGCAAATTTAGGTATCCCTTATTTTTATCAGGAACAAGCTATTCTTGATCAAGCAGAAAGTTCTATGCACGGTGACTCTTTTTGCTCATTTTGCTCTCGAATGAAGCGTGGTATTCTTTATAGTACGCTTAGGAAAGAAGGTTATAACGTATTGGCACTGGCACAGCATCTTGATGATCTCGCCGAAAGCTTTCTTATGTCCGCCTTTCATAATGGTAAATTACAAACCATGAAGGCTAATTATACTATCCAATCAGGTGATATTCGGGTCATCCGGCCATTAGTCTATACAAGGGAAAGTATGACCAGTGAGTACGCAAAAACAGCTCAGCTACCCGTTATAGCCGATAGTTGCCCCGCCTGTTTTAGCATGCCTACCCAACGGGATCACATGAAGCAGTTATTGGCTCAGGAAGAACAAAGCAATAATAATTTATTTGCTAATTTACTCAATACTCTCAAGCCTTTAATGGCTGTTGAACATGCCAATATTGAAAAATTATTTAAATAAATCTTAGACTAAAGCACATAAATATTTCTCAAAATATCAGCATAGAGTCTATTCATATGTAGGTATTTAAGGATAACTCTGTGTTTGCGGAAGAAGTTTTTGCCACATGGATGTGGCAATAAAGCCTCCAAGGATGGATTTACGGTGTCTTCTGTAGTAAACACAGAGTTATCCTAGCCCAAAAGTTCTTAAGTACCTACCTATGAGAGTCTATTAATAAGCGATACCTTATTTCTAAACTTATACTGATTGGAAATGATCCATCTTGCGATAACTGATTGATTCCGTTAGATGATGTAGTTGGATTATGTCACTAGCTTCTAAATCTGCAATTGTTCGAGCTAATTTTAATATTCGATGATAGGCTCTGGCAGAAAGTTTCATCTTAGCCATGGTTTTTTCCAATACGGCCTGATTTTCTGCTGATAACAAACAGTCTTGCTCAATTTCTTTATTCGTTAAATGCGCATTACAATGTTGCCGTCTGGCTATCTGCCGTTGCTGGGCAAGCATCACTCGCTGTTTCACTTGTACACTATTCTCTATACTAGCACTATTTTGTTGTAAATCACTATGTGATAACGCAGGCACTTCAATGTGCATATCAATACGATCTAAAAAAGGGCCTGATAAGCGATTTTGATAGCGTTGAACCTGCTCACTGGTACAACGACAATTATTTTGCTTATCCCCCCAATACCCACAGGGACAAGGATTCATAGCGGCAATAAGCTGAAAGGAAGCGGGAAACTCAGCCTGCTGGGCTGCTCTTGAAATAGCTACTTTTCCTGACTCTAACGGTTCTCTTAACACTTCCAATACTTTTGGGCTAAATTCAGGCAGTTCATCCATAAATAAAACACCATGATGAGCCAAGCTAATTTCCCCAGGCCTTGGATAACTGCCGCCACCTACCAAAGCAACACCGGATGCCGTATGGTGGGGCACACGAAAACCTCGGATTGCCCAGTTTTTAAAATTAACCTGTTCACCACACACTGAACGGATTGCGGCAACTTCTTCTGCCTCAGCATCAGAAAGATCGGGTAAGATAGTAATCATCCGACTGGCAAGCATGGTTTTTCCTGTGCCAGGAGGGCCTTTCATAAGCAAGCTATGTTGTCCAGCCGCTGCTATTTCTAAGGCACGTTTGGCATGTTGCTGCCCTCGAATATCAGATAAGCAAAAACTATAATTGCATTGCTCATCCCTTGGTTTTTGTTCTGGTTCTTTAAGTGCTTGCTGGCCTTTTAAAAAAGCACATACCTCCAGTAAACTCTTTGCTGTATAAACTTTCAAGCCTTTAATTAATGACGCTTCAATGCCATTTTCTTCGGGTACAATGAGAATGCGTTTATTTTTATTTGCCTGAATAGCAATGGGAATAATGCCTTTAACTGGGCGTAGATCACCGCTTAATGCCAGCTCACCCACAAATTCAAATTTTTTAATAATATGATAGGGTGATTTTTCTTGCGCTTTAGATGCTTCTTTACTAGGTAAAACCAACTGCCGAGAAGACAATAAAATACCCAGAGCAATCGCCAGATCAAAACGACCACCCTCTTTAGGCAAATCTGCTGGGGCAAGATTAATGGTAATGCGACGTATGGGGAATTCAAAGAGACTATTAATAATTGCCCCTCGCACTCGATCTTTACTTTCTTTAACTGCTGTTTCAGGAAGGCCAACCATTCCTAAACAGGGTAAACCATTAGTCAATAAAACCTCAACCGTAACCAAAGGGGCATCTAAACCACCCGCTCGACTAAAAACAATAGATAATGACATTACATTTCCTGCAATCTAAAATAACTTGATTTCATAGGTAGGTACTTAAGCATGTCTGAGGCAGGATAACTCTGTATTTACTACGCAAGACGCCGTAAATCCATCCCTGGAGGCTTTATTGCCACATCCATGTGGCAAAAACTTCCTCCGTAAACACAGAGTTATCCTTAAGTACCTACGT
>WFNB01000086.1 GCA_015488755.1 Gammaproteobacteria bacterium | reverse complement strand
TAGGTAGGTACTTAAGCATGTCTGAGGCAGGATAACTCTGTATTTACTACGCAAGACGCCGTAAATCCATCCCTGGAGGCTTTATTGCCACATCCATGTGGCAAAAACTTCCTCCGTAAACACAGAGTTATCCTTAAGTACCTACGTATGAACTTGATTTAGTTATTACAGAAAAAATTATAGCCTATTTTTTAAGCCATCCTTGTCAGTAAAATCCTTCATTGTCTGTAGTCATTTTCCTTCATTTTTCACCGATTCTTATTTAGACTCTAAAAAATCAGTTAATTTAGCCATAGTAATATGTAGACTATTTCCTAATTGCAAGATTAATTGACTGACTATTTTATCATTGATAAGCAGGCCATTTTTTATTTTTGATTCTAATGCTTCTGCATCAGAGCTAACTTGCTCAATACCTAATGAACGAGCAGCCCCTTTGATCTTATGTACCCGCTCACTTAATAGTGGCTGATTTTGAGAGTCATAAGCTGCTTTTATTTCCTCAAAAAAATTCGCATAGGTTTCATGGTACGTTGCCAAAAGCTTTCTTAATAAATCTGAATTATTATTCAAACGACCGAGTACCTCATCCAAATTAAGAATGGATAAATTTTTTAACTCAGATTCTGATGTGGGTCTTATTAATGAGTGATGACCAAGAACATTAGACTGGGTATCCTTCTCAGCAATTAATGATGGTGTCATCCTACTTGTTAGCCCTAAATATTGCTTTAATGTTTTACTTAATTGATTCATTGCTATAGGCTTACTTAAATAATCATCCATTCCAGCCTCTATGGCCATATTATAAGCTTCCTGTCGAACATGGGCACTGAGTGCAATAATGGGGATGCTAAGTTGCATTTGTCTTAATTTTTTGGTGGTTTCATAACCATCCATACTAGGCATTTGAATATCCATGAAAATCATATCAAAATAATCAATTCCTTTCTCTTTGACTTGCTCTAAAGCATCCATACCATTATTGGCAGTTTCAACACAAAAACCTAAAACAGAAATTAAGCCATGAATTACTTCAAGATTAGTGGCATCATCATCAACTAACAGAATTACCTTGTCTGCATGAGTTTTTGTCACTTGTAATAACATATTCTCATTCGCTTCATCTAATGATGTTCGATTAGAATGACTTTCTCGCAATGCTTTTTTTAGCGTTAGACTAAAGAAAAAGTGACTGCCTTTTCCTTCTTCACTTCTAACTTGAATTTTACCACCCATTATTTTTACTAGATTTTGCGAAATAGATAACCCAAGACCAGTCCCCCCAAACTCACGTGTAATTGAATTATCTGCTTGGTGAAAAACAGAAAAAAGTTCATTTATAATAGTTTGTTTAATGCCAATCCCAGTGTCTATAATAGAAAATAAATATTCAATTTTTGTATCATATTCATTAAGAATTTCAAGACCTAGTGTTACTTTTCCTTGATCAGTAAATTTAATAGCATTTGATAGCAAATTATTCAGAATTTGTTTTAAACGGAATGGATCACCTAAAACATAGCTTTCATTATTACTATTTAATTCTAAAAGTAGTTCAATATTTTTATTGCTTGCTTCATTTAAAAAAACCTCTTGCACTTCACGCATAACCGCTTGTGGTTGAAAGGCAATTTTTTCTAGTTTAAGCTTGTTGGCTTCAATTTTTGAAAAATCCAAAATATCATTAATAATTTTTAGCAATAAGGTACTGGAATTTAAAATCATGTTGGCATAACGACTTTGTTTACTATTAAGTCGAGTACTTAGCAATAGTTCGCTCATACCAATAACGGTATTCATTGGTGTTCTTATCTCGTGACTCATAATGGCAAGAAATTCACTTTTAGCTCTATTAGCTTGCTCTGCTTGTGCTGTTCTTTTCTTAACCAGCCCCTCAAGATGCTCCTGATGTTCACCCAGCTCAATATCTCTGAGTTGAATTTGTGCCAACATTTCATTAAAACTATGACCCAGCTGTGCTAACTCATCTTCACCCTCTGTTTGAACTCGTAATGAGTAATCTTCATTTCGGGATACTTTATGACTCAGTTTCATCATATTTTCAATAGGCTTGGTAATAACTTGATGAAGTTTTTTCCAAAGTGACACACTGAACAAATTGATTAAAATAAAGACAATTAGGGCAATAGCAACCACCCAAATGGTATGCATATAAAATGGCTGTAAGGAAATAACAAAAACAAGATTGTTTAATTTATTTTTATTTGTGCCAACAGGAATAGTGATTATCATTTTATTATTTTGATAGTCTATTGCTGGAGTATAAGTACTTATTTTCGAATGCTTAGAGGATGGAAAGTAAGAAAGAGAGGACTTTTTCTGGATGTCTTTTATATAGTAGGTCTTTAAAAAATGCTGATCATCCGAATACAAACAAATACTTTCTATATCTGAATGTGCCAGTACAGAATTAATTGTTTTAGATATTTTTTTATCTCCCTTACTTATAATAGCTGGTCGAATATTTAAAGAAATACTTTGTGCAAGAAGCATATAGTGACGATTCATCTCCTGCCAATTAAAATAAATTTCTGTAAAAATAAAAATGAGACAGCCTAAAGCAACCGCCATAGAAGAGATCAATAAGGTCATTAGTGATAACTTCTTTTTAATGGAATGTTGGTTAAAAAATTTCACTTCACAATTCTATTAAATAGTAATAGTGATTATTTTTTTTCTTCTTTATTTTGTTCAAGAAGGCTATCTTCCAAAGATTTTATTTTTTTCTCCAGCAATTCAAGTTTTATTCTGGTTTTTTGCAATACCATAGATTGCACATCAAAATCTTCTCGAGTAACTAAATCCAGTTTATCAAAGGCATTATGTAACACATGCCGTATAGATGATTCCATCTCTCCTTTTATACCACTAGGAACAGGGGGAAGAGTGCTCGTAATTTTAGTTGCTAAATCATCAAAAAACTGTTTGTTCATTATGTATGCTCGGAAAAAGGTAAATTATAAAAACAATGTGATCACTTATAAGTGCCCACAGCCAAAAAAGTTGACATGAATGGTTTTAAATAACATAAAATTTACTTTAAAAGCATTTGTGCCAATTTTTTGTTATTCAAGAGACCACAGTCTATCATTTTTTTATTCTGAGACTCAATAATGCACACCGGTTTAGAGTATCAAACTACTGCATCAATTTGGTGCATTGAATTGGTGCAAACAATATTTCATTTCTATTATGGTGCGTTTTTTCTTACATTCAGAGCTTATAATTACTATAAAGCTATGTATTTTATAAGAAATATTCCAATGGCATAATAAGTGCTTATTAGTCCATCAAGTTGTTTAGATCTAATTATTATATTTAATTTTGGAGTAAAACTAATGAAGCTAGTTACAGCTATAGTTAAACCGTTCAAATTAGATGATGTACGTGAAGCATTATCTGATATCGGCATTCATGGTATGACCGTGACTGAAGTCAAAGGCTTTGGTCGTCAAAAAGGACATACCGAACTTTATCGTGGTGCAGAGTATGTTGTTGATTTCTTACCAAAGGTAAAAGTTGAAATTGCAATTGCCTCAGAAGTATTGGATCAAGTCATCGAAGCAATCCGTAGCGCTGCTCATACTGGAAAAATTGGTGATGGCAAAATTTTTGTCTCTCCTATTGAGCAAACAATTCGAATTCGTACATCTGAAAGTGGCAAAGAAGCGTTATAAGCTGAAATTGAGGAGATTTACCCGTGGAAAACAATATTTATCATTTACAATATGCACTTGATACCTTTTACTTTTTAATGTGCGGTGCACTGGTTATGTGGATGGCAGCAGGCTTCTCAATGTTAGAAGCAGGTCTTGTCAGAACTAAAAATACTGCTGAGATTTTAACTAAGAATGTCGCTCTTTATGCAATCTCTTGTATTATGTATTTAGTCATTGGTTACGACATCATGTATGACGGTGGCTTATTTCTAAGTAGCGTTGTCGTTGGTGACGGCTATGTAGGTGAAACACTGAAATCTTTTGCCGAACAAGCTGACTTTACAGGCGATTCTATCTACTCTGGTGCTTCTGACTTTTTCTTCCAAGTCGTATTTGTGGCAACAGCAATGTCAATTGTTTCTGGTGCTGTTTGTGAACGTATGAAATTATGGGCGTTCTTATTGTTTGCAGTAGTTATGACAGGCTTTATCTACCCAATGGAAGGTGCTTGGACTTGGAATGGTGCTGATGTCTTTGGTTTATATAACCTTGGTGACTTAGGCTTCTCTGACTTTGCTGGTTCTGGTATTGTTCATATGGCAGGCGCCGCTGCTGCACTAGCTGGTGTTCTATTACTGGGTGCTCGTAAGGGAAAATATGGCAAAAATGGTGAAATTAAAGCAATTCCAGGTGCAAACTTACCTTTAGCAACCCTTGGTACCTTTATTTTGTGGATGGGCTGGTTTGGTTTTAACGGTGGCTCTGTACTAAAATTAGGCGATATTGCTAATGCAAATGCCGTTGCTATGGTCTTCTTAAACACCAATGCTGCCGCTGCTGGTGGTGCAATTGCCGCTCTTATGGTTGCTCGTATTTTATACGGTAAAGCAGATTTAACCATGCTATTAAATGGTGCATTAGCAGGCTTAGTTGCTATTACTGCTGAGCCTTCAACTCCTAGTCCATTACAAGCCACCATCTTTGGTGCCATGGGTGGTGTTCTGGTTGTCTTTAGTATTTTAGCCATTGATAAAATGAAGATTGATGATCCTGTAGGTGCTATTTCAGTACACGGTGTGTGTGGTTTCTTAGGCTTAATGCTAGTTCCTGTCACCAACGGTGATGTCAGTTTTTCTGGCCAGTTAATCGGTGCTGCAACTATTTTTGCTTGGGTATTCTCTACTAGCTTAATCGTTTGGTTTGTTATTAAAATGGTTATGGGCATTCGTGTTAGCGAAGAAGACGAGTATCAAGGCGTTGACCTTTCTGAGTGTGGTATGGAAGCCTACCCAGAGTTTACTAACAAGTAAGTTCTCAGCTTCATTCAGGCAAAAAAAGAGCATCACAAGGATGCTCTTTTTTTTGCCTACTACTTTATCTTATCCGCAATATAGAGACATAGAACACAAAATAAGAAAAAATACAGTGTTTAAAGTAAATATTGATTATTTTTTTTCTTTATCTTAATAAAAACGACTATAATCGTACCCGTATTTTGATTTTTTTAGGAGCCCAAATGAAGCTGAGTATGAATAAAACGTGTGCTATTTTTCTAACCTTTGCCTTAAGCATGATTTTCAGTACGGTGCTATTTGCTGAATCAGACAAGTCAACAGACATTTATAAGTGGACTGATGCTGATGGTCGCATCCATTACGCTGCTCGACCACCCAATGAAGCCAGTGCCCAAAAGATGAATCTTGGTAGCAAGACGTTTCATAAAGTTTCTTCTAAGCAAAGCAGTCGTCAACTACAGCTTGAGAAAGAACGTGCAAAGCAGTGTACAGCAGCAGAAAAATCTCTTAGACAGTATAAAAAAGCACCCTTTTTATATCGTTATGATGAAGAAACACAACAAAAAATACGTTTATCAAAACAAGAAACTAAAGATACCTTACTCAGTGCAGAGAAAGATGTCAGCTACTGGTGTAATCCAAAAACACAGTAATAGTTAACAATACCCATCCATAAACTGTAGTAAAAAAATTATAGATGAACACTCGCTAGCTCTTCACCACTAGAGACTGACATATGCTTGAACAACATAGATACAAATTTATTCTACTAACAACCGTATTATTACTTAACGCCTGCTCAACCATCGATCCTTATACACGGGAAGAAAAAACCAGCAATGTCGTTAAAGGTACGGCTATTGGTGCAGTCAGTGGTGCAATTGTGGGTGTCATAGCAGGAGATAATAGAAAATCTGCTCTTATTGGCGCGGGCATTGGTGCTTTGGCAGGGGGTAGCATTGGTTACTATATGGATGTTCAGGAAGCAAAATTACGTAAAGAACTTGAAGCAACAGGCGTTAGTGTTACCCGCAAAGGAAATTCTATTATTCTAAACATGCCGGGCAACATTACCTTTAACACGGGTTCAAGTGCTATTTCAGCTGATTTTTACGCAGTATTAGGATCCATTGCTAAGGTTATTAATGAGTACCCAAAGACCTATGTTGATATCTATGGTCATACCGATAGTATTGGCAAAGCATCCTACAATATGAGCTTATCTAAAAAAAGAGCCCGTTCTGTTGCTCGCTATCTACAAACTCGACGAGTGTTACCTCAACGCATCCTAACCCGAGGCATGGGGGAAGATTACCCTATTGCATCCAATGGCAGTGAATGGGGTCGCGCAAAAAACCGACGCGTTGAAATTAGACTGACACCACTCACTTAAATTTTATTTAAGATCAGCCATTTAGCTTTTGCACAAAGGTATTAATATTTTGTGCTTTAAGTTGCTTTTTAATGGTGTTAATCTTTTTCTCATCCGTGCTAGGCCCCACTCTGACGCGATACATTTTCTGCCCCTTGTTCTGCATCACCTGAATATTAGACTCCACACCAATAAACGCTAAACGAGCTTTCATTGCATCGGCCTTAGACAATTCTTTAAATGCACCAACTTGTAACTGATAAAGAAAGTACGGGGTTGTTTTTTGTTTGCTTTGCTTAGATGAAATGACTTTTTCTGGTTGCACATGAACTGTTTGTGATTTTACTGCTACTTTAGGCTTGTTGTCTACCACCTTGGAACGCTCTGATTGCGTTACCTTTCGGTCAGGCAATACCGTATAAAAATCAAATTTCTGCTTTGGCTTTTTGGGGATGGCTTTTATTTTTGGCTCTTTTTTCTGTCCTTTATCCGCTATCGTTTCTGGAGTAATCCCATGTTCTGTTGGTATTTGATCTAAATACACTAGAAAAGAAGCAAAACCACCCACAAGCAGAACAAGTAATACTTTGGGAAAAATGGAGGTGTTTTTTTCTGTGTTCCTAGTTGCCCCAGTTTTTTTCTTGGTTTTTTTCTTAGTTGCCATGTTAGTTTTATCCTACATTTCACTAGGTGCAGAAACACCAAGTAATTCCAAGCCACTTTTTATCACCTGCCGAGTTGCGACAACCAATAACAAACGAGCATTACGTAACTTTTCATCATCAACAATAAATTGATGTGCATTGTAATAAGTATGCAAGGCATTGGCCAATTCACGTAAATAATGAGCCATTAAATGTGGCTCATGCTGGCTAGCTGCGGTTTCCACAACTTCTGGGTATTTGGCTAATTGTTGCAAAATATCTAATTCATGCTCTTCCACCAATAAAGCTAAATTAGCCAAACCAAGTGCTTGCTCATAGACTATATTTTTGTCTTTCAATTGCCTAAAAATACTACAAATACGAGCATGTGCATATTGAATATAATACACTGGATTTTCTGATGACTTTGATTTTGCCAGTTCTAAATCAAAATCCAAATGTTGCTCACATTTACGCATCACATAAAAGAAACGAGCAGCATCTGAACCCACTTCATCGCGTAATTCTCTTAAGGTGACAAAGGAACCACTGCGGGTCGACATTTGCACTTTTTCCCCACCTCGGTAGAGATTGGCAAACTGCACCAATAACACCTCTAAGGCATCGGCATTATGATCCAGAGCACTTAGGGCTGCTTTTACTCTGGGCACATAACCATGATGATCAGAACCCCAGACATCAATAACAGACTCAAAACCACGATCAAATTTATCCATGTGGTAGGCAATATCAGAAGCAAAATAGGTTGATTGACCATTATCTCGTTGCACCACTCGATCTTTATCATCACCAAAATCGGTTGATTTGAACCACAAAGCACCCTTTTGTTCATAAATATAGCCGCCGCTTTGTAAGCGCTCAATCGCTTGACTGACCAAGCCTTTAGCCATTAAGGATCGCTCTGAAAACCACTCATTATAATTCACTCCAAATTCAGAGAGATCATCACGAATATCCGCTAAAATTGAATTTAATGCCAAGTCAAAAATAGAGCGATAAGAGTCTTCACCCAATAGTTTTTTCGCCTTTTGGATCAACGCATCAATATGTTCTTCTTTATCACCACCTTGCGGTTCATCCAAGGGTAGATCTGACATCACCTCTTCAGCAGTCGCTAAATAAGAGCTTTCTACATCATTTATATTCGCCACAATATCTTGAATATAGCCCCCCTTATAGGCATTGGCAGGAAAGATGATGGCTACTCCCTTTTTTTCAAGGTAACGCAACCACACAGACGTTGCGAGAATATCCATTTGCCGTCCCGCATCATTGACATAATACTCACAATGCACAGAATAGCCAATTGCATCTAATAAATTCGCTAAGGTTGCACCATAGGCAGCACCTCGTCCGTGGCCAACATGTAACGGCCCTGTAGGATTTGCTGAAACAAATTCTACTTGTACTTTTTTCCCAGCTCCTTTATTAGACCGCCCAAAGGCATCTCCCTGTTCTATTACTTGACTAACAACATCCAAGCGTGATGTCTCACTGACATAAAAATTAATAAACCCAGGGTCCGCAATGTCAACTTTTTCAACAAAGTCACTTTCTGGCAAGGCACTAATAATTAAAGAGGCAATTTCGCGTGGATTTTTTCGAGCAGGCTTGGCAAGTAACATAGCAACATTCGCAGCAAAGTCACCATGAGTTTTATCTCGGGTGCGGTCAATTTTAATTGCTGGCATCGCAACATTTAACGTATTATTATCAATTAGGGATTGTATTGCTTGCGAAATGAGTTGTTGTAGTGCATCTTTCACTGTCAGTCTTCCAATAAATTATTTTTTTGGTTAACTGACCATTTTAACCTGTGAGCTAAAAAAGAACAAAGCATTTATGCTACATCTCATATGAATTTACATGGCAAAAATATTAGGTTGTTTGGCAATAAGATGTACAGCATCAATATAGGGAACGACACCATTATCACGGATCACTTGTGCGCCATCATCACTCTTGACAAAGTTAACAAAACGAACTATTTCTCTTCTCACTTCTTTAGTAAATTTATGAGTCACACCTGCAACCAGATATAAGGGTCTATAAAACTGATAAGCCCCCGTTTTAATATTATCAAACGAAGGCTTAATATTTTGAAAAGAAAGAATATTTAAATCTCGTTTATTGGCACTTGAAACACCGGTAATGGCCATTGCATATTCATTTTTCTCTATATATTTTTCCACAGGGCCTGATGAGGGAAATTCTTTATATGCGTTAATTTCTTTATAAACATCCCCAAACAACATTTTTCTATAGGTAAAACCCACACCCGAAAGATTTGAAGCACGAGTAATTAGCTGTATTTTTTTATTCCTTTTACCCTTCCATGAACTGAGTTGATCCCACTTTGTTAGTTTTCCCTCTAAAATAGCAATCAATTCATCTCGAGTAATATTATCAATAGGCGCTTCTGGATGGGTCACAACAACTAAAGCATCCCATGCCACAATAGTAATGTGATTTAATTGCGACTCTTCTTTAACATTATGAATAGGAAGTCGACAAGTACCACCGATATGTGATCGACCAATTTTAGTGTTCACAATGCCTTTCGTTGCACCACCACCTTCTAAATTAATGTGTACCCCATACTTAACTTCATAGGCTTTAGCAATTTCAGCCATAAAAGCCTTTTTGGTAATACCACAACCCGCCCAGTTTAATTCTGTTACCTCTGAGAAGGCATAAGATGATAATAATAAAAAGAAAAAGAAAACCACAAGCTGTCTTATACGCATAACATATCCTTATGAAATAAAATAATAACAAGTCCAAGACTTCGATTTTTGATGAAGCATTTGAATATTAGTTGGTTTGTGTCAAACATCAAGATAATCAGTGACTATTTCAAGAATAATCCATACAGCTGAAATTTGTCCATTGACACCTGAAGGGAAAAATCAGAGATTGGCAGTGACCATCACTTCTGATTTGCACCACCTAGCCACAATCAAATTCCATCTCAAAATCTTTCCTACGGGCTATTAATTTTCCAAGGAAAATTGAAAGCAAAAATTCAAATAGGAGATTTCTAAATTCTAGAACACAGGACATTTTTAACTTGCATTAACATGTATTATTAACACAACAACTTAAAGTTGCAACATTGTTGCAACATACTGGGTTTTGTATTACTCTAGTTGTAATGATTTAAAAAGGTATTTTTATGAAAACCAACATTAGAAAAATAGGTAATAGCTCAGGGCTGATTTTACCAGCAATAATATTAAAGAAGCTTAATTTATCAGAGGGAGATGAAATTGATGTTTCTGAAAGCGGAAATAAAATCGTGATTACCCCAAAGAAGATGAAACCTAAATACTCACTTAAAGAGCTTCTTGCTCTGTGTGATTTAAATGCTCCAATGCCAAATGCGGTAAAAGAATGGGATGATATTCAACCTGTAGGCAGAGAATCATTGTGAAACGAAAGAGATACGAACGCGGGGACATCGTTAAAGTATCTTTAAATCCTATTTCTGGTCGTGAACTACAAGGGGATTTTAGACCTTGTTTGGTACTTTCAACTTCGGAATTTAATCAGTTAGGTACCGTTCTTATTGCTCCAATCACTCAAGGAGGAAACCTTTCCAGAGTTAAAGGGTTTACCGTTTCATTATCTGGTTGTGGCATTGATACCCAAGGCGTTGTATTAATCAACAGTATTCGCACATTAGATTTAGAAGCAAGAAAAGCTAAAATAGTTGAATCTGTTCCTGATTATATTGTTGACGATGTTTTAGCTCATTTAATCACAATTTTAGAATAACTGCTTTCCTAAAAAAATATTTTTGATGTCATTTAACAAAATGACTGCTGAGGTCGAGCCAAAGCTGATACACATTAGCAGCATAATTTGAGATTAAAAACTCGTAGGCATCGCCAAACAGGTCAATTTGATTGCTTTCAAACGCACCAAATGACAGCCCCGCTACGCCTTTTAATACGGCGGCTAAACGGCTGTTTTTATCCTTAACAGTATTCCCTAAGCGGTTACTGATGGTATCAAAATCGGCAAATAAGCCTTTAATATCCACTTCTGATGGGTAGCCATTGGCTGAGCTTTCAATCGCTGTAAAAATCGCCGCTAAATCGGTGTTCAGGTTGTCGTTCTTATTGGCGTCGTTAGCAATATTTGAAAACAACTTGGCTTGGGTAAATAAAATAGCCCTTGGTTTTAATGGCATCGTCTTTGATATCGGTCGTGATCACATCATCAGTAAGCTCAGCATAATGGATGCTTTCATCCCCGCCTTCAATGTAAATGGCAAAGTTTTCACTGATAAATAGGTAAAACAATGTGCCTAGTACATACTGTTTAAAATCCCACCCATCGACCGAGCCACGAACATCGTTGGCAATCTGCCATATTTGGCGTTGCAGTTCGGCGCGTTGTTGGGTGCTTGTCATGGTGTTGTTCCTTTTTTAATACACTTTAAATTGCCATTAGCTGGAAGCAGCTTCGAAATTATACAAGGAAAAATAATCGACGTCCCAATATTTGACAGCCAACCTCGGGAAATTCTTTAATTCAATCATTTATTGCAAACTTAAAAGTACCCTCGTAGCTTTTGATTCAGTTTCACAAGGAATACATTCTTACGCAAGTCACTCTATAGCATAAAAACTTACTATTTTCCCCCATTAAGAAAATCCACAAACTTCATCGAGAAAATCACCCAAACCAACATGCCTGTTTGAACCTAAATAAATCAAGCAAACGAAATAATGTGAAATCTTCTGTAAATTATTTCTTCAGATAAGCACTAAAACTTTACAGAATATTGATTTAAGATTTTTTTAAACTCTGAGAGAATTCATTTGCTTTCCGGGATAATTCTTCAATATCCATATCTTCAAATAAATCTTTTCTCCATTTGGTATAGTCAAATTTTTCACGATTGATTAGCATGATAAATCTTTCCATTTTGACTATTCCCAGTTTGTCTTTTAATGCCTCAAAACCTTTTTGTTTTATTGCTGTATCAGATATCATTTTTTATCCTCCCAGAAATCAATAAACTCTATTGGGTTACACACTACAATATTTTCAAGTTGCTTTGCCTTTCGTAAAATCCCTTTATCAACAGTAATTTTTATTAAAAACAAGCCCCACAATAATTTACACTTTTACTACAGTGAAAATAAAAAAAGCCTTTGTTATTACAAAGGCTTAGTCGGTATGTTTTACATAATCACTCTATGAACCTTTAAAACGGTATATCATCATCAAACTCATCTTCAAAAGGCTGACTGGCAGGTGCAGCCTGAGGATTCTGTTGTTGTGGTGCTGAGTTTTGCTGGTCAGGTTGTTGCTGTTGAGACTGCTGTGGCACTTGGTTTTGCTGGAAATTCTGGTTACCTTGTGCTTGATTATTGGATTGCCCAAAGGCTGTATCACCGCCACTACGAGTGTCTAACATTTGCATAACACCGCTAAAACCATCAACCACAACTTCCGTGGTGTAACGATCCTGACCACTTTTATCTTGCCATTTTCGGGTTTGCAGTTTTCCTTCAATATAAATTTGTGAACCTTTTTTAAGGTATTCACCAACAACACCAGCAACACCACCAAAAAACACGATACGATGCCATTCGGTTTTTTCTTGTCTCTGGCCAGTATTTTTATCTTTCCATGACTCTGAGGTTGCTAAGGTAATATTAGCAATTGCTCTATTGTCTGGTGTATATCTCACCTCGGGATCTTTCCCTAATCGCCCTACTAAAATTACTTTATTGACTCCAGCCATCATTCATCCTCTTGTGAATATCTATTTGAAAATTCTTTTAATTTTACTTTATCCAAGGCATGTAATTCTACTTTTAAATAGGCTGCCCCATCTTCTGGAATAACAACGACTTCAGCAACACCTTGGATCATCGTCAATTCAGCACTAATATGGGCAATATCTGCCGTTTTTACGCTTGTCAGTTTAACAACAAAGGTACTCAAATAACGTGGGCTTTTCATAGTTAGAGCAATAACACTCCAGATAAGTGTGATAGACATTGCAAAAATAAAGACCCCATTCACGCCATACAGACCTAGTAGTTTACCACCAATAACACCACCTAAAAAAGCCCCTAAAAACTGGCTAGTACTATACACACCCATTGCCGTACCTTTTGCTTCTGTCGGTGAAACTTTGGCAATAAGAGAAGGTAAAGACGCTTCAAGTACGTTAAATGCCGTAAAGAAAACCAGTATAAAGAAAGCCAAGCCAAATATAGAATCATTAAAAAACCAAAAACCTAACTCAGCCAAGGCAATAACAAGGATGGCAATATTGAATACTTCTTTCATGCGACGCTTATTCTCAGCAATGATAATAAAGGGCACCATTAAGCCCATTGCTAAGATCATAACCGGTAGATAAATTTTCCAATGCTCTGAGGACGCTAAATTAGCATGTTGTTCATTGACTAAAGCAATGGGGATCACTAAAAAGGTAGCCGTTAGCACCATATGTAGAATCATAATACCGGCATCTAGGCGTAATAGTTGCCGATCTTTTAATATAGATTTGAATTGTTCAGGTACAGGCTCTGTTTCTCTATGAAATGCTTTTGGTGCATCAGGCACCCAAAACAGGGTAACCGCTACGCCCATTAAGGCAAAAACTGCAGTTAACCAAAACATGCCATTAACACCAATTAGCTCATTAAGGACTGAACCGGCAATCATAGCAACAGCAAAAGCAAAACCAATGCTCATACCAATAGTCGCCATAATTTTTAAGCGATGTTCTTCACGAGTTAAATCAGCTGCCAATGCCATCACCGCCGCAGCCACTGCACCACTACCTTGTATAACCCGCCCTAAAATAACCCCATAGATAGAGTCGGCCATCGCGGCGACCATGCTTCCAATAGCAAAAATAAGCATGCCAGCAATAATAACAGGTTTACGGCCAATTTTATCTGAGAGCATGCCAAAAGGAATTTGGAAAATCGCCTGAGTCAGACCATAGGCACCAATAGCAAGACCAATTAAGAAGGGGGTATTACCCTCAAGTTGTTGCCCATACAGGGAAAATACCGGAAAAATCATAAACAAGCCCAGCATACGCAGTGAATAAATACTAGCGAGAGACATGGCTGCACGTTTTTCAGTTGGATTTAGTTTATCTATCTCTTGTTCATTCATTTATACTATAGTTTCTCTAAAATTTACTCTATAACCCAGAATAAAACCGTTCAATAGCTGATTCTGGCATACGTTTTCTTTGCCACAAGTGCGTATTTTATCAGTTTTTACCAAGGCCTGTTACATTTTTTATGAAGACAATAAAAATTCAGGGTGCTCGTACCCATAACCTCAAAAATATTGATATTGAGCTACCCAGAAATAAGCTCATCGTGATCACTGGCTTATCTGGCTCAGGAAAGTCCTCACTTGCTTTTGATACCATTTATGCTGAAGGACAACGACGTTATGTCGAATCTCTTTCAAGCTATGCTCGCCAGTTTCTTTCCATGATGGAAAAACCCGATATTGATCATATTGAAGGGCTATCACCTGCTATATCCATTGAGCAAAAATCAACATCACACAACCCACGTTCAACGGTGGGAACCGTCACGGAGATATACGATTATTTACGTCTTATGTTTGCCCGTGTCGGCATTCCACAATGCCCTGAACATCACACAACACTCGATGCTCAAACCGTCAGCCAAATGGTCGACCGAACCTTGGCCTTACCTGAAGGAACAAAGCTTATGCTATTAGCACCTGTTATACGGGAAAAAAAGGGTGAACATCATGTCCTTTTTGATGAACTAAGAACACAGGGATTTATCCGTGTACGTATTGATCAACATTTATACGATTTAGACACTCTTCCAGAGCTTAAGTTGCATCAAAAACATACCATAGAAGTAGTCGTTGATCGGTTTAAAATACGCCCTGATCTCAAACAACGTCTTGCTGATTCATTTGAAACCGCACTAGAACTTGCCAATGGTATTGTCCGAATTGCCTATATGGACGATCCAGAAAAAGAAGAAATAACCTTTTCTGCTAAATTTGCCTGCCCAGAGTGTGGTTATAGTTTAACAGAATTAGAGCCTCGGTTATTCTCTTTTAATAATCCTGCTGGTGCCTGTCCAAGCTGTGATGGGCTGGGGCTGAAACAATTTTTTGATCCCGATAAAGTTGTCCTCAATGCTGAAAATTCCCTTATTTCAGGTGCTATTCGAGGTTGGGATCGCCGTAATGCTTATTATTTTCAAATGCTCACATCACTAGCAAAACATTATGATTTCGATCTGGAAATACCCTTTAAAAAATTAACTAAAAAAATTCAAAAACTCATACTATTTGGTAATAATGGTGAAATAATTAACTTTGTCTATGTCAATGACAAGGGACGAAAGACCACCCGTAATACCCCATTTGAAGGGGTTATTAACAATATGCAGAGACGTTATCATGAAACAGACTCTAATACCGTTCGTGATGAATTAAGCAAATATCAAACAGTGCAAACCTGTCCTGACTGTCAAGGCAGTCGCCTCAATCTTACTGCTCGTAATGTCTTTATCCAGAAACAAAGCCTGCCCTATATTACTTCTTTATCTATAGCCGACACTCAGGAATTTTTTCTCAACCTGAAACTATCCGGAAAACGTGGTGAGATTGCTAAGAAGATCATCTCAGAAATCAACCAGAGACTGAATTTTTTAGTCAATGTTGGCCTAGACTATTTAAGCTTGGATCGCAGTGCAGAAACACTCTCTGGTGGAGAAGCTCAACGTATTCGCTTGGCCAGCCAAATAGGAGCAGGTCTTGTGGGGGTCATGTATATACTTGATGAACCCTCTATCGGGCTTCATCAACGAGATAATCAACGATTATTAAGCACTCTGACATACTTACGTGATCTGGGCAACACCGTCATTGTTGTTGAACATGACGAAGACGCCATTCGTTGCGCTGATTATATTGTTGATATTGGTCCCGGTGCCGGTGTTCACGGTGGTCAGATTGTTGCTCAAGGCCAATTAAGTGATATTTTAAACAATAAAAATTCACTTACTGCACAATTTTTAAATGGTACTGACGGTATTACTATTCCTAAAAGAAGAACACCTGTTGATCCTAAGAAATTACTCCGCATCACTGGAGCCTGTGGTAACAATCTAAAAAATATTCATGTGAACATTCCTGTTGGTTTGCTAACAGTCGTTACGGGTGTCTCTGGTTCTGGTAAATCAACACTCATTAATGATACCTTATATAAATATTCAGCCCATCAACTTAACCGAGCCAACACATCACCTGCCCCTTTTAAAAAAATTACCGGAATTGGCCTCTTTGATAAGGTTATCGACATTGATCAAAGCCCAATAGGACGAACACCACGCTCAAATCCTGCAACTTATACAGGCTTATTTACCTCAATTCGTGATTTATTTGCTGCAACTAATGAAGCACGCTCACGGGGTTATACACCCGGTCGATTTAGTTTTAATGTTAAGGGCGGACGCTGCGAAGCATGTCAAGGAGATGGTGTTATCAAAGTGGAAATGCACTTTTTGCCTGATATCTATGTCCCCTGTGATGTCTGTAAAGGCAAACGCTACAATAGAGAAACCTTAGAAATTAAATACAAAGGGAAAAATATCTTTGAAATACTCAATATGACCATCGAAGAAGCTCATGATTTCTTTAGTGCTATCCCTGCTTTAAAAAGAAAGTTAACCACCTTATTAGATGTCGGCTTATCTTATATAAAACTAGGACAAAGTGCGACAACTCTTTCAGGGGGCGAAGCGCAACGGGTTAAACTCTCAAAAGAACTTTCTAAACGCGATACAGGAAAAACACTCTACATTCTTGATGAACCGACAACTGGACTGCATTTCTTTGATATTAAGCAATTACTTCAGGTACTTTTTAGATTGAGAGATAATGGCAATACCGTTGTTATTATTGAACATAATCTTGATGTCATTAAAACAGCCGATTGGATCATTGATATGGGACCGGAGGGAGGCAATAAGGGTGGAACAATTATTGACTGTGCAACACCTGAGGAGTTAAGCAAAAATAAACACTCTTACACTGGCACTTATTTAAAGTCTTTTTTAAAATAAAAATATTAAGACAGGCATAAAAAAACCGAGTATGAACTCGGTTTTTTATGTCTGATAGAATCATCAGCTAAACAAGTCAATGAAACTTATTCATCTATTTCTTCAATATCATCTTCGTCTTCATCTTCGATGATAGGACGATCAACCAACTCAACATAAGCCATTGGTGCGCGGTCACCCTTACGGAAACCACATTTCAAAATACGAACATAACCACCCGGTCTATCCTGATATCTAGGGCCAATTTCTGTAAACAGTTTTGCTGTAATCTCGTTATCACGAGTGCGAGCAAAAATAATACGACGATTAGCAACCGAGTCTTGCTTGCCTCTAGTAATAAGAGGTTCTACAACACGACGTAGCTCTTTAGCCTTAGGCAAAGTTGTTCTAATAATTTCATGACGCAACAAAGAAACAGCCATATTTTTAAACATCGCTTTACGATGAGAGCTATTTCGATTGAGTTGACGTCCACTCTTACGATGACGCATAGTAATATACCTTTACTAATTTACAGCACCCAGCGAACAAAAACGTTTACTGAATAAAAGTTACTGCAAACACTACCTAAGTAGATTTTACTCTTTAAAAAGAGCTAAGAATTTAAAGCTTAGTGCTATCTTTAAGAATGGCAGGTGGCCAATTCTCAAGCTTAATACCAAGGCTCAAACCTTTAGATGCTAAGACATCCTTAATTTCAGTTAAGGATTTTTTACCTAAATTAGGTGTTTTAAGCAATTCAACTTCTGTACGCTGAATAAGATCACCAATAAAGTAAATTTGCTCTGCTTTTAAGCAATTTGCAGAACGAACAGTTAGCTCAAGATCATCAATAGGGCGTAATAAAATTGGGTCAATTTCAGGTTCTTTCTCTTCAGGTGCCTCAGCTTCACGAACATTTAGATTGACAAAAGAAGATAGTTGATCAGAAAGAATTGTTGCCGCATGCTTTATGGCTTCTTCTGGGTCAATAGTTCCATTTGTTTCCAAATCAATTATCAGCTTATCTAAATTGGTTCTTTGTTCAACACGTGCATTTTCAACTGCATAAGATACTTTAATAACAGGACTATAGCTGGCATCTAATTGCAGGCGACCAATAATTGTATCGGATTCGTCTGAATTATTACGAGTATTTGATGGCTGATAACCAATACCCTTGTTGATCCGTAGTTTCATAGAAATTTCAGAACCACGGGATAAATTACAAATGATATGATCTGGATTGACGATTTCAACATCGTGATCCAATGTAATGTCTGCAGCAGTGACAATACCAGCTCCTTTCTTGGTTAAAGAAAGTTCCACTTCATCTCTATTATTAAGAATAATTGCCACACCCTTTAAGTTCAAAAGTATTTCAATAACATCTTCTTGAACACCTTCGATACTCGAATACTCATGCAAAACACCATCAATTTCAACTTCATAGATGCAAGCACCCGTCATTGATGAAAGTAAAATGCGACGCAATGAGTTACCTAAAGTGTGCCCAAAACCTCGTTCTAGAGGTTCTAAAACGACTTTCGCATGATTTTCTGAATATTGTTGTACATCAACCAATTTAGGTCTTAGAAACTGAGATACAGAGTCCTGCATGAAGTGTCCTCATAGCATATATGTTTGTTATAACGGCAAAAGCATCTATTACTTAATCATCAAAATGAGTGGAATAAGAAATAAATGCTCTTTACAAATAGTGGTATTACTTAGAATATAATTCCACAATAAGATTTTCTTGAATTTCTGTAGGCAAGTCTGAACGCTCGGGAACCGATTTAAATGTTCCCTCCATTGATTTTTCATCAACAGAAATCCATTCATTTGGCTCACGTTGCTTACATAACTCCAGTGCATCTTTCACACGTTGCTGCTTTTTAGCTTTTTCACGAATAGCAACAACATCACCTGGGTTACAAGTAAAGGAGGCAATATTGACAGTTTGACCATTAACACTAATGGCTTTATGACCCACTAATTGTCTTGCTTCTGCTCTGGTTGAACCAAAGCCCATGCGATAAACAACGTTATCTAAACGTTGCTCTAATAATTTTAATAAGTTTTCACCTGTCGCACCTTTTTGGCCTGATGCTTTTTTATAGTAATTTCTAAACTGCTTTTCCAAAACACCATAAATTCTTTTAACTTTTTGTTTTTCACGTAATTGTAAGCCAAATTCACTTAAGCGACCACGCCCTGCACCATGAACACCAGGAGGTTGTTCCATATTACATTTTGTGTCTAGTGAACGCAGACCACTTTTAAGACCTAAGTCTGTCTTTTCACGACGTGATAATTTACACGTTGGTCCAATATATCTAGCCATTATCTATTTCCTTCTCAACTCTTGGGCATATACCAATTTTTATTTAATATATTCTGCCTTATTACATATCTCGTATTAAGCAATATAACTGCAACAAGAAATGCTAATAAATTTAAATTTAAACTCGACGCTTCTTAGATGGACGACAACCATTATGTGGAATAGGTGTCACATCAGTGATGCTGTTAATTTTATAGCCTAGAGCGTTGAAAGCACGAACTGCAGATTCACGACCTGGACCTGGACCTTTGACATTCACATCAAGATTTTTCATACCCATCTCAAGGGTAACTTTTCCAGCTCTTTCAGCAGCAACCTGTGCTGCAAAAGGTGTACTTTTTCTTGAACCACGGAAACCAGAACCACCTGCTGTAGCCCATGACAGAGCATTTCCCTGACGATCGGTAATGGTTATAATTGTATTATTGAATGACGCATGAATGTGCGCAATCCCGTCAACAACCGTGCGTTTTACTTTTTTACGTGAACGACTTGGTTTAGCCATAATGTACCTACATTGTGTTTGAAAATGAATCTTATTAAAGCATTTATATATAAAATAGATTATTTATATGGCAGCTTTAATAACAAACAGTTCGTTTTATTTTATAATTTTACAAATAATCGTAACAAATAGTTTTGCTAACAGATTTATAGAATGGTTAATTATCTTAACGAGTTAATGCTTACTTACGAATTGGCTTTCTTGGGCCTTTGCGTGTTCTAGCATTAGTCTTAGTACGTTGACCGCGTAGAGGAAGACTTCTACGATGTCTTATACCACGATAGCACCCCATATCCATTAAACGCTTGATGTTCATAGAAGTCTCACGACGCAAGTCACCTTCAACGGTAAACTCAGCAATCAGACCACGAACAGTATCAAGTTGTTCTTCAGACAGTGCTTCAATTTTAGTATTACCAGCAATACCGGCTTTTTCTAAAATTTTAGCAGAACGGGTTCTTCCAATTCCATAAATCGATGTTAATGCAATAACTGCGTGTTTTCTATCTGGAACATTTACACCAGCAATACGGGCCATAAAGGCTCTCCCATCAATTTATTAGTAATACAAAGAGCGCGTAATTATACGCGCTCTTACGGACTCTGTCAAACTTATTGACATTTTTACAAGTTATTTTTATTACTTAACTTGATTAAAGCTTAGGTTTTAACCTTGACGCTGTTTATGACGGCCATCTGAACAGATAACTCTTACAACACCTTTACGCTTAATAATTTTGCAATTTCTGCAAATCTTTTTTACTGAAGCACGTACTTTCATAATACACCTCTAAAATAAATCATAATATTTGAATTGGTTATTTTTTCTTGGAGCTTTTAAGGTTCGCTTTTTTCATCAAGCCTTCGTACTGATGAGACATTATATATGTCTGAATTTGAGCCATAAAGTCCATAGTGACAACAACAATAATCAACAATGATGTTCCACCAAAATAAAACGGTACATTCCAATTTAAAATCAAAAATTCTGGTAGCAGACAAACCCCTGTTATGTAAACAGCACCAATTAGAGTTAAGCGACTCATAATAGCATCGATAAAACGAGAAGTATTTTCCCCTGGTCTTATCCCTGGAATAAAGGCACCCGATTTTTTCAAATTATCAGCTGTTTCTCTTGGATTAAACATAATTGCAGTATAAAAGAAACAGAAGAAGAAAATCCCTAAAGCATAAAATAGTACATAAAGTGGTTGCCCTGGTGAGATAGCATCTGCCATAGATTGCATCCACTCCATACCTTCATGACTTGCAAACAATTTACCAATTGTTGCTGGAAATAAAATAATACTGGAGGCAAAAATAGGGGGTATAACACCTGCCATATTCACTTTTAAGGGCAAGTGAGATGACTGAGCCGCATACATCTTTTTACCTTGCTGTCGTTTCGCATAGTTAACGGTAATTCGTCTTTGTGCACGTTCAACAAAGACAACAAATGCAGTAACAGCAATAATAATTAGAATTAATAGCAAGAGTATACCAGAAGATATTGTCCCCTTATCTTGCAGAGCATAAATACCACCTAAGGCATTTGGTAAACCGGCAACGATACCAGAAAAAATAATCAGAGAAATACCATTACCAATACCACGTTCAGTTATTTGCTCACCCAGCCACATTAAAAACATAGTACCTGTAACCAAGGTAGCAACTGTTGACATTCTAAAAATAAAGCCAGGATCAACAACAACATGAGCCACACCCGCTGTTTGACTCTCTAGTGTTAGAGCAACACCTAGAGCCTGGAAAGTTGCTAAACATACGGTACCAATGCGAGTGTATTGAGTAATTTTTCGTTTTCCTGCCTGCCCCTCCTTGCTTAACTGCTCAAGAGTTGGAATTACTTTAGTCATCAATTGAATGATAATTGATGCTGAGATATACGGCATAATACCCAAAGCAAAGACAGAAAGACGCTGTAATGCACCACCTGAGAACATGTTTACCATGCCTAAGATAGAACCTTGTTGCTGCTCAAAGAGCGCTGCCAAAGCATCTGGATTAATACCCGGAACAGGAATGTACGTTCCGATACGAAAAACTAATAATGCACCAAGAACAAAAAGGAGACGGTTTTTCAGCTCAGTGAGCTTACCGCCTCCTAATGAACTGGCCAATTGTGCTGCTGATGCTGCCACGAATCGTCCTTATTCTTCTATTGTTCCACCTGCAGCTTCAATCGCTGCACGGGCACCTTTGGTAACCGAAATACCTTTCAAAGTAACGGCCTTGGTAATTTCACCTGAGGCAAAGACTTTTACTCGCTTAATATTTTTGTTAATTATATTGGCTTTTTGCAAAGCAGCAATATCAACAACGTCATCAAAACGATTAAGCTCATGCAAGCGTACTTCATCAGTAATGATGCTAACACGAGATGAAAATCCAACTTTAGGTAAGCGTTTTTGTAAAGGCATTTGACCGCCTTCAAAACCAACCATTACTGTACCACCAGAACGTGATTTTTGACCTTTGTGTCCACGGCCACAGGTTTTACCTGTTCCGGAACCAATACCACGGCCAACACGTTTTCCAGTTTTATTTGAACCTTTTGCAGGTTTTAGTGAATTAAGACGCATGATCTTATTCCTCAACTCTTAGTAAATAGGAAACCTTGTTGATCATACCACGATTTTCTGGGGTATCAATTACTTCAACACTATGGTTTATTCTTCTTAGGCCAAGACCAGAAACACAGGCTTTATGTGCTTTCAGTCGACCATTAACACTCTTAATTTGAGTGACTTTAATTGTCTTTGACATATTAACTACCTGCTTATTTAGCCGTTGATTTCTTCAACAGTTTTGCCACGTTTTGCAGCAATAAACTCTGGAGAACGCATTTGTGACAAACCAGTTATTGTTGCACGTACAACATTAATTGGATTCTGTGTACCGATACACTTTGCTAATACATTACGTATGCCTACCGCTTCAAAAACTGCACGCATTGCACCACCAGCAATAATACCTGTACCTTCAGATGCAGGTTTCATGTAAACACGAGCTGCACCTTCAACACCATATAAACCGTATTGTAAAGTACCGTCTTTAAGAGGTACTTTTACTAGATTGCGACGAGCGTTTTCCATTGCTTTTTGAATTGCGGCGGGCACTTCTTTTGCCTTGCCACGTCCAAAACCAACTCGTCCATTTCCATCACCAACAACTGTTAGAGCAGCGAAACCGAAAACACGACCGCCTTTGACAACTTTAGCAACACGATTGACATTGATTAATTTTTCGATCAGATCATCTTGCGCTTTTTCTTTTGCTTGGTTTTTTCCAGCCATGATATTACCCTTAAAATTCCAGACCATTTTCACGAGCTGCATCAGCCAGTGACTTGACACGACCGTGGTATTTAAAACCACTGCGATCAAAAGCAACTTTTGTGACACCCGCTTCTTTAGCTTTCTCAGCTATCGCTTTACCGACCGCAGTAGCAGCATCACAATTACCGGTATATTTAACCTCTGATTTAATTGCACTTTGAGCAGTATTTGCTGCAACAATTACTTCAGAACCATTAGGCGCAATTACTTGAGCATAAATATGTCTTGGTGTTTTATGAATAGTCAGACGGTTAACCGCTAACTCTTTAATCTTTGCACGTGCTCTACGAGAGCGACGTAAACGTTTTTCTTTCTTATCCATTACATCAGCCTCTATCAGTTACTTCTTCTTAGCTTCTTTACGAACAACATGCTCATCTGTATAACGCACACCCTTTCCCTTATATGGTTCAGGTGGACGATAAGATCGGATATCAGCAGCAACTTGACCAACAATCTGTTTATCAATGCCTCTAATAATTATTTCAGTCTGACTCGGTGTTTCAGCAGTAATCCCTTCTGGCAATTCATGTACCACAGGATGAGAAAAACCTAAACTCAAGTCAACTTTATTGCCTTGTGCTTTAGCTCTGTAACCAACACCAACTAAAGTAAGCTTTTTTTCAAAACCATTACTCACACCATTCATCATATTGGTAACAATAGATTTCATAGTTCCAGTTATTGCACCCGCTTTTTTATCGGCAGGGTTGACTGGTGTAAAGCTTACATTTCCATCTTCAACTGATAGCGTCACTGCAGAATTTAAATTCATTTGCAACTGACCTTTGCTTCCTTTTACTGAAATCTCTTGCCCATTTTGGGAAATTTCAACACCGGCAGGAATAGCGACCGGTTGTGTTACTCTAGACATATTTTCACCTTATAGTGTCATAATTCTTGGTTAATATATTAAGAAGACTTAAAGCCTTATATTTACTTCATAAATCAAATTAATAATTACTAATTTAACTATAAAATATAAACTCCAGTTTCCTCAGACGTAACTTATCACTACGCTACATAACACAATACTTCGCCACCTTGCCCAATATTTTTAGCAGCTGTATTCGTCATAATACCTTTTGAAGTAGAAACAATAGAAACACCTAGGCCATCCCAAACAGCAGGAATATCATTGGCACCTTTATATTGTCTCAAACCAGGTCTGCTGGCTCTTTTGATTAGTTCAATAACAGGCTTGCCCTTGAAATATTTAAGGTCAATTGTTAGAACTGGCTTAACACTATCATTCACACTATGAGAAAGAACATAACCTTCTTGCTCTAATACTTTTACGATAGCAACCTTCATTTTAGACGAAGGCATTGATACACTTACTTTATTTGCAGCTAATGCATTTCTGATGCGAGTCAGCATATCTGCAATTGGATCACTCATACTCATAAATTTCTCCTAATACTATCTGTAGTCACTTAGCGATAATCACTTAGTGTCATCACTGACTCTTACCAGCTACCTTTACGTAGACCTGGAACATCGCCATTCATTGTATGCTCACGCAGTTTGTTTCTTGACATACCAAACTTACGGAAATAACCATGAGGACGACCAGTGATACGACAACGATTACGTAGACGTACTGGAGAAGAATTTCTTGGAAGAGCATTGAATTTCTCACGCGCAGCCATTTGCTCTTCATAAGAGGCATTTGGATCTGACATGGCAAGCTTTAGTGCCGCTCGTTTAGCTGCATATTTAGCAACCATTTTTTCGCGCTTAAGCTCACGTTGAATCATTGACTGTTTTGCCATTTGACTATCCTTTTGATTCTGATTTCAATGGAAAACTAAATGCCTTTAATAAGGCCTTAGCTTCATCATTGGTTTTTGCAGTTGTAGTAATAGTAATATCCATACCACGTAATTTATCAATTTTATCGTAATCGATTTCAGGGAAAATAATTTGTTCTTTTATTCCCATACTAAAGTTACCACGACCATCAAATGATTTTGGGTTTAAACCACGAAAATCACGAATACGAGGGATTGAAATACTGATTAATCGCTCAAGAAACTCATACATTCTTTCTCTTCGTAGAGTCACTTTACAACCAATTGGATAGTCATCACGGATTTTAAAACCTGCGATTGATTTTCTTGCTTTTGTTACAACTGGCTTTTGACCTGAAATTTTAGTCATATCACCGACTGCATGTTCGATAATTTTTTTATCACCAATTGCTTCACCAAGACCCATATTAAGGGTTATCTTAGTGATTCTAGGAACTTCCATTACACTTTTGTAATTAAATTCCTTTTGTAGCTGAGCTACCACTGTATCTTTATAAAACGTTTGTAAAGTTGCCATTTTGAACTTATCCTACTTCTCTTATTCAGCAAGAGTTATTTTAAAACCTGTTTTAGTCACTGTAAGTTGTTACATAAAATAAATTTATGCAATTACTTCACTATTTGACTTGTAAAAACGAACTTTTTTTCCGTCTTCCAGAAATTTAAAACCAACTCGATCAGCTTTACCTGTGGCAGCATTAAAAATTGCTACATTAGAGATTTCCAGAGGCATTGCTTTGTCAACAATTCCACCAGTTTCTCCAGCATTTGGATTAGCCTTAACATGTTTCTTGGCAACATTTACATTAGGTATTAACACCTTAGTATCGCCAACAAACGCATCAATTTGACCGCGTTTACCCTTATCTTTTCCAGCGATTACAATAATTTCATCGCCTGTTCTTAACTTGCGCATCACTTTCTCTCTTACGTCTTTTCAACACTGATCACTCCCAGTCTCATAAATCTATTTTTATAAATTTATCGTTAGGTGATATCAGTATTAAAGTACACAATCCATTACTTTAATAACATTAATTAAAGAACTTCAGGTGCTAATGAAATAATTTTCATAAACTTCTCATTACGAAGTTCACGGGTAACAGGACCAAAGATCCGAGTACCAATAGGTTGATGTGAAGCATTTAATAACACTGCTGCGTTCCCATCAAAACGAATTAAAGAACCATCTGGGCGACGAACACCTTTCGTTGTGCGAACAACGACAGCATTATAAACATCACCTTTTTTTACTTTACCGCGAGGTATCGCTTCTTTAATACTGCATTTGATGATATCACCAACTCGTGCATATCTTCTGTGGGAACCACCAAGAACCTTAATACACTGGATTCTTCGAGCACCACTATTATCGGCAACATCAAGTACCGTTTGCATCTGAATCATTGTTAATCTCCAACAATGCTAATTCGGGGCTAAAACCAACTCGGCACTTTTTTACAAGCATAGCCAAGAAAGCCAAACATTATAGCATGGCTTCTTTTAGCTTGTACAGCTAATCTTGGATAGCATTTAATTAAAGTGCTTTCGGATTGTCACATTAACCACATCATTACCGACATGGATAGTGTATTTAGCCGGCTTTATTGACTACTTCGACAAGTGTCCATGATTTACTTTTGGACATTGGACGGCACTCCGCAATACTTACCGTATCACCAACATTACATTCATTCTTTTCATCATGAACATGCAATTTAGTCGAACGTCTTATATATTTACCATAAAGTGGGTGTTTAACTTTACGTTCAATCATTACGGTTACAGTTTTGTCCATTTTATCACTTAGGACTACACCATTTACCGTTCTTTGTTTTTTATCTTCGCTCATTTTTTCGATCTCGATTAATGCTGGTTACTTTGAACTTAGAACGGTTTTTACGCGTGCAATATTACGTCTAACCAATTTAAAAAGGTGCGGTTTGACCTGTTGGCCACTGCCTTGTCCCATTCTCAGATTAAACTGTTCTTTACGCAATTCATGCAAAGTTTCAGTCAGCTCTTCTGGTGACTTAGCTTGCAAATCAGTTGCTTTCAATTTATTTTCATTGCTCATTTACATCACCGTACGCTTAACAAATGTTGTAGCACAAGGTAATTTGGCGGCAGCTAATGCAAAAGCTTCACGTGCCAACTCTTCAGAGACACCTTCCATTTCATAGAGCATGGAACCTGGCTGGATTTGTGCAACCCAATATTCCACACTACCTTTACCTTTACCTTGTCTTACTTCAAGTGGTTTCTTTGAAATCGGTTTGTCTGGAAAGACTCGAATCCAAATTTTACCACCACGTTTAATATGACGAGTCATTGCACGACGTGCGGCCTCAATCTGACGTGCGGTCAAACGACCACGCGACATTGATTTTAGACCGTATTCGCCAAAACTCACTTTATTTCCAGTCGCAGCAAGTCCGCGGTTACGGCCTTTAAACTGTTTACGGAATTTTGTTCTTTTTGGTTGAAGCATTGTCTAACCCTATCTTGTTTGTTCCGGATAAGTTACTGTTATTATAAATAACTATGAGTTACTTAGAATCTGCTGACTTTTTGGAAAGCAGTTTTTCTTTCATCAGAGACTCAGTGTCCAGTATCTCACCTTTGAATATCCACACTTTAACACCGATGATGCCATAGGTAGTATTCGCTTCTGCTGTGCCATAGTCAATATCTGCACGAAATGTATGCAAAGGGACACGACCCTCACGATACCATTCTGCACGAGCAATTTCAGCGCCATTCAAGCGACCAGAAACATTGATTTTGATCCCCTCAGCTCCTAAACGCATCGCATTAGTTACTGAGCGCTTCATTGCACGACGGAACATGATACGACGTTCTAACTGCTGAGCAACACTTTGCGCAACAAGTGTAGCATCTACTTCAGGCTTACGAATTTCTTCAATATTGATGTGTACGGGAATGCCCATCATTTGAGCAACTTCACGCTTTAGCTTTTCAATATCTTCACCTTTTTTACCAATCACAATACCTGGACGGGCAGTGTGAATAGTAATTCGAGCATTATGTGCTGGACGATCAATTTGAATACGACTGACTGACGCATGAGCAAGCTTCTTATTTAAAAAGGCTCTTACTTCAATATCTTTATTCAAAAAATCTGCATAGTCTTTAGAACTGGCATACCATTTAGATGTCCAATCCTTGATTATTCCCAGGCGAATGCCAATTGGGTGTACTTTCTGTCCCATTATTCTGCTCCGCTATTATCTATCAGTAACTTTCACGACAACGTGACTAGTGCGTTTTAAAATTCTATTACCACGACCCTTTGCACGAGGCTGCATACGTTTATATGTAGGCCCTTCATCCACAAATATTGTTGATACTTTTAACTCATCAATATCTGCGCCTTCATTGTGCTCAGCATTGGCAATAGCTGATTCAAGCACTTTCTTGATAATAACTGCAGCTTTTTTAGGGCTGTATGCTAATAGATCGAGTGCTGCTTCTACTGGTTTGTTGCGGATCTGATCAGCTACCAGGCGCATTTTTTGAGCAGAAATCATAGCATTTCTTAATTTTGCTGAAACTTCCATAATGCTTACCTAACCTTCTTGTCTGCAACGTGGCCTCTATAGGTTCTGGTAGGAACCATCTCACCTAATTTGTGACCAACCATGTTTTCATTGATTAATACAGGTACATGTTGACGACCGTTATGTACAGCGATAGTCAAACCAACCATTTCAGGCATAACCATTGAACGTCGCGACCAAGTTTTCACTGGCTTACGATCATTTGTTTCAATAGCTTTATGCACCTTTTTCAGTAAATGCCCATCAATAAATGGGCCTTTTTTGATTGAACGTGGCACGATTAATACTCCTTAATAACGATTATTTTTTGTTACGACGACGTACAATAAACTTGTCAGTACGTTTATTACTACGTGTCTTATAACCCTTAGTCGGAGTACCCCATGGAGAAACCGGATGACGGCCTCCTGATGTACGACCTTCACCACCACCATGTGGGTGATCAACTGGGTTCATAGCAACACCACGGACTGTTGGACGAATACCTCTCCAACGTGTCGCACCCGCTTTACCAAGCTTACGTAGACTATGTTCTGAGTTACTGACTTCACCAATTGTCGCTTTACAATCAACATGTATTTTGCGCATTTCACCTGAGCGTAAACGCAAAGAAACATATGAGCCTTCACGAGCAACAAGCTGAGCTGAAGTGCCTGCACTACGTGCGATTTGTGCACCTTTGCCTGGCTTCATTTCAATGCAATGGACGGTTGAACCAACAGGAATATCACGCAATTGCATGGCATTTCCAGGTTTAATGTCAGACTCTGCACCAGAGATAATAGGAGTGCCTGCTGACACACCTTTAGGTGCAATAATATAACGACGCTCGCCATCAGCATAAAGCACTAATGCAAGGTGAGCCGTTCTATTAGGATCATATTCCAGACGCTCAATTGTGCCAGGGATACCATCTTTATTTCGTTTAAAATCAACGATACGATAATGTTGTTTGTGACCACCACCAATATGGCGCGTAGTAATACGACCATTATTGTTACGACCACCTGATTTTGACTTCTTAGCAAGCAAAGGCGCATAGCCTGAGCCCTTATGAAGGCCTTCGGTTTGAATTCGAACTACAAAACGACGCCCTGCTGAAGTTGGTTTGCTTTTAATTACAGCCATTTCTCTTTACCTCAACTTTAGCCCGGCTATTCGCCCGACATCATTTCAATGGTTGAACCTTCTGCTAAAGTAACATACGCTTTTTTCCAGTCTTTACGACGACCAGTTCTTTGGCCAAAGCGCTTTGTTTTACCTTTTGCAATGCTTGTTTGTACTTTTGATACTGTTACATCAAAAACACTTTCAACCGCTTTTTTTATTTCTGGTTTTTTAGCATCAATAGCAACTTTAAATACATATTGGTTATTGTATTCAGCATTTAATGCGCTTTTTTCAGAGACATGCGGTGCAACTAATACGTTAAAGATACGTTCCTGATTCATTTGAGCATCTCCTCAACTTTCTTAACTGCATCAGCGGTTATGATTACTTTATCATATCGCACCAAACTAACAGGATTGATATGTTGTGCATCGGTATACTCGATATTAATCAAATTTCTTGAAGATAAGTAAATATTTTGATCAAAATCCTGAGTAACAATTAATGCATTAACACAGTTTAACTTTTTCAATTGCTCTGCTAAGTCTTTCGTTTTAGGTCCATCCATTTTTAACTCAGACAAGATAACAAGGCGTTCTTGACGCACAAGCTCAGAGACAATTGAGGTCATCGCACTGCGATACATTTTGCGATTTACTTTTTGTGAAAAGTCACGATTACTGGCAGCAAAGGTAGTACCACCACTACGCCAGATTGGGCTTCTAATAGTACCAGAACGAGCACGACCTGTACCCTTCTGACGCCATGGTTTAGCACCACCACCACTAACTGCAGAACGATTTTTCTGAGCTTTAGTCCCAGAGCGAGCACCCGCCATATAAGCTGTAACAACTTGATGAATCAATGCTTCATTAAATTCTTTATTGAATGTTTCTTCAGATACTTCTACCGTCTTTTTAGAGGCACTACCTGAAGCTGTTGTTAAATTCAGTTCCATTTAAATATCCTCTATTGTGCACTAGATGCAGGCTTGGCTTTAACAGCAGGCTTAATGATAATATTTGAATTCTTAGATCCTGGCACACCGCCACGAACTAAAATTAAATTTTTATCAACATCAACACGTACCACGACAGTGTTCTGGATGGTACATTTTTTTGCACCCATGTGACCAGACATTTTTTTGCCTTTAAATACGCGACCTGGTGTTTGGTTCTGACCAATTGAACCATTTGAACGGTGAGAAATAGAGTTACCGTGAGTCATATCTTGACGATGAAAATTGTGACGTTTAATACCGCCCTGAAACCCTTTACCAATTGAAGTGCCTGTTACATCAACAATCTGACCTTCTTCAAAAATATCAGCTTTAACTTCAGAACCCATTGTTAAGTCACTTTCAGCATCTAAGCGAAACTCAACTGTTTTACGTCCTGCTTCAACACCAGCCTTAGCAAAGTGTCCAGCGGCAGCTTTGTTCACTCGTGATGCGCGCCGACTTCCTACGGTAACTTGAATTGCATTGTAACCATCAGTATCACAGGTCTTAACTTGTGTGATACGGTTAGGTTCCATTTCAAGTACTGTTACAGGGATTGACTCTCCCTGCTCCGTAAAGATACGGGTCATACCCACTTTACGGCCTATTAAACCTAAACTCATTTTAATTTCCTCTGCACTTTGCTTATTAATATTTTTTAACTTATCCAGCAAAATACAATTTTATATGGATTTCGGTTGATCCATATTCAGCTTCTTTAAATGTAAAAGCCTTATCATTTGAATTCTTAAGGGTAGAAAACTCATTCAAAATGAAGAGTCTGATAAAGGCCAAAGCAAAGCAGGCTTTCAGTCATAAAGCTAATTTATTGTTTTTCAACAAAAACTTGATTCATGTCATAAAAAAACTTGCTTCGATCAAAAATACAAGAGGCGGTATTTTAGTTCAATTTAATCTGAACATCAACACCTGCTGCAAGATCCAGCTTCATTAATGCATCAACTGTTTTATCTGTAGGCTTTACAATGTCCATCAGACGCTTATAGGTACGTAATTCATACTGATCACGAGCATCTTTATTAACATGTGGAGAAGTTAATACATTAAAGCGTTCTTTACGTGTAGGCAAAGGAATAGGTCCCTTTACTTGGGCGCCTGTACGTTTAGCTGTTTCTACAATTTCTTTTGCACTGATGTCGATTAAACGATAATCAAATGCTTTTAAGTGGATGCGGATAGTTTGATCTTCAGTTGACATAGAGTTTGTCCTGTCCAATTGTTAACTTTTCTAATAGTATTTTCTATCCTTTAAATACCCAAAATGAGTATTTAAAGAATGAAAAACATGTGAGTGTATAGTGGTAGCTAAGCTCTTATTCAATAACTTTAGCAACAACACCCGCACCAACAGTACGGCCACCTTCGCGAATAGCAAAACGTAAACCCTCTTCCATTGCAATTGGTGCAATTAAAGTAACAACCATTTGAACGTTATCACCTGGCATAACCATTTCTACGCC
>WFNB01000085.1 GCA_015488755.1 Gammaproteobacteria bacterium | reverse complement strand
TGGCTTTTTATCCAGACAGTATTGTTTTTAAACAGGAAAGTAATTAACACTATCAGGCGACCATTAACTTGTCCTGTTCATTGATACTTATCGACCAATTTTATCATATACTTTTTCTACTGGGTTATTTCCAAACTTTTCCCTGTTATCAAGTTGTTCTGAGCCTATTGATTCATCAGGGGCTTGGACGTAGTCAGCACCGCATTCTCGGCGGTGCTGCCGCCGAGAATGTTTAAATGAAGGGTATTTGGGACTTCCACAGTGAAGATTATTTTGAAATAATGAATGTGAAACACACTCCTATTTTAAAATGAAGCTGCGTCCCAAATATCCCTCTCCATTTTCTGATTGAGTTGCTCTATAACTCATCACCATTTACTGGTGTTCTTTTAGGTACATTGCTTAAAATTTTTGTAAACTCGTCTCTATTTGCTCTATTTGCTCTTTGAACTAAATAGTCTTCAGTTGAGATTGCAGATATTTTTTCTGATACTGCAGATGAAATAAATTGATTAATAGACACACCTTCTTGGGATGCAATTTCTTTAATGTGACGATGAATTGAATTTGGTAATCTTAAACTTAACACGCTCATTTTATTGCCTCCAAATATTTGCCTGGTGTGATGGCTTCAATGCCAAATTTTTCAATTCCCTTAAAATCTTTAATATTATGGGTAAGAATAGTTTTTGTTTTTGATGCTACTGCAACTTCAAGAACATGATCATCTTTGGAATCTTTTAAATAGGGGCGCCATAAAAAATAGATGTCTTGAAAGTCACTAAGAGCACATATATTATCAATAATAACATCTACTTGATTGTGAGAAAGCTCTAATATTGTTTGTTCTCTTTTCAAGACATCTTCATATTCAAACAATAAAGGGGTCGATATTACAGACTTTATTTCGCTGCGGTTAAGTCGCTTAAGTATTTGAAATGATGCCCCTGTGGACGAATAAAGACCAGCAAATAGTACATTTGTATCCATGATGATTATATTATCTTTCATAACTCAATAATACTGTATGTGGTATCACCTGCCAATATTTTGAAACCTAATGATAGAAGCTCACCAGCTTGTCTGGTGAAGCGCATAGATCACTGGAAAATTGGTCATTGGCGTCTTTTCAGCCAATGACCAATTTTTCCATCTGGATCTTCTTGTTAGCTGTAGTTTCTTTCTCTACCTTCTCTAATGATGTCAACAATTTCTGAGGAGGAAATACCAAGATCAACACCTTTAACATCAAAAGGTGAAGTTTTTGGTGTGGCTGGTTTTATATAAAAGGTTTCTCCATCACGTTTTTTAACACAAACAATACCTTCTTTTTTAGCTTCATCTAAAATGGATGCAAAGTGTTGCCGTGCCTCGGTAAAACTAAATTCTTTCATAATTAAATCTCTATAATGTGAATTCCAGTCTTCTTTGCTGCTTCTCGCAGTCCACGATCTAATGTAAGCAAAGAAGTGCTTGTTTGTTGTGCACATTGAATAAGATAGGCATCATACGAATATATATTTAAAGAATGAGACATTTCCAATGATTGCTCAAGCGGAACATCAATAAATTTTATTGGTATTTCACGGTAGATAGCAAGTGCTAACTTTGCTTGCTCAATGGTAGCTTTATGTCTCTTAAACATTGCTGAAAATACGTTGCCAATTTCCCAATGAACAGGCATGGGAGCATACAAAGAAACTCCCTTTGTTAACTCAATTATTCGCTCTTTTGTATTTTCATTGCCAATAACAGCAATTATTGCAGATGTATCAATAGTGATATACATTCACTCTCCTTTTGTACATATGTACATCATACACCAGGAATTTTAATTTGTACAGGTGAAAAGGTGAAAGTGCTTTAATGTAATATTTTTTAAGCTAATGCGGAGCTGAGCGGCAATTTTTGATTTTATCTGTGAGCGACAGCTCAACAGATAAAATCAAAAATTGTCCGTTCAAGCGTTTTGTTGTCCTGTAGCTTAGCGGAGGGTCAGCAAAACGTTTGAGCGGTAAAATTTCCATTGGCATCTTTTCAGCCAATGGAAATTTTATCCGACTCGATGTTCTTGTTGGGCTATGATTGTATCTGGTAAATTAACACTTGCATGAAGCTTAAGACCCAATGCTTTCATTACTTTAAGCACTGTGTCAAAACCAGGGTTTCTTTCTCCAGAAAGTGCTTTATAGAGACTTTCACGGGATAGGCCTGTGTCCTTAGAGACTTGTGACATGCCCTTTGCTCTTGCTATATCACCTAATGCCTTTGCAATAAATGAAGAATCTGCATCTGCTTCTTCAAGACAAGCTTCAAGGTAAGCAGCTGCATCTTCAGGAGTTCTTATGTGTTCTGCAACATCATAGGGAGTAGTTTTAACTTTGTTCATAATTAGTTTAGACCTCATAAATTACGAGCAAGCTCTAGGGCAGTTTTTATATCTTTATTTTGAGTACTTTTATCTCCACCCGCCAGCAAAATGACAATTTCATTTCCTTTTTGCTTGAAATACACACGATAACCAGAACCATATGTGATTCTTAATTCAGAAACACCCTCGCCAACTGGTTTTACGTCACCGGGATTGCCATCAATTAAACGTTCAACGCGTACAAGAACTTTAGCTCTTGCGGTAATATCTCGCAGAGCATCAAGCCAGTTTATATAGGTTTCAGTTTTTTTGACTTCAATCATAAATTACAATTGTAGCCATAAGGATACACTTTGTCAAATTGAAACTTTTGATGCAGGTATTTTGTTAGCCCAGCGAGGCTGTAGAATAACCCTATATTTCTCTTTTTTTCTAAAAAACCACCTTACCTGATTTTTCAACAGCTTTCAATATTAACCCTATAGAATAAATGGAGGTTGTGTTGATTTAAAAAGATTTTAAGTATTTGGCTTATAACTGGATTAAGATGGTGCTGAGTAAGGCTTGAGATGGGCCTATTGCTTGGTTGTTAACCTCAATGGAGGCTATTTCTGAGCTCTTCTATGTTATGAACTAAGCAGAATAGTTGCCACTGAGCATTGACTTTTTCTTGCCCTCTTAAGGTGAAGCGATTCATGCCTTTATTAACCGTAATATTCCCAAAAACAGGTTCTATTGTACCCAATCGCTGGCTGTATTCTCTACGACCTGAAACACTATCAATTTTAGCTTTCATCTTATCAATAACATTGCTTGCTTGACTGCTTTTATCATGTGCAATGATAACTTGACGGCCATGAGAACTCACTGCCTTTTGCATACACTTCTTTTGCTTAGGGCATGTCTTGCAGTCATTTAAGTAACCTTCAAAGCGATAGTATAATTTACCATTCACTTTTGTCTGTTGACTACTGCACCACATGGGATTTCCTGTTGGACAAGTACAACTCATCTGTTCTTTGTTAAAGCTAAAATCACTGACTGAAAAATACTTTCCATTTCGTTTATGTCTCTTTTTATGGGCTTTTTCTTTTTCATCTTGATATGTTTTACTTTCGCTGAATAAGGGGTTTCGACTTCTAAATCCTGTGTCTGCTAGGTAGCAATCCAAACCCGTTGTATCAAGGTATTCAAGATTGATTTTACTATGAAAACCACTGTCTGCTGTAAATTTGGCTTGCTTGAAGGTATCCTCTGTGCCCAACTCTTTGAAGGTCTCTTTGAGTTGCTCTACTGCTGGTTTTAAGGTCTGTTGTTCTCCAACAGACCCACAGGTATTGGCTTGTAGGATGATTTGGTTTTGGCTATCACTGATGGCAATGCCATTATAGCCTTGGATAGTTCCTTTGCTTGTCGTCATTTTGGCACTGTCTGGATCGGTAATATTGCTTTTTACGGGAGTGCCTCGACTGCCTAATTTTTCTTCATGGGTAGCAAGAAATTACTTGATCTTATCAGCGCTTTTATCCAGCTTTTCTTGCTGTTTCAGGTCATGCTTTATATCATCTTCACTTAGATCATCTTGGGCTTGGTGGCGTTCAAGTATGCGTTGACTCGCTCGACGTAATTTGCTTTCTTTGCGTTCTAATTCTTCAAAGGTGCCACTCCATTCTTTGCTGGCATTGGAGGAAATTTTACAGCCATCAATGGCAAACATATTTCGACCAATAAGCCCTTCTTTATCACATATCAGTAGAATTTGGGTAAACAAGGGTTCTATCTGATCATGCATCTTGGCAACAAAGCTGGCAATGGATGTATAGTGGGGCTGGATATCGCCTGTGAGGCTCATAAAGGTGATATTGGTACGACAAGCTAAAGCAATTCTTCGGCTGGATATGAGTCCTCTGGAATAGGCAAATAGGATGATTTTTAACATCACTGAGGGGGAATAGGCAGTCGCACCTCCTTTGTCATTTTTATACCAGTGATCAAAGGCGCTTAAGTCCAAGTGATTATCTATAATATGGGACAGTGCGTATTCGTAAGTACCGGGTATGATCTGTTGTGAAAAATCAACTGGAATGAATTTATTTTGATAGGTTTCATCAACTTTATAATGAGCCATTGTAATGAGTCTCTATGTGAATAATATCTATTAGATCACAGGGGAGATCTTAGTGCAACCATTAAATCAGTTTATTACGTTAGTTTTATAGCAAGGAGTGAAATTTTGGATTTTGGAGTTATTCTACAGCCTCAACGCCTGTTTCATTGGAAAACTGGTCTTTCAGGAACTTGATTTAATACGATGAAAGTTAAACTAAACTCATACTTTGAAAAAAGTCGCATAGACCAGTTTTTCCAATGCAAACTTTTGTTGGACGAAGCCGCTATGCGGCAGAAAAGCACATTCATATCCCAGCAGGTATAATTTCTAAACCCAATGTCGGGTAATTATTAAAGGAAAGTATACCATGAAAAAACCAGAAGACCTCCCCTGTTATAAACAATACCTGCGCCATGT
>WFNB01000084.1 GCA_015488755.1 Gammaproteobacteria bacterium | reverse complement strand
CGACTAGAGTTAGGCATAAGTTATATTAAATTTTAGAACAAAATATAATATTAGCAACTAATAATAAGCTGTATTGTTATAAATAGCTACCTACCTATGAAACGTAACCAAATAAATTGCTGGATAAATAAGTTACGTTAGGGCTAAAGCTTTACTATTTAATACCGATACATAGTTCATACTAATTATCAAACATATATTAATACAAAAAATAGGGTTTTACTATGAGCAAGCTTGAAGAGCCTTCCCAAGGTTTGGTTACTTTTGATGATACTTTAGATATCACAATGGTCAGTAGTTATTTTGAACAGTTCAGTCAAATGTTGAATCAATATAAAGCTATTATTTTGGATGCAGAGAATGTTGAGCGAATTGATGGGGCAGGCTTACAACTTCTGGTCGCCTTTATCCAAGCAGCAGAGCGTTTACAAATTTCTGTTCAATGGCAAGAATACTCTGAAACAGTAAAAAAAAGTGCAAAAATTTCTGGTGTAGCTGGCAGTTTAGGAATTCAGTGACTATCTTAATAATAAATAAAATAACACCAAGTTAAATGAACAAAACTAAACTGGAGAACAATTCATGTCTAAGTCAATTTTAGCTGTTGATGATTCAACTTCAATGAGACAAATGGTCGCCTTTACTCTAAAGGGGGCAGGCTATCAGGTTACAGAAGCAGCTGATGGCCAACAAGCTTTGGATATTGCAAAAACGAGGGGCTTTGATTTGGTCTTATCTGATGTCAATATGCCTGTTATGGATGGTATTGCCTTGATTAAACAGTTACGAACACTGCCTAATTATAAATTCACTCCCATTTTGATGCTGACAACCGAGGCTGGTACATCTAAAAAAATGGAAGGTAAATCAGCAGGGGCAACCGGTTGGATTGTTAAACCGTTTAACCCTGATCAATTATTAAATACTGTAAAGCGTGTTTTAGGCTAACGCAGGGATTATCTGTTTAGTCATGCAGTCTTTATTTTTATCGTAAATAAGGCTTGGTGTTTAATTATACCAAGGAGCATACAATGAGTATTGATCTATCACAATTTAAGCAAACATTTATTGAAGAAAGTGATGAAGGGCTTGATGTTCTTGAATCCGGTTTGCTTGCTTTAGATTCAGGTACTGCAGATGATGAAGTCATTCATGCGGTATTTCGTGCTGCCCATTCTATTAAAGGCGGTGCAGGTACTTTTTCTCTAAATGAAATTGCCAACTTTACTCATGTTATGGAAACCTTGCTAGATGAAATGCGTGATGGACGACGGGCAATTAGTAAAGAAGCCATTAACTTATTACTTAATTCTGTGGATGTCTTACGTGAGCTAATGGCTGCTGCTAGAGATGATGTAACGCCATCAATGGCCAGAGCCGATGAAGTTAAACAACAGCTTGATGCGCTCTTAGCTCAGAGTGATGATGAGCCGACAGAACCGGCTACTAAAGAAGAAACTTTAGCGCCGGTACCAGAGAGAACACAATCCGGTTGGCAGATTAATTTTCGGCCTCACGAACACATGCTTAAAACAGGCAATGATACTTTAAGGATGTTTAAAGAATTAGCCAGTTTAGGTGATATGGAAACTACTTGTGATGTCTCAATGGTGCCAGAATTTGCTCTTATGGATCCAGAATTAAGTTATCTTAGTTGGTCTATTCGTTTAATGAGTAATGAACAAATAGGTTCTATTGATAAAGCGCTTATTGAAGAAATTTTTGAATGGGTTGAAGATGATTGTGATTTGAGTATTGAGCCATTAGATGCACAAATTGCGACTGCTGATCGTGTTCAAAGGGCAGAAACAGGATCAGCAACAAGCACCGTTACACCAGATGCTATTAAGCCAGTATCACCTGAAGAGACCTCTATTGTAAGTACAACAGCAAGTAAAACTATACCAAAAAAGAAAAAATTATCGACTGAAACAGGCTCTATTCGAGTGGGCACAGATAAAGTAGATAGCTTGATTAATATGGTGGGAGAGTTGGTTATTACCCAGTCTATGCTCAGTCAAATGGGTGATGAATTTTCTATGGATAAACTCGAAGATTTACGAGAAGGCCTCGCACAATTAGAACGTAATACGCGTGAACTTCAAGAAAGTGTTATGCGTATTCGTATGTTGCCCATTAGTTTTTCTTTTCAGCGTTTTCCTCGTTTAGTTCATGACTTAAGTCAGAAATTATCGAAAAAAATTGAACTAAAAATGACGGGCGAGCAAACAGAATTAGATAAAACTGTTATGGAAAAAATTGGTGATCCGATGGTTCATCTGGTAAGAAATTCACTGGATCATGGTATTGAGTTACCCGAAGTAAGACGAGCAGCAGGGAAAGATGAAATTGGTATTATTAATCTTAATGCCTATCACCAAGGTGGTTTTATCATTATTGAAATTTCCGATGATGGTGCGGGTTTACCAAAAGATAAGTTGCTAGCCAAAGCAATAGAAAAAGGTTTGGTTTCTCCTGATGAAGAACTCGCAGATGAAAAAATATACGATTTAATTTTTCATCCTGGATTTTCAACTGCCGATCAGGTCAGTGATATTTCTGGTCGTGGTGTTGGCATGGATGTGGTGAGAAAAAATATTAAAGAACTTGGTGGCAAAGTAGGTGTGTCTACTGAACCGGGTAAGGGTACAACCTTTACTATTCGCCTACCACTCACTTTGGCTATTTTAGATGGACAGTTGGTTCGTGTGGGCAATGAGACCTATATTATTCCATTAGTATCTATTATTGAATCACTTGAAATTGAAACCAGCAATATTAATTCAATTGCTGGCATGACAGAAGTCTATAAAATGCGTGATGATTATATCCCATTGGTGCGTTTATATGAGGTCTTTGATGTGCAACCACAGACGACACGTTTACAAGATTGCTTATTAGTAGTGGTTGAAGGTGATGGTGGTAAAGCCGGTATTGTGGTTGATGATTTACTGAGTCAGCAACAAGTAGTGATTAAAAGTTTGGAAACGAATTATAAGCGTCTACCGGGGATTTCGGGTGCGACCATTTTAGGTGATGGCACAGTGGCGCTGATCCTTGATATGTCGGGGCTACTGGCATTGGCCAAAGAAGTAGAGCCCGTAAAATATTATGCGTAAAGATAAAAAAATACAGGTATTTGCCCTGAGCTGGAGAAATCAATGAGCAATATACAAGATATTGTTGGGGACTTAGATGCACTGACTGATGAAAATGCCGATCAGTATCTTACCTTTATTCTTGCGGGTGAAGAATATGCAATTGATATTTTACGTGTACAGGAAATTAAAGGCTGGGACAAAGTGACCTCATTACCGAGAACACCTGATTACCTTCAGGGCGTTATTAATTTAAGAGGTACTATTGTGCCTATTATTGATTTAAGACGTCGCTTTAATCTACCAGCAGTTGCTTATGGCCCCACGACGGTGGTTATTGTATTAAGGGTCTTTGGTGAAAGTCATGACCGAATTATGGGCATTATTGTCGATGCGGTTTCGGATGTACATAACTTACAGCATGATGCCATTCGTGTTGCACCAGAGATGAAAAATTCTATTGATAGTCATTTTGTGTCAGGCTTAACAACCATTAATAATAAGATGGTTGTGGTTATGGATATTGATACCTTACTAAATTCAGATGATTTGGTTGGAGAAGAAGAGGTTGCATAATCTAATGTGTATTTTAATAAGACTAATATGCAAGTCATAGCGATTATGAACCAAAAAGGGGGTGTTGGTAAAACAACGACCACCTTAAATCTGGCTCATGGATTAGCCCTTCAGGGTAAACAAGTACTGGTTTTAGATCTGGATCCACAAGGGCATTTGGGTAGTTGCTTTGCTATAGATACCTTTAATAGTAAGGGTATGGATAGTGTGTTGATTAATAAAGCCTCTTTTCAGGAAGTAACACAAAACCTTAGAGAGAATTTATTTGTGGTTTCAGCCGGTGCTAAGCTGGGTGAGCTAGAAACACAAGTTCAAGAGGAAGGACGTATTGGTTATCGTTTATATCACGCCTTATATTCAGATACTCATAATAATGACCATGAGCATTATATTAAACAATTTGACTATGTATTAATGGATTGTCCACCGGCCTCTGGCTTATTAGCAATGAATGCAATATTAGCCTGTAATGAGTTTATTATTCCGGTAACAGGGGACTATCTTGCCTTACAAGGCTTATCACGTTTAATTAAGGTGATCAGTCATATTGAACGGACATTAGAACGTCACACAAAAAAGTGGTTTGTGTTAACAAGGTTTCAAAAACAAAGAAAATTAGCACAACAAATTAGACAAAAAATGGTGGGTTATTTCCCTGAACAGGTGCTAGCAACAGCAATACGTGAAAATGTTGCCTTGGCAGAATCCCCAGGTTTTGCTAAAAGTATTTTTGAATATAAACCAAAAAGTAATGGTGCCAAAGATTATCAGAACTTAGTGATTGATTTTTTAGAACAACGAACCATTACTCAGTCATAATCCTAAATGAATCAGGCTATCAGATAATTGATTTAATCAGTTAGTCATATAAAAAGTAGACCATACGATGAGCACTAATGATGAACGTCTTGGCTTTGATCCTCTGGCATGGATGAGTGAAGAAGAACAATCAAACGAGAATAAACAAGAACTTGAAACTCATGCTTTATTAGACAATGCCGATAATAAAACTAACGCAATTGTTGCTCAGACGAGTGAAAAACCAGCGGTAAAAACAAAAAAAATAGTGAGAAAAAAAACACTATCAGCCAGTAGAAAAAAAACGACAAACATATTGGCTTCAAACACATCGAATATAAGTGAGGGAAAGACAATGGCAACAACACAAAGCAATGTCAATAAAATACAAACTGCTATGCTCAGTGCAATGACATCTGCAGTGATGACAATTGATTTGGATTTGGTGATCACCTATGTAAATCCTGCTGCTCATCGACTAATGAAAAGTGTCGAAGCACGCTTAAGAGAAAATTTCCCCAGCTTTAGTGCTGATAATCTTGTGGGGGTGTGTATTGATGACTTTCACCAGAACCCTTCTCATCAACGCAGGCTTTTAAGTGACCCTGCGAACTTACCCTATACCGGTACAATTGATCTGGGTGATGTGCAATTTGATCTAAATGTGACCCCATTATTTGATGATAAAGGCACTTTTATGGGTGCTTGCCAAGAATGGAAAAATATTACCGATGTTCTTGCTAATGAGCTTGAAGTTGCTCGCCTTAGTGCGGCCATTGGCGGTTCACAAACAGCCACTATGATCGCTGATCAAGACTTGAATATTGTTTATATGAATGATGCGGTGATCGCCTTATTACGCAATCGTGAGCAAGAACTGAAAAAAATCATGCCAGGTTTTAATGTCAATACTCTCGTTGGTAGCAATATCGATCAATTTCATCAAAATCCTGCCCATCAGCGAGCGTTGTTATCTGATATGTCTCGATTGCCTTATCAAGCTGAAATTCAAGTATTAGACTTATATTTTGAGCTTAATGCCATTGGTATTACCGATAAAGATGGTAATTATATGGGCAACTCTGTGGAGTGGCGAGATATTACAGAAGAAAAACAAGCACAAAAACAAATTGATGAATTGATTCAAAAGGCCGCTCAGGGGGAGTTAGGGGAGCGTTTGAATGTTGCTAACTTTGATGGTTTTATGAAAGAACTGGGTAGTGGAATTAATCGCATGTTAGATGAAATTATTCGTCCTGTGCATAGTGTTTCTGATGTGATTAAAGCACTTGAAGAAGGCAATTTAGTGAAACGCATGGACGGTGATTTTAGTGGTGAATTTTCCATGCTACAAAATACCATGAATCAATCCATGGATAATTTATTAAAAATGGTCTCAGAAATTCGTGCTTCTTCCAGTCATATTTCATCGGCTGCTAATGAAATATCCCAAGGCAATACAGATTTAAGTCAGCGTACTGAACAGCAGGCCTCCTCACTAGAAGAAACTGCTTCAAGCATGGAAGAATTAACCTCAACAGTGAAGCAAAATGCCGATAATTCTCGTCAGGCCAATCAATTAGCAGCCGGAGCCAGAGATCAAGCTCAAGAAGGGGGACAAGTCATTGAATCAACCATCTTAGCAATGGAAGAAATTAATTCCTCGAGTAAGAAAATTGAAGACATTATTGGCGTGATTGATGAGATTGCTTTTCAAACCAATTTACTGGCACTTAATGCTGCGGTTGAAGCCGCTCGAGCAGGTGAACAAGGACGGGGATTTGCAGTTGTGGCCTCTGAAGTAAGAAGTCTAGCGCAACGAAGTGCCGCCGCGGCCAAAGAAATTAAAGCCCTAATCAAAGACAGTGTAGAAAAAGTAGATGAAGGGACTCGTTTAGTGGATGAGTCAGGTAAAACATTGGCTGAAATTGTCAATTCGGTACGCAAGGTAAGTGATATTATGGCTGAAATTGCAGCGGCTAGTGGTGAACAATCGGCAGGTATTGAGCAAGTCAATCAGGCCATTACACAGCTTGATGAAGTGACCCAGCAAAATGCCGCTTTAGTTGAGCAAGCGGCGGCGGCTAGTGAATCAATGGATGATCAAGCAAAGTCTCTTAATGAGATGATGAACTTTTTTGAAACAGGTGATAAGAGCTATGATGTTGTTGCTAGCACAGCACCTTCATCAAATGTTACCGCCGCGCACCCTGCACCTATGGCTTCATCTGTGGCATCGGTTGCTCCAGTACAGAGAACATCTATTTCTAGTGCCAGTTCAGATGATGAATGGGAAGAATTTTAAATTTATTAGGATCACAAGTATCAGTCTATATAGTATTAGCATTTGAACTCACACGATCAATAAAAAAAGATATGCTTATGAGTGCTGTGAAAAAAGAATTTGGTTTTACAGAAAAACATTTCAATCATATTCGGGATATTGCAACACGGCATTCAGGTATTGTTTTGAGCGATGCTAAAAAAGATATGATTTATTCTCGGCTGGTACGCCGCTTGCGTAAGACAGGAATCAATAATTTTGATGATTATTGTACCTTGTTGGACAATGAGGATCATGACGAATTTACGCATTTTATTAATGCTATTACTACAAACCTAACCTCTTTTTTTCGTGAAAATCATCATTTTGAAATGCTTGCAGAAACCATTCTCCCTGAGCTTATCAAACGCAATAAGGCAACTAAAAAAATTCGAGTTTGGTCAGCAGGCTGTTCTACCGGTATGGAAACCTATTCTATTGCTATGGTTTTAAAAGAAGTGATACCACAAAATCAAGGTTGGGATGTAAAAATTCTAGCTACAGATTTGGATACAGCCGTGTTAGAAACAGCTGCTAATGGTATCTATCCTATTGATGGTGTGACTGGAGTTAATGATAAGCGAATGGCTCGCTGGTTTATGCAAGGCAGTGGTATTAATGCAGATAAATTAAAAGTTTCCAAAGAGTTACGAGAATTAATTTATTTTAAAGCACTTAATTTATTACAAGACTTTCCCTTTAAGGGGCCAATAGATATTATTTTTTGTCGTAATGTAGTGATTTATTTTGATAAAGACACACAGCGTGTTTTATTTGACAAATTTGCTAATATTCATGCTGATAATAGTTATCTATTTATTGGTCATTCTGAAACACTCTATAATGTTACTGAGCGTTATAAATTAATTCGTAATACGGTTTATAAAAAAATTATGTAATTATTCTGCTACATCTATTTATAGATGCGTTAGCAGTCATAAATACCACTCTTTTAGGTCGATTTAAACATTATTTTTAGGCTTTATTCTACAATAGAAAATATTATGATAAGAGAATCTGTTTTTAGCCAACAAGCTAAGACCCCGCCAGAGGCTATCCCTGGTTTTGAAAACATTAATCGCTATTGGGATCGATTGCATAATTCTTTTGCAGCTAAAATTCTGCCAGGTGAATATTATGTGACCTTAAGAGATGAATTGGTAGTAACGACACTTGGCTCTTGTATTTCGGCATGCATTCGGGATAAAGTCTTTGGCATAGGAGGAATGAATCATTTTATGCTTCCTCATACAAAAGAAGATATTGCTTACCACATTGATGCAGGGCCATCAACAACTGCTTCTCGCTATGGCTCTTATGCGATGGAAATGTTGATCAATGATATTCTAAAAAATGGTGGTCGTAGAGAAAATTTAGAAGTAAAAATATTTGGTGGTGGTAAAATTTTGCAAAATATTACGGATGTTGGAGAAAGAAATATTCAATTTGTTAAAGAATATATTATGAAGGAGGCTATTCCATTATTGGCTGAAAATACGGGGGATATTTATCCAAGAAAGGTTATTTTTCACCCTAATAGTGGCAAAGTAAAAATGAAAAAGCTATTATCATTGCATAATGATACTTTACTCAAGCGTGAAGAAGCGTATCAGCATACGATTGATGATAAACCTGTGAATAATGATATAGAATTGTTTTAGCTTAAGCGTATAGTGTGAGATAGTCTTATTATGCAAAAAAAAATAAAAGTGCTTATTATTGATGATTCTGCTTTAATTCGTCAATTATTAAAAGAAATTTTTAGTCGGGAGGCAAGCATTGAGGTTGTAGGTACTGCCGCTGATCCATTAATTGCCCGAGAGAAAATAAAGCAACTTTCCCCTGATGTACTGACTCTCGATATAGAAATGCCTAAGATGGATGGCATTACTTTTCTGAAAAATCTTATGCGCTTACGTCCTATGCCAGTCGTAATGATTTCTACTTTAACAGAGGCAGGTGCTGATATCACATTAGAGGCGTTAGAGTTTGGTGCGGTTGATTTTATCCCAAAGCCAAAAATTGATGTTGTTGATAAAATTCAAGATTATGCTGATGATATTATTAATAAGGTTAAAATAGCCTCAGTTGCTAGAGTTCGTCCCTATAGTGACCGAATAATTCCTGATGTCAGTGCAAAATTATCAGCGGATGCAATATTAGCCAAAGGCACTAAGAAATTTTTACAGACCACAGAAAAAATGATTGCTATTGGTTCCTCTACAGGAGGTACAGAAGCAATTAAGGACATTCTTATTAAAATGCCGGCTCATGCTCCAGCGATTGTGATCAGCCAGCACATTCCTGCGGCATTTAGTCGGGCTTTTGCTAAAAGGATGGATAGTTGCAGTGCGATGACGGTGTATGAAGCAAAAAATGGTCAGCAGATCTTGCCCGGTCATGTGTATATTGCACCGGGTAGCCATCATTTGTTAGTTGAACGCAGTGGGGCTCGTTATGTTTGTCGTCTCAATGATGGTCCACCCGTGAATCGACATAAACCGTCGGTTGATGTGATGTTTCGTTCTGTCTGTCAAAATGTAGGTCCTAATGCTGTTGGTGTAATATTAACCGGTATGGGAGATGATGGTGCAAGAGGAATGAATGAAATGCACGATATTGGTTCAGCAACCATTGCTCAAGATGAAAAGTCATCCGTTGTTTGGGGAATGCCGGGTATGGCTGTTAAACAGGGAGGGGTTGATCATATTTTGCCCTTAGATCGAATTGCACAAAAATTACTGGACTTATTGTCAGGACTAAAATGATTATTTTATTTCTTAAAGCAAACCGCCTGCCTTTATTTCTATCCTTTGCTCTTCTTGTGTTGAGTATTAGCTTGCCAAACCTTATTTACCCTTGGTTATTAGTACTTTTTATTTCTCTGATATGGATTGTATTTACTCTTTATCAAATGCAAACAGATAATAACTTATGCAATGCTAATTCCTCTTTAATTACAGGGCAGAAACAACAACAAGTAGAACAGCAACAATTCAATGTATTAGTAGAGCAATTTAATGCTGAAATTAAATTGGAGTCCGATAAAATAAAACAAGAAATGGCTCGCATATCCATACTAACATCTGAGTCAATTATGACTTTAAATGATAATTTTAATTTATTACATGATAATACTCAGGAACAACAAGCAGGGATCCTTGATTTAATCACCAACTTATCTTCAAATTCCCAAAGTGAAAATAATATCAGTGTGCAAAAATTTGCTGAAGAAACCGGTGAAACCTTAGATTTTTTTGTGCAATTAATTATTGAATTAAGTGCTCAAAGCATTAAAATTGTCCATAAGATTGATGATATGAATGAACACATGGAAAAAATCTTTAAATTATTAGAAGATGTCAGTTCCATTGCTCAGCAAACAAATTTGTTGGCACTTAATGCGGCTATTGAAGCTGCACGAGCTGGAGAGGCAGGTCGGGGCTTTGCGGTGGTTGCTGATGAAGTGAGAAAACTATCACAAAATTCAGAAACATTTAATATTGAAATTCGGGAACAGGTTGAACGAACTCGCTCTACAGTAGAAGAGACTCGGATCATTGTTGCTGATATGGCTTCCAAAGATATGAATGTTGCTCTGAGTTCTAAAACTCGTGTAAATAATATTTTACAGTCGGTTGCGAGTATGAATTTATCCATTAGTGATAAAGTACAGGAACTTTCTACAGTAACAGGTAAGATTGAAAATAATGTTGCTAATGCTGTTCGTTCACTACAGTTTGAAGATCTTGTCTCTCAGACCCTTAGTACGATGGGACAGCACCTAGACTATTTGGATGAACATATTATTGACTTGGAACATGCGACAATGTTAGTCAATAAAGAGTCTCATCTTTGTGATAAAATCGAAGTAATCGAAGACTTGTTAAGTAAGCTAGAAGCAAAAAAAGCCGAGCAAATGCATAAACCTGTCAGTCAGGATTCAATGTCGGAAGGTGAAATTGATTTATTTTAAAAAGATAATTAGTTTCCAGTCTGGATATTATTTTACATTTAAGCTTTGAGTCTATGTTAAGTTTTGAGCCTGTGATGAGTCTGTAAATAGGAGAGCCTTATGTCAATAAATAGTTCGGTGAATGGTAATACTATTACCATTAGTATTAATGGTCGCTTTGATTTTAGTAGTCATAAAGAATTTCGTGAAGCCTATCGAAACTTACCTGAAGGATCCAGTCATGAGTTTATTGTTGATATGTCGGCAACAGACTATTTAGACAGCTCAGCCTTAGGTATGATGTTGTTACTTCGTGAACATGCCGGCAGTGAACAAGCCAATATAACTATTAAAAATTGTAATAATGAGGTAAAAGAAATTTTATTAGTTTCTAATTTTGACAAACTATTTAAAATATCCTGATATTTTAAATGAAAATATTAATTGTTGATGATGAAAAAACCAATCGTCTGATCCTAGCTGCGTACTTAAAAAAAGATGGTTATACCGTGGTGGCAGCAGAAAATGGCCTTCAGGCCATTGATGTTTTTCTTCAAGAAAAGCCTTCTCTTATTCTGATGGATGTCATGATGCCGGTCATGGATGGTTATGAAGCAACCAAAAAAATCAAGTTAATGACTACGGATACCTTCATCCCTATTATTTTTTTAACGGCCTTAACTGATGAAAAAGCTCTGAGCCAATGTGTTGAAGTTGGTGGTGATGATTTTTTAACAAAGCCTTACAATCGTACTCTTCTTAAAGCAAAAATTGATGCTTTAGAGCGTCTGAGTCAACTTTACAATACGATTACAGAACAAAAGCGAGAGCTTATTTTTCACCGAGAAAATGAAAAAAAAGAACAAGAAATTGCTCGTAAAGTGTTTGATAGTATTTTAAACCCCGGCTGTCTATCTGCTGATAATATTCAACTACATCTTTCACCTATGTCACTCTTTAATGGGGATGTTGTTCTTGCTGCGATCAAACCGACAGGAGGTATGCATGTCTTATTTGGTGATTTTACTGGACACGGCCTAGCTGCTTCATTAGGAGCTTTACCTCTGTCTGATATTTTTTATAGCATGACGGCAAAAGGGTATTCTATTAACGATGTAGTGAGAGAAATTAATCATAAGCTAAAATTACAATTACCCACCAGCATGTTTCTTGCTGCCTGTCTGGTGGAGATTGATACGATTAATAATGTGCTCAAATATTGGAATGGTGCAATTCCTGCTGCCTTTTTGCATAAGGGTGATTCGGTTGTTGAGCTTAAATCGTATAATTTACCTTTAGGGATTTTAGGTGACTCTGAATTTAATGATAAAGTGAAAATTATTAAACTACATGATAATGATCGGGTAATTTTAAGCACAGATGGTATTCTTGAAGCAGAAAATGATAGTGGTGAAATGTTTGGTAGTGAACGTTTTCGGGAATGCTTAAACTATAATATTTCTGATACCAAGACACTTGAAAATAGAGATAAGAATGATTTGTTCCAACATATTTTAGCCACATTGGATGATTTTACTCAAGAGCAGGCACAAACAGATGATGTGACCTTAGGTGTTATTAGCTGTGACATTGGCTATATTAATCAACTGGCTTCTCAAAAAGGACGTTATAAAAAATTTATTCCAACACACTGGCAGTTTGAGTTATTATTCTACTATGATGCAATAAAATCAATTGATCCTATTCCTTTAATTAATCAAATTATGGGAGAGATACAAGGGCATCCGATCCAACAGGATAAATTGAGTATGGTGCTCACAGAATTGTTTTGTAATTCCTTAGATCATGGTTTACTTGAGCTGGATTCAAATATCAAAGCTACACCAGAAGGTTTTATGCAATTTTATGTGGATAAGGAATCACGTTTAAACGATCTGGATAAAGGCTTTATTAAAATTATCGTGGCCAATGAACCCAATGAAAAAGGTGGGGAACTTACGATTATTTTTGAGGATAGCGGTAATGGTTTTGATATCGAAGCAATACAAAAAAAACAAGCATTGCAATTAGATGATGACAGCATTAAATTTTCAGGTCGAGGCATTGCATTAATTAAAAACTATTGCACTTCTGTTAGTTATAATCAATCAGGTACACGAGTGGAATGTCTCTACTCTTGGTCTAATGAATAAGACATGATCAAAATGGATCTAAAAATAGATCCGTGTTTAATACAAGCTTACTGAGTATATTATGATAATTGACGAAATGGTGTTAAATGATTTAAAAGAAATAATGGAAGATGATTTTAATGAATTAATCCGTATTTTTGTCTCAGATGGTGTTGAACAAATTAACGCATTAAATACAGCCATTAATTTAAAAAACTATACAGATACTAAACGAATTGCTCATACTCTAAAAGGAAGTTGTGCCAATATCGGTGCTTTAAAATTGTCTCAAACATGCAAGCAGTTAGAGTATATGATTACTGAAAAGTCATTAGCTGGAGTAGTTGAACTACAGAAAAAAATCGCATTGGAATTTGATGAAACAAAAAAATGCTTAGAGGATATTCTTTAATAATGAGATTATAAAAAGTAAATAATAAGCTATTATCGGGCTTTATTTTTTATAATTATCTCTAAATTGTAATGTATATTTGTAACCTTTTGATTTGCAGTATATAATCTTAAAATAACCAGTAAAAATTAAAAAAACGTTGAGGTAGTTTACAATGGCTGTTAAAAAACAATCCACAAAAAAAACGATTAAAAAATCAGTAGCTAAAAAGTCAGTTACTAAAAAGGCAGTCACTAAAAGAGCTGTGGCAAAAAAGTCAACCGTAAAAAGAAAGCCCATAGTTAAGAAAACAGTCTCAAATGATACTTTAACAAAAGCACATGCATCAGCCATTAAAGCACTGGAAAGAGCATCAAAGACTTTAGAAAAAGCAACTAATGCCGTTAGTGTTGGTGTGGCTAAAGCGAAAGCGGCATCAGAAAAAGCCAGACAAACAAAACGACCAGCACAAAAAAATGCTGCTATCAAAGCTAAAGAACGAGTTATTAGCCTAAAATTAAAACAAAATGAAGCTAAAAATAATCTTAAAGCACAGAAAAATATAGTTAAAGAGCATGAGCAATATGCGTTGCAAGTAGCTAAAATGTTACTCCTGAAAGAAAAAGCGACTGCTGCATTTGCCGCTAAGTGGGAAAAAGCCTATCTGAAAAAATTGGCAGCCAAGCAGAAGCTTCAGGCAAAGAAAAAACTAGCAGCAACCAGAGCCAGAAAAAAATTATTAGCAGCTAAGAAAAAAGCAGCAAAAGCTAAAAAATAAATATTATAAGTCATATGTGTATTATAAAAAGCAGATAAGCTTACCTTATCTGCTTTTTGCATTTATAGGCTCAATGTTAAACCAGTTATTAAAGCTAAATAAATCAGTTAAAACTATGCAAGCAGTGATTTACAAGGGAAATAAAAAATTAGATTCCTATCTTTATATTGAATCTAAAGATGATTTTTCCCGTTTGCCTGAGGTGCTCTTAAGTATGATGGGGCGATTAGACTATGTGATGACCCTAGAGCTCAATAAAAAGAGAAAACTTGCACAAGCGGATGTCCAACAAGTGATGCGTGCTTTAGAGCAAGATGGCTTTTATTTGCAGATACCTGATACCTCCGAATATTTAGCCTTAGCAAGGAAACTCCCTGCTTCAAATGCTATCCCTAAGTTATAATTAGGTGGCTGCTATATTGTGTTATTTATTTGCTTCCGGCTTAAAAAAACCAAATTGTTTTAACCAAAAGGGGATAGCAATCATTTCACCAAGTACCGCAGGAATGCTGATCCGGTTATGGTATAAAATTAACTCTGGATCAATAGGCCAGAAAAGCCAAAGACCTAATGCGATTAGATAAGCGCTAATATAACTTACTACTAGGCATAAGAGTGTATTGCTTATGGTCTTATTGGGGGGATTAAGGAAGCGTGCGATAAGCAACCATTGGCCAATGGTTATAATTAATTGGATAGGGGCATTAATTGAAAAAGCCAGTGTCGCAATTTCAATTAATGAGGTATTCATAATGAATAGCAATAATAAATGAGACTTATCCTGCTTTACCCATTAAAAATTCTAATAATGCTTTTTGTGCGTGTAAGCGATTACCGGCTTCATCCCAGACAACACTTTGTTGACCATCAATAACAGAAGCGCTGACCTCTTCACCACGATGAGCGGGCAGACAATGCATAAATAAAGCATCCTTATTGGCCTGAGCCATTAACTTATTATCAACAAAATAACCGTTAAAGGCGACTTCTCTGCGAGCCTGCTCTTCTTCTTGTCCCATGGATGTCCAGACATCGGTGACGATGAGATCAGAGTGTGCTGCAGCAGCCATAGGGTCACGAATGATTTCAACGTGCTCACCTGCATTGCTTAATATCTCTGAGTCGGGATCATAGCCTTCAGGACAGGCAATGTTTAACTTAAAACCCCACTGACGAGCAGCATTGATATAGGAATGACACATATTATTACCATCTCCTACCCATGTGACGGTTTTTCCTTCAATGCTCCCTCGGTGTTCTTGATAGCATTGCATATCGGCTAATAGTTGGCAGGGGTGATATCTATCTGTTAGAGCATTAATAACAGGCACCGAAGAATATTGAGCAAATTTCTCTAATTTCTCGTGTTCAAAAGTACGGATCATAATAATATCGACCATTTGTGATAGAACTCGTGCACTATCTTCAATAGGTTCTCCACGACCCAATTGGGTATCTCTAGGAGATAAAAATAGTGCGCCACCGCCAAATTGCACCATACCGGTCTCAAATGAAACACGGGTGCGAGTGGATGATTTTTCAAAAATCATCCCTAGCATACGGTTTTTTAGTGGCTCATAAATCTCACCTGCTTTTTGCATTTGTTTGAGAACAACGGCGCGATCGGTCATTGTTTTTAATTCATTACTGGAAAAATCCATTAAAGTGAGAAAGTGGCGTAAATTAGTTTTAGTGGTCATTATTTAGCTTCTCCTGCAACGCAGGCTTGTTAGAATAAAGTGTGTGTGGTTGTGCGTTTATCAACTATTAACATGTTTATTAATTAAGGCACTGACTATGGCAATAATTTCATCTGCCTGAGTTTTATCTGTAATGAGTGCGGGTAATAAACGTATGACACTGTCGGCGGTAACATTAATTAATAAGTGCTTGTCCAATGCTTTTTTTACTAAATCAGTGCAAGGGCGATCAAGCTCTATGCCTACCATTAAGCCTCGGCCTCGGATATCTAGGATCTTTCCCTGTGCAATAAGATCGGCTAATGCAGACTGAAAGCCTTGCTGAAAATAGTCACCCAATTCAGCAGCATGTTGAGTAAGCTTACCTTTTTGTATCGTCTCAATGGTTGCCAATGCGGCCGCGCAAGCAAGAGGACTGCCACCAAATGTTGAGCCGTGTGTTCCGGGTACTAAAATCTCAGCTGCTACTCCCTTAGCCAAGCAAGCTCCAATAGGGAAACCATTGCCCAAGCCTTTTGCTAAGGTCATTACATCGGGCACTATGTCACTATGCTGACCGGCAAACCACTTGCCAGTACGGGCAATGCCTGTTTGTATTTCATCTAATATCATTAGATAATTATGGCTATCACAAAATTCTCTAATTGCTTGTAAATAGTGTTTCTCTGGTGTTGCTAGACCACCTTCACCCTGAATGGGTTCAATCATAATGGCCACAATATCGTTATTGTTTTGGGCAACTTTCTTAATTGCGTCCATGTCGTTATAGTTAACATGAATAAAACCTGGAACTAATGGCTCAAAGCCTACTTGGACTTTGCTATTACCTGTTGCAGATAAAGTCGATAGGGTTCTGCCATGGAAGCTCTTGTTAGCTACTATAATGGTGGGTAATTCAATTTTATGCTTAAATACATTGCTTGTGTGGCCATAACGCCGAGCAATCTTAATGGCTGCTTCATTGGCTTCTGCTCCTGAATTACTGAAAAACACCCGATCCATAGAGGATAATTGACATAATATATCAGCTAATTTTTCTTGATTAGGAATACCATAAAGGTTGGATGTGTGCATTAATGTGTTGGCTTGCTTACTAATGGCCTGTGCAACTGCAGGGTGGCTATGTCCTAGACCACAGACAGCAATGCCAGTGAGAGCATCTAGATAGCGTTGTCCTTTATCATCGTAGAGATAACACCCCTCTCCTTTGACAAAGCTAATAGGTAAACGCCCATAAGTGTTCATAATATGGTCAGACATTAAAATGGTTCTCAATTTTTATTTTAAAAAGTGCTGTATTAAATACGTATACTATTAAAGTAAACTCTTGTTACAAAAGTAAAATGTTATAAGATACTCAGATATTAAAAATAAAAAAGCAGCCATTGATGACTGCTTTTTAGATGTAGACCGAACATTATAATAATTTTATGCAATAAATTCAATAGATGATTAATTGAGTTTTCATTGTGATTGTGGACTTTTTATTGTGATTGTGGATAAAGTAGATAAATGAATATGCTAGCAATAGAACAAAGAAATAAGGCCTATTTAGCTTGGATTAATGAATGCAATGAATATGCTATTGAAGACTATGTACCCTTTTTTGTTGAGTCATCTATTGTTGGTTATATTCATAAAAACAATATTAATTTATTTCAAAGTATGGAGGCTATTTTTGTTTTATCCACTATTGCTGGGCAAGCAGGCATCACCTTTGAGCCTCGTTTAAATGATTTTTCTAGCCGTACTAAGGCCGCTAATGATGCGGCTCAAATATGGTATAACTCAGGTGTTCTTTCTTCTTGGGTTGGGGAGCAATACGATGTTAGTGAAAATTTTAATAGTCTCTCCTTTTTTACCATTGAGCGGGCAGCTGCTTCTCTTTTAGGAATCAAAAAATATGGTATACATCTCAATGCATGGGTGCAAAAAGAGGCAGGTGTCTTTCTTTGGGTGGCTAAACGGGCAATGGATAAGCATACTTTCCCTGGTAAACTGGATCATCTTGTTGCAGGCGGGCATGGTGCGGGCTATCGCATTGAAGAGACTCTTATTAAAGAGTGTGCAGAAGAGGCAAATATTCCAACATCCTTGGCACAGTTAGCTCGACCCGTTTCTCTGGTTTCCTATGTGATGGATAATCATCATAAACTTCAGCAGGATAATTTGTTTGTCTATGATCTACACCTTGATGAAGGCTTTGTACCTGAAAATACAGATGGTGAAGCAGAAGAATTTTATCTATGGCCAATAGAACAAGTCTTGGCTTGTGTGGCCACGACGCGGGATTATAAAACGAATTGTAATTTAGTTATTATTGACTTTGCGATCCGTCATGGCTTTCTCAAACCTGATGAACCATATTACCATGAAATTTGTTTAGGTTTACGCCGTCGTCAGGACAAATTCGTGCTTGCAAGTGATTCGAGCAACGAATAATAAAGGCTCACACAATGAGCCTTTATTAATACCAGATTAAAATAATATGTTAAATGTATTATTAAATGGTAATATTGAAAAATAAAGCAAAAGCCATTAGACCGATTAAAGCAGCACCTGTTAAGCTAATTGCTTTAACGATATTAAGAGTGATAGTCATTGATAAGAATCCTTTCTAGGTAGAAATTTACGATGCTATAAAGAAAGCACAGCATTAAAACAGAAACGCAACAAATAAAAAAAGGCTCTGAGGACGTAAGTCTCTCAAAGCCTTTATTATGTTTGGCTCCCCAAGCATGATTCGAACATGCGACCAAGTGATTAACAGTCACCTACTCTACCGCTGAGCTATTGGGGAATTGTCTATTAAGTCATTCATTAACTTTTTATTAAAAGTCGTTAACTCAACCAACGATGCATATTCTATGCATTTTGATTTTAATGTCAAGAAACATTTTTAATTTATTTTATGATTTTTTCTATCTCTGTGTTGGATCAATGGCTTAGCAAATATAAGCCACTTATGTAATTGCTAAGTGGATCAAACTTTAGTGCTCAAATCAGATAGCGATTTGTAAAAAAGTGTGCTGTAATTAAGCATAGGCAATAATAGGCAACAGCAGTACCCCTTTTTTAGTGTAGTCTGTCGTATTGGATATGATAATGAGTCACATAAACAGTGCCAAGCATGATAATAGAGAGCAGGAATGTTCAAATCAAGACCATGTAAGTGTAAACCAAGAATATACAAACAAGCAAAGCATGGAACAGTATGAGCAGTTAAAGACTCAGTTTACACAATTACTTAATACCGCTCATGAAAATGAAGAAAAATTACAGCGCTTTGAGAAAATAGAATTTAAGTTAATGGCAGCTGAATCCATTGAACAATTATTTTCTATTTTATCGGATGACTATGTGCAATTGTTTAAACTTGAGACCTGTTGCTTATTGTTGGAAGATAAAGATTCATCTTTGCAACGCTTAATACCCGAATCGGCTCAGGCAGAACATCAACAATTTCTATCATTACTAAATCAGCCACATGATTTACAGCAATTTGAGCACTTAACAAACACAATTACAACGGGAGTTTATGAGCCACAGATTCATCAGTGGTTATTAAATACTTCGTCAGTGCAAAATATTCAATCCATTGCCATTATGCCCTTAGCTCGGCATGGTCAAAAAATAGGTGTTTTTTGTTGTGCTAGTGCGGATAATACCCGTTTTAAAGCACATGAAGCCTGTGACTTTTTACAGCGTTTATCGTATATCCTTTCCGTATGTATCGAAAATGCCCTTAATTTAGAACGTTTAAAATTAAGTACCTTAACAGATGTGTTGACTCAAGTTCATAATCGACGTTTTTTTGATGAGCGTCTACCTGAAGAGTTGTCCCGTAGAGATCGTCTGTTAACGGCTATATCCTGCTTGTTTCTTGATATTGACCATTTTAAGTCAGTCAATGATACCTATGGCCATGGTGTTGGAGATGATGTCTTACGTCAGGTTGCTCAAAGAATTCAAACCGCCTTAAGAACTCAGGACATACTAGCACGCTATGGTGGTGAAGAATTTGCTGTTTTATTACCGGATACCGATAATGAAGAAGCGCTGATGGTTGGTCAACGTATTATTGTAGAGGTGAATAAAAATCCTATCTATATTTCAGAGACTATTGTTTTGACTATTACCCTATCGGCAGGCTTGTCTACGATAGAGAGTAATAATAATAGCCATAATATCATTGAAGTGGGTTCTCAATTAGTCTCAAGTGCTGATCAAGCTTTGTATAAAGCTAAAGAGCAGGGAAGGAATCGAGTGATCAATACAGGCTTACTCATAATTGATGAAGAAGAACGTTCATACTTACAGAATCATTCCTTTTAATATTTTTTTGGATCTTATTAATGCAACTCACTGAAACTATTCAGCAACGAAAATCAACACGTGCTTTCTTAAATAAAACAGTAGAAAATGATAAAATACAGTATCTATTAGATTTGGCACGTCATGCCCCCTCAGGGGTGAATACCCAACCTTGGCAGGTGTGTGTTGTTTCAGGAAATACAAAAAAACAATTGGATCACGCTTTGGAAAGTGCTTTTCGTTCAGGTGTCAAGGCTGAGATGGATTATCAGTACTATCCCAAAAAATGGGCAGAACCTTTTAAAAGTCGACGTAAAGCCTGTGGTTTAAAAATGTATTCGGTTTTAGATATTAGCCGAGAAGATAAGCAAAAACAGAAGGATCAATGGGCCGCTAATTACCGTGCCTTTGATGCACCCGTGGTATTATTTTTCTTTTTAAATGAGTATGCGGAACAAGGATCGTTTCTTGATTATGGTATGTTTTTGCAAAATATTATGTTAGCTGCGGTTGATCAAGGCTTGGCAAGCTGCCCTCAGGCAGCATTGGCAGAATATCCGAAGATAGTAAAAAAACAATTAAAACAAGATGAAAATCTCAAATTAATAGGTGGTATGGCTTTGGGTTATGAAGATAAAGAGGCTTTGGTTAATAGTTATCGTTTAGAGAGAGAAGAGGTTGCACAATTCACGCAATTTTTTGATTAAATAATGATAATAATAAAGGAAATCATGCTTAACTATGCTAAATTGGTTGGCATCTTTTGATTTTTCTAAGCTTACAAAATGTGTGTATGGAATAAATAATGACCCAACAAGTATCAACAGACAATGCCTATTCGGTCGATGTATTAATGCAACAGGCTCGGCAACTTGCTGCTAACTATCGCCGTGCGACAGGTAAAACTTTGTCTGGGGTCAGTAGTGAGTTAGCTGTTTATGATGCTATTCGCTTATTGCACTTAAATGCAGTAGCCGATCAAGTTGGTTATGATGCTATTGGTACAGAGCAATCAGGTGATTTACATAACGATAAGATTCAGATAAAGGGGCGTACTGTTTTTAAAGATGTGAAAAGTACGCTTCGCATTGGTCAACTTAAGATGGAACAAAACTGGGACAGTGTGGTTTTAGTCTTATTAAATGATGATTATGAACCATTCGAACTTTATGAAATTGATCGGCTGACGTTATCTGAAAATGTTATTGATAAGCACAGTAAAAAAGCAAAAAAAGGCGCCATGACAGTTGCCCGATTTAAAAAAATTGCTACCTTAGCATGGAGTAGTGAATGGTCAGCCAAGCAACAAAATGATATCGAAGATTCTATTGCCAGTGATGCAGATATGAGTAGAGTAGAGCAGAGCCATCCATTATAGACATAAAACCATGAATAATGTTAACTGCGATTTTTTATAATGGCAGATGTTCTCAGTAGTATTTTTTCAGCAGAGGGCTTACTCTCTCAATCCCTTGATAGCTATACTCCCCGTCAAGCTCAACTGCAAATGGCGCAGTATGTCGAACAATGCCTGCATGCCCCAGTACAGCCTACATCGATTAGCGAGCAGAATATTTTATTGTGTGAAGCAGGGACAGGTACAGGTAAAACCTTTGCTTATTTAGTACCTGCTATCTTATCCAAAAAACAAATTATTATTAGTACCGGTACTAAAAATTTACAAGATCAACTGTATTATAATGATCTCCCAGTGATAACTGAATTACTGGAACCCTTGACACAACGTCAGAGTGTTTATGCTGTATTGAAGGGGCGACGTAATTATGTTTGCCTTTACCGCTTTAAAAAAGCACTAAATGACGCGTGGTATGATGAGTTAATACAGCAGGCTTTGCAACAAATCACGAGGCAAATTAGCCAAACCCGATTTGCTGATAAAGCAGAATTTTCTGGTCTACAAGAACAGTCAGGGCTCTGGCCAATGATTACTTCTAGCAGTGATAATTGTCTAGGAATAGCCTGCCCAGATCATGATGAATGCTATGTGCTAAAAGCAAGAGAAAAGGCTTTTAGTGCGGATATTGTGGTGGTTAATCATCATTTGCTAATCGCCGATATGAAACTAAAAAAGGATGCCTTGGGCGAGCTACTACCCGTTGCTTCTAGTTATATTATTGATGAAGCCCACCAGTTACCTGATATTATTACGCATTTTTTTTCACAGGAAGTCTCTTCGCAAAAAATAAAAAGCTTGCTTAAAGACAGTCGTTATTTTATAAAACATTCTGCTGTTTCTATCCCTCAGCATCAGGAACGTTTTAGCGCATACAATGATGACTTAAGGCAGCTATTAGATGATATTGCTCTGGTATTACAGCGTTATAAATCTCGGGGTAGTTGGTCTGAAGTCAGTCATGCGATAACCCCTTTATGTGATGAGCTTATTCATAGTTTAAGAAAACTGACGACATTTTTAAGTGCTTTGGCTAGTAATAGTGCAGAACTGGACAATTGTGCCAAACGCAGTGACTATTTACTCAGTGATGTGATTAAATTAACCGACTTATCAATACCAGAGTCTTCTACAGAAGATAATAGCGTAAAAAACGTGGTTCACTGGTTTGAATGTACACGAAAATCATTTGCCATTCATCATACCCTTTTATCAATGAGTGATGAGTTTTTGCAACAATTTAACTCACTTAATGCCAATTGGATATTTACCTCAGCCACACTTGCTATTGCACCTTATCAGGACGGTAACAAACAAAAAAGTGATGATCATAGACCCTTGTTTTCTTATTTCGCTCAGCAATTATCCTTAAAAAAATTTACCGCCATTTGTTTACAGAGTCCTTTTAATTTCTCGCAACAGGCCATTTTATTTGCTCCACAAAATCTACCCTTACCCTCAGAGCCGAGCTATATTAGTTTATTGATGCGTTCAATTTTACCCATTATTGAGTATTTAGAAGGTAAGACTTTTTTATTATTTACCTCGTATCGTGCCTTACAAGAAGCTCAGGAAATATTGCACACTTTGGATTTTAATCTCTATGTACAAGGTGAGCTGCCCAAGCAGCAATTATTGAATAAATTTAAGTGTTCAGAACGAGGGATATTGCTAGGAACCAGTAGTTTTTGGGAAGGTGTGGATGTCAAAGGAGAGGCTCTATCCTGTGTGGTAATTGATAAATTGCCTTTTGCTTCACCCTATGAACCCGTTATGCAAGCTAAATTAAAACATTTAACGCAGGCAGGCATTAATGCCTTCTATCACTATCAATTACCGCAAACGGCTATCAGCCTGAAGCAGGGTATAGGACGCTTGATTCGAGATAATAATGATTATGGTATTATTGTCATTGCTGATCCAAGACTATTTACTAAGGCCTATGGTTATTATTTAAGACAAACATTAGCCGATATACCGATTGAAACAGATCTTTATCATTTATACGCTCGTTTGGGTGAGCTAAAAAATAGCCGCAAAGAGTCATTGTGAGTGCATGACTCCGTTCTGAATGGTTCTTATTTCTGGTAGAATGTTTTTTTACAAAATGATGAGCGTTGAAGAAATAGATGAGAATACTTGCTTTTGATACATCCAGTAATGCTTGCTCAGTTGCTTTATTAGACGGTGAAGCACATAATTTCTCTTGTACTGGGCGTTTTAAAATGGCTCCCAGACAACATACTCAGCTTATCTTGCCTATGATTGATGAGGTGCTGGATGAAGCAGGGTATTCGATTAAACAAGTGGATGTCCTAGCTTTTGGGCGTGGTCCTGGGGCTTTTACTGGTGTTCGAGTAGCGACAGGAGTCGTGCAAGCAATTGCCTATGGTGCTGATTTACCCGTAGCACAAATTTCCTCATTGGCAGCGATTGCTCAAGGGGTTTATTCTGCCCAAGTAAAATATGCAACAGATGTGGCACCTATCGCTCATATTCTGGTTGCAAATGATGCCAGAATGGATGAAATTTACTGTGCCGCCTATGAAATGAAAGCGGGTTTTATGAACTTGATTAATACAGAAGAAGTCATGAAACCAGAGCTTTTTAAAGGAGCACGGGATGTTAAATTAAGTCAAATGACTCCTTCTTCCTCACAAGTAGATGCAACTTGGCTTTGTGCTGGTAATGCTTGGTCTATTTATGCCAAGCAATTAGCATCATTAGCAAAACAATGTGTACTCAAAGCCGATATTGATTTAGAAAAATTATCATATCCCGATGCTCAATACATTGCTTATCTCGCATTTAAAGAAATACAGAATAATAGCCTTGTAGACGCTGCCCAAGCAAGCCCTGTGTATTTAAGAAATAATGTGGCCAAAAAAGCTAAAAAATAAATCGCATTAATTGATTCATCAGCATTTAGCCGTTACTATGAAAACAATCGCTTAAAATAGAATCATTTACAGAGAATAATTCCTTATGGGCAGTGAATTAAGAGAACATGTAAGAACAAAACTGACTTCAAGTGTTAATATCAGTCATCCTGATATCGGTACTATGGAAGTAAAAACAAAGGATATTTCAGATGGAGGCATTTATTTGTTATCTATGATGACCAATTTACCTCCTGTTGGCAGCCAAGTAAAAGTACAGTTAATCGGTACGCCATTTGAAGCCCCCATTTTAGATATGGTAGTTGTGCGAGTCGAACCTACAGGTATTGGTTTAAAATTTATTTAGTGAGGAAGCAAGCAATGACAGATAGCGTTGATCCGATGTTCCTAAATGTTTTGTATGCCTGCATGGGAGGTATGCTAACGCTTTTCTTTATGTGGTTTGGCTGTAAATTGTTTAGTCATATTGTTAGTTTTAGCATTCCAGACCAACTTGCCAAAGGTAATATTGCAGTGGGCTTAATGCTTATGGGTATGTTTATTGGTATTGGTACGGCATTAGGTTTAGTTATTGGCCTAGGCTTAAACTAATGTCTATACGTATCATCCTTTGGCTAATGATGACTGTTTTTCCCCTAACGGTCATGGCTCAAGTGGATAAAGATGTGAAGCATAAGCACTGGACTAAAAAATACGATCATTTTTTTAAAAAAAATAGTAAACGCTATTTTGGACCAAATTTTGATTGGCACTTATTTAAAGCTCAGGGGATTGTCGAGTCTGGTTTGGATCCCAATGCAAAAAGTCATGTAGGTGCTAAAGGATTGATGCAAATAATGCCAGCGACCTATCAAGAAATTATAGAGAAACACCCGCGCATTGGCGGCAAAATTGATGAACCTCGTTGGAATATTGCAGCGGCAATTTACTATTGTAGGCAATTGTATAAGCGTTGGCAGAAAAAAAAGGTACCCAGTGAAGAACGTATGAAGTTTACCTTTGCCAGTTATAATGCTGGTTTTAATGGTGTTTTAAAAGCCAGAAAGAAATCAAGAGAGTTTCATAAAAAAAAGAAAATTCAACAACAGCTTAAATTGATTAACCACTGGGGCAGTATAACGCCCTTTCTTCCTAAAGAAACTCGTAATTATATTCAGCGTATTGAAAATTTAATGCACGATAAGCCTTTATCCTAAAAAATGAGCTAAAGTCGCTACACTTTTATTAGCGGTATTTAGCACTATTTATTCCTGGTTCTGGGATTGATGAACCATAGCAATTTGATTTCTACCATTTTGTTTAGCTCGATATAAAGCATTATCTGTTTTCTTATAAATAGTATCGGTTGTCTCCATTGATAGGCTATCTATGATCTGTACTCCTAATGATATCGTAATATATGCAGAGGCTGAATTGGCAATATGCTCAATCTTTAAGTCTTCAATATTTTTCTTTGCTTTATTGGCTATCATAGCAGCGTTGTCCCTATTTTTAATAGAAAATAGCATAGCAAACTCTTCACCACCAATTCTAAACACATGATCATTAGGACGCATGAGCGTATTTTTTAACGTATTGGCTACTTTTTTAAGCGTTCTATCACCCTCTTGGTGGCCATATGAATCGTTATATTGTTTAAAATGATCAATGTCGATAAGTACAAAGGCTAATATGGTATGATTTCTTTTGGTCGCCTCAATTTGTCGGGGGAAAATAGTATCAAAATGTCTTCTATTAAAAAGAGAGGTTAAGCCATCCGTTATTGATAGTTTTTCAAGCTTCTTCTTATCGGTAATATCGGTTCTTAATGCGGTATAACCGATGATATTACCATTGATATCACTATCAGGAGTGATCACTGTGTTGACCCAATAACTTTCATTGTTTTTATCTTTATTATGAATTTCACCTGACCATGTTTGCCCTTTTGTGATGCTATCCCACATACTTTTATAGGTAGAGTCAAGCATATCGTCGTGTCTGAATATTCGGTGATTCTGACCGGTTAATTCATCTTTAGAATATTTAGACAGGGTACAAAAAGCTTCGCTTGCATCAATGATATTACCTTCTAAATCTGTTTTTGAGATGAGTACATTCTTATTAATAAGTTTTAAATATTTTTCTGCTTCATCATCCTTTTGTGCTTTAAAAATATAACTGGCGATTGAAGAGATGACCGTTGTTAAAAACTCGGGATCCACTTTGTCAAACTGATGACCAAATAGTAATTGGATTGAGCCTATTTTGTGTTCAAATTCAAACACTGGCAGAGTAACCAGCTTTGTTGCCTTAACTTCAATATTTCCTAAACTTACATTTTGTTCAATATCCATAATAATTACTTTTTGATCAGAAATATTCTCTGATATAAGGTTTTCATGGAGGTATAAACTTTGCTTTAAGTCTTCTTTTTTGATCCCATAACTGGCACCTAAATATAATTTTTCATTCTCTTGATCATATAAATATAAAGAGCCATTAATAGCTTTAAAGTGATGAATAATCTGACCCAAGGAGTTTTCACATATTTGTTTTAAGGAGAGCTGTTTTGTGTATTGATCTCTTAAGGTATTTAAAAATTGATTATTAGCCTGTTTTTTTGATGTGAGCGTTATTTCTTTATGAATATTATAATAATTTTTAGAGCTAATAATCATGATCATGATAATGAGCATACTGTATAAAACTGAGCTGAGAAGGATCTTATTTTTTAAATAAGATACTCTTTGACGTAAATTACTATGTAATACGCCTGTTGCTGCAACAAATAAGCTATTGACCTGATTAACTAATTTAGTAGTATCCAGAAAAAAATCTTGTGGGCGCAATGTGGCGGTATTCTGTTCAATTTGTTGTACAATGTTATTGATACTATAAAAATCAGTAATAATAGTATCAATGAGAGTATTTAATTTGCTGGCTTCATTATGTTTAAGCTTGGATAGAATGAATTTAATTTTATCCATTCGGGTTAAAAAGAATTGGATGTTTGTTTTTAATGTGAAGCGTTCTTTTTCACTATTATTTTTATTTAATATGCCAACCCCTATGCCTCGTATCTTACCAATATTTTCTATGGCATCGGGGATATTGAGTACAGCAATGCTCATGAGTAAATAGACTGATCGATTATTTTCAAAGAGTAGGGATGAGCTGTCTGCAATATTAAAACGTTGCTGATCTAGCAGTTTGAGCAAGTAGGTATATTCTTTAAAAGATTCTTTTTTTGATAAGTGCTTGTTGCTAATAATGGCACGATAACGTGACATGATCGCTTTATCATCTAAGCTTTTTATGGCATCAAAAATTTTATTATCTGATATAAATAAGGTTTGTTTGAGTGCGTTAGCTTGCGACTCTTCGAGTTGTTCTAGCCCCCTTATTGCTTTGAGAAGAATATTGACTTCGTGAATTCGGCTGATTTTCTCTAAGCCAATAATTTCTTTTTCTGTGATAGTCAGGCGGTTTTTATACTGAGAGTAAATAGTAATAAAGAATATTGTGATCACAATAATAAAGAATAAGCTGATAAGAATGATTTGTTTTTTTGAATTCATAAAATGCTATTAAGTAATGGTT
>WFNB01000083.1 GCA_015488755.1 Gammaproteobacteria bacterium | reverse complement strand
TTTTAAAAACTAATCGAGATAAATTAAATAATTATTGGATCAAACAGCATTTTCAGGGGATCCAACCTCCGACTATTCAGTCATCTGCTAAGTCTATGAAATTATTTATAAAAAATGTAGATGGGGCATTAGGGTATTTGCCCAAATATCTTGTAGATGATGATTTAAGGGTGATCCGTGAGTTTTAGACTTAAAATTATCTCACTCATACTTTTAATGAGTTTAGTCCCCTATATTGCCACTATGATTTATTCTGGTAATATTCTTCGCAATAAGTATTATGAAAATACCCAAGATCAAATGCAAACCCAATTAACGTTGAGTATTGAACGAATTGATCAGTATCTAACAAGTCTTAAAAGAGATATGATTTTTATCAGCCATATGGATGTTATGAATGATATTTTTTCAAAAGATGTCGATCGACGCATCTCTCATTTATTGGAAAAGAAAAAAAAGGAGTTGCATCTTGAAGGTGATTTTTACTTGTTTGATCCCAAAGGGAATGTTATTGCCTCAAGTAATCCAAAATCAATTTTAACAAAGGTTGATTTTGAACCATTTTATTCAGTTACTATAAAATCACCCTTCAATGATAGTAATATTGCTACATTGACAGTTGATTTATCTTTAAAAAATATCCATAAATTTTTTGATAATAATGACAATAAACATTATTACATTATTCTAAATAATAAAAAAATATCGTATAAGACAACACCATTTCGTAACAAAATAGAGGTTAGTAAAACTCTACATACTAAACCTAACATTCGTATAGTTCTGGTAGAAAATCAGCAACATTTTATTAAATTATTACATAAATATGAAATGATCTTTTTATTTGCTTTAGTGATAGGAGCTTTTCTTATTGCAATAATTGCCTATTATTTTTTAGATAAACTCATTAGACCTGTTATCCGACTATCAAGCTTAGTTGAACAGATCACAAAAACACAAAATTATTCACAAACCATTGTTATTAAAGGAAAGGATGAGATATCTAAATTAGCAAAAGCTTTTGATTCTATGTTGAAAGGCATTAATAATGCATTGAATGAGAATACACTTTTAAATAAAGAAATAGAAGACACCCAAAGAGAAGTTGTTTTTACCATGGGGGCTATTGCTGAAAGTCGTTCTAAAGAGACAGGAAACCATGTCAAACGTGTTGCAGAATACTCTAAATTATTAGCTATATTATATGGTTTAAACGAACAGGAAGCTGAAATGCTAAAACAAGCATCTCCAATGCATGATATTGGTAAGATTGCAATTCCTGATGCCGTGCTAAATAAACCAGGCAGGTTTAATACTGAGGAAAGAGCAATTATGGATAGCCATGCCCAACTGGGTTATGATATGTTGCATCATTCACAACGTCCCTTATTAAAAGCTGCAGCTATTATTGCTTATGAGCACCATGAAAAATATGACGGTAGTGGTTATCCTCGAGGAATAGTAGGTGAAAATATACATATCTATGGCCGTATTACAGCCATTGCCGACGTTTTTGATGCATTAGGATCAGATAGAGTTTATAAAAAAGCATGGGATGATGATCGTATATTTGCCCTCTTTAAAGAACAAAAAGGCAAACACTTTGATCCCCAATTAATTAATCTTTTTTTTACTCATTTGAGCGACTTTTTAGTTATTAGAAAAAAATTTAAGGAAGTCTGATCATAAACCATTTGTAAAATTTGGCTAAAATTATTTAAATAATATAATAATTTGTTTGAAATAATTTCAGGCAAATTTTTTGTTATTCAAGAATGACTAACTGAGCAAACAACAGAATGATCCACTAAAGCTTTATTCGCCCCAATAATTGCCCCATCTGTACGGATTGCTTAGCCCTAAGCTGTTCCTCCCATTCAATAGTGCCTTCGCTAAAGAGTAGAACAACGGTCGAACCCATATTAAAACGCCCCATTTCTTGTGCCTTGCTAAGTGAATGTTCTTTATGGTACTGCCAACGCTGTATTTGCTTACGGCGTGGGGGGGTTACCACACCTTGCCAGATGGTTTCAATACTGGAGACAAAAATAGCGCCTACCTGAATGAGAGCCATAGAACCTGCTGGGGTGTCAAAGAGGGAAATAACCCGTTCATTGCGAGCAAAGAGTCGGGGAATGGTTTTGACTGAGGCACGATTGACACCAAATAAATCACCCGGTACATGAATCATTTGAGTGAGTTCACCATCAATGGGCATATGAATACGATGATAATCTCTAGGTGAGAGGTAGATAGTGGCAAATTTACCCTTGTAAAATTGTTTGCTTAGTTCTTTATCGCCTGCTAATAAATCGACCAAACTGAAATAATGTCCCTTGGCCTGAATGAGCTGCTCACCTTCAATATCCCCTAATTCACTTATGGCACCGTCAACAGGGCAACACAGCTCATTTTTGGCCGTATGGTCAATACGGGCATCGTGTTTTAATTCACGGGTAAAGAAATGATTGAAGTCGATAAAGTCATGGCTATTTTCTTTAACGGCTTGGCTCATATCAACCTTAAATAAGTTAATAAATTGACTTATTTGAAAATTCTTAAATGCGGGCTGTTTGATGCGCATAAACCAATGAATCAGTGATGATAAAAAATGCTGGGGCAGTAAAAATAATGGCCAGGTTTTTAGATAATCAATAAGAGAAGTCGTCTCTGCGGAAGACTTCTGAGGCTTTTCTGGTGTTTGTGATGAATTCATGGGTGATTCAGTTCTCCAATGCATGAATTTTTATTAAAAGTAGGGTATGATCCCGAAGCTCGGCGTTTCTGGACATTATTTTTCTGGAGTGACTCTCTTGAATAACAAAAGTGCTAAGCGCTTAATGTAATGAAACGAATCTCTATTTTAACCTAAATTTATAAGGAATCCTCATGTTTACCAAAGATATGACAATTGCTGGCTATGATGATGAACTCTGGAATGCAATGCAACATGAGGAAGTTCGTCAGGAAGAGCATATTGAACTGATTGCCTCAGAAAACTACACCAGCCCAAGAGTGATGCAGGCTCAGGGGTCGGTACTGACAAATAAATATGCCGAAGGTTACCCTTCAAAACGCTATTATGGTGGTTGTGAAAATGTTGATATTGCTGAACAATTAGCCATTGATCGAGCCAAAAAATTATTTGGCGCAGACTATGCTAATGTCCAGCCTCACTCAGGTTCACAAGCGAATGCGGCCGTTTATTTTGCCTTGCTTAATGCCGGTGATACCGTAATGGGTATGAGCTTGGCTCATGGTGGTCACTTAACGCATGGTTCTAAAGTCAGCTTCTCGGGTAAACTCTTTAATGCCGTGCAATATGGCTTAGATGAAGCCACAGGCGAAGTGGACTATGATGAAGTTGAGCGTTTGGCTAAAGAACATAAACCCAAAATGATCATTGCTGGTTTTAGTGCCTATTCCCGTGTTATGGACTGGCAGCGCTTTCGTGACATTGCCGATGCAGTAGGTGCCTACCTTATGGTTGATATGGCGCATGTTGCCGGCCTTGTGGCCGCAGGTGTTTATCCTAGCCCCGTGCAAATTGCGGATGTCACTACCTCAACCACACACAAAACTTTGCGTGGTCCTCGTGGCGGCATTATTTTAGCAAAATCCAATCCTGAAATTGAAAAAAAGCTTAATTCAATGATTTTCCCAGGTACTCAGGGTGGCCCATTAATGCATGTTATTGCGGGCAAAGCCGTGGCTTTTAAAGAAGCAATGGAAGATGATTATAAACAGTATCAGCAACAAGTGGTTGAAAATGCCCGTGCAATGGCCAGTGTCTTTTTGGATAGAGGCTATGATGTGGTTTCTGGTGGTACGGATAATCATCTGTTCCTGCTTAGCTTGATCAGTCGTAAATTAACCGGTAAAGCGGCTGATGCGGCCTTAGGTTTTGCTAACATTACAGTGAATAAAAATTCAGTACCTAATGATCCACAATCGCCTTTTGTGACCAGTGGTTTGCGCATAGGCTCACCCGCCATTACTACCCGTGGTTTTAAAGAACAAGAAAGTTCAGAACTGGCCGGTTGGATCTGTGATATTTTAGATGAACTTTGTCAGATGGATGAAGCAGATAGAACCGTTGAAAACATGCAAACAATGGCAGTTGTTACTCAAGTAAAACAACAAGTGCTTGATTTGTGTCAGCGTTTTCCTGTGTATGCATAAACTGGATGCAATAAGGTTTTAGTTGGAGTCTCTAAGCCCTATGCGTGCCGTATAGGGCTTATTAGTTTAACTTGACTAAGCACTAAATGACTCCCACAGAGGTGGTGATATGCGTTGTCCATTTTGTAAGGCATCAGAAACAAAAGTTATTGACTCCCGTCTGGCGAATGAAGGTGATTCTGTTCGTCGCAGGCGAGAGTGCTTAACCTGTGCTGAGCGCTTTACAACCTTTGAAAGTGCTGAACTGGTCATGCCTCGTATTGTAAAAAGTGATGGTTCACGAGTGCCGTTTGATGATCAGAAGCTCCTCCAAGGCATGTCTAAAGCATTGGAAAAACGTCCGGTTTCGATGGAAACCATTGAGCAGGCGCTCAATCAGATCAAATATAACCTACGGGCAACCGGTGATAGAGAAGTCCTTTCCCAACGATTAGGTGAATGGGTAATGGAGGAGCTGAAAAAACTGGATCAAGTGGCCTATGTTCGTTTTGCCTCTGTGTATCGAAGCTTTCAGGACATTGATGAATTTCGCCAAGAAATTGACCGTCTTGAAGCACCTACAGCTGACTCATAAAGACAGGTTTTGCTTATGCCGATTGCGTTGACTGATGAATACTATATGGCGAAGGCCATTGAGTTAGCCAAAAAAGGCTGGTATAGCACACAGCCTAATCCCAGAGTGGGTTGTATTCTGGTTCGTGATGACCATATTATTGCTCAAGGTTGGCATCAATACGCGGGGCAGGGGCATGCTGAGGTTAACGCCTTGGCTCAGTTAGCCCATAACTCTAGTAATATACAGGGTATAGCCAAAGGTGCCACCGCTTATGTGACTCTGGAGCCATGTAGCCATTTTGGTAAAACACCGCCTTGTAGTGAGGCACTTATTACCGCCGGTGTTCAGCGTGTTGTTGTTGCTATGGCTGATCCTAACCCCTTAGTCGCAGGACGAGGGCTAAAGCGTCTAGAAGAACAGGGGATTGCTATTCGTTGTGGTGTCTTAGAAAACGAATCTCGTGCGCTTAATTTAGGCTTTATACAGCGCATGCTAATACAACGCCCTAACATACGTTGCAAAATGGCCATGAGCTTGGATGGCCGCACGGCTATGGCTAATGGCGAGAGTCAATGGATCACCGGAGCGGATGCCAGAGAAGATGTACAGCGCTTGCGAGCAGAAAGTTCCGCTATATTAACCGGCATTGGTACGGTGCTGGCGGATAATCCTGCAATGAATGTCCGTTCGCAAAACTATGACACCATGGGAAGGCAGCCTGATCGGGTGATTCTTGATTCACATTTACAGATAGCCAATGAGGCAAAGATGTTTGCTTTGTCGGGTAAGACCATTGTGCTGACTCATGAGCAAACAAGCCCACAAGAAAAAATAACAGCGCTTAGCAATCAAGGCGTTGTGGTCGATTTTTTACCTTTGTCAGGGGCGTCATTATCGTTAGTAGCGTTAATGCCTTGGCTGGCAAAGCAGCAATATAATGATGTCTTGCTTGAAGCTGGTGCGACCTTGACCGGAGCCATGTTGCAGGCCGGTCTGGTTGATGAGTTAATTATTTATATGGCACCTCAGTTAATGGGCAGTGATGCACGTGGTTTGTTTAACCTGTCGGGCTTAGAGTCCATGCAAGATAACATTCATCTTTCCATAAAGGATATCCGTGCGGTAGGCAAAGACTATCGTATTATTGCTAAACCGTTAGCAGCTTAACCATCTGATAAGACACTTAGGAATAAATAGGCTATGTTTACAGGTATTATTCAGGCAATGGGGCAGGTTGCTGCCATCGAACCCAAAGGACTGGATAGCCGTTTTTATATTAAAACGGGTACCTTAGAACTGGCAGATGTCGCTATTGGCGATAGTATTGCAACAAATGGTATTTGTTTAACGGCTATTAGTTTGCCAGGCGATGGTTTTTGGGCAGATGTGTCAGCTGAAACTCTGGCAAAAACCAGCTTTAAAAGCATTAAAGTTGGCAGTCAGGTTAATTTAGAAAAAGCACTTTTACCAACTACTCATTTGGGTGGCCATATTGTTAGTGGTCATGTGGATGGTTTGGGTAAAATTATTGAACGCAGTCATGCTGGGCGTTCGATTCATTTTAAAATTCAGGCACCAGATGATTTGGCCAAGTATATTGCTAGTAAGGGATCAATTTGTGTTAACGGCATCAGCCTAACCGTAAATGAACTCAATGGTGCTGTATTTGAACTGAATATTGTGCCCCATACCTTAGCTGAAACGACATTGGTTTCGGCTAATTCAGGCGATGAGGTCAACCTTGAAGTTGATATTATTGCCCGTTATTTAGAACGCCTATTATTAGGCGATAAAGCTGCTCAGGTAAGTCCTCAACAGGGTGTTACGATGGCTCTATTAGCAGAAAATGGCTTTTTATCCCGCTAAGGGAATTATGTTAGCGAATGTGTTCGCTTTTACAATCAATTAGGTAATCATACAAACAAATCGTTATGGCAAATTTTAATTCAATAGAAGAAATACTTGAAGATATTCAAGCGGGTAAAATGGTTATTATCGTTGATGATGAAGACCGTGAGAACGAAGGCGACTTATTGATGGCGGCAAGTAAAGTCACTCCAGAAGATGTTAACTTTATGGCCACCAACGGTCGGGGGCTAATTTGCCTGACCTTAACTCAACAACGTTGCAAACAATTAAATATCCCCTTGATGGTGGATAGTAACCAAGCGGAATATGGTACTAATTTTACCGTTTCTATTGAAGCGTCAAAAGGAGTAACTACGGGAATTTCTGCAGGTGATCGTGCGGTAACCATTCAGGCTGCTGTGGCTAAAAATGCTGAACCTACGGATATTGTTCAGCCGGGTCATATTTTTCCATTAGAAGCACAGCCTGGTGGTGTTCTGACACGTGCTGGTCATACAGAAGCAGGTTGTGATTTATCCAGATTAGCAGGTTTAGAGCCTTCAGCTGTTATTGTTGAAATTCTTAATGAAGATGGCACAATGGCAAGACGTGATGACTTAGAAGTTTTTGCGGAAAAATTTGATCTTAAAATAGGTACCATTGCTGATTTAATTGAATATCGTTTGAAAAATGAGCATTCTGTTGAAAAAGTCAGTGAATGCAATTTGCCTACTGCAGCGGGTGATTTCCGCTTGGAAGCCTACCATGATGGTATTTCTGGTCAAGTACACTTGGCTATGATTAAGGGGACGATTGATCCCGAACAGCCGGTATTGGTACGGGTGCATATGGAAAACTCATTATGTGATATGCTCAATGCTCAGATGGATGATTGTGGTTGGCCGCTAAATAATGTGATGCAGAAAATAGCAGATGAAGGTAATGGTGTGATTGTTATATTACGCAGTCATGAAACCAGCAGTGAGTTGGTCAATCGAATTGACCATTATAAAAAATTGCAATTGGGTGAAAATTCATCTCATCAGGGTAAAGCGAAAGACTTGCGTACCTATGGTTTAGGTGCGCAAATTTTAAAATCCATTGGTGTTAAGCAGATGAAAGTTATGTCAGCACCTAAGAAAATACATGGCTTGTCAGGTTTTGGCTTGGAAGTGGTTGAATATTATACTGGCGCTTAATTATATTAAGTAAAGCGTTTAAAGAAAGAAGATAGGATAGACAATGAATATAAAAACATACGAAGGTGAAATGGTTGTTAATAATGCTAAATTTGGTATTGTGATCAGTCGTTTTAATAGTTTTTTAGTCGAATCGCTACTTGATGGCGCAGTAGACACCTTATTGCGACATGGTTGTAAAGAAGAAGATATTGAAATTCTTCGTGTTCCCGGTGCGGTAGAAATTCCTCTGGCTGCTAAACGTATGGCTGCCAGCACAAAATACGATGCGATTATTGCCTTAGGGGCTGTGATCCGAGGTGGCACACCCCATTTTGAATTTGTTGCCAATGAAAATTCAAAGGGCTTAGCACAAGTGTGTATGGAATATGATCTACCCGTTGCTTTTGGTGTGTTAACCGTTGATACTATTGAGCAAGCGATTGAGCGTTCTGGTACTAAGGCGGGTAATAAAGGCACTGAAGCCGCACTATCCGCTATTGAAATGGTTAATGTCTTAACTAACTTTGCCTAAGCATTTGTTCGGGAAATTAAAGCAGTGAAAAATCGATCCAAATCACGACAGTTTGCCGTTCAGGCTATTTACTCTTGGTTATTGACTGAACAAAATGTGTCCGATATTGAAGTTCATTTTATTAGTGAACATGATATGGAAGATGCGGATATCTCCTATTTTCAGGAGATTTTATATTTTGTCAGTGCCCATAAAATGGCTTTAATTGATCATATGGAAGCTTATCTGAGTCGCTCATTTGCCAGCGTTGATCCTGTTGAACAGGCCATTTTACTGATGAGTGTCTTTGAAATGGAACAGCGTAAGGATGTTCCCTATCGGGTGGTTATTAATGAGTCAGTAGAATGCGCTAAGGTGTTTGGTGCAGAAGATGGACATAAATTTATTAATGGTATTATGGATAAAGTAGCTGTTAAACTACGCCAACCAGAAGTCGATGCACCTCGTAAAAAGAAGCCTAGAAAAAGATAATTTCATAGCTAGCCAAGTTCTCTATCCATGCTACAGATAATATCTATGTCAAAAAATAAATCAGCTTCTCAACCGCTCTTGGGAAAAGAATTTCAACTGATTCAAAGATATTTTTCAGAACATCAACAAACAAGGCGTTCTGATTTACTCTTAGGTATTGGTGACGATTGTGCTATTGTTGCTCCTAGAAAACAGGCAAACTTGGCTTTTTCCATTGATACTTTGATTAGTGGTGTCCATTTTCCTGATAATACCGCTGCAGATGCCATTGCTTATAAAGCCTTAGCTGTTAACCTAAGCGATTTAGCCGCGATGGGGGCGGAGCCTGCTTGGTTTACTTTGGCATTAAGCCTGCCCGATCATCATCAGTGGTCTGAGCAGCATCGTAGCAATTGGCTAAAAGACTTTTCAAAAGCGCTTTTTTCTCTGGCTAAGGAACACAATATTCAATTAATTGGTGGTGACACGACTGCCGGCTCTATTTTATCAATAACTATTCAAGTGTGTGGCTATCTGGAAAAAAATACAGGGCTAACACGCTCTGGTGCCCAGCCTGATGATATTATTGCTGTTACAGGTAAACTTGGTGGTGCAAGTGTTGGCTTGGATCTGCTTTTAGAAACACATAATAATGCTTATAACAGCTTGTCTGAGAATGATAAACAGCAGGCGATTCATGCCTTAAACTATCCACAAGCTCGAATTCAAGAAGGCCTGTATCTCAAACATATTGCCCACTCAGCCTTAGACTTATCCGATGGTTTATTATCGGATCTTGGTCATATACTCAAAGCCAGTCAGGTTGGCGCACAGCTATACTTAGCTAAACTACCACTGGCTGATGCTTTGTCTTGCTTGTCAGATGAACAGGCTTGGAATAAAGCCTTGAGTGGTGGTGATGACTACGAACTGTGTTTTACTATCGCTCCCCGACATTGGACTAGAGTAAGAGAAAAATTTCCCAATTGTGTTGCTATTGGACGAGTGACTAAAGAGGAAACGGTGCATTTAATAACATCCGATGGTATGAATTACCAAACCCAACAAAAAGGTTATGATCATTTTGGATAAGGATCTCATTCGTTCCCGTCATAAGGTATGGCAAAACCCATGGCATTTTTTAGCCTTTGGTTTTGGTTCTGGTCTAGCAAAATTTGCTCCAGGAACTTTTGGTACCTTAGCCGCTATTCCCGTTTATTTGTTAATGGTGCAATTGCCTTGGCTTATTTATGGTCTAATCACCTTAGTCGCTTTTGTTATTGGTATTCATATCTGTCAGGTGACCTCAGATGATTTACAGGTACATGATTTCTCGGGCATTGTTTGGGATGAATTTGTTGGTTTTTGGATCACTATGTTTTTAATTCCTCTGGAGTGGCAATGGGTTCTTTGGGGTTTTATTTTATTTCGCTTTTTTGATATTGTGAAGCCTTGGCCGATCCGCTTCCTAGATAAGCATGTACATGGTGGTTTTGGTATTATGATCGATGATGTTCTGGCAGGCCTTTTTGCATGGCTATGTCTGTATTTAACGGTAGAATTTACATAGGGAAATATTAATGACAGCTTTAAGCAAACTATTATTGCTTGTTTCTATGATAACGCTATTATCCTTGCTGTCAAAAACAACACTGGCTTCAGAACATATAAAGGTAATGGCTTTATTTACGGATAAAGCGATGCTATTTATTGATGATAAGAAAAAATTGCTTAAAAAAGGGCAGACCTTTAAAGGAGTTAAACTTATCCGCTCTGATAGTGATAGTGTAGTACTTGAAATAGATGGGGAGCCGCGAGCATTTAAGCTGGGCACAGACATTAGCACTCGCTTTAAAAAATTAGATCCTAATAAAGAACTCGTACTTTGGGGTGATGACTTTGGAATGTTTCATACCAGTGGCAGTATTAATAATAAGAGTGTTAAGTTTTTAGTGGATACGGGAGCCTCGACGATTGCTATGAGTTCGCTTCACGCAAAAAAATTAAATATTCCTTATAAAAAAGGGCAAGCAGTTCGTGCCACGACTGCTTCAGGGGTAAGCAAAGGATACTCAGTCTACCTCAATAAGGTAAAAGTAGGGTCTATAGTAGTTTATAATGTCAGAGCGATTGTTCTTGAAGGTTCTTTTCCTAAAACTGTTTTATTAGGCCAAACTTTTTTAAGCCGTATACATCTAACAAAAGATGGTGGCCAAATGAAGTTGAGGAAAAAGTTTTAGTTTAATGTGCTCAGTAAGACACCTTCAGTGGCTATCAAAATTACAGAGCCATAAAAAACGACATATACAAAGTTAAATTGCATTTGTGAATACATGAAAAGAAAGAAAGGTTGGGTAAACTTAAAACTGATATGATAAAAATACAAAAGCTAAGCATTTAAGCGAAGCTTTTGTGGTCCACTATAACTTGTTATATAAACTATAAGTAATAAGAAAACTTAAAATTTTCCGTTTTGATTTTTCCATTCTGATTTTGGTGGTATTTCTTCAATGGTATCCCAATGCTCAACAATTTTACCATTCTTAATTCTAAATAAATCATAAAATGAGACATGTTTTTTTAAAAATTCACCTTCGGATACAGTTAAAACAAAATCCCCTTGTCCTAAAATAAAATGGTTTTCTTTATAGGTCATTGGTGTTCCTGCCTTTGCCATTTCTTGCAAAGCTTTACCAAGTGAGTCTAATCCATCTGCAACAGCTGGGTTATGCTGTAAATATTCTTCAGTAGATATATATTCAGTGATCTTATGAGGATTAGATCCCATTAATACATCAACGACGAAGTGATTTACAAGCGCTTTATTTTCATTTGTTTTATCTAAATCACTAACAGTACTTTTACCATCTATCTGTGTACGTCCTGATGCACTAGAAGAAGTGATTTCTTGAAGGTTATCCCAATGTTCAACGATAAGGCCATTTTCAAACTTAAATATATCAAATCCAATTTTCGGACCAAAAAAATTATATTTTGTATGAGTAAAAACATAGTCGCCATCAGAAAATGCTCGAATAACATTAACTTTAGCACTATCTTTGGGTAATTTCTTTAGTACCTCACCAAAACCTGATAGCCCATCAGCAACAGATAAGTTGTGCTGAATGTATTTGTCTGGATTTATATATGAAACAGGTTTTGTATCACCCGTCTCAATACTTTTTAAAAGTGATACGACTTTCTCTTTGTTAGATAAATTCATTGATTCTCCATTGTCAAGTTTAGTTGCAAATAGTGTATTTGATGCAAACATAAATGTAAAAAGTGCGCTAAATAATAATGTCTCTTTCATATTAATCCTTAATCTATTTTTGAAGTGATATTGTTGCCAGAAATCGTAAACCAAAGAGAGAGTAAAACAAAGGTAAATATTAAACAAAAAATGGTAAATATCGAACCAAACTTAAAATTTCTTTAATTTAAATTTAGATGAAAACAACAGTGTTATGTAATTTATGTTTTTTAGAAACAAAAATATATAATTTAAAATTATTAAAATAAACTTTTTATGGCTATATACGTAGTATAAAACACATATATAAAACAAAAC
>WFNB01000082.1 GCA_015488755.1 Gammaproteobacteria bacterium | reverse complement strand
TTTATCAACCGTAAAAAAACACAAACAAAAATACTCTATTTTGACCGCAGTGGTTACTGTATCTGGAGCAAACGGTTGGAGCAAGGACAGTTTAACACAGGCAAAACTTCACAGGATAAATTACAAAGCAAAGTATTGGCAATGGATGAAACACCGATTAGCCCCCGAGCTGCCACAGCTTTAGTCTCAGAGTTTTTGAAAATGGGAATAGTCATTGAACGAACAGGCTTCAAACGCAATCGGGAATTTGTTTTTGAGCAATACCTCAACTTGTTCTAAAAGTATCATACAGGTTTCTATATTATACTTTTTTCTTATAAAGTATAATATGCGTTTTTGTAATAGACTTTAACAGGCACTACCATGTGTTATTTCAGGAGAAATACGCAATGAAAAAACCTTAACTGTGCATCAAACCATCAGTTAGCTATCAATATTCATCGTTATTAAAGTTAATTTAATAACGATATAATTCATTCGTAATCTTTTTTAAAAGAGCAAATGACTGCTCCATATGTTTTATTTAGGTTTATTTTAATTTAGCTTTGTCTTTCATAATACAGTTTTCCATCAGGATGTTAAATGTGCTTGGGTGTGTCGGGGTTCTAGTGGAAGGACTGGAGATACTTAAAAAAGCTAACTGTCAGATGAAGTTTGAGCGACTACTATTTAATAGTGGTAACGTAGTTGAGCAATTAAAATATCACTATCGGCTACTTTATATACAATTCGATGCTCACTATTAATACGTCTTGAGCAAAAGCCAGACAGAGCATATTTTAATGGCTCTGGCTTTCCAAGTCCTTCAAAAGGCGTATGCTGAATATCTTTAATGAGTGTGTTAATTCTTTTTAGAATGGTTTTATCCATTTTTTGCCAGTAAAGATAGCTTTCCCATGCCTTAGGTGCAAAAGTTAACTTCATTCAATAAGCTCTCGCTCTACGCCTTTTCCTATTTCAAGCTCTTTAATTGATTCAAATAAATTACGAGCATTAGCTGGTGAACGAAGTAAATATGATGTTTCTTCCATAGCTTGATAATCAGCCAAAGAAAGCATAACAACAGGTGATTCACGTTTTCTGGTAATAATTATAGGAGCATGGTCATTACAAACTTGTTGCATGGTTTTAGATAAGTTTGCACGAGCAACTGTGTAGCTTATAGTATCCATAAAGAGCCTCATTAAATACATGTACAGAGTAAAGTACCTATAGTATGATTGCCCGTAACCAAAAAATCCAGAGTCTGCAAAAAGATGTACCATTAATTTGAATGCTATGTGTAAGAGATGATCCTAAATAAATCGTAAAAATGGGAAACCAGAATGACAATCAAAAAACTAGCATTACATAATGTTAGATCGGTACGAGCAAGCCTATGAATCACAAAGCACGTAAGCGTTTTGGGCAGAATTTTCTTCATGATCCTAATGTCATAGAGCGTATTATTGTCTCAATTTCGGCCAGCCATAATGAGCATCTTGTTGAAATTGGCCCAGGGAAAGGTGCTCTAACGGAGCATTTGGTGACTGATGCGGGCAAATTAGATGTGATTGAATTGGATAGAGATTTGATCCCTATTCTGCAAGAGCGCTTTGGTACGTATGAGCAGTTTACTATTTACAATACGGATGCCCTAAAATTTTCTTTTGCTAGCTTGTGTCGTGATGAGTTCAGTGACCTGAAAATGGATAAGCTCAGATTGGTTGGCAATTTACCCTATAATATTTCTACACCGCTTATTTTTCATTTGCTGGATAATATTGCTGTCGTGCAAGATATGCACTTTATGTTGCAAAAAGAAGTGGTTGAACGCTTAACTGCTCAGCCTAATACCAAGGCTTATGGACGCTTAAGTATACTGGTTCAGTATCTTTGCCATGCAGAGCAACTCTTTATTGTACCTCCTGGAGCATTTAACCCCGCCCCTAAGGTGGAGTCTGCTATTGTTCGTTTAACTCCTAAGACGCATGGTCAAGATGAGCACAAACTATGCAATGCGAGCCCAGAAAATTTGTCTTTTATTGCTAAAGCTGCTTTTGCTCAGCGTCGAAAAACATTAAGGAATAATTTGAAGACGATACTCAGTGCTCAATACATTGAGCAATGTGGAATTGATCCGGGACGACGGGCTGAAACACTGACAATTAATGAGTTTGTCTCTTTGACGAATCAATATGTACAATTTCTTGAGGCTTAGTTGCTGATGTGCCTGTTTGTTGAGTTGTGTAACTAAATGGGTAATTCGTGTGAGTGTCTTGAGACGCTGATGGTTTTTGACTGGCCAAGAAAGAAAGTGTTGCGTTTTCGCTACTGGGTTGGATGACCATAAAATGACTGATAAGCACGCCAAAAAAAGCCAGCAAAGATAATAGTAGCAAAATATCAGGTTTTTTCTTCATGCTAAATAATGACTCATTGGGTTGTGGCAGATTACAATATGCCATGTAAGTTATTGGCTGTTAATGGTTTGGTGCATTTAAACAACACTTTGTGGTCTATAATATGCGTTAAAACAACGAATAAAGTTCTTATCAAACATTAACTTACAGTAAAGTTAACATAAACTAATTTAAGTTTCAAATTGTAATTAAATAAATTGTATCAAGCGCCTATTATTTTGGAAAATAAACATGTTATTTTGTACACCAGAGCATAGAATATTTCTTGAAAAATTATTGTCTCGATATGGATTAGTGGTTAATTGGGTGGCTGATGGGCAAGCAATTCCTGGTACATGGTTTGGTGAACCAGAAGCCGGTATTATTAAAAATCAATTATATGTTCGTCACGATACACCCATTCATTCTGCTTTACATGAGTCGTGCCACTATATTTGTATGGATGCTCAACGGCGAGCAGTGCTTGATACTGATGCGGCTGGTGGTTACGATGAAGAAAATGGTGTCTGTTATCTGCAAATTTTATTGTCAGATTATCTACCTTTTATGCAACAAAAAGCTATGATGAATGATATGGATGAATGGGGCTATAGTTTTCGATTAGGTTCAGCACAAGCTTGGTTTGATGATGATGCAGAAGATGCCCAACAATGGCTACTAAACTATGAACTCATCGATGTTGAGAATAAACCAACGTGGAAAATACGCCAATAAACTTGCAATTACACACAATGAGGCTAATCTGTTAGACAGAGCTTAATGCTATTTTGGCTGATGGTTTGTTGCTACTATTTTCTAATAAGAGGTGACTATGCGCTTTGATTCAATCCACAATTATTATGAGACTCTAGTGGTTCGAGAGTTGATACAGCTATTTGTTAAAGATATTAGAAAAATGGATGAAGACTATCTACAGGATATTGCCTGTGTGGCCTTAAATATGCTACCTTCACGTTATGTGCGCCATGATGTGGATATGGCTTTTTTCCTTACTACAGGCGAACGCGAGAAAATGGATAATGCGGTAAAAGAAGCAGTCAATAAAGCCAAAAAGCATGTTGATGAACAGGATGATGATCTTGGCCGAGCCAATACCTTCCAGCATGGATGATAAAGACTCTTATTTTAGGAAAACACTGCTGTGAATATTGATAAGTACCATATTTCTATTGATGTCCAAGTTCAATATATTGAGACGCAATCCATACCTAATGATGATCGTTATGTCTTTTCTTATACGGTTAATATTTTAAATAAGGGCACTGAAGCAGCTCAGCTTATTTCTAGGCACTGGATTATTACCGATGCAGAAGGACAAACACAAGAGGTAAAAGGTTCAGGTGTGGTTGGTGAGCATCCTTACTTGAAGCCAGGTGAACATTTTACTTATACAAGTGGTACTATTATGCATACCCCTGTCGGTAGTATGCAAGGCAGTTACCAGATGAAAGCTAGTGATGGTCAAATGTTTGATGCGGATATTGCTCCCTTTACCTTAACTAAACCACGTTTCCTTCACTAGAATTTACGGTATGAGTGCCGATTTAACTATCCATAGTATGAATCTTAATGGATTAATATTATACTCTTGTTTCTGAGAAGAAAGCGCTGCCTGTTTCAGACAGCTATGACTAATAAGAGAGAGTTTTTGTGTCAATTAACGTAACAATAAAGAAAAGACTAAAAACAATCGAGATGGCTATACGTCAATTTGTTATGAACTTATCTGCTTTATGCGTTTCTTTGTTTTCATTTATCTGGTTTTCAGTGCAAATTGTTTTTGTTAGCACTTTATGGCTAGTCATCCACTTTTCATATCAGCCAAATGGTCATACCAGCCATCATAATCACCGTGCTTCATTTAATAATGAATGGACTTAAGCTAAAGTTTAGCTTAACTCTTGGCAATCGAATACGTCTTTGTTCATTGATATGCGCCTATGCACTTCCCTAGTATAATTTTGATATAAAATGAATATTCTTGATCGCTATATAATAAAAATGGTTATCTCTTCCACACTTTTGATTTTATTGATCATTTTGCCACTATACGGTTTTATTGTACTGGCTGATAACTTCAAATATATCGGCAAGGGCAATTTTGATATGCTGGATGCATTTACCTATATGGTACTGACTTTACCCAGTCGCTTGTATCAACTATTTCCATTTTCAGTGCTCTTAGGGGCAATGATGGGTTTAGGAACGCTCAATAGTAATAATGAATTGGTCGCTATTCGTTCTGCTGGTGTCTCAATTGGCCGAATTATCTTTGCGGTAATGAAAGCGGCTTTTTTACTGGCGGTGTTTATGTTTCTTCTGGGTGAATATGTCTTACCAGTGAGCGAAGACGTTGCAGAAAGGCATTGGTCAGCCAAGATTCATGGCTCATCCAACAATACCTCTAATAGTGTGTCAGATGATGCTATCTGGGTACGAGACAAAAATAATTATACTAAAATCCAAGCAGTAATGGCGGATAAAACACTGAGAAATATTACTATTTTTACCTTTTCAGATAATAAGTCCCTTAAAGTGAGTACACAGGCAGATTCTGCTTATTATGATGGTGATGACTGGATCTTAAATAATATAAAACAAACCTTTATCAGAGAAGATAAGGTGATCCTAAACACTATAGACAAGGCGCGCTGGCCAACACTTCTGGATTTAGAACTGGTGGATGTTATTATTTCTAAGTTGGAATATTTGTCGGTAGAAGGGCTGTATCGTTATTCGACTTACCTTGATGCGAATAATCTTGATAGTCGCAAATACTGGCTGATTTTTTGGGATAAAATTATGCAACCCTTTTCGATTGCTGCTATGTTATTACTGGCCGTGCCCTTTGTTTTTAGCTCTGCCAGAACCAGTAATGCCGGCAGTCGTTTAATGGTAGGCGTTTTAATTGGCGTGAGCTTTACCATTGCCAATAAAATTAGTGCACAATTTGGCTTGGTTTATGAATTAAGTCCCCTATTAAGTGCTAGTTTTGTTACCATAAGTGCCATTATCGGTGCGACATTCTTTATTAGGCGCATGGCCTGAGATATTTATTACTATTTTGGCTCTGCAAATGGGTACATATAGACATTTTAACAAATTCTAATTAACTATTAGAATAAAACCGACTATAATCATCAGCTAATCACCCCCATCATTTACTCAAAAACGTCTCTATGTGTGTTGCATGGGATTGTGACCTAAATAGCTAGAAAAACAACTGGACGATAAATAGGAAACCTCTTGAAACATCGAATGACTCACTTACTGCTATGTTTATGCCTAATGAGCAGTCTTATGGGTGTGTCTATTAGTACAGCTGTGGCAGCTAATAACTATAATAATAACTGGCGTTCCATGCCTTTTATTGAAATGATGGTGTCTATGATGCATGCTATGAATCAGGTGATGGGAGGAGAAAATTCATTCTCAAACTTCAATAATTTACCTTATTCTCCAGCATTTTCTTCAGCATTATTTCCTGCTATGGGGACGGCCTTCCCTAATTATAATCGTTTTAGCAACTTACCTATGTCGCCAGTAGGTACAAATGCTATGCCATTAGGCAACAGGCTAGTTGACCCACGCAAAAATCGCTTTAAGACTGGTGTGAGTACCGATAATTTTGCTACGCAAGAGGGGAATTTTTGGGATCCAGAAGAAAAAAGCTTTATCTCGGATAAAAAAGTAACGACTAATTATAATAGTAATACGTTAAATGGGATTTGGCAAAGCCTATCGGGTGATGTGATTGCCATTTATAATGACAATCACTTTTTATGGTCAGATGGTATGGCTCGTAATATTGCTGGGCAATTGATGATTCGAGGTAATACCATGATTGCTTATGTGCCAGTAAAAAAAATAACCATGAAATTTCAATTTTATAGAGAAAAAAATCAGTTTATTGTCCGCGATCAGAAGCTAAGAGTGTATACCTTTAAGCGAATACACTGACGAGTGATGTGACTAAAAACCAGCGTCTTTGACCGTTCTACTCACCGTGCTATAGTGCACACCAAAGTGCTGACCAATTTGATCCAGCGTATAATCACCGGTTTTATATGCCTTGACCATAGCGGTTTTAGTGTTTTTAAAACGCTTTGAAAAATCAGATAATGGCTTGAGTTTCTTAGCTTTTCGTTGTCTAGCCTTCTCCATAATCTTGCCTGAAGCCAGTTGCTTTTTCCATTTAGAGACAAAGCTATCACTGCCAAGCAATATTTGTCCTTTAATATTTTTGCTAAGATCAAAATCCTTATCCATAGCGCCTACGGCTTTAGTTAAAGCTGTTTGAGAGCGTTTTTTCTGTTTACCAAAGTAACTTAATACGTGTTTAGAATTGAGCCACTCGGGTGTTTCTGCAAGACCTGTAGTGGCTTGAAAACTACTCCACTTCCATTTAGCAAGGGAGCGTGTTTTGCGTTGCCGAATCGGTGTATGTAGGACATGTTTTACGACCTCAGGGAATAAACTCTCTTCAACTAAAACGGCTCGAAAGCGACCATGAAAGATATTACCTTGGGACTGATACTTGGCGTTGTAGCGTTGTGTGTAAATACCATTAACTTGTCTCATTCCCTTGGACAGGTTCGGTTTTGGGGTTTTGATAAAAAGCTGAAATGAATCTGGCATTAAGTTATAGGCATAGACATCCCATTGCATGCGTGCCACGACTTCTGCTAGGATTTGTAGAAATTCCTGTCGATCTTTTATACCTCTAAAAATGGATTCACCGGCAGGTGCCTTGGATGAAATTAAATAGTAAGCGCCTGAAAATTCAATACGTACTGGTCTGGCCATAAAAACATACCTTCTGTCTTTTACCACTCGTGCTTTGACACGGTTTTTATTAGTCTCATTTGTCGTTATACTTGATATATATAGACGATTTTTTTCAAACTTGCTACTTTTTATCTAAAACTTTCAATTTTAATTACCATAAGCTATTTATTTTTATGCATAGAAACAAAAAAAAGAATACGACTGATGATTCAAAATCAGAGAAAATCCGATTGGATAAGTGGCTTTGGGCGGCACGTTTTTACAAAACACGCTCCTTAGCAACAGAAGCCATTAAAGGAGGTAAGGTGCATCTTAATGGTCAGCGGGTGAAGCCCAGTCATTATGCTGAGCAAGGACATAGTGTCCGAATTAAAAAAGGCTCAATAGAACAAACAGTCATTATAAAGTTATTATCTGCTAAGCGTGGTTCTGCGAGCATTGCGCAAACACTTTATGAAGAAACAGAGCAAAGTAAAGCGCAAAGAGAAAAATCTTCTCAAGAACGAAAGGCGTTTTTTGCTGGTATGCCTCAGCATACGGTACGGCGTCCAAGTAAAAAAGATCGACGTAAAATTATTCAGTTTAAGCACGATCATGCTACTTTGCCTGATGATACGCCATAATGCTTAACTCATATTTTTTGGTTAGCCAAGTAGAAAACCTCACTCAATCGTGTTTTTTTAGTGAGTATGCTCAGTTTTAGTCTTTTTTATAAGCGCTTTTTTTTGTTTATAAAGAGCATCTAAACGCTCTAACTCTTGCATTTCAGCCAAGCTAAAACCTGCTTTTAGTCGAGCTTCACGGTTAAAAGGACCCCGAGGCGTTGATTTTAAGTATTTCTGCAATAAGGTAAAAAACATCTTATCAGGATCGATGTGTTCTTGTTGACAACGATAGCGAAACCAACGAGTGCCCGAATTCACATGCCCTACTTCTTCATTGGCGATAATCACCAGAGCATCAGCGGTTTGACGATCACCAATACTGCGAAACTTTTCCACTGAAAAGGGTACCACATCCAGCGCACGGGCTTCTAACACTCGGTGGACAATCGCCATGCGAGCCATTAAATCATCAGTCGTGGTAACGGCCATTTGCCATAATTCATTATGTGCTGGAAAATCACCATAGGCGTAGCCTAAATCCTTTAAGCTCTCACAGAGTAAATAAAAATGCTGAGTTTCTTCTTTGGCTGTTTGTACCCAGTCATCATAGTATTCTTTAGGTAAGTGGCGAAAACGGTAAATACTATCCCATGACAAATTAACTGCAGTTAGCTCAATATGTGCCAAAGCATGGATTAAGGCTGCCCGCTGTTGTACGGACTTAAAACCTCTATTTTTAACCTTATTTGCAGCAACAAGAATGGGCTTATCCAAACGGCCAGGTTGGTCAAATTGTATGGGTGGTTCACATAAGTGTGGCTCACCTTCTTGCCATTCCAATAAACCATTGTCCCAATCGGCAACAATATCCAGACTCATTGCAAGCTTTTCATTAGGATCGGGTGTTAAGAAACAGTTTTTTGCTTCCTCATATAAGTTTTTCATTGCTTAATAGGCCTGTTTTTTGTATTTTTGCAAGTTGAAGGTTTTCTATAGTACGTTAATCAGGCTTAAATTTCATTCTGGCTTTGCAGTGATGGCATGATAGAGTAAAATTCAGCACCATTACTCATGAATATTAACTACAAGCCATTCTATTTGAGTAAATTGTATTAAGACGATAATTGTTAGGAAAATAATATGTTTGAAGTAAATGAATATTTTGATGGTAAAGTAAAATCCATTGCCTTTGATAGTGTTGATGGCAAGGCGACTGCGGGTGTGATGGCCGCTGGAAAATATACCTTTGGTACATCAAGTATTGAAATTATGACGGTTACCAGCGGTCAGATGGAGGTTAAATTACCCAATACAGATAAATGGCTCAGCTATCATTCTGGTGAGAGTTTTGAAGTGGCCGCCAATGTCTCATTTGATGTTAAAATGACCACAGATGTGGCTTATTTGTGCGTCTATCAATAACCATTACTAATGGCAAAAAATATTATCAATCAATGGGATCCTGATTTTCTGACAGTATCCCCTATTTTTTCAGACTTAACGCACCTATTAAAAAATAAATACTGGTCTGATTGGCCTGGGTGTCAGGGTTTGTTAAAGCTTCTGGATAAGCCGGTGGTTTTATCCAGTGGTTTAGTGCTTGATATGAAGCCACAGGATCATAGCTTGCCTTTTCCTGAAATGGGCTATGAAGAGCGTGTTTATAAAAAAGGCATCATTAGCACCAGAGAACAAAACTGGCATGATCTCTTTAATGCCTTTATTTGGTTGCTATTTCCTAAAACCAAAGTATTACTCAATGAACTGCACATGAAGGAGTTGGAGCAACAAGCTAGTAAAAAACGTACCCCCGCTCGTGATGCAATCACCCATATTGATGAGTCAGGTATTATTGTTGCTAGTAGCGACCCGCTATTATTGCAGGCACTGAGATCGCATCAGTGGCAAAAAGTCTTTGTTGACTCTCGCTCATGTTGGTGTTCTGTTCATGCCTCTAACAAAGGGTGTTGCCCAGAAGCAAAAATTGATGCCTTTGTTTTTGGTCATGGTATGTATGAAAAAGCCTTTAAACCCTTTCTTGGTTTTACAGGTAAGGCCTATTGTCTTGAAGTGGACAATGATTTTTATCAGCAGGATAAATTAGCGCAATACCAACAATTAGATCAGCTCTTATTTGCTGATATTAAGCGTTATAATACCTTGCTTGATTCTCAAAACCTGTCACCTTTGCCAATGCTGGGTGTGCCAGGGTGGTCTAAAGAGAATGAGTCACCAGAGTTTTATGACAATAAGGATTATTTTCGACCTAAAAGAACAATTTCCTCATGACTGAATCAGCCCCCTTCTTAGCGCATCATTCTCAAGCTTTTAAAGCCAGCCCTTTTTATTATAAAAATGAGTCAGCCTATCAGCAATGGAAAGTAACTAAGCTGGCTCATTATCCTACCACTATCAATCAACTAATAGTGCCTATTTCTAACCCAAAACAACTGACTACTATTGAGTTACAGCAACTTAAGGATTTGTTATTAAAAACTAATATGGTCATTTATGCCATTGAAGGTGAGCTTGGCCAGCAAGCAGACAAAAGTATTCCTGAGCACATTGGTCGTCAATTGGGTATTTCGGCCTTAGATAAAAATGAATGTGCGGATGCGGATGGTTTTACTTCGATTCAAGTGGTTGATGCGGGCTTACATGCGATTTATATTCCTTATAGTAATAAGGGAATAAATTGGCATACAGATGGCTATTATAATCGTCTGTCGGAACAAATCTATAGTATGATTTTGCACTGTGTCCGACCCGCACAGGAAGGTGGTGATAATAAACTTTGGGATCCTGACATTATTTATATGATGTTACGGGATAAAAATCCAGACTATATAAAAGCCTTGATGTCAGCCAATGCGATGACCATTCCTAAAAATGTATTAGGTGGGCAACTGATTCGTCCGGATCGCAGTGGTCCGGTGTTTATGATTACTCAGGATGGGCGTTTGCACATGCGCTATAGTGCCCGACAACGCAATGTTATCTGGCATAATGATGCTTTAACTCAAGAAGCACAACAGGTTTTGCGTGCCTTGCTTGATAGGCCGTCGGAGTATCAGTTTCAGGGGCGTTTGGCAGCGGGACAGGGCTTAATTTGCAATAATGTGTTGCATACTCGAAGTACCTTTAAAGATGATCCTAAGCAACCGCGTTTATTGTATCGAGGACGCTATTTTGATGCGATCAAGCCGTCTGTTTAAGTGATAATCATACGTAGGTACTTAAGGATAACTCTGTGTTTACGGAGGAAGTTTTTGCCACATGGATGTGGCAATAAAGCCTCCAGGGATGGATTTACGGCGTCTTGCGTAGTAAATACAGAGTTATCCTGCCTCAGACATGCTTAAGTACCTACCTA
>WFNB01000081.1 GCA_015488755.1 Gammaproteobacteria bacterium | reverse complement strand
GCGACTCAAACTTGGAACTGTTTCAAGGTTGAGCACGTTGATGTGGTTGATAAGACACAATTAATGAAGTAAATCCGACTCATTAAACAAGGTGTTTTACCTAACTGGGTGAAATGCCTTGAAATGACAAGATGCACTTATAGTGTTACAGAAAAGCCCGAATATTAAATAATATTCGGGCTTTTTTTATAAAGCAGATAATTAGTAAATAGTTTACTTAATGTTTACATATCAAATAAATTATTTATTGAGTCAAGCCCTTCATCGACGATAGCTTCTAGATCTTCAGGGCTTTCTTCTTCGGCACAGGCAAGAGTTGTATAGGCGGATAGTGACTTTAATGCACAGGCAATCTTGGCAACATCTTCTATATTTAGCTCTGCGCCTTCTTTTAGTTTTAAGCTATCTTCGTTCATTAGGATATATCCTCTGTTTTAGTGTTAAAATAAATTCTGTTATAAAATAGCGTGTTTTATTTTTAATTGCAATAATTTAAAATAATCTCTACCTTGTTGTGGCTAAAAATAACTAGCCCATATAGTCTTAAACTTAAATTATCTTAAAGCGAGCAAGTAATGTCTGAAAGACCTAAAAGTATCATGCCCCCAATGGAGAGCAGTTGTAGTGGTAAAGAAGTATTTGCTCTACGTGCCTTGGGTGATAGCATGTTACCTGAATTTGAGCATGATACCGTTATTATTATCGATCCTGAAGCGGTGGTAAATGACGGTTCCTATGTGATTGCTAAGATTGATGGCGAGTATATTTTTCGGCAGTTTATTATCCGTGGGGATAAATACTATTTGCAGCCACTTAATGATATTTATGAAACAGTTGAAATCAGTGGTATTGATGTTTTAGAAGGCGTTATTGTTCAGTCTGGTAGTCGACGAAATAATATGAAAAAATATAAGTAAATAGAATTTGCAACAAAAACTCATCACTTCAATTCATCTTAAATTTCAAAGTGAATTGAAGTGAGTTTGTAATATTACTATTTTACAGGGTAAGAAGCGACTTTTTCCAATTGCCAAATATCATGATTATATTCTTCCATGGTACGATCAGTAGAAAACTTACTGCTGCAAATGGTATTACGAATACTCATATTGCTCCAATGCTTACTATCTTGGTAAGCAATTGATACTCGTTCTTGGGCATCAATGTAGGAGCGAAGATCAGCCAATGTCATCCACATATCATAAGGGTTTTTGAGTGACTCAATTATGGGGTCAAAAATATTAGGCTCGCATTGGTTAAAATACCCCGATTCAAGCATAGATAAAATATTTTTAATATCGCTATCATTATTAATTATGGTTATTGGGTCATAATGTTTTTGTTTATCTTCAATCTCTTGTGCGGTGAGACCAAATAAAAAGAAATTTTCTTTACCCACTTCTTCTCTAATTTCAATATTAGCCCCATCTAAGGTGCCTATGGTAAGTGCTCCATTCATCATAAATTTCATATTTCCAGTACCAGAAGCCTCTTTTCCAGCTGTTGAAATTTGTTCAGATAAATCTGTGCCCGGACAAATAATTTCCATCGCTGAGACATTATAATTAGGAAAAAATGCCAGTTTTAAGAGACCGTCTGCTTGGGGGTCATTATTGATGACATCAGCAATATTATTAGTCAGTTTAATAATAAGTTTTGCCATAGCATAACCAGGTGCTGCTTTGCCACCAATTAATACGCAACGGCTGGTCCAGTTTTTAGTATCACCCGATTTAATTCGGTTGTATAAATGGATAACATGCAGCAGGTTAAGTAATTGGCGCTTATACTCATGAATACGTTTTACTTGAACGTCAAAGAGAGCATCGGTATTAAAGTCGACATTGCATTGTGACTTAACTAATTGAGCTAGTTTAACTTTATTTTCATGTTTGATCTTTTTCCATTGATTACGAAATTCTTTTTTAAAGGCAATTTTTTGTAATTTTTTTAATTGTGATAGATCTTTTATCCATTTTTCACCAATATTTTTGCTAATAAGCTGGCGCAATTTAGGATTGCAACCCGCTAGCCAACGTCTTGGGGTAACACCATTGGTTTTATTGTTAAATTTATGAGGCCATAATTGATAGAAATTATTAAATAGGCCTTTTTCTAATAATTCTGTATGTAAGGCAGCGACACCATTAACCGAAAAGCTTCCTACAATCGCTAAATAAGCCATGCGAACATGAGCGACAGGGCCTTCTTCTATAATGGACATCTCTTTAATGCGATTGGAATCCCCAGGCCAATGCATAGCGACTTCTTTTAAGAAACGTGAATTGATTTCATAAATGATTTCTAATAGACGGGGTAGTAAGGAGTGGAATAAATTAACAGACCATTTTTCAAGTGCTTCTGGCAGTAGCGTATGATTTGTGTAGGCCATTGTTTTACAGGTAATTGCCCAAGCATCGTCCCATGAATGATTGTATTCATCAATTAATAAGCGCATAAACTCTGCTATTGATATGGTTGGATGGGTGTCATTAAGCTGAAAACAATTTTTTTCAGCAAAATTACTGAAATCATTATGGTTTTTTAACCATTCACGGATGACATCTTGTAAGCTGGCTGAGGCAAGAAAATATTGTTGGCGCAAGCGTAGCTCTTTGCCATTTTCACTGGCATCATTTGGATAGAGCACCATCGTGATGTGTTCAGCAGAGTTTTTTTCTGCTACGGCTTCGGTATAACTACCAGAGTTAAATTCATCTAGATCAAACTCATCAGTAGCGGCAGCTTTCCATAGGCGTAAGGTATTAACAGTACCATTCTTAAAACCAGGAATTGGGATATCATAGGGAATTGCTAGGACATCTCGAGTGCCATCCCAATAAACATTGAGCTTGCCATCTTTATTTGAGTGGTATTCTGTGTGACCACCAAATTTAACTCGTTGGGTGTATTCTGGACGTTCCAATTCCCAAGGATTACCATTTAACAACCAATGATCAGTGTCTTCAACTTGATAACCGGCTTCAATACGCTGTTTAAACATACCGTATTCATAACGTAAGCCATAGCCCTTTACGGGTAGTTGTAAGCTTGCACAGCTGTCAAGAAAGCAGGCAGCAAGTCGACCAAGGCCACCGTTCCCAAGACCGGCATCTTGCTCCGTCTCGGCAATTTCTTCCATATCAAGACCCAATTGATAAAAAGATTCTTGCATGGTTTTGTTCAGATCCAAATTAAGCATACAATTGCTTAAAGCTCGACCCATTAAAAATTCTAAAGATAAATAATAGGTTCTTTTGCAATCGCTGTCTTCATAGGCATAGTGGGTATTTTTCCAACGCTCCATTAAACGATCTCTTAAGGTAAAGCTTAGTGCTTTATATGGATAATACGTTGCTTTACAATTTTTGCTCCTGCCTAAGGTATGATTGTAGTAGTATCTAAAACAGTCGGTGACTGATTTGGTATCCATTCCCAGTGCTGGGACGGTTGTTAAATCATCGACAGGCTTGCTTGTAACCATCATTTTTAAATTGCTACAGTTTTTATTCATAAGAGTCTTCAATAATAAGTGGGTGTTTGTGTATTAAGTTATTATGGGCTGGCGGAATAATGTCCATATCAAGTGAGCAGACATTGATTGATGATTATCAGTTAGCTAATGAGGTATTACTGCTTCAATACGCTAAGAGGATGATTTATCAATTTCTTTTTTTGTTATTTTTAATAATTGATTAACTATCATTGCCATAATATCTATTTTTATTAGGAATCTGATTTTTTTAATAACCCGTGTTGCACTGCCATAACGGCGGCCTCTACACGAGAATGAATATTAAGTTTTCTCAATATTGCTTTTACATGCAATTTTACTGTGCCATCGGATATATCAAGGTTACGGGCAATAACTTTGTTACTTTGGCCTTCTGCTAGTAGAAAAAGAATTTCAGTTTCCCTTGGTGTAAGCTCAGAAAAAGGACTAGGCTCAGGGGCAGGAGGCACATGGCCTTGAACAACTTTAGCTAAAATTGGCGTGAGATCAGGGGCAACAACGGTTTTGCCATTATGAATGTCCTGTAAGGCGGTAACAAGTTCATCCGGTTGCATGCCTTTCAGTAAAAAGCCTTGGGCTCCGCATTGCAATGCTTCAATTAAGTCACGTTCATCATCGACAGTGGTTAAAATAGCAATAGGCATTTCTTCGCCTTGCTCGCGAAGGTTTTTTAGAACCTCAATACCATCCATGTCTGGCATACGCATATCAAGAAGAACAACATCAGGTTTCTTTTCACTGACGATTTTTAAACCTTCTTGGCCACTGCCGGCACTGGCAACAACTTCTATTCCCATGCGTTCTAGTAAGCCCTGAAGACCTGCGCGAAAAAGAGTATGATCATCAATGAGTAAAACTTTCATAAGCATTGCCTACGTTGTTAAGTTAAAGTGCTAAGTTATATTTTCAGATTAAATGTCTTGGCTTAGAGACTCTCTAATTCTAATAATGGTTGTATTTACAAAGAGATTTATTCATCAGATTATTTTTCCGCATGATTTAAGTTGATTAATTCAGGGAAAAATTTAACTGACTTTTCAATTACAGTCTGGGAAGGAAATGTTAACAGAATTTGAGTCCCCTCACCAGCTTCGGTTTCAATTGAAATGGTTCCTCCAATGCGCCGTGCCCGCTCTTCCATGACACTGATTCCAATGTGCTCTCCTAAACTATTTGTTAGATTGGGCGTTTTCATACCAACACCATCGTCTTCAATAAGAATCTCACATTGTTGCTTTTGGGAGTCATCTACAGTATTTTTTGGGCTGCGAGCAAGGATCCGGACAGTACGTGCCTGACTGTGCTTTCTAACATTAGCAAGAGACTCTTGAACAATGCGAACAATTTGAAATTCTTGTTCTGATTTAAGCTCCATTGCCCACTCATTCTGAAAAAAAATAGGGATGTCACAATTGGATTGAAAGTTAGCAATTAATTGTTCTAATGATGGAATTAAGCCTCGCTTATTCATAGGTGCTCTAAAGTGTGTAATAAGACCTCGAACCTCTCGATATGCTTCATCAATACTTTCATGAAGGCGAGTGACTTCATCACGCTTAACAGGAATATTTTCTAAGATATTTTCTTCTAAAATACTGACCTGAAAGCGTAAGCTTGCTAAGGTTTGGGCTAATGAATCATGCAATTCATGGGCAAGTAATGTTCGCTCTTTCATAATAGAGTGATGCCGTGAGTCTTTATCTAAGCGAGTTTTTTCTATTGCCATGCCCAAATGTTTGCCAATACTGGTTAATAATTCAGATAAATCTTCACTCATGTAGACATTGGGCTTATCAATAAATAAATTATAAATGCCTAAATGTACACCTTGGTGTTCTAAGGGAACAGCAATAATTTCGGCGTCATTACCGGAGAAAAGTTCTGTTCCTGATAGTTTGCTACAATTTTTAATGGATATGCCACACTCAACAGAGCCTTGGGTTAATGATGTACCGCAGAGGCAACGTTGTATGGGAACATAATGTTCTTCTCGGATAAAGTCTTCATTAAGACCAATCGAGGCCACCATTTTTAATTGATCATCTTCAGTGCGTAAGCGCACTGTGCCAGCTTTAGCATTGGTAACATTAATAAGCATTTTGAGAAATTGAGACAATAAATCATCCAAATCTTTGGAGCGGTTCATTGAGGTTGCTACCTCATAAAGAATGTTTAAGGAATGATTTTTTTCTTCAACTTTGTGTGTCTGTTTATCTACCTCGTGTTGAAATTCAGCGGATAGACTTTGCAATTTATCACTTAAAGAATTGATATCAATGGCTAATTTTGAGAATTCACCACTTTTTGGCATAGGTAAACGGGCACTATAATCCTTCTTCTTCATTTGCAATGCCCAATTTCTTAAATGAATAAAAGGGGTGACTAGATCGTGACGAATTAAAAAAGAAATGCGTAAAATAAAAAATAGGCCGAGAAATAAGAAAAGGAAATTTAACCATAATAGTAAGTTATGGCTGATGATCATGTGATTTAGAGCTAGAAAATTAAGTCCTGAAATAGTGATAAGAATAATACCTAAGGTAATAAGAGGAAGAAATAATCGACTGTATTTCAAGCGAATAGGTTCTTTGCTTGGATCCTTAGAGTTACCTGATATTCTTCTTATTTGTTCAAGAGGCATAATAATGACTTTATTTGTGCAAGCTTAATGCAGACTTGCTTTGTGTGTCATCAATTTATCTAGGGGATAAATTGATGACTATAGAATTAACTCTTATTCAGTGGGTGCTTTATAAGTAGGATCATTTGGGTTTTTGAAAATAAATTGACTTTCTTCTCCTTCAACCTCTACAAAGTCAACCTCCATGCCGTTAATAATATCGGCTAAATCATTATTAACAATAATTTGGACTCCCCGCACGTCATAAAGGTTATCATTATCAGTTTTTTTGTCAAAGCCCATTAGGTATTGGAAACCCTTATGTTTGCTATGTTGTGTGACTGCAATGCGTAAAGGATCCTTTTCATTGCTAGCACTTATCTGACTGGCTATTTTTTTGGCAGCATCTTCTGTTAGTTTTATCATAGTTTATCTCACTTCTATCTATTAAATTGTTGATATGCACTTGTTTTTCTGTACTCTTTTTTGGCTGTGGGCACTGTTAAGCTAAAAAATATAAATTTAAGAGGATTCCGTTTTTATTTTCTGGATAAATTGAATAAATCGTTTTGCCCAGTGGTTTTGTTCTGTATCTTGTAAATGAGCATAACAAGCTAAAAGGTTTTTATATACAATACCATCATGTTGACCATCAACGCCGCTACCACGGTGTATATCATAGGCATAGTTGAGTGGTTTGCTAATATTGATTAAATGGGAATAATGAAATTCATGAGCTGAAATACTGCTATCCACAATTCCTTCTATGGTATTACTTGTATTTTGGGACACATTGGGCCAAGGCATTAAGTGGGTTTCACTAAAACGTATGAGACCACGACCTTGGGGGACTTCTTCCATTTTTGCATCTGCGGGGATAATCCCCACCATATTAAGCTGTTGTCCTTTACTGATGATATTTCTGCATAAATACATCAAGCCACCACATTCAGCATAAGTAGGTAAGCCATTTTCAATGGCTTGGTAGATTGACTGGCGAAAAGAGTGGTTCTGGTTTAATTTTTCTAAATGCTCTTCAGGAAAACCACCCCCTATAAATAAGCCATCTATATCATGGGGTAACTGCTTATCTATAAGAGAATTGACTTCAATCAGTTCAGCACCAGCTGCTTCTAATGCTTCTAAATCTCCAGGATAATAAAAGCCAAAAGCACTGTCATTAATATAGGCAAGTCGTAATGGATGCTCATTTTTCTTTTTATTAGAATGCTTAATAATAGGGCTTATTTTATAAGAAGGTGAATCTGCATGGCTGATCTTAATAATTTTATCCAGATCAACTTGGGATGATATAATTTTACCTATATCGGTAATTTTCTTTTGTGCTTCACCATCTTCATTACTAGGCATAAGCCCCAAATGACGTTCAACAATTTCAAGATGCTTATCTTTATGCACAGCACCTAATACAGAGATGTCTGTATAGTGCTCAATAACTGAGCGTAATTTGCTTTCGTGCCGAGAACCACCTAACTGGTTTAATATAACGCCGGTAATGTTGATTTTAGGATCAAAGGCTTGATAACCTAAAATTAGAGGGGCAATGCCTCTGGTCATACCCCTAGTATCAAGTACCAGAATAACGGGTGCATTAATGAGTTTTGCTATGGCAGCATTGCTATTACTACCATCGAGATCCAGACCATCATAGAGACCTTTATTACCCTCTACTAAAGAAATATCACACGAAGTTAATTTTTGGGAGACTAATTGTAATATTTCCTTTTGTGTCATGGTGTTAAAGTCTAATGTGTAGCAAGGATTGCCGGCTGCATTGCCATGCCATAATGGGTCTATATAATCAGGACCTTTTTTGAAGGGTTGAACATTAAAGCCTTTATTTTTAAAAGCAGATAAAAGTCCAATGGTAATGGTGGTTTTACCTGAAGATTTATGAGCCGCAGATATAAATAATGGTGTTGGTGGAATTGACATAGTATAGAAGATAGGGGCTGGATAGTTTTTTTCAAGTTGTTTGACTATAAATGCTTAAGGCATAAAAAAAGGCCACATTAAGTGACCTTTCATCGCTATGATTCATACTTCTAAATTCAAGAGACGCTTAACGTTTCCAAGCAGAATCTTTTTCTTCGTGAGCCATATCTAAAACTTGAACTGCTTTATCCATGAAGTCAGTTTTATAGTTTTCTAGTTCATGTCCTGCACCTGGATTATAATAATCATCGGGATGCATGCCATTTTCATGTTCATATTTAATAAAATTTCTTTGCATTTCAAGTAATTCTTGAATCAGTTCTGCTTTAGTGCTCATTTAATATCTCCAATAAACCGACTGAATCGGCGCTATAAGCTAACAATTTTGACATAATATATCTGAGTATATTCTTATATACTATACCTACAATGGGTAGTGTAGCACCTTACCCATCATTAGATTTATTTTCTAGATTTCCCTGATACCATGTTAGTTACTACAAAAACAACAGGTTATCTAAATTGTAAGTGGGTTAGTAGCCACCCTTTCGTTTACTTTCTGGTAAACCTGAAATGCGACCGCCTTGTTTACTTGGATCTTTCGGGAAAAGATTATAAAGATCTTTTGAACCTATTTTTTCACCCCAAGTCGCACTCATTTCTTTAATTAGAGCACGAGTATTAGGGTTCTTACCACCATTATTTAGAAACTGATCGCGTAAAAAATTAATGAGATCCCAGTGTTTGTCTGTTAGCTCAATGTCTTCCTCAGCAGCCATCTGCTTTGCGAGACCTTCACTCCAATCGCTAATATCAGTAAGATATCCATTAGCGGTTGTTTCTATTTCTTTACCATCAAAAGTAATAGGCATTGAATTTACTCCGTAATAAATAAGATATAAACAAATAAATAGTGCAATTAGTTTATAAGATTAATTTTATATATTATATGATGTTTTAAGATAACCGATAATATATGAGTTACAAATAAAATACACCCCCAATAAGAGATAGAATTTATTTGGATTACTAAGGTATTAAAATTAACCAATTGATATTTTTAATACAAATTCATGAGTAGGTACTTAAAGATAACTCTGTGTTTACGGAGGAAGTTTTTGCCACATGGATGTGGCAATAAAGCCTCCAGGGATGGATTTACGGCGTCTTGCGTAGTAAATACAGAGTTATCCTGCCTCAGAAGTGCTTAAGTACCTACCTATGAATACAAATTAATTAGTTAATCTGAACTATTAACGGCAGTAATTCCTTTTTGAGGGATAAAAATGCCACAACCATAACGATAATAGTCCCCGATACCTTTTTCTTGTAATAAAATGGATTCATCTGGTGAAATATCAGCAATCATTAGACTACGTGTTTTAATAATACCCGATGTCGTTTTTAGTTGATGTGATTTGCCACAGAGCATTTTTCTGACTTGTATCCCTAAGGCATTAATTTGTTTTTGAGCAATCCTTAAAAAAAGGTCTTCATCATCATCGGTTTCTGGGATGTGTACATGTCGAGCGATAATTGTTGTCATTGTACTGAGCAAGTGAGTTTCAGATTGTCCAAAGGTTAACCTATTGCCATCAACCGTAATGGTTTCCCCTGTGATTGCTTGTAATTGTGTTATTTTTTTATTTGGCACTCGAATTTTAAGACGGGTTCGGCGGGATAATTGAATTAATTCATCTTGAAAATTATCAGCACGTTCCCAACCATTTCCTGCTTGAGGAATATAAATATGATGGATTGCAAGTTGTGGCTCATCCTTAATCCAAGGAACTAAATCACTTATCGCATCAGTTAAAGACCATGCATGGTCGAGTTTAATTTGTTGGCAAGAAATTTTAAATGATAAATCAATGACATTTTGTGGTGCTTGAAAATTATCTAAATTTTCCTCTTCATTCCAAAACATAGTAAGAAGGCTCTTGTTTGCTTATAGTTTATTATTTAGAAGTGCCACAGCCAAAAAAATTGCTGCAAATGGTTTTAAATAACACAATAAAGTACTTTAAAATCATTGGTACCAATTTTTGTTATTCAAGAGGGCTGGTAAATTTTGCTTCTAGATCGGTTTCCCATTCATCAGGGGTATCAGGGAATGGGGGTTTGATATCGATATCAAAAAACATTTCACCTTCAACTGCTTTTTTTTGAATCAAGTCAATGAGGTCAGAATAAGATTCTAATTGATGATTCTGAATTAACACTTCGCTTAAAATTAACATAACAATTACTCTGGGCATTAAAATATATGATGTAAAGATGGGTTTTGAGTGGCTGATTTTCAAGTGATGAATAGCCATTTATGAATAAATTAAAATTTAGATAGATTGATCTTAATCAGCATTAAATGGGTAAGTAATAGTATATAATCTTGAACGTTAAATTTAATTAGTGGTTGCGGATGAGAATTTTTTTAGATAAAGAAATGGCCTAGTAAGGCAAAGGGTATTCTACTTGATACTCTTAAGTGCTTGATAAGTCATTTTATTTCTAAAGTTGAATTTTATCGAAGAAATAGATATATCCACAAGGGGATATCAACCTAGTGTGCATGCCTCCCAAAGGAAGGGTTTAATAGTTTATTATTAAGTCCTAAAATTCACACCATTGTTTTATGTGTGTCTTGTGATAAATGAAATAATCGTGTATCTTTGCAAGGCTTAAAAAAGTTTGACTGTTTTGAGTTGACGTGGAAATATTCAATAAGCATGACTCAAAGCAATATTAAAATTACTAAACGATATTTAGTAGTACCAAATTTACCTAAGGGAGAAAACTGTGCCTAAAGTAACGATCTATGATACTCCGATGCTAGATGAGCTGGAAAATGGTGAATGGCCTAGCTTTATCTCATCATTTAAGCGTTTAAGAGATGAGCACCCAGATGAGCGGATTAATTCAATGGTTGGCGGACTATTAGGCCAGCTAGAACACTCCTATGAAACTCGTATGGGTTGGTGGAAAGGTGGAACGGTTTCTGTATTTGGTTACGGCGGCGGTATTATTCCACGTTTTTCTGAAGTAGCTGAGCATTTCCCTGAGTCAAAAGAATTCCATACCGTACGTATTCAGCCACCAGCAGGCAACTTCTATAGTGCTGATATTTTAAATCAGTTAGCCGATGACTGGGAAAAACATGGTTCTGGTTTGCAGACCTTCCATGGTCAGACAGGTAATATTATGTTTATCGGTTCTACTACCGATGAGATGCAACCATTCTTTGATAAATTGAATTCCTATGGCTTTGATTTGGGTGGTGCTGGGCCTTGTGTTCGTACGGCAATGGCCTGTGTAGGTGCTGCTCGTTGTGAGCATTCTTGTACTAATGAACAAGGTTTGATGCGTCACTTAGTGAATGAATTTCAAGATGATTTACACAGACCTGCACTTCCTTACAAATGGAAGATAAAAGTTTCAGGTTGTCCAAATGACTGCACTAATGCAATTGAACGAGCTGATATGGCCGTGATTGGTATTTGGCGTGATGACATGAAAGTTGATCAAGCCGAAGTTAAAGCATTTGTTGAAGCCAAAGGTCGTGATTATGTAATTGATAATGTTACTGATCGTTGTCCATCTAATGCCATTAAATTAAATGATGACGATACACTGGATGTAAACAATAAAGAATGTGTTCGCTGTATGCATTGTATTAATGTTATGACCAAAGCGTTAGCACCTGGCGATGACAAAGGTGTAAGCATTCTTATTGGTGGTAAGCGTACTTTGAAAATTGGTGACATGATGGGTACGGTAGTAGCACCTTTCTTAAAAGTTGACACCATGGAAGAAATTGAAGAGCTTGTTGAGCTAACAGGTGAAATGATTGATTTCTTTGCTGAAAATGCTTTAGAGCATGAACGTACAGGTGAGATGATTGAACGTATTGGTCTGGTTAACTACCTCGAAGGTATTGGCCTTGAATTGGATCCTAATATGGTCAGTGAACCACGTCAGTGTTCGTATGTTCGTATGGACGGCTGGGACGAAGAAGTTAAAAAGTGGTACGACAAAAAAGCTGAAGCAGCAACTGCATAAGTTACTGTAACAGATAAGTAAACACTGGATAACTTTAAATGTTCATAGATTCAAATATTCAAAGTTATTTAATAAGTTAAGAATGTCAGGAGGGGCGACTCTCCTGAGTATGAATGAGTTTATTAGAATAGGAAATAAAAATGGCTGCAGATAAACCTAAAATGCCTATCGAAACGGGGGCTCCAGATGGCTTCCAGTATATGCATCCAACAATGCGTAGAAATTTCGGTTTGTGGAAATACCATGAAAGACCTCGTCCAGGTGTACTAAAGCATGTTGCTCATAGCGGTGATGAAATTTATACTATTCGCGTTGGTACTGCTCGTATATTAGATGTTTATACTTTGCGTGAAATTACACGCATTGCTAACGAATTAGGCGACGGTTTTATCCGTTTCACTATTCGTTCTAACCTTGAGTATATGGTTGATAGTGAAGCAAAAGTAGCACCAATGATTGAAGCAATTGAAAAAGCAGGTTTGATTGTTGGTGGTACCGGACCTACTATTACAGCACCTTCCCATACACAGGGTTGGTTGCATTGTGATATTCCAGGTTCAGATGCGTCTGGTGTTGTTAAATCAATGATGGATGAGTTAGTAACAGAATTCAAACGTGAAGAAATGCCTAATCGTGTTCATATTACGACTTCTTGTTGTCAAATTAACTGTGGTGGTCAAGGTGACATTGCAATTAATATCCAACATACTAAGCCACCCAAGATTGCTCATGATTTAGTTGCTAATGCTTGTGAACGTCCAACAATTGTTGCTCGTTGCCCTGTTGCTGCTATTCGTCCCGCAATGGTTGATGGTAACCCAACATTAGAAGTTGATGAGAAAAAATGTATCTGTTGTGGTGCATGTTATCCTCCTTGTCCTCCAATGCTTATTAATGATGCAGTTCATACGACACTTGCTATCTGGGTTGGTGGTAACCACTCAAATGCTCGTGGTAAGCCTACCTTCCAGAAGCTGGTTGCTGCAGGTATTCCAAATAACCCACCACGTTGGCCTGAAGCGACAGCCTTAGTTAAACGCATCTTGAAAGTCTACAAAGAAGATGCTAAAGGTTGGGAACGCATGAATGACTGGATTGAAAGAATTGGTTGGTTTGGTTTCTTTGAGAAGACAGGTCTTCCATTTACTAAATTCCACATTGATGACTGGAGAGGTGCTAGAAATAGCCTGAACGCGTCGACACATATTCACTTTTAAATTAGTTAGGGCTGTTACTCGTTAGCAGTCCACACTAACCAAAGGTAAATCTTTAATGAAATTTACATTATTAATTAATGAAGGGCCTTACCAGCACCAAGCATCTGATACAGCGTATCAGTTTGCTAAAGCTGCAATTGAAAAAGGTCATGAAATTTATCGTGTGTTTTTTTATAACGATGGCGTGAATAACGCAACTCGTTTGGCTGTACCCCCTCAAGATGATAGAAATATTACTGAGCGTTGGGCTGAGCTGGCTAAAGAACACGAATTAGATATGGTTGTTTGTATTGCTGCTGCACAGCGTCGTGGCATGTTAGATGCTGATGAAGCGGGCAGACAAGGTAAAGATGCAGATAATATTCACCCAGCATTTCGTATTTCTGGCTTAGGTCAGTTAGTCGAAGGTGGTATTCAAGCTGATCGTTTATTAACATTTGGTGATTAAGGGGAAACAATATGAGTGATGGTATTAAAAAATTCATGTTTGTGAACACTAAAGCACCTTATGGTACTGTTTACGCACTGGAGTCATTAGAAGTTGTGCTCATTAGTGCGGCATTTGATCAGGATGTAAGTTTAGTGTTCTGTGATGATGGTGTTTTCCAGATTATGGATAAGCAAAATACTGAAGCATCAGGCATGAAAAATTTTTCAAATGCTTATAAAGCTTTGGGTGACTACGATATCAACAAGCTGTATGTTGAAAAAGAGTCTTTAGAAGAGCGTGGTTTAACTTTAGATAGTCTCATGGATCTTACTTATGAAGATGAAGATGATGATTGGGCAGAGAAACCATCAATAAATTTAGTTTCACGTGCTGAACTTGCTGATCTTATGGATCAACAAGACGTAGTGATAAGTTCATAAAGGGAAAATACAATGGCAATGTTACACACTGTAAATAAATCACCTTTTGAGCGTAACTCACTGAACTCATGCTTGTCTAAATCGAAAGAAGGTTCTACTATTCTACTGATTGAAGATGCTGTAGTGGGAGCCCTAAAAGGCACTAAAGTGGCAGAGCAAATGGCTGCTGCAATTGCAAATAAAAACGTTTGTGTTTTAGGTTCAGACCTAAACACTCGCGGTTTTGCTGAAACAGACATACTTGATGGTATAAAAATCGTTGATTATGCAGGTTTCGTTGATATGGTAGCCGAGCATTCAAACGTTCAATCTTGGCTGTAATTATTTATAAACATTTTATTATTGGAGTTAAACAATGGCTACTATTACTGTAGAAGGCAAAGAAGTTGAAGTTGATGAGGAAGGATACCTAGTAAATCTTTCTGACTGGTTCCCAGAAGTTGCAACTGAAATGGCAAAAATTGATGAAGTTGAAATGGGCGATGACCACTGGGATATTATTAATTTCCTTCGTGAGTACTATGAAGAGTACCAAATTGCTCCAGCTGTACGTGTACTAACAAAAGCAGTTGCAAAGAAATTAGGTAAAGAAAAAGGTAACTCTAAGTACTTATATGAGTTATTCCCATATGGCCCTGGTAAGCAAGCATGTAAATTTGCTGGTCTTCCTAAGCCAACAGGTTGTGTATAACAACCTAAGAAAAAATTTCTGCTAAAACTATATAGTGGTTTTATGCAGAAGTGCATGTGCAGGGTCTTTAACTTAGTGGAATATGTTAGAAACCCTTGCACATTATATTAAAAAATTATTAATGGGTAGGTAATATGTCAGCGTTTTATGCGCTACTTTTTACAGTGGCTTTTCTTGTTCTGATTTTAGGGCTTGTGAAAAAAATTATTCAGTATTCACGGGTTCCGGCACCGTTGAAAATACCAGTCACACCTGCTCCTTTAACAAAGGGTGGCGTGGCTATTAGACTGGCTAAAGAAGCAATACTCTTTGCTGCTTTATTCCGTTCAAATAAATGGACTTGGCTATTTGGCTGGCTGTTCCATATGAGCCTATTTGTGGTTCTATTAAATCATTTGCGCTTCTTTATTAAAGATGTTCCACTTCCTTTGGTTTTATTACAAAATGTAGGCGAATACGCTGCATTTACAATGTTCATTGGTTTGGCTGGTCTTTTTGCTCGTCGCTTGTTTGTTGCTCGCGTCAAATATATTTCAGCACCATCAGACTATTTATGGCTGATTTTGCTTATGTTTATTGCCTTCACCGGTATTGTAATGCGCTTTATCTCTCATACCGATATTATCGCAGTAAAAGAATTTTGTTTAGGTTTAGTTTCCTTTAACTGGCAGTCACTACCAACTGATGTTCCTCTTATGGTTCATTTGTTTTTAGTCTGTGTGTTGATGATTTTATTGCCTTTCAGTAAGTTATTACATATTCCCGGTCTGTTCTTCGCTCCTTCTCGTAATCAAGTTGATAATCCACGTGAAAAACGTCACGTTGCGAATTGGGCATTAGACTTAGATGCAGAGAAAAATAAGACACAACCTAAGTAGTTTTGAGTCTAAATAAGCGTTATTTAGAGTAATGTTTTTAGGAATTTTTGAGGATTTAGAAAAGTGGCAGACTTTGAAACTCCCAAGTTTAGAGAATATCCAGTAGTCCCTCAGATCAAAGTAGATGCGATGGCTGGGAAAGGACCTTTTATTTCTCGCGCAGAATTTGATACCGATCTGGGCTATCCTGGTGAATTACCAGAGAACTGGAAAGAGAAAACATTGGAAAAAATGGGTGACCTATTAGGTCGCTATCGTTCTTTTCAAGTGTTTATGGATTCATGTATTAAGTGTGGTGCTTGTACTGATAAATGTCATTATTTTATTGGTACGAATGATCCCAAAAATATGCCGGTTGCTCGTCAAGATTTGATGAGAAAAGTATATCGTCGTTACTTTACTGTCGCGGGTAAATTCTTTCCTAAATTAGTAGGTGCTGTTGATTTAACGGAAGATGTTCTGGATGAGTGGTACAACTACTATCATCAATGCTCTGAATGTCGTCGTTGTTCTGTTTTTTGTCCAATGGGTATTGATACCGCAGAAGTAACAATGGCTGCTCGTGAGATTCTTGCTCATGTAGGTAAGGGACAAAAATATTCAAACCAGATTATTCAGAAAGTTTATAAAATTGGTAATAATTTAGGTCTGCCCGGTCCAGCATTGAAAGGTATTCTTGAAGATCTTGAAGAAGAAGTCGAAGAAGATACCGGTGTACCAGTTAAATACAATATGGATGAAGTAGGTTGTGATGCCTTATTGATGACACCATCAGCAGATTTCTTTGCTGAACCCCATATCGATGGCCTAATTGGTTATGGCAAAGTATTACACGAATTGGGTATTACTTGGACAGTAAGCTCTTTAGCATCTGAAGCAGCTAATTTTGGTTTGTTTATTGGCAGTTACGAAAATATTCAAAAAATTTCCATGCGCATTCGTGAAGCGGCTATTGAACTTAAAGTAAAACGTATTATTTTTGGTGAGTGTGGGCATGCATGGCGTGTTGCGTATAGCTTTTTAAACACACTTGCTGGTCCATTTGATTTCTTAGATCAAAACTACCCTGTGCCTCAACACATACTTGAAGTGACCTATGGTGCACTGCAAGAAGGTAAGTTGCGTATGAATAAGGCAGAGAATGATCATTTGACTATGACCTTTCATGATTCATGTAACGTTGCACGCGCTTCCCGTATGGGAGATAAGCCTGGTGGACAATTTGATATTCCTCGTGCAGTCATTCAGGCCGCCTGTAACAACTACGTTGATATGGATTCTGATACCATTAAAGATGCAACATTTTGCTGTGGTGGTGGTGGTGGAATCTTAACAGATGATCTCATGGAAGTACGTGTTAAGGGTGCTTTGCCTAGGATGGAAGCGCTGAAACAAGTCACTGAAGAAAGTGGTGTGACTAATATTGCGGCAATCTGTGCCATTTGTAAGAGCCAATTTACCAAAACATTACCTTATTATGGTTTCGAGATGGATGCCATTATGAGTGTTCACCAACTGGTTAGTGACGCAATCGTCATGACGGGCAGTGAACAGGAAAAAGATCTTGATGGTAGTGACGATGATGAAAAATCTGAATCCTAGATTTTTTTGTCTTAATTACTATTATTAATAATTTGAATTTTTAAAGATTGAACGTAGCAATTTTTAATTGCACCTAACATAGCTTGATAGGAGAAAGATAAATGTCAACTGCTGATACAGCTCCGAAGAAACTAACGAGTACTCGTTATAAAGAAACAAGGTTAGAACACACTGGCAAACAAGAGTGGAATACTTGGACTGACAATATTTTTCAGGCTGGTTGGTCTCATAAATGTCCAACTTATATTAATAGAACGCCACCTTGCCAGGGCAGCTGTCCTGCAGGCGAAGATATTCGTGGTTGGTTGGATATCATTCGTGGTATAGAAAAACCTACGCATGATGGTATGTCTAAAGAAGAGTATGCATTCTTTCGCTCTACTGACGCGAATCCATTTCCTTCAGTGATGGGGCGTGTTTGTCCAGCACCTTGTGAAGATGGCTGTAATCGTAATGAACTTGATGACAATGTAGGTATTAACTCCATTGAGCAATATATTGGCGACAGTGCTAAACGTGAAGGCTATAAATTTAAAACAGCTGAACAGGATAGTGGTAAGAAAGTCGCTATTATTGGTGGCGGTCCTGCAGGTTTAGCGGCTGCTTATCAATTACGTCGTTTGGGACATGCTTGTACTGTTTTTGATGATCATGCAGAACTTGGTGGCATGATGATGTATGGTATTCCTGGTTATCGTGTACCTAGAGATGTTTTGCATCATGAAATGAATCGTATTGTTGAAATGGGTGTTGAAGTAAAATTAAATACTCGCGTTGGTACTGATATTAAAGTAGAAGACTTAGAAAAAGACTATGATGCCATACTTTGGGCTATTGGTTGTAAAGAAGGTCGTGGCTTACCAATTGAAGGTTTTGATGAAGCACCAAACTGTATCAGCGGTGTTGCTTTCTTAGAAGCGTTTAATGACGGTCGCTTAAAAGTTTCTTCTGAAAAATTAGTTTGTATCGGCGGTGGTGATACTTCTATCGATGTTGCATCTGTTGCTCGTCGTCTAGGTAATATCTCTAATATTGCAGAAAAAGATTTTGCCGAGAATGTCGTCTTAGGACATACTGCTCATGATGTATCAGATACAGCAGCTAAAGATGGAGCAGATGTTACCTTGCTGTCTCGTTCTTCAATTGAAAATATGCCAGCAGCACAACATGAAATTGATGATGCCTTGAGAGAAGGTGTTACTATTATTGGCTGTGTTAGCCCTATTGCTGTGGTAAGAGATGATAGTGGTCGTGCAACTGCACTTCGAGTTATAAAACTTGAAGATGATGGCAAGACACCTATTGAAGGTTCCGAATATGATATTGAAGCAACTCTGATTGTTTCTGCTATCGGTCAGAAAGGTGATATGACAGGTATTGAAGAAATGGACAATGGTCATGGTTTTATTGATGGTGATGCCCATTATCAGGTAAAAGGTAAGCCTGGTCATTTCTTAGCGGGTGATATTGTTCGACCTCATTTGTTAACAACGGCGATTGGTCAGGCTGCTATTGCAACAGAGACAATCAATCATTATCTGTGTTGTAAAGATGAAGAGCTGAAAAAACGTCCTAAGGTTGATAAGCATACATTCTCACTGGAGAAAAAACTGGATGATACAGGTTTAACTCCAGAACCTTCTCCTGTACACGGTCATAATAGTGTTCGTGGTACATCCGAAGAAAATTTTGCTATTCATAACTATGAGAATCGCTCATCAAATGACATTATTGGTCATGATAAGTTGTTTTTGGGGCATTTTGAATATGAGCCTCGTCATGTTCGTGAGACGATTGACGTAAACTCTGAAGAGGTTTTAGGTCACTTTGCAGAACGTCTTGTTGCTTTGTCAGAAGATGATGTTGTTGCAGAAGCTAAGCGTTGCATGAGTTGTGGTATGTGTTTTGAGTGTGATAACTGTATCATTTATTGTCCTCAAGATGCTGTGAAGAAAACACCTAAAGCTCAGTCAACAACAGGTCGTTATGTTTATACAGACTATGATCGTTGTATTGGTTGCCATATTTGTAAGGATGTTTGTCCTACAGGTTATATTGATATGGGTCTCGGTGATTAAGCACTATTGGGCTTATAAGTAGGAGAATAAATGTGTGGTTGCAACGAAACTTTGATTTTAGTTTAAATTCTTTTTTTAATAAAAAGATTAGAAAAATCAACTTGCAAAAACTACCACTTACTGTAGCAGGACTGGCTCTAGTAGCCAGTTTTAGTAGTACTGTTTTTGCAAATGAAGTTGAACAGGATGAATTAGGTCCGAAGATTACATTTCCTGACTTTGAAGGTGAGAAGTGTATTTTGCCTGAAGAAGAAATGCGTCGTCAGCACCCTGACTTACTTAAGCATGACAGAATCAAGACGTTACGCGAAGGTGTTAGAGCAAAAGCGGATGGTTCAAAGCTGGATGGTAGTTTAAAACAATGCATTAACTGTCATGCTACTAAAGATGATAGTGGTAAGTACGTTCGCATTGATAATGAGCAACATTTCTGTGTTTCTTGCCATCAGTATGCAGCAGTATCTATTGATTGCTTCCAATGCCATAGGGATATTCCTGAAGGTAGTGGTGATTTCCATGCTTTATCTAATCATAAAAACCTTGATTACAAGGCAGTTATTCCCGGAACATATAGCCTGACAGTTAAAGATATGGCCAATATTACGCCTGAGGTTCATTCTGATGACAATTAATTTTGAAAATAAAAAACAGCAAAATTCTGAAGCTTCAGTTGAGAGCTCGCGTCGGAATTTTATTGTTGGTTCAGCGGCTGTCGCTGGGATAGCTATCGCACCTAGCGTTGTTTTATATCAAACTGCCCATGCTGATTCTTTGCAGAATGTGTCTGCCAAAGAGGGGGCATCTTCCAAAGTACGTTGGGGTATGTTGGTTGACACAACAAAAGATGTTGATTGGAATAAATGTGTTGAAGCCTGCAATAAAGAGCAGGGATTAGGTAACGAAGAAGAATCCAGAGACGATCAAAGAACACAGTACATTCGTGTCGTTGATGTTAAAAACAAGGGTACTGGGTATAGCATGTCCTTACCAGTAATGTGTCAACATTGTGAACAACCACCTTGTGTTGATGTCTGCCCAACAGGTGCTTCTATGAAGCGTCCAGATGGTATTGTTTTAGTGGATAGACACCGTTGTATTGGCTGTCGCTATTGTATGATGGCTTGTCCATATAAAGCTCGTTCATTTGTTCATGAAGTATTGCATGATCAAAAAGAAGTAACACCACGAGGCAAAGGTTGTGTAGAGTCCTGCAATATGTGTGTTGGTCGTATTGATAAAGGACAAGAACCTGCCTGTGTTGAAGCAAGTAGTGGTGCTATTGTTTTTGGTGATTTGAATGATCCTGACAGCGCTATTTCAAAGCTTCTTAAAGAACATGGTGGTAAGCAGATCAGAGCTGATCTTAAATTAAATCCTGCAATACATTATCAGGGCATTTAATTCTAAATACTTAATTTTAAACACGATAACTCGGCTTAATAAATAAGCTCTTATGAATCATAATAAGTGCTTTGGCGTTTATCAAACAAGTATTATTCACTTAATACCTGCTGTAATGAGTAAATAAAATGAAAAAATTGCACTTTCTCGAAGTAGAAGGGAATACTAAAGGCTTTTATACCTTTCTTGGTCTATTTGGTCTTATTTCCCTAATTGGTATCTTATCAGCCTATTACATGGAGCATCATGGCCATTGGGTGACAGGTATGAGCAATCAAGTCGTTTGGGGAACCCCCCATGTATTTGCAATATTTTTGATTGTGGCTGCCTCTGGCGCATTGAATGTCGCTTCGATTTCATCTGTTTTTGCTAAAACAGCATATAAACCTTTAGCACGTCTTTCAGGTATGCTTGCAATGGCTTTGTTGGCGGGTGGATTAGTTGTTTTATTGTTGGATTTAGGTCGTCCTGATCGACTGATTGTTGCTATGACAAAGTTCAATTTCACCTCTATTTTTACGTGGAATATTATTTTATATTCAGGTTTTATGGGTATCGTTGGGATTTATTTATGGACCATGATGGATAGACCCTATAATAGCTTAACTAAAAAGGCAGGTATGGTGGCTTTTATTTGGCGATTAATCTTAACAACAGGTACAGGTTCTATTTTTGGTTTTTTAATTTCTCGTGAAGCCTATGATTCAGCGTTATTAGCGCCTATGTTTATTATTATGTCATTTTCCTTTGGTCTGGCATTTTTTATGTTGGTATTAATGGGGAGTTTTAAATACACTCAAAGAGAATTGGGTGATTATACGGTTAATCGTTTGAAAAATTTACTGGGTGTTTTTGTTGCTGCTGTTCTTTATTTTGTGGTTATTTATCATTTAACTAATTTATATTCAGCTGATCATCGGGGAATTAGTGCTTTTGTGTTAGCTGGTGGTGGGATTTATACCTTTCTTTTTTGGGTAGTACAAATAGTTCTCGGTTCCCTATTACCTTTATTTTTATTGTATGGACCTACCGGTAAAAATAGAACAATGATTGGCTTAGCTTCAGCACTCATTATTTTGGGTGGTTTAGCGCAGCTTTATATTATTATTGTTGGTGGTCAGGCTTATCCAATGCAAATGTTTCCAGGAATGGAAGTGAGTAGCTCGTTCTATGATGGTATGGTTGCTTCTTATGCACCTTCTTTACCAGAAATACTATTAGGACTTGGTGGTTTTGGTGTTACTTTACTATTAGTAACAATGGCTGTGGCAGCATTAAAATTCTTACCTGCTAGTCTTGCCGATGCAGTGGCTGATCCTCATGGTAAGTAAGTTTATTCTTTACTCTAAATGAAAAAAACCGGCTTAGGCCGGTTTTTTTATGGCTAACTTTCTAAGTTTAAGTATCAGCCCACATTTGTACCAGTTTTATATAAGTAACATCAACACCCTGTGTTTCTTCGTCTAGAGGTCGTTCTTTAAGCATTTTTTCTCGTGCCTGCCATAGTTCATAAAGCACCTCGCGTTTGTTTGCATCTTGGATCATACTCTGTGCCCAGGTCACGCAGACAAGACGTTCACCAGAGGTAACTTCATCAACATAATGCCAGCTAGTTGAGGGGTAAACAATGGCACTGCCAGCTTTTAAGCGTGCTCTGTGTTCTCCATATTTAGTGACAATGACGAGATCGCCACCTTCATACTCATCTGGATCATTAAGAAAAAGGGTGGTAGAAACATCGGTGCGGTACATATTAGGCATTTGTCCCATAATGGGGTTATCAATATGCCCCCCATAACCCATTCCCTTACGATAACGTGCTAAAAAAGGAGCGCCAATCTTTTTCATCATGACGGCTGCTTTATATGTTGGGTTATTGATTAGGCTGCCCATTAGAATATTATTTAATGATTGCATTTGTTGAGAATTGTCTTGTATTAACTCTTCATTTTTTTTTACATTTTGGGCAACATCACCCGCAGAAATTTTACCATCTACAAACTGAGCTTGTTGCAGTACAGCCTGTATTGATTTTAGCTGCCTGGGATTGATAACATCAGGAATTTCAATGAGCATAATAGGGTTTTCTCCACTGTTATTTGAATAGTCATTTTACTTCTTAGAGTGTATCAGGGATATTGATCTTTATTCAACTAGCCCCATATTATTAGCTTAAGAATAGAATAATTATTAGGTAGCGTAGTGATGATTAGAGTTTTGAATGTGGTAATTGATGGCCAGATGTATGCAGTGAATGTAGAAGAAGAAATGGTAACTTCAGGTGTTACATTATTCGATAAAATGGATGCAGACATGAATAAGGGATGGACCTTAAGTAAGGAGTTTGTTGAGAATCCAGACATTACTCAACGTTGTCAAATTGTAGGTGACAAATTGCTTACGGCTATTGAAGAAAATAATGAGCAAATGAAAATGATGATGGCAGCCTATATTTTATCTCGTGTGCCGAATATTATGACGATTCATATTGATAATACCGGTGAAATTTTTGAAACCCAACTTGAACTGGCGCCATAGAATAGTAAAATTTATCCATTTGTTTGCTGTGATGATGTATCAAAAGAATAAGGTCTAATGTTATGAGAATGAAGTCAAAATGGGGTAAAAATTCTAAGCAGCGAAGTGTTGCAGATAATGCCAGTGCCGTTGCTTTTATTGCTTGGAGGATTGCTCAGGATGCTTTGCTTGATTTAGAAAATGAAGACTATCAGACAGAAAGTTTAAAACAACGCATGGATGTCGTAGTTGAATTTGTTATTTTTTTGGCACATCTGGCTGATCGTATTACTTATGAGACAATGTCAGAAACTGAACGAGAAGAATTTGTAGTCACTATGGTAAAACACTTGGCACGAACTCATCAAGCGAGCATGGAAGAAATTGATGGGGTAAAAGATTATAAAGAACATTTTATTAATCTGGTTAATGAGCGTATGAGTGATTACGCTGAAATGCCCTATGAAAATGGCAAGCCAAGCTTTAGCATGCGTCGTTATTTGGGATCGAAAGTACAGGATGTGATGGGGGAACGCCATAATAAATGGATTGAAACACAAGTATTAGAAATTAATGCACCAAGCGCAGTTGAACACTTAAATAAAGCCATTACTGATCTCTATAAACCAGCTTTTTAAATCTCCCCTGTATAACATATAAAAAGGTAAGATAAAAAAACCGGCATAAGCCGGTTTTTTTATATCATTAGTATTAATGATAGGAAATTATTTCCAATCACCAAAACCATCTGTTTTCTTCTCTAAGCCATCTTCATAGCCTGCTGAATAAGCATCATTAACTCTTTGCTCTTCACGCTCTGGGTTACAAACGTAACCACCTTGCCAACCTTGGATATATTCTGGGTTAACGCCTTCAGATTCCATTTTCACAGTAAAATCATGATATTCTTGGTTCATCGGTTTTTCCTTTATTCTACAAGTGTTTTATAAGTCAGTATAAACAGACTGTGACAAGATAATAATCTGCTTATATTAAACGATTTTAATATCAATTTCCAGTTAATAAATAAATTTTCAAAAAAAATCATTTATTAACAAATGCTGAAATTGACCTTTAAATTTATAATTAAGATATCGGCTGAGCGTACTGTTAATAATACTTTGCTCTTATAGTATCTGGAACTTAATTCAAGGGTGAGTATACTGTATGTTTTTGCTCCAAAGGTATATCTCTATAGGATAGGATGAGGAAATAAATTTTGATAATTCGTTAAAATAATGACTAAAACATAATAACCAAGTAAAATAGTATGATATAATCAAGCTTATATTAGTGAGTCTAGGCTCTTTTATTTTATAAATAGAGACTCAATGAAAATACAAAGCAATTATATAACATATTCTAGGTAGGTACTGAATGAACTTGACTGAAGAAGAAATAATGGATCTCAATAGTGGTCTTAAAGCACTTGAAGATAAGCATTTTACCCGAGCGGTGCAATTATTATCTCCCTTAGCTGAAAAAGGGGTAGCAGAGGCACAACATCGTATGGCTGTTATGTATCAAAATGGTTTAGGTGTGCATCGAAATGAAACAGCAGCAGCATTATGGATGAAACTATCTGCTGATCAGGATTATGAATTGGCATGGCATGGTATGGGCTTTATGTACATGGAAGGTGAAGGTGTTGATAAAAATCCAGATGAAGCAATAAAGTGGTTTAATAAAGGTATTGATGCCGGTCTAATTGGTTCAATGACCACTTTAGCGATGATGTACAAAGAAGGTAATGGGGTTGAAAAAAATCCTCAAGAGGCTGAGCGTTTACTCAAATTGGCAGGCTTTTAAGCGAGTAAAATTTGTTTTATGTTGATTATTAATGGTAGTGAGAATTAAATGAGAGCTTCACAATTATTTGTGGTATTGGATCAGGAATTCAAAGGGGCACAAACTGGATACCATACACCGGTTATGATCTGGGGGCCACCGGGAGTCGGTAAATCTCAGTTGGTCAATCAAGTTGCTCAAAAACATAATCGCGTATTGATTGATATCCGTTTATCACAAATGGAACCGAGTGATCTGCGAGGTATTCCTTTTAAAGATGGGGATAAGGTCGAGTGGGCAGTCCCCTCAATGCTTCCTGATGCAGAAAAACATGGTAACGAAGGAATACTGTTTTTAGATGAAATTACCTCTGCACCGCCAAGTGTTTCTGCTGCTGCTTATCAATTGATATTGGATCGTCGCTTAGGTGACTATAAAATTCCGGATGGTTGGGCTATTTTTGCTGCTGGTAACCGTCAGGGTGATCGGGGTGTTACCTATAGCATGCCAGCACCATTAGCAAATCGTTTTTCTCATTATGAGATTGATATTCACTTGGATGATTGGGTTGCTTGGGCCTATAACAATGGTATTGATGAGAAGATCATTGCCTTTTTACGCTTTCGTCCAGATTTATTATTTGATTTTGATCCAGCCCATAATCCGGTGGCTTTCCCAACACCTAGGACATGGGAGTTTGTGCACAATGCACTACAGAAATTTAGTGATCATCCAGAATTATTCATTGGTGCTTTACAATCCTGTGTTGGTCCAGCAGCAGGCATTGAATTAAATGCTTTTATTGCTAATTTAGATCAAATGCCGGATTTAGATGCGATTGTTAATGGTGATAGCGTTCCGACACCCACAGAAATTGATCTACAATATGCTGTGGCCTCTGCTCTGGTTGGACGTGCTATTCGTGCGAAGGGTACTGAGGATGCGGATAAAGTGTTTACCAATATCCTTAAATACGCTGCCAGTTTTCGCCAAAAAGAAATGGGTGTTATGTTAGTTTCCGATATGCACAGAGCCGTAGGAGATGACTTGTTTTCTGTAGAAGAGTTTGCTAACTGGGCAGATGCCATTGCCGATATTATGCTCTATGGATGAAAAAATAGAAACAAAACTAGGGGCAGCACGTACCCGACTTATTTTAGATAAGCCTTTTCTTGGTGCTCTGGTGCTTAGATTGCCTATTGTGGCTGCTGATCCATCTTGGTGTAAGACAACAGCGAGTGATATGAAAAAGCTGTATGTGAATCCAGACTATATTCAACAGCTTAGCATAGAAGAAACACAATTTATTTTGGCTCATGAGGCCTTGCACTGTGCCTTATCTCATTTTGTTCGTCGTGCCCATCGAGTTAAGCTACGTTGGGATATGGCCTGTGATTTTGCCATTAATCCAATCTTAATTGAAGATGGGTTGAAACCACCTCCTCATATTTTGTATCTGCGTGAATATATTGGCATGACCGCAGAAGAAATTTACCCCACCTTAAAAGACAATGAAAATGATGCAGATAATGAACTGGGTCAAAATAATGAGGCGGGTGACCAAGATAAAGGGGAAACATCTGATCAAGGTGAAGCAAAATCCACAGAAAATAAACCCTTAAACTCCCAGCAGGAAAAAGACGGACAAAAAGGGCAAGGACAAACCGGCGATAGCGATCAGACAAGCTCTGATTTTGAACCAGGAGGCTCAGATAATGATACTCAAAGAGAACCGCCGCCAATGCCCAACAATGATGAGATTCAAAATCTCAGTGCTCAGTGGCAACAACGCTTAGCAGGGGCAGCTCAGCAAGCCTTGCAGGCAGGCAAGCTCAGTCAGTCAATGGCACGTTTGGTTGATCATCTCTTGCAACCACAATTGCCATGGCGCATGTTATTAGCACGCTATATGACGGCTACAGCTCGTGAAGATTATAGTTATTCTCGCCCTTCTAGTCGTCGAGGTGAACCTGCAATTTATCCACGTTTGCGCAGTCATATGGTGAATATTGTTGTGGCATTGGATATTAGTGGCTCTATTGCGACAAAAGAAATTAAAGAATTTCTTTCAGAGGTGGATCAAATTAAAGCACAGGTACGTGCCCGAATTGTCTTACATGCTTGTGATACTCAAGTCAGTGAAGACGGTCCGTGGGAGTTTGAGCCGTGGGATGAACTGAAGTTGCCCATACAATTTAAGGGGGGTGGTGGTACTCGTTTTAGTCCAGTGTTTGAATGGGTTGAAAAACAAGAGCAGTGTCCCGATCTCTTAGTCTACTTTAGCGATGCTGAAGGTGAATTTCCGCAGAGTGAGCCTCAATATCCAGTGATTTGGTTAGTTAAAGGTAAAGCGCCTATTCCTTGGGGACAGCGGATACAACTGAATTAAGTCACATGTTATACGAATTTACCCTGTAGATAAATATGCCCCTATCCAATGAAGACAGTTTAAGATTAAATGTACTACTGGCACAAAAAGTCAGAGCGATTCGTATTGATGAAGGAAAGCTGATTGTTTATGCCTTAACAAACAAAGGTGAGGCAAAAATACCGCTTAATCCAACTATTCGTAATGAAAAATACATTAAAGAAGTGAAAGATTTTCTCTCCACCAAAGCACTCGGTGCACCGGGTGGCTTTCCTATGTTTATCTCTCGCTGGAATCGTATGGGAGATTTACATAATAGTAGCTTAGATAAATTACTCTTATTAGGTGAAGAAGAAGCGGTTACTGCGGTGGTTAATAATAAAGAAATCACACCTGAGATTGCCAGTAATGCATGGTGGGCAGTGCAATCAGCAGACAATGCACGCAGTATGTTAGCGAATAAACAAATTGTGCAATCGCCTATAGGTAAAGAATTTGCCACTTTTCTAATTGAATTTTTACCTTTTGAAGAAGATCCTTTGAGCATGTTGATCAGTGCTCGCTTAGTTTTACAAGAAGGACTCATTAGTGAGGCTGAAAAACTCAGTCTATGGAAAAAAGCGAAAAGTAAAAATACCTTATATGTTGCTTTTTTAGAAAGTTGTCCAAACCATATGCCTGAAAAGCAAGCAGAACATGCTTCTTTTGAAGAGACTCAAGTAGCACTTGCTGAGTTATTGAGTAAAGAGAATCCTTATGCTGTGATCCTTAATAAACTACTCAGTGTTCAGGGACAAACCTTTCTTAAAACAGCAGAGTCTGCATTTAAGCGAGTGCCTAATTATGATATTGCCGGTGCGTTATTAGAAAGCATTCGCCATTATCTTTATGTTGATATACCTGAGGCAGGGCAGAGTGTGCAACAGCATGAATTAGCATTGGCTCTTAATGGCGAACCACAGACTGATATTGATGACTTAAACCAGTTAGTAGAGGCTATTTTTTCTGAACATAAGCCTACGCCATGTAGTGCTGAACTACTTGCTATTCGAACAGCACTGCCCGAGTTGGAAAATCAATTAAAAGCATTATTATTTTTAGCCAGAAGTAGCCAAACATTATTAGCTCCCACTATTGCCAGTAGTACAGCAGTAGGAAGTTTGATGAGAAAAAAACTCAAACCTGTCTTTGAGCCGGTGCTGATGAATTTAAGATTGTTACAAGGTTAATTGTTTATCCTCTATAGATACCCATAATGGTGTAGTGGCAATGCCTTGATGACAGGTTACTATGCTAGGCATTAAACTGAAGCTAAATAAATGTTCTAATATGAAAGGTAAAAATATGGCCAATGTTGTAATGTATTGCACGGATTCCTGCCCTTTTTGTCGCAATGCTGAAAAGCTATTGTTGTCAAAAGGCGTTGCGATTGAAAAAATTAATACTGAGCAAGAGCCTGAGAAATTTGCCGATATTTGTACGCAAATTGGTCGTGATAGTGTGCCACAAATTTTTATTGATGGACGCCATATCGGTGGCTTTGATGATCTCTCTGAATTAGATTTAGATGATGAATTGGAACCCTTACTCGGTCTTTAAGTGTTCTTATCGTAGAGTCAATATATAAGGTATTACAGAGCTTTGTAATGCTAACTAATTAATATAGTGTTTTTGAGGTAGAAAGAAGTGGATTTTTTCCCAATATTTATGAACATTAAAGGTCGCCAGTGTTTGGTTATTGGCGGTGGTAAAGTGGCTGCTAGAAAGATAGCACTATTACTTAAAGCTCATGCTCAGGTACAGGTCGTTGCGCCACAATTATGCCGAGAAGTCAGTGACATGGCTAAAACAGGCCAGATCAAATACATCGAACGTCGCTTTGAAGAATTGGATATTTGCGATACCAGCACCTGTGATAGTGTCTTAGTCATTGCGGCAACGAACGATCAACAAACGAATAAGGCCATTTCTAAGCTAGCAAAGGCTCGCTCTATGCCGGTTAATGTGGTTGATCAGCCACATTTATGCAGTTTTATTATGCCTTCCATTGTGGATCGTTCCCCGATTCAAATTGCCATTTCAACTGGAGGAAGTTCACCTGTTTTAGCGCGATTATTACGTACTCGCTTAGAAAGTTATATTCCTTCTGCCTATGGTAAGTTAGCGCAGTTAGTGGATGGTTTTCGCAGTAAAGTGATTGAAAAATTTCCTAAAACAGAACAGCGTCGATATTTTTGGGAAGTGGTATTAGAAGGACGAGTAACCGAACTCCTCTTTCAGGGAAATGAACATGCAGCCAAACATGCCTTGCAACGTGCTATTGATGAAGACTTTACCGAAGAATCCGGAGAAGTTTATCTTGTTGGTGCGGGGCCTGGCGATCCAGACTTATTAACCTTTCGGGCATTGCGTTTAATGCAACGGGCGGATGTGGTGGTTTATGACCGCCTTGTTTCCCAAGGAATACTTGATTTGGTTCGTCGCGATGCAGAACTGGTTTATGTGGGCAAAGAACGCAATAACCATGCAGTACCACAAGAAAATATTAATCAATTACTCGTACGCTATGCACAACAAGGTAAGCGGGTATTGCGCTTAAAAGGTGGCGATCCCTTTATTTTTGGCCGAGGTGGTGAAGAGATTGAAACCCTCAAAGAAAATAATGTTATTTTTCAGGTCGTACCGGGTATCACTGCTGCTGCGGGTTGTTCAAGCTATGCCGGTATTCCCCTGACTCATCGTGATTATGCTCAGTCTTGTGTCTTTGTTACTGGTCATTTAAAAGATGGCACCGTTAATCTTAATTGGCAGGCATTAGCCCATCAACACCAAACCATTGTTTTTTATATGGGCTTGCAAGCCGTTAAGGTGATTCATCAGGAACTTGTGGCCAATGGTCTAAGTGATGATACGCCAGCGGCATTGGTCGAGCAGGGTACAACTGAAAACCAACGAGTGCACATTGGTACCTTAGCAAGCTTATCAGACATCGTTGAGCGAGAGCAAGTAAAGGCTCCTACGTTGATTATTGTGGGTGATGTGGTTAAGTTGCATAATAAATTAAAGTGGTTCAACCCAACCAGTGAACGTACGACAGCATTTCAAAGTGCTAGAGGACGTCGCTCGTGATGTTTAAATCAAATTTAAGATTAATAATAGGACAGTATAATGGATTTTGATTCACTTTCTAAAGAACAACAAATAATGGTTGCTATGCGCAAAACACTAGCTAATATCATTAAGGATACCACACCCGAACCGGGTATGATTCATCCTTTATCAAAGGATACGGTTGAAGACATTAAAGCCTGTTTTGTCTTAATTGCTGCGAGAGAGCGGGAACTAATGGAAGGTATGGGAATAGAAAATACGGCACGGCCACATTTCACAGATGAGCCACAAAAAGCCGATGTGGTAAAATTCCACAAACCTTAATCGCGTATAGAAGCGTGCTAGTTGAGTCTAAACGCTCTATTTTGAGCGTTTATTTCTTTTACGTTTACGCTCAGGTAACTTAAATTTCACAATGGTTTTTACAATCTCATTATAGGGAATGGCATCTAAATCATGGTAATGCTGAATGGCTTCATTGATGGTTGTATAAACATTTTCAATGGGCGCATGTTGATCCATTTGCTCACCAAATTTCAGTTCATTGTCATGCAAACTATCCGTTTGCGTTAATTCTTTATTGGCTAATAATTGTTGCAAACCGAATAAGCCACCGACTTGTACCTTGATTTCTTTTGCATGTGGTAAAGGAGAATTTGCCTGAGGTATTTGTAGGGCAAACCGAGCATTGCTCCGCAATCGTCCGATTAATTGCAGGCATTGTGATTGTGCTTCTTGAGAATTACAGGCAAATGCTTCACGCTCGGCAAGTAATAGTTTTCTTGCCTGTTGGCAGTTGCCGTAGTGCAATAGAAGTAATTTTTCAAAATAACACCGAGTGGGGTTCATTTCTTTATAGGTGTTACGGTATTGATCTTCATCCATAAGCGTTTAAATTATTTTTCCCATTCTTTCATAATGGGTTTTTCACGAAGTTCAGCTAATTTTTCTTCTGCATCTAATGGGTTATCGGCAAAGATGACCTTAAATGTATCGTGAGGATCATTACTACTATCCTGACGTTGTGTTCTGGCATAATTGCGAGCGTCTTTATAATTTTCAAACGACTCCAATAGTGCCATTGGTTTTACTAATTTTGCTATAGTAGGGGATATTTTGTATACGAAATAAGCGGCCATTTTTAAATCCTGCATAATAATAGAATGTCTTTAATCGTCTATTTTAGCATGTTCAAGAGGTGAGGTTTATACTTAAAAAAAGAACTACCAAATACAAAGCAAAACCCTTCGGATTTGAGGAGGAAAGGTAATAATTGATAAGGTAGTTCATAATTGGTTTTAATAACCAAATATTAATAATGATCGGTTTGAATTGCTCATTACTAACAATAAGCCTATTAGATAATAACCAACTAAAATAGTCAAGTATTTTAGTTGATTTACTACAATTTAAGGTGAAAAATGCCAAAATTTATGGGCTTTGATCCCAAAGTGATACAGTTTTTAGAAGCAATAAAACATAATAATAATAAACAATGGTTTACTCAGAGGTATGATTTCTATCAACAGGAAATATTGGAAATTTCTCGTGATTTAGTGGAAGACCTAGGTGCTGAGTTACAGAAAATTGCCCCCGATATTAATATAATACCTAAGGTGAATGGCTCTATTTATCGTTTTTCACGAGATGCTCGTTTTAGTAAAGATAAAACACCCTATAAGTCGCATCTTTCTTATTTATTTTGGCAAGGGACTTTAAAACGTACCCAATGTCCAGGGTTTTATTTGTCCATTCGCCCTGAATACATTCAACTGGGGGTTGGGGTTAACCATTTTACCCCAGACTACCTGCAAGCGTGGCGGCAACAATGTGCTCATAAAAAGCAAGAAAAAAAAATTTACCATGTATTTGACAGGTTAATTAAATCAGGAGCAGCTATTTATGGTGAACAATTGAAACGAATGCCACGAGGATATTCAACAGAGCTGTTAAATCAAGAATTAATTCGCTATAAGGGGTTAAAGTGCTATTATCAAATAACCTTGCCAAAAGAGGTGTACTCAGCAGATTTTATCCCACTTTGTTGTCAATATTATCAACAGCTATTACCGATGTTTAACTGGATGGTGGCTATTTTAAATGAATTTACTATTGAATCTAAATAACCTGAACTCTGTATTTACTACGCAAGACGCCGTAAATCCATCCCTGGAGGCTTTATTGCCACATCCATGTGGCAAAAACTTCCCCCGTAAACACAGAGTTATCCTTAAGTACCTACGTATGATACGTTACTTATTCAGTTATCCAGAACTCAGGTTAAATAAACCAGTCTTTTAAGGGACAAGGTTTACCAAGAAAATATCCCTGACCGTAGGTGATGCCAATTTTTCTAAGTTCATCAACATCGGCTTGTGTTTCTACATATTCGGCTACTGTTTCCTGATCACGCAACTGACTTATATCGTGAGTATAGCGTATCATTGCATGGTCTACGGGGTCAGTTAACATATCTCGGACAAAGCTACCATCAATTTTAACGACATTAAAGGGAAGATTTTTTAAATACTCAAAGGATGACATACCGGTGCCAAAATCATCTAATGCAAAACCAATTCCTTTGCTACGACAAAAATTAATAAACTCAGATGCCTGAGTGAGATTACCTATTGCGGATGTTTCTGTAATTTCTAATTCTAAACGTTCCCAAGGGAAATCAAAGGTATTAATAACACTCTTTAGCTTGTCTTGAAAGTCAGGATTATTTAATGTACCACCGGCTAAATTAAGATGGACAGAGTGCAGTTGTTTAATATGTTCAGGATGTTGGCAAACAATTTTAAGATAGCTTTCTAAGACATAGATATCAATATCAACCATCATATGATAGCGTTCAGCGGTAGATAAAAAACTATCAGGTGGCATAAAATTATTATGACTATCCCACATTCTCAGCAATACTTCATAGGATATTTTATCATCATCATACTGCAAGGGTACAATGGCTTGGGCAAATAATTCAAAACGTGAAGCACCTTCTTGTAAGGCTTCTTTTATATAGCCAGCAATGCTAATGTCATTACGAGTCTGACTGCTTTGTGGATCATCTGAGTTAAAAACATGCAGTGAATTGTGGCCTTCAGACTTTGCAGTGTAAAAGGCAATATCTGTATTTTTAATTAATTCTTCTAGAGTGTACTCATAGGCTTGGAAAAAAACCAGCCCAATAGATGCTGATACGGTAATGGCATTAGCTTCCCAAAAAAAACGAAAGTCATGCAAATGGGCTAATAATTCTTGTGCAAGGTGCAGTATTTTCTCTTTAGAATTATTTTTTATGAGTAAAAAAAAGTCATCGCCACCTACACGTGCAAGTGTCATGTCGTGATTCATGCTGTGGTTTAAATAATGAGCGACCATTTTTAATAATTCATCACCGCCTATGTGACCAATGGAATCATTAATTAATTTAAACTGATCAAGGTCAATGCTCAATAATGCATGATACTGATGTTCTTTGTTATGAGCTTTTAGTGTTATTAATAATTCTTGTTCAATTGCATAACGGTTGTATAAGCCTGTAAGACTATCATGACGGCTATAATAGTTTAATAATTTTGTTTCTTTTTGGATTTTAGCAATCATCTCATTGTAACCATCAAATAATAGTTTTACCTCATTTTTTTCAATGGTAGAAATACTCTGATAGTGATTTTTTGATACATTATTATTTTTAATAGCAGCAGCTAAAATAAGAAAAGGACGAGTGAAAAGAAAACTTATTTTCCACGCAATAGCTAAACCAATGAATAATAACACTGGAAAGATCATTAATAGTGTTTTGTAGTGTTCTTTAATTTTTGTCTGAAATTGTTCAGGGTTGATAATAATTAACGCCTGCCCTAAGGAAAAATTATCAGCTTGTACTGGGAGCTTTAAAAATAAACGATTTTTTTTAGAAAACCATGACTGCCCAGGTAATAAGCTTTTGCCTTGCAGTTCATGAGTATAGTCCTGTTCACCGTAGTTGAGCACGGCCTTATTATTTTCATCGAAGAGAATTAAGGCATCAACCGACTTAAAACCACTGATACGAAAGGATATGTCAGAATAAACATCAGCATCGGGTGATAATAACGCTTTAAGCAGATCGTTATTAAGTGAGCGTCCAAGAGTCTGTGCTTGCTCTATAGCAATGGTACGACGTTCTTGCTGATCAAACCAATTTACTAAAAGTAATGTACTCAGTTCGACAATGACTAATAATAGGGTCATTAGGACAATAAGCTGGGTACGGATGCTGAATTTTTGCCACATAATTATGGATGCTCGGTGGCCTTCTCGATGGGAAGTTTGCTATCATTGCCCCATTCATTCCATGAGGCATCATAGTTAGCGACATTATAGCCCAGTTCCCGCAAGGCCAGGTAATTCATGGATGACACTCGTCCAATGGCACAATAAATAACAATTTTTTTATCTTTAGGGATATTTTTGTAGAGCTTCTTTAATTCATTAATCGGTTTTAAATGGGTCATGCCATCACTTATTGATAAATTGTGAGAGGCGGCAATATGCACGGCTGTTGGAATATGTCCATAACGTTTAGCCGTGGATGTTTGGCCAAGGTAATCAGAACGACTACGGGCATCAATAACAACTTGGTTAGTATTCCTAGTGGCTAATTGGGTGGTAAATTTACTGGCTAGATGTTGGTGGTTTAAGGTTGGGACATAATCACTCTTTCTTGTGGTCGTGTTTTCAAGGCTGATAGCATAGTCTTTACTTAGCCAATAATCATAGCCATGATCTAAAATTTTAATATGTTCTAGACCATAAACTTCCAGCACCCAAAATAAACGGGCGGCATCGACCATATCGCCATAGTCATAAACAATAATAGGTGAATTTTTAGTGATTCCAAGCGCACGAAATAGTGCTTGCATCTTAGCTGGCTTAGCGATCTTGCCATTTATTGAGTTGTTCTGATAGGTTAAATTGACAGGAAAGTTTAAAGCCCCTTTAATATGTCCAGCCTGATAAGCATCGTTGGTGCGTGCATCTAGAATAATCTGTTTCGTCAGTTCTTGCTTAAGCTGTTCGGGGGTAATTCGTAAATTTTGTGCGAAGGTGCTATTTGTTAAGAATAAAATAATAAGACTGGAGATTAAGGCAATAGGATATTTCATAAAAAACTCGATAGTTTGTGTGCTTAAGCAAAGTATAGGTCATCTATAAAGATATTGCATTAATAGTTGAATCAGGGTAACTACTTACACCCTACATTATTAATTTTACCAGCCAAAGCCATTTGAATAGCAATCAGAGGATTATATCCCTTATTTGCCATGGTCTGCAGATAACTTGAAATTCGACAATAAGCCTGAGCATATTGAAATGTTCTAAAACAGCCGG
>WFNB01000080.1 GCA_015488755.1 Gammaproteobacteria bacterium | reverse complement strand
GGCTAGATTGGGGAAATAGAATCGTTGATTGATCGCTTACACATTAACATCCAACTCCCTTGCCGTCTGGGAGATGGCTTGATCGGTCTCGATGGCTAATTTGACTGCCGATTCTTTAAATTCTGATATATAAGTTTTATTTGGCTTTTTTGCTTGTTCATTCATTTTTAGGCACACTCTTTCTCTTTTGGATATTTTAAGTTGTGTGTCCGGTTAAGTATAGCCACATTACCTTGATAAAATCAGCCTTTGTTCTCTCAACGAGTTTTGCTGCACTATGTTGTGATCCCAGGCTCCTTGATCATTGCAATAATTGGTTTGTACTGGGCGTATGACCGAATTGTCTTTTAGCCACAAGGCTATCTTTAAATGTCCACTTCTAAGTATTACTCTCAGCTTTATTTTCATACTTCTAGTATGCTAAAATCCCCTCCGTCTTAACAGGCTTATCATGTATGGGTGATCGGGTGACGAGTCCAATAAATCAAACAAATGATAATGTGCAGAAAAAGCAATTGCTTAGCTTACGAATGTCAGCAATGAATAGCTTGGCTATGCGAGAACATAGCATTGATGAAATAAAGCAAAAACTAGAGCAAAAATTTACTTCTAAGCAGGGTTATTTTGCGCACTTAGAACAATTAATTGAGCAAGTGCTTGAGCAGCTTATTGATGATAACTTATTAAACGAGGCTCGCTTTACACACTGTTTTGTTCGTTCACGGGTTAATAAAGGCTCTGGACCGGTGAAAATTCGTCATGAATTGATACAGCGGGGCATTAGTAATGATTTGATAAATGAGTGTTTAGACATGTCATATCACTTCTGGCAACCTCACATCAAACGAGTACGAGAAAAGCGTTTTGGTTCACAACAGCCCAATGATTATAAAGAACAAAGTCGGCAAGCACGCTTTTTGTATCAACGTGGTTTTAATGGTGAATTAATTCATCAATTTTTTAACGATATTTCAACTGAATAATTAAGCAACGAGAAAACATCTCAATGGCAAATGGAACAATTAAAACAAGTGCTCAACTTCGTAGCGCCTTTCTGGAATTTTTTGCAGATCATGACCATACGATAGTCAATAGCAGTCCTCTAGTTCCTGGGAATGATCCCACATTACTTTTTACTAATGCTGGAATGGTGCAGTTTAAAGATGTCTTTCTTGGGCAGGATAAGCGGCACTATAAGCGTGCAACCAGTAGTCAGCGTTGTGTTCGTGCAGGTGGTAAACACAATGACCTTGAGAATGTAGGCTATACTGCTAGACACCATACCTTCTTTGAAATGTTGGGTAATTTTAGCTTTGGTGATTACTTCAAACGTGAAGCCATTAAATACGCATGGGAGTTTTTAACAAAAACTCTCGGCTTGCCAGAAGAGCGTCTATGGGTGACGGTCTTTGAAAATGATGATGAAGCAAGCAATATCTGGCTTAATGAAATGCACATTTCTCCCGAGCGGTTCTCAAAAATTGGGGCTAAAGATAACTTCTGGTCAATGGGTGATACGGGGCCTTGTGGACCTTGTAGTGAAATTTTCTATGATCATGGTGAAGAGATTGCGGGAGGCCCTCCAGGCACACTAGAAGAAGATGGTGATCGTTATATTGAAATATGGAACCTAGTTTTCATGCAGTACAACCGAGACAAAGATGGGACATTAAACGAATTACCCCATCCTTCTGTTGACACCGGCATGGGGATGGAACGTTTAGCGGCAATTTTGCAGGGCGTGCATAATAATTATGAAATTGATTTATTTCAACACATTATAAAAACCATTGCTCAGTTAGCACAATGTAAGGATTTAGAAAACAAGTCATTACGCGTTATTGCCGATCATATTCGAGCTTGCTCTTTTTTAATTGTTGATGGCATCATTCCATCCAATGAAGGTCGTGGTTATGTCTTACGCCGTATCATTCGTCGCGCGATCCGTCATGGTCATAAATTGGGTTTAAGAGAACCTTTTTTCTATAAGCTTGTGGCAGTTCTGCAACAAGAAATGGGTGCAGCATATCCTGAACTGACTAAGGTACAGGCTCAAGTAGAAAAAGTGCTTAAACAAGAAGAAACACGCTTTGCTGAAACCTTAGATCAAGGGATGCATATCTTAGAAGCCGAGATAAAAACACTTAAAGCAAATATTATTCCGGGTGAGACTGTTTTTAAGCTCTATGATACCTATGGTTTTCCAGTTGATCTGACTGCTGATGTAGCCCGTGAACACGGTCTTGAAATTGATAGAGAAGCCTATGAAGAGGCAATGGAAAAACAACGAGAAATGGCTCGTGCATCCAGCTCATTTGATATTGATTACAATGACACCATTGATATACAAGGAAAGACCGAGTTTCTAGGCTATGATGAATTGCATAGTAATCAGGGTGCAATTCTTAAAATCATTGTTGATGGTGAATTAAAAGATACCTTAAATGAACAGCAATCTGCTTTGTTGATCCTCGATAATACGCCATTTTATGGTGAATCCGGTGGTCAGACTGGAGATACAGGGGTGATTAGTACCGCTCAGGCTGAATTTACTGTTGTAGATACACAAAAAAATGCCGATGTGACTATCCATATCGGTCAATTATTAACCACGGCTTCAGGGACAAGTTCATTAAAAGTGGGTGATACAGTTAGCTGTCAGGTGAACCAAACTAAGCGTGAAGCAATTGCTTGTAATCACTCAGCAACTCACTTGTTACATGCTGCTTTGAGAACAATTTTAGGTGATCATGTACAGCAGAAGGGCTCTCTTGTGGATGCTGATAAATTGCGTTTCGACTTCTCTCATTTTGAAGCAATTACTGCTGAGCAATTACAAAGTATTGAAGCACTTGTTAATCAGCATATTCGCAAAAACCATTTAGTTGAAACCAATATAATGAATATTGATGCGGCTAAAGAAAGTGGTGCCATGGCCTTGTTTGGTGAAAAATATGCACAAGATGTGCGCGTCTTAAGTATGAGTGACTTTTCTGTTGAACTCTGTGGTGGAACACATGTTTCTCGTACAGGTGATATTGGTCTATTAAAGATCACTTCTGAAAGTGGTGTCGCAGCTGGTGTGCGCCGAATTGAAGCAGTAACAGGGCAGGGAGCACTGAATTATATTGAGCAAAATGAGCAACAAATGGATAATACTGCGCTCTTGCTAAAAACAAACCGTGATTCCATGTTTGATAAGGTGTCAGCACTGGTTGAACGTAGTAAAAAACTAGAAAAAGAATTGGTACAATTGAAAGGGAAACTTGCCAATGCACAGGGCAGTGAATTAACAGATAATGCTGTTGAAGTTAATGGCCTTAAAGTCTTAGCGGCTAAGTTAGAAGGGGTTGATGCCAAAGGCTTACGTGATACGATGGATCAGCTAAAAAGCAAACTGGGTTCTTGTGCCATTGTTTTAGGCGTTGTTAACGGTGATAAAGTGAGCCTAGCTGCTGGTGTGAGCAAAGATTCAATAAAACGCCTAAAAGCAGGTGATCTAGTCAATAGCGTGGCTTCTCAAGTTGGCGGTAAGGGCGGTGGACGTCCAGATATGGCTATGGCAGGTGGTAATCAGCCAGAAAATTTAGAAAAAGCACTTTCTTTGGTTCCATCTTGGGTAGAAAATCAGTTAAAATAGGCGGCTTTTCCAAAATTCACTAATATATTGCCACTATCTTTGGAAGCGTTGCGGGCTTTGGGCGTGTCGTGAGATATTTTCAAAAATAGTGCTTACAGCCTTAATGGTATGGTTTTAATAGTATGGCTTTAATTGTTCAAAAATTTGGTGGCACATCAGTAGGTACCGTTGAACGCATAGAAAATGTGGCTCAGCGGATTAAGAAATTTCGTGATCGAGGTGATGATATTGTCGTTGTTGTTTCGGCTATGAGTGGCGAAACCAATCGACTGGTTGCCTTAGCACAGAGTATTGATGATAAACCCAATGCCAGAGAATATGACGTTTTACTATCCACAGGTGAACAAGTAACCATTGCCTTATTAAGCATGGCCTTGAATAAGCTAGGTGTGCCTGCTCGTTCTTATACGGGAACACAGGTACATATCTTAACGGACAGTGCTCATAATAAAGCGCGTATTCTCGATATTGAAGAAAAGAATATGCGTAGTAACTTGAATGAAGGCAAAGTTATTGTGGTCGCGGGCTTTCAGGGTGTGGATGAAGAGGGTAATATTACAACCTTGGGTCGTGGTGGTTCAGATACTACTGCAGTGGCCTTAGCGGCAGCCCTTAAAGCTGATGAGTGTCAAATATATACCGATGTTGATGGGGTTTATACAACCGATCCACGAGTAGTACCTGAAGCAAGGCGCTTAGATAAAATTACCTTTGAAGAAATGCTGGAAATGGCAAGCTTAGGTTCTAAAGTATTGCAGATTCGAGCGGTTGAATTTGCAGGCAAATATAATGTACCTCTAAGAGTGCTATCAAGCTTTGATGAACCAAATTTTGATTCTGATGATCACACAAATAATGGCACCCTAATTACTTATGAGGAAGATGAAATGGAACAGGCATTAATTTCTGGTATAGCCTTTAACCGAGATGAAGCCAAACTGACCATTTTAGGTGTACCCGATAAGCCGGGTGTTGCCTATAGCATTTTGGGACCTATCGGTGATAGTAATGTTGAAATTGATATGATCATTCAAAATATTAGTGCGGATGGTACGACCGATTTTACCTTTACAGTGCATCGTAATGATCTTGAAGAAGCTCAAAGGGTCTTAACTCAAGTTGCTAATGATTTAGGTGCTAGAGAAGTTAAGGGCGATGATAAAATTGTTAAAATTTCTTTAGTGGGTGTGGGCATGCGATCTCATGCAGGTATTGCCAGTAAAATGTTTAAAAGCCTAGCTGAAGAAGGTATTAATATTATTATGATCGCCACTTCAGAGATCAAAATATCCGTGGTTGTGGATGAAAAATATCTTGAATTAGGGGTTAGAACTTTGCATTCTGCCTTTGGTTTAGAAGAAAAATAATCCATAGAGATAAAAATTTAATTTGTTTAGGACATGGTGTTTGTTTTATTATTATATACACCACTTCCTTATTAAGCGTTATTGTACCCCTTGTAAATTAGTTATAAAAAACTACTATTAACCAATGGGCATCTAGGACAGATTTCTAGCTCAATATTGCTGGTTTACGAATTGTACTTGCTAATTAAAGCGAAGGAGAACAATAGTGTTGATTTTAACTCGTCGAGTAGGCGAAACATTGATTATTGGTGATGATGTACATATCACTGTATTAGGCGTGAAAGGGAATCAGGTTCGTATTGGTATTAATGCACCTAAAAGTGTTTCTGTACATCGTGAAGAAATTTATGATCGTATTCAGCGTGAAAAAGCACCTGAAAGTTCATCCGAAAATGATGAATAATTAGGGTATTAATGTATTAAAATGCAAGCTTTTATGAATTATTGTAAATAATTTAATAAAATGTAAGAAAAGGCTTTACCTTAGCCTCAACTAAAGGTATCCTAGCGTTCAAATTTTGGAGAGGTGGCCGAGTGGCTGAAGGCGCTCCCCTGCTAAGGGAGTATACGGTTTGTAGCCGTATCGGGGGTTCGAATCCCCCCCTCTTCGCCATTATTTTGCAGTACGAAAATAATGGGTGAAATGAGTTTTATAGTAAAGAGTTTTATTGATGTTTTGTTAAGATTTTAGTTGACAAACTCCCCTTAAAACTTCATAATTCACCCACTTTTAGATAGTAAAGAAAGTTTCTTTTTAAGCAGTTTGTTTATATTAGAATCTTTGCTTTTTTGATATATAAAGCATAAAAGTTATGCGCTCGTAGCTCAACTGGATAGAGTACTCGGCTACGAACCGAGCGGTTACAGGTTCGACTCCTGTCGAGCGCACCATACAAGACAAAGGCCTACATTTTTTGAATGTAGGCCTTTTTTATTGTCTGCCTATAATCAGAGCTACTTAGTTAATTTGCCCCATTTACGGGTACGGGGCAATAAGGTTCAGACTTATTCTTAAGTCATTATACTGAGCGCCATGCTAATTTTGTGCAATGTTATAAAGTGTTTGGGTAGGGAAGGCAAACTCTAGTTTGTGGTCATTAAACTGCTTAAGAATGGCCATATTCATGTCTGATTGTGTCATGGCGACGCTACATCCTTTTTTGATATAGTAGATAAATTTTATGGTCATGGCAAAATCACCAAAGCTACTAAAATAAATGACTGTTTTTTCTTCGGTATCACTATTGGCATCCGCAATTGCTTGTAAGATATTCATTGCTTCTTGCATTTTATCGGGAGTCGTATCGTAGGTTAAACCGAGCTCTAAAGTAATTTTCCGAGAAGGTTCAGCAGAAATATTTTCTACAGGAGCATCGGCAAATTTAGCATTAGGTATAGTGACCAACCTTCCAGTTAATGTCCTTAAACGTGTACTGCGAATACCTATTTCCTGTACGATGCCGTCATAGCCAGAAATAATAATGCGATCTTTTAAGCGAAAGGGCTTATCGGTAAATATGGTAAAACCACCAAAGACATTGGATACGGTATCTTTAGCTGCCATGGCTAAGGCTAATCCGCCAATCCCTAAGCCCGCAATTAAAGCGCCAACATCATAGCCTGCATTATTAAGACCAATAATAATGGCTAATATCCAGATGCTCATTTTAATCCCTTTGCCTAATACAGGAAGTAATTGATCATCGAGATCATTCTCAGTTCTATCAGCCCATGGGAGTAGGTATTGCTGGTAAATAGCATCAAAGAGTCGAGCGACTAGCCAGCCAACTAATAATGAAATTACCATAGAATAGGAATGAGTAATTGCTACACTGACAAGCTTTGGTAATGTAAGTAGTGATAATGCCAGCCAAATACCGGTGACAATAATGGTAAAGACCAAAGGTTCTTCAATCATATCGACCACAATATCATCAAGATTATTTTTTGTTTTTCTAGTCAAAACTCGGACAAATTTTGAGAAAAACCAATAAACAATTTTACCAATAATAGTAGAAAATAAAATAATCCCTAGTGATATGCTCCAAGTAAGTATGGTATTGCCATAAAAAGTTTGGGAAAGAAATTCATTGAGTTCAGTCATAGTGATATCCGATATTTGTAGAAGAGTACAAACTCTTTATATTTAGTATATAAGGCTAAAGCGTAATAATACGCAGGCTATATTAACAGAAGATAAGTCGCTTTTAAAATGACTCATAAGTTATCGGAATAATAGTTTAAAATTGGGCAGAGCTGGAGGGCTGAATTTACTACTATGAGAAATAGGAGCTAGCTGATAGTGTTATAAGGGAAGTGTAATGACATCTTCAAAGGCCAATAGCTTATTATTCTTATCAATGCAGATTAATTCAATAATGCCCGTTACGGATGGTTTTAGAGCATTTTTTTTCCAGATATCTTGATTAAGAATGGCACGGTAGCGACTATCCATAGTAAATGTTGTGCGAACATCAAGTTGGTCACCAAAGACAGCCGCATCGGTATATTTTACATTAACGGTATAAACGGCAAAACCAATTTGATGCTTTTCCCAAAGTGAAATCAAGGTATCGATACCCAGTACATCCTCTCTGGCTCGTTCCATAAACTTTAGGTAATTGGCATAATAAACAACACCCGAGTGATCGGTATCTTCATAAAAAACACGTACTGGAAAATGATGGATTTTCATTAGCTAATTAATTATTCATTGTGAGTGCAAAGCAATGATTTATCATCCTCGCCATTAGTAGCAATTTTTTCTAAACAGGCAAGGACTTCAATACTGGCTCTTTCCATGTTTTCCAAAGAGTTAATTGATGCAGTGATGTCATTGTTTTGTAAACTTTCCAAGGCATGCAGACCGGCATCATGAACTTGCTGGTGAGGTGCTTCCAGCTCCTTATAACCCTTTAGCTTTGAAAAACAGTGCATACCATCACCCTCATAATACCATTTGCCTAATCGACAATTATTATGATCGCTAAAGTCATGGCTATGCTCTTGTGACAGTCCCATAAATACCTTATATACTTCAAACTTAAAGACGAGGTGATCGATCTTGGCCAGTTCAACAAAGCTTCTTAGTGAAGAAGCAGAAATGGTCTCTTCCATATGGTGTGATAGCTGTAATAAATTATGCATTTGATCAACAGCCTTGTCACCAGTGGTACCAAAGTTTTCAGACTCAATAGCGACACTATCCATTTGTTTTTGTGCTGTTTCTGTATCCGTTTGTATTAGATTAACTAATGACGATATTTCACCTGTTGCGATATTAGCTCGTTCTGCAAGCCCTCTTACTTCATCAGCAACGACAGCAAAGCCACGCCCCTGATCGCCTGCTCTAGCAGCTTCAATTGCAGCATTAAGTGCTAATAGATTGGTTTGCTCGGAAATATCACTAATCACTTTGACAAAATTGCCAATATTATCTGCATGTTGACTAAGTCCTTGAACTGCTTTTGAGTTATTGCTGGTATCATCAGACATTTTATGTAAACTCTTGGCAATGACATCAATGCTATTGCGGGTATTTGTTGATACTTCTGCGGCATTAATTGCTGTGGCTTTTTCCTCTTTTAGGTTATTTGCCATGGTTTGTAATGATGCCTGAAAATTGGTGAGTGAGGTGCCAAAAATCTGAAAGTTTTTATAAATACCTTCGCTTAAGATCTGTTTTTTCTGACTATTGAGTAGCTCATCTTCTAATTGCTTGACCTTGTTGTCAGCGTTTTCTAAGGATGCAACTACTTTTTGATGCTCTTTTTTTAGCTCAGCTAATTCGTTTTCTGTCGTTTCAAGTAATTTTTTTTTGCTGGACGAAAAAAACATGATATCTCCTTGGCAAGATAATAAATAAAATCGATTGCTTATACGCTTACTAATACCCATCGGCATGAGTTATTATTTCTTTAGTTTACTTTAAATATTAGTATAGATTTATGTTATAAAAATACTAGGAGTTTTTCTATATTAAGTAAAAATAGGGTGGAATTGCTGATAAATGTGGGGCAGTGATGTTGTAAGCAATACTCTTCATGATACTCATAAAGAAAAATAAGAGTATTGCTTATTCAAAAGTCTCTCAATTGCTATTATTTCATCATAGACTTTTTAAACATACGGTTTAATTTGCTATTGGTATCATTCGCTGTTTGTTCAGCACGGTTAGCAGTTGCCTCTGCTGTTTTTGAACGTTCATTGGCTTCATCTACTTTGACCGATAAACTACTGACTTGTGCTTTTAATGCATCGACATCGGCTTGTAATTGTGATGTGTTGGCACAACCGGTTGCGCTAATAGCAACAAAAATAAGACTGGCGACTGATAAAACTTTTTTCATTGAAAATTCTCCATAATAAAATTGTATAATAATAAGTTAATAACTATTTAATGACCACTAATGTATTCTTGTGAATAAATCCATCTAGATTATTGATCTGTTCATTGGTTAATGCAATACAACCATGTGTCCAGTTCATCATTTCGTGAATTCTTTTGTCGCCACGTCCTAAACCGTGGATACCAATTAGACCTCCTAAAGGGGTGTTTTGTGGTGGTATTTGATGATTTCTATGAGCCTGAGATATTTGTCTATAATGGTATACGCCAATGAGCTTTTTATCATAGGCTTGACGGGCATTTTCTTTAGAGGGGTAGTTAAAACCAAAAAACAAATGGTAACGGCTTTTTCGGTTGATCCATGCAATATGATAGGTTCCTAATGGGGTGGTGTCATCACCACGTTTGCGTTTAAATCCGGAGCCATTACGTCCGATGGAAATATTGCTGTATGTTGTTAGAGTCTTTTCACCTTGCTTAACTTCTAAAACCAGCTTCTTAGTATCAATTAACAGCCAGATAGTTTCTTTATTATGGCTTATACTGCTACTTGGTTCTTGTGAATAAGTGGGCGATGATAGACATAAGATAAGCAAAGAAGCAAGAATAATGGAATTTATTGATTTCATAGATTAAGGGGTAAATCACTTATTTAAAGTAATGTGTTTGTTAAGAAAGTAGAGTAAAAAGAGCACGGGTACTCCCATTAAGCTGGCCAGCAGAAAGAAGTTTGAATAGCCTATACTTTCAACAATACTACCAGAATAACCCCCAATGAGCTTTGGTGCCAAAGTCATTAATGAGCTAAAAATAGCATATTGTACCGCAGTAAAGGAGGTATTAGTTAAATTAGATAAAAAAGCAACAAAGGCAGCACTGGCAATACCAGCGGATAAATTGTCGGCAGAAATTACCAGATAGAGCAAGCTAATATTATTACCTGTAGAGGCTAATAGCATAAACAAAAGGTTCGTTGCCACAGTTAATAGCGCACCCAAAAACAATACCTTCATTACGCCAAAGCGTACCGCTAAAATGCCACCTAGAAAGCCACCAGCAATGGTCATAAATAAGCCAAATGTTTTAACAACCGTTGCTATTTGTATTTTTGTAAAGCCGATTTCCTGAAAGAAAACATTGGCAATAACCCCCAGAACAATATCTGAAACACGGTAAAAACCAATAAATACCAATAGAACCAGTGCGATTGTTTTGCCATAGCGCTGAAAGAAATCATATACAGGGGCGATATAAGATCCCCAGACTAATTGTTTATCAACCAGTTTAAAATAAATAAAGAGGTAAGCCATTAAGCCCATACTAATGAGCGATAAGGCTAAACGAAGAAACTCCATGATAAAGCGGCTGATAGGCATACCACCTAGATAGGGTGCCAGTATTTCTTTTGCTGATGTAACAAATGTGCTTAGGTTAACAAAGGTTAAAATAAATAGGCTGATGCAGCAAATAAATAGCATTAAAAATTGTATATAGTGTTTAGTGCTATGAGGAGACTGCTGCTTTTGTATTTGTGCTACAGAGCGGGGCGGTTCAGGGATTACTAAGGTTGTGATGACACCAACAAGCATGAATAGTGCCATAGACAGGTAAGTCCAATGCCAAGCTTGATAGCTATAATGGCCTTTTTCAGAGCCAAAATAACTGGCCAGCACCAATGCGCCAGCTCCTGATGCCAGCATGCCAATACGATAGCCTGCAATATAAGTCGATGACATGAGCGCCTGCAAAGAAATATCAGCGGATTCAATGCGATAAGCATCAATCACAATGTCTTGTGTAGCCGATGAAAAACCTAATAAAATAGCAGCAAAAGCCATAAGTAATAAAGCATCTTCACCCTCAGATGGATCAATAAAAGCCATGATCACAATGGCACTGATCACCAGTATTTGAGCCAGAATCAACCATGCTCTTCGGCGTCCTAATTGACGTGTTAAAAAGGGTAGCGGTAAACGGTCAATTAAGGGAGCCCATAAAAATTTAAAGGAATATCCCAGTGCAGCCCAGCTAAAATAAGTCACTGTGGCACGTTCGATACCTGCTTCAACCAGCCATAGAGACAAAGATGAAAAGATGAGTAATAGGGGGATACCTGCTGAGAAACCTAAAAATAACATAGTAATCACTTGTGCCTGTAAAAAAGGTTGCCAAGTGGTTCGCCAGAGGGGCTTAGGTGTTTGCATGGTGTTTTTTCTATTAAGTTTTCAGTATCAATAAAATGATTGTTCAGGAGTCATAAGATTAACACAGTTTACTGAATAATGAGTGAATGATAATTTGTTTTGTAAGGATTATAGTAAACTTAAATAACTCAGTTTAATCGACTACGAATTTCCAGTATTCTGCTCATTTTCTCTACGGTTAAAGTGATTTATTTAGGATAATACTTGAATTAGCCATTTTTTTTTGTAAACTATAGCCGCCTCAACTGCTATTAATGACAGCAGTATCACACTAATTTCATAACATTCTGGAATATTATGTCAGACGTAAAATCGGTTACCTTCGTTGCTCAAGCCGGCGGGTGTTTAAATGGCGAGATCCGTGTGCCTGGAGATAAGTCTATCTCACATCGCTCGATTATGCTTGGTTCCTTAAGCAAGGGGAGAATGACCATTACCGGTTTTTTACAAGGTGAAGACTCTCTTGCAACATTAAAGGCATTTCGAGCTATGGGCGTTCCTATTGAAGGACCTGATGAACAGGGTAAAGTGATGATTGATGGCGTTGGTATGCATGGCTTGCAAGCACCATCAGAGCCATTGGATCTTGGTAATTCAGGCACATCCATGCGTTTATTGACGGGTTTGCTCGCTGCTCAAGGCTTTGATGTGACTCTTGCGGGTGATCACTCTTTATCATCACGACCAATGAAACGAGTTACCGATCCTGTAATACAAATGGGGGCAAGCATTACCACAGCAGATAATGGCACTGCACCTCTGATTATCCATAGTAATAAACAATCACAACTCAGTGCCATTGATTATCACTTGCCGATGGCCAGTGCTCAGGTAAAATCCTGTGTTTTATTAGCTGGTTTATATGCCAAAGGTCAAACCTGCGTAGTTGAGCCGGCACCCACAAGAGATCATACTGAGCGCATGTTACAAGGCTTTGGCTATACTCTGGATGTTCAAAAACTCGATGAGCAGCGTAGTCGGATCTGCCTACAAGGTGGTGGTGAATTAACCGCATGTGATATTGATGTGCCCTCAGATATTTCTTCAGCGGCCTTTTTTATGGTGGGTGCCAGTATTGCCAAGGGTTCGGATATTACTTTAAAGCACGTTGGTATCAATCCTACACGTATCGGTATTATCAATATACTTAAGCAAATGGGTGCTGATATTTGTCTTGCAAATGAACAAGAAGTGGGCGGAGAACCGGTGGCCGATATACGTATTCGCTCAGCGGTACTACAAGGCATTCATATCCCTGAGGATCAAGTACCGTTAGCTATTGATGAGTTTCCTGCTATTGCTATTGCTGCGGCTTGTGCTCAAGGACAGACGATTTTAACAGGGGCAGAAGAACTACGCGTTAAAGAAAGTGATCGCATACAGGCAATGATTGATGGTTTAACCATTTTAGGTATTGATTGCGAGGGTACAAAAGACGGTATGATCATTAATGGTGGTGAGTTCACTCATGGTAGCGTAGATAGTTTGGGCGATCATCGTATTGCTATGTCCTTTGCGATGGCTGCTTTGAGAGCCAAGGGTACGATTACCATTGATGATTGTGCCAATGTGAATACCTCCTTTCCTAATTTTATCTCCCTTGCGAACACCTGCGGTTTAACGATTCACGATAATCATGTGGTGAGTGACTAAAATAATGATGGATTGTGCGATTAAAATACCTATTATTACCATTGATGGCCCTAGTGGGGTAGGTAAGGGAACCATTTCAGCGTTATTAGCATCCCATCTTAATTGGCACTATTTAGATAGTGGTGCACTTTATCGCTTGACGGCACTGGCCTGTGTTATGCAAGACATTCCCTTTGAAGAGGAAGACAAGGTTGCTAAAATTGCGGAAAATTTAGCGGTTACCTTTTTACCTCAAGGTGCCACTTTATTACAAGGGCAGGATGTTGAAGAGCAAATTAGAACGGCTCAGGCGGGTGTTCATGCATCTAAAGTGGCTGTTTTACCAAAGGTACGTGAGGCATTGTTAATACGACAAAAAGCATTCTTACAAGTGCCTGGGTTGATTGCTGATGGTCGGGATATGGGCACCACTGTTTTCCCAAATGCCTCCTTAAAAGTGTTTTTAACCGCCTCACCTGAACAAAGAGCAAAAAGGCGTTATAAGCAGTTGATAGAGAAAGGAAATAGTGTTAAAATCGCCGACCTTGTTGAGGAGATAAGAGAACGAGATGAGCGCGATATGAATCGCAGTGCATCACCTCTTAAGCCTGCACAAGATGCACACATTATTGATACATCAGAGTTAACGATTAACGAAGTTTATCAAAGCGTGTTGCAATTATATGATGCAGTTAGATAAAAGAACGGTTGTAAAATAGCTTTGTAACCCTTTTTAAACTGACTATTTAAGCGTTTAAAACCCTTTTGGTTTTAAATATTACCTGAACTGTAAAAATTAACACTGAGTGTATTTTTACCACAACATATGATTAGTCGTTACATTTAATACCCGCTATTAAATGTAAGTGTTTGATCAAGGATATATCTCTAATGAGCGAAAGCTTTGCTGAATTATTTGAAGAAAGTCTATTAAAGACTGAAATGAAACCCGGTTCATTGGTCACTGGCGTTATCGTCAGTATTGACAATGATTTTGTCGTTGTTAATGCCGGCCTGAAATCTGAAGGTGTTATTCCACTAGAGCAATTTGCCACTGATGGTGAAGTTAAAGTGGGTGATGAAGTCGAAGTCTCCTTAGATACCATTGAAGATGGCTACGGTGAGACTCGCTTATCTCGTGAGAAAGCCAAACGTGCAGCAGCATGGATTCGTCTTGATAAGTCGTTTGATGCAGATGAAACAGTTACCGGTACTATTATTGATAAGGTTAAGGGTGGTTTCACTGTTGAACTAGGTGATATTCGTGCCTTCCTACCTGGCTCATTAGTTGATGTACGTCCAGTACGTGATACCACTTACCTTGAAGGTAAGGAACTTGAATTTAAAGTGATCAAGCTTGATCAAAAACGCAACAATGTTGTGGTTTCTCGTCGTGCAGTGGTTGAAATTGAGAACTCTGCCGAACGTGAGCAATTACTTGAGAACCTTGAAGAAGGTCAAACGGTTAAAGGTATTGTTAAAAATCTTACCGACTATGGTGCATTTATTGATCTTGGCGGTGTTGACGGCTTATTACACATTACTGATATGGCTTGGAAACGTGTTAAACATCCAAGTGAAATCGTTGCTATTGGCGATGAAATTGATGTTAAGGTTCTTAAGTTTGATCGTGAACGTTCACGTGTATCTCTTGGTCTTAAGCAGACTGGTGATGATCCTTGGACACAAATTAAAGCACGTTATGCTGAAGGCACTCGCCTAAATGGTAAGGTGACTAACTTAGCTGATTATGGTTGTTTTGTTGAAATCGAAGAAGGCGTTGAAGGTTTAGTGCACGTTTCTGAGATGGATTGGACGAATAAAAATGTTCATCCTTCAAAAGTATGTAACGTAGGTGATGAAGTTGAAGTGATGGTTTTGGATATCGATCCAGAGCGTCGTCGTATTTCATTAGGCATGAAGCAATGTTCACAAAATCCTTGGGAAGTATTCTCAGCTACCCATAATAAGGGTGACAAGGTGAGTGGTAAGATTAAATCCATCACTGATTTTGGTATCTTTATTGGCTTGGATGGCGGTATTGATGGTCTTATCCATCTTTCTGATATTTCATGGAACAGTGCTGGTGAAGAAGAAATTACGGCCTTTAAGAAAGGCGATGAGTTAGAGGCCGTTGTATTGGCTGTTGATCCTGAGCGTGAGCGTATTTCATTAGGTGTTAAGCAATTGGATCAAGATCCATTCTCAACTTATGTGGCAGCCAATCCTAAGGGTACTATTGTTAACGGTACTATTAAGGAAGTTGACTCTCGTGGTGCAGTTGTTGAGCTAATTGAAGGTGTTGATGCTTATATTCGTGTTTCTGAGTTATCTCGTGAACGAGTAGAAGATGCATCCAGTATCCTGAAAGTGGGTGACTCACTAGAAGCTAAGTTTATTGGTGTGGATCGTAAGAGCCGTGTTATTAACTTATCAGTGAAGGCTAAAGATGTTGCTGAAGAAGCAGAAGCAATGCAAGAATACACGGATGGTGATTCCGCAACAACATCATTAGGTGCTTTACTAAAAGAGCAGCTTGCTAAGAAGTAAATACACTTAAATTTAAGATGGTGGCTCTTTAAAAAATGCAACTGTCTTAAGTACTAAGTGGCAAGATTAAATTAAGGTTGGGTGAAATTTAAGAATATTCCTAAATGGTTTATTCTTAATCGATTTTTTCTTAATGAAAGTTGAGAAAACTATCCCAACTTTGATTTTAATCTTTATCTATTTTATCCCCAGAATGATAAATTAGAGACGGAGTTTTTATGACCGTTTAATCCATTCCCGTTATAGCCAGTTCGATTTAAGGATAACATAACAATGACAAAATCTGAGTTGATTGAAGCACTTGCACAGAAACAGTCTCAATTAGCCTATAAAGACGTCGAATTAGCAGTTAAATCCATGCTTGATCTAATGGCTCAAACACTTGCATCGGGTGATCGTATCGAAATCCGAGGATTTGGAAGCTTTTCTTTACACTACCGTCCACCCAGAACCGGTAGAAACCCTAAAACAGGTGATGCTGTTACACTGGCATCAAAATATGTTCCACACTTTAAACCAGGTAAAGAGTTAAGAGAACGAGTTAATAAAACTCGAGCTAAAGAAATGTTGTAAATTATTATAAATAGCATATATTTATAATAGCCCTCTATATTTGGAATAGCACTTTGGAATAGCACAATGAAACGATTAATCAGCATTATCATATTACTCTTGTTTATGGCTTTTGGTGTCGCCATCGCAATTGTTAATGCCAATGAAGTTGTTTTTAACTATTACTATGGTAGCGTAACACAGCCATTGTCTATTTTACTGGTAGGTGCTATTTTAATAGGTGCTTTATTGGCTACTTTAGTCAATAGCTTAGTCATACTTGGCTTACGTCATCAGGTACGACGAGCCCAACGCCAGCTGAAAAAATTGGCAGATAATTCTTCAGGCACTTTGGTCGATTCATCAAAATTCAATCCATAAATGTATTATAAATAGGTGCTTATATTTATATGATCCTTAATAAAAGTCACTTTTTTTAGTCAATATGATGGTCGATAATCCACTATTTGTTGCCTTGCCTTTTATTGTACTTGCCTTTCTTTTGGGACTTTTTTGGGGGCGAAAAAGAACCGATAAACCTCACACCTATTCCCATAGCTATACCCTAAGTTCAGACTATTTTAAAGGACTTAATTATCTGCTTAATGAACAAACCGATAAAGCCATCAATGTTTTTGTGCGTATGCTCGATGTGGGTGAAGAAACGGTCGATACACATATTTCTTTGGGTAATTTATATCGCCAAAGAGGTGAAGTCGAACAGGCTATTAAAATCCACCAGAATGTCATAGCCAAGCCCTCCCTCAGTATTGAAAAACGTAATGATGCCCTTTATGAACTTGCTAGGGACTTTATGCATGCGGGTTTGTTGGATCGAGCTGAAAACCTATTTCAGGAACTCATAAAAAAACAATCGCATGTGACCTCTTCCTTAAAATACTTGCTCTTAATCTATCAGCAGGAACATGATTGGGATGATGCGATCCTGATTGCTAAAAAATTAGAATCGGCTGCTAATAAATCCTATTCTCAGCAAGTCGCCCATTTTTATTGTGAACTGGCCTTAATCAGTCAATCAAATGGACATTTTAAAGAAGCATTAAAATTGGTAAAAAAAGCTTTAGGAACCGATAGGCAATCAGTACGAGCCAGCATTATTGAAGGTGAGATTTACCAGAGTTTGCAAGACTATAAGGCAGCAACACGAGCGTATCGTCGAGTGGAACAGCAAGACCCATTAATGGTGCCCGAAATTTTAGAATCCCTAATACTTTGCTATAAAGAGCTTAATAATGATAAAGAAATTACTTCTTATCTACAGCATGTACTAGAAAAATATGAAGGGGTTACTTCTGTTCTTTTATATGCCAACTATTTACAACAGGTGACTGATGATAAAACAGCAGCACTTTTTATTGTTGGTTCACTAAGAAAAAAACCTTCTATCCGAGGCTTAAGTTCACTGATTGATATGAGTTTGGACTTTACCAAAGGAACCGCACACGATAATCTATTAATATTGCAAGAAATAACACGAAAATTATTAGAAAACAAACCCATTTACCATTGCACTCAATGTGGTTTTGACAGTAAATCCCTATATTGGCATTGTCCTAGTTGCAAATCATGGAGTTCAATTAAGCCAATTCAAGGCATTGAAGGAGAATAATAACAATGAGCTCAAATACGGATGCCCGAATTATCATTGCTTTGGACTTCAAAGATGAAGCCAGCACACTTGCCTTAGTTGCCCAACTAAAGCCCTCTCTATGCAAACTTAAAGTGGGCAAAGAGCTATTTGTTCGTTGTGGGCCTTCGCTAGTAAAAAAACTCATTAAACAAGGCTTTGATGTCTTTTTAGATTTAAAATTTCATGATATTCCTAATACCGTTGCGGCTGCTTGTCAAGCGGCTGCTGATATGGGCGTGTGGATGGTCAATGTTCATGCCTCTGGTGGTAGAAAAATGATGACTTATGCCAAAGAAGCTATTGAACAGTGCCAGCATAAACCTCTACTCATTGGTGTTACCGTTTTAACTAGCTTATCTCGCCAAGATATTAGTGAAATAGGTCTCGATTTAGAACCTTCGGAACAAGTGTTACGCCTAGCAAAACTTGCTTATGATTCGGGTCTTGATGGTGTTGTTTGTTCGCCTCAAGAAGCCAGTATGTTAAAACAAAATATTGCTCAGGACTTTTGTCTGGTAACCCCTGGTGTAAGACCAAAAGGTGCTGATATTGGTGATCAACAACGAATAATGACCCCCTCACAAGCCTTAGCTCAAGGCTCAGATTATTTGGTTATCGGACGCCCCATTACCGCACACCCAGAACCTATTCAAGCATTGCAAGCTATAATAACAAGCTTAAAATAGCTTTATTAGATACTTATTTGTAATGACCCAGTGACCTAACTACCGGTCACTGAGAAATACTGTACCAAGGTACAATATTTTTTTTCTAATTTTCCGCTATACTTTTATCCAATACAGTTAATAATAGAAAAGTATTATAGCTTTCTTGGCGATATAATAAGGGCATTTACTTGATTTATTAGTCGTTATCAGTCAGATAATACAAATTAAAGGTGAAGACAATGGCAGAAGCAATTGGTCAGGTAATTTTTATATCCGGTAATGTCAAAGCAGTTGATAGTGCGGGTAATGAGCGAGTTCTTACTATGGACTCGATGGTTTTTTTAGGTGAAACGATTATCACTGAGGGAGTTGATAGCCGTATATTATTAAAAATGGATAATAACCAATCCATTACCATGGGTCGAGATGATAAGTTAACATTGGATCAAGATATTTATGATCCCAATGCTCAACCGGTTGAAGAAAATATCGCTTCAGTCAAAAGCATACAAGATGCGTTGTTAAATGATCCCAATTTTGATCCTTCCTCACTTGAGGCAGCGGCAGCGGGAGGCTCTTCTGTGGGTGATAGTGCTGCTGAACCGACTATATTAAGCCATTCACAGGCGGATGTTAATTTTGATTTCCTTGAAACAGTCGGTATTAATGACGGATTAGGGCAAAATAATGAATTCTTGGGGCAAGACACGAATCCTCAATTATTAATTTCACCTCAGTCCAGCCCAGTAAATCCACCTAATATTATTGAACCAACGGTTGATCCAACACCTGATCCAGTCCCAGATCCAACACCTGATCCAGTGCCAGATCCAACACCTGATCCAATTCCAGTGCCAGATCCTGATCCAATTCCAGCTCCTGATCCAGTGCCACCACCTCCACCACCTGTGCCTGTTCCTCCTATTGGTATATTAACAGTGACTTCTGATACGCAAACAGAAGGCAATGGTAATGATTTAGTTCATACCGTTACATTGACAAGAACGCCATCAACGGATCAAATCTTTAGTTTCACTTTAACAGATAATACGACTAGTGTTGCCGATCATGGTGGACCAAGCTTTAGTAATGGTGTTACTTATGATGCAGGTACTGGAACTATTACCGTTCCAGCAGGAGTTAATTCATTTACAATAAGTACCACAGTGACTGATGATGCCTTGAGTGAAACAACTGAATTCTATGACTTAACTGTCGGTGGTGTGGCTGCAACAGGAACTATTCTTGATGATGATGGTGCCAGAGTAACGAATGTAACCTCTGCTATAGAAACAGAAGGCAATGGTAATGATTTAGTGCATACGGTAACAATGAGCGGAGCATCTATAAATCCAGAAACGTATACTTTTGTATTAGCTGATAATACAACCGTAGGGGCTGATCATGGTGCACCAACCTTTAGTAATGGGGTTACCTACGATGCAGGTACTGGTATGATTACGGTTCCTTCGGGGGTTACTTCTTTCACTGTGACGACAACGGTGACTGATGATACTATTGATGAAAATAGTGAATTTTATGATCTAACCGTTGATGGTGTGGCAGCAACGGGTACTATTTTAGACAATGACACTGCAAGTGTCCTATCAATTACTTCAGATACTCAAACAGAAGGTAATGGTAATGACCTGACTCATACAGTTACAATGACAGGCGCTGCATCTACAGACAAAACCTACGCCTTTAATTTATCTGATAATACGACCGTAGGTGCCGATCATGGTGCACCAACCTTTAGCAATGGGGTTACCTATGATGCAGGTACTGGGAATATTACTGTTCCAGCAGGAGTGACTAGCTTTACAGTCAGTACCACAGTAACGGATGATGCTAATAAAGAAAATAGTGAGTTTTATGACATCACTGTAGGTGGTAAAAGTGCCACAGGAACCATTCTTGATAATGATAATATCATTGTGGTTGATGTTACCTCTGATACAGAAACAGAAGGTAATGGTAATGATTTGGTCCATACTGTAACCCTAAGTGGCTCATCATACCAAGCAGAAAATTATGCCTTTACACTAACCGATAATACAACGACAGCTGCTGATCATGGCGCACCTACCTTTAGTGATGGTGTGACATTGGTTGGTGGTAATCTGGTGGTTCCACCAGGCGTCACCTCCTTTACCATTACCACGACTGTGGCTGTTGATGGTGTTGCAGAGCCTACCGAATTTTATGATTTAAGCGTGGGTGGTGTGGCTGCAACCGGTACTATTTTGGATGCAGGCAGTCCTCCTGAGGCCGATCCTGTAACTACCGAATCCAATCGTGATACAGATGATCCTAGCCATTTTGTTGCTGATTCTGGCTCAGGGCTTACCGAAAGTGATGGTTCAGGTATTACTGCAAGTGACATTGCATTTTTTAAGAAATTAGATGTTGGCGGTGGTTTAGATGGGGATAATACCGTTGATGAAAATAATGCCTTACCCGGTGGCGACCCTGCTGATTTAGGCGGTTATGATACTGAAACAGCCGAGAATGCTTTAACTTTTAATTTGGTTAATGGCACTGCACCGGACTATGGTGATTTATATCTTGAGCAGGGTGGTGTCTTTACTCAACTGGTTGATGGGACTAATTTTAATACCGATTTTGGTACAGGCGATAATCTCTACTGGGTGGCAACTCATGCCGATGTTGCTGCTGAAGTTGCTGCAAACCCAACCCCTTCATTAACTATTGGTGATAATACCGGTGTGAGTACTAATGCGACTAGTAATGTCAGTTCAACCTTAAGCTATTGGGAAACAGCAACAAATGGGGTTGATATACAGGGTTTTGGTTTAGATGGTAATCCCGGTAACTTGGTTTTTGCTGCTCATGGTTTGGGTGTTACAGGATCGGGAGCCTCTACAGGCCCAAGCAGTCAAATCAATTTTGATGGTACAACATCGGAATCTGAAATGATTATTATGGATTTCAATAAGGCACCTGTGACGGATGCCACTGTTTATGTCACACATTTATTTCCAGAAGACCCTGGCGGTGGTGCTGAAGTTGGAAAAGTAAGAGCCTATCTCGATGGTGAACGTGTTCAAACTTGGACCTTCTCTGGTTCAGATGCTCCTAATAGCTCTGGTGTTAAAGCGGATCTTAGACCAGAAAATGGGGGGTATATATTAGATTCTCATGCATCAGGAGGAGCGGGAACAGAAACTTGGGGACATATAGAACTTGAAGGTGTGGTTTTTGATCAACTGCGTTTTTCGGCCATTGGCTATAATGCAGTAACTGGCGGAACAGACAGTAGTGATTATTTTGTTAGTCAAATAGACTACCATGAAGTGCCAGATGTTGATTTTCAATACAATGTCACTGATGCAGACAGCAATACCAGTGCGGATGTGTTAGTACAAATAGAACCTCTAACGGATACACCAATGCCTGCTACAAATAGCTTAGGCGCATTGGTTGATGGTATTGTTGAAGGCTTATATTATGAATCATCATCTGATATTACGGGTTATACCGATGCTTTAGGACGTTTTGAATATCAAGAGGGTGATATTACTCAATTTAGCATTGGTAATGTGCTAGTGGGCAGTATTGATACGAGTAATATGAATGAAGATAGCCAAGTATTTTTACAAGATCTGGCCTCAGTTGATCGGACAGATTTGAATGATGAATACCTTGAAAATATGGCGGTGCTATTACAGTCATTAGATTCTGACTCAGGTGATAATATTGTTATTAGTCAAGCCATGCATGATGCCTTTTCAGATGAGAACTTTGATTTATCAACCATCTCAGAAGAAGATTTGATTGCTATTATTGAAGAAAATGGCTTACAGGCTGTAACAGAAGAAGATGCAATGGATCACGTTGCTGATATGTTAGTTGAATATACCGATCTTGAACAAGCTGATTTTGATGAGCATACAGATGACTCTGAAGAGAGCGCCCCTCTCGTTGCAGAGGCAGATGAAGGTACTCCTGTTGAAGGCTCTGTGAGTATTATAGACACTGATGAGGAGCCTCTTTTGGCTGAGGGCTTTGTTGCTGATGAGCCAGCGGATGACTTGGCTGGCAATGAAAATGGCGAAGACGCACCTGCAGAACCTCTTTTAGCTGCGGATGTTTTGCTGGCTGATGATGGCCTTGATGACTTACTAGACTTTGGTTCAAGTGATGGTTCAACTGAGCCAACTCCAGCAGATGATCAAGGCACAGCAGAGGCAGGATCAGCGTCAGAGGAGCCTGCAACTGAAGTTGCGGCTGAAACACCTGCACCAGTAGAAGAAGCACCAGCAGAAGTCGCAAGCTTTAATGGTGATTCATCCTTAGATAACTTATTAACGGATGTAAATCAGAATAATGTTGATGTTTAAAGGCATTTCACTATTGGAAGCGGGACTTTAGTCCCGCTTTTTTCGCATGTGGAAGTCGCACTATACTCTTACTTATTCGCGGGGCTAAAGCCCCGTTTCTAATACTTGTTATTTTATATCCATCTACTCAATACCATAGAGTCGAAAATATAATTCATTGCTTTGCACTAACTCTTTATGTGTCCCATCAGCAATAATTTTACCCTTATCAATTACCACAATCCTATCCGCTTGCTTGACGGCACTGAGCCTATGAGCAATGATTAAGGTTGTTTTATCCTTAAGATAGTTTTGTAGAGAGGCATGCAGTTTGTTTTCTGTTTGTGTATCTAAAGCAGAAGTTGCCTCATCCAATATAATTAATTTTGGCTCACTTAATATCATTCGAGCAATCGCCAGTCTTTGTCTTTGACCTCCAGATAAACGTATTCCCTGACGACCAACCATGGTCTCTAATTGCTCAGGTAATTGTTTAATCGTGCTATCAAGTTGAGCAATTTCTAAAGCCTGCCAGAGTACTTTATCGGTTATTTGCTTACCTAAAGACAGGTTAGCACGGACACTATCATTAAATAATACGGGATGTTGCAATACGGCTGCTGTATTTTCACGAATTGTTGCAAAGCCAATATCAGCAATAGAGGTATCATTGATGTAAATATCACCCGAATTAATAGGGTATAAGCCCAATAAAATCTGAATAAGTGTTGATTTTCCACCGCCACTTGAACCGACTAAGGCCAGTTTTTCTCCCTTGTTAATACTTAATGATAGGTGATCTAAAATATAATGTGTTTGTTGTTTTGTAGACTTGCTTAGTACGGAGGCTTCTTGCTCGCTATTATTGGGATAAGCAAAACAGATATCATCTAATTTAATAGCTACCGTTTGTTGCTCGTTAAAAGGATTGATTTTACTAGGGATAAAAGGTTCTTGTTTTAGGTCAAAAATTTTATTGAGGCGGTTAATTGCTGCTTTGGCACTAAAATAGGAATATTGAATGGTTAATACTTCTTGAACAGGCCCCATCATATACCAAAGGTAGCCAAAAACAGCAAACATTAAACCAATAGATAAGTCAGAGTTTAAGACCATAATCATGCTGACAGCTCGGAATAAATCAAAGCCAAATAAAAAGATAACATGGGATAATTGGCTGGCGGCATCAGTTTTCCAAGAATAGGCAATAGAAAATTTCTTAACTTGTGTTGCTTGGGTGATCAAACGTTTAATATAGTGCTGTTCGCGATTGGCTGCACGAATTTGATGTATGGCATCTAATGTTTCTACCAGAGCCTGCTGAAATTGGGCAATGGCATTATTTTCTCTAAGCTTGAGTTTTTTAACTTTTTTCCCCATACGGATGGTGAAAAAAATAACTAAGGGATTGAAAAATAATAGAATGAGTGCCAGTTGCCAATCAATCCATAAGAGCACAATGGCCGTACCGATAATGGATAATACGGCCACAATAAATTTACTAATGGTGGCACTGATAAATTGGTCAATAACTTCAATGTCAGTGACAAAATGCGAGGCAAAACCACCACTGCCCATAGTTTCATATTCACTGATGGCAATTTTTTTTAAGTAAAGAGATAAGCGCTCACGCATTTGTAGAGTGATGGATTTGGCAAGAATGGTAAAAATACGCATTTGCCAGACATTGAGTACCACAGAGCATAGGCGAAGAAAAACAGAACCTAGTAGAGCAGTAATGATATAAATACTACCCGTATGCCAATCTAAAGGTAAGTAGTGATCCATAAAGGCAATGGCATCGGCAGGCTTATTAAGCAATACCTCATCAACCATTAAAGGTAAAATAAGTGGAATGGGCACCGATAATAGAGCAGCAATTATGGCAATGATATTGGCATAAATGAGTTGCTTTTTATAGTGCAGTGCCGCATTAACAATACGTTGAAAGGAAAAATATTCATGTTGATTGTCTGACTTTTCTGACAAGGATTGCCACCTCATTGTGGGTATTTTTTACTGTATAGCTCAAATAATGCCTGAATTGTCTTAACATAAGAGACGGGCTCTATGCCTCGGACATAACCATAGCGTGCTTGTTTGTAATATTGGGGCTTTGAAAGTAATAAAAAGGCTTTTTCAACATGTCCATACCAGAGTTTAGGATTCAAACCTTGCTTTTCTGCTAAATGCTGAGCATCAAATAAATGCCCCAAGCCGGCATTGTAAGCAGCTAATGTAAACCATGTACGCACGTCAACAGGTAAGTTCTCAGGTAATTGTTTTCGAATCCAAGCCATGTATTTAAGTCCAGCCCGTAAGCTGTTTTCAGGTTTTTCTAAGTGATTAATGCCCATCTCAAGAGCTGTTCTGGGCATGACTTGAAGCAAACCTTTTGCTCCTGCCCAAGATTCAGCCTTAGGGTTAAAATGACTTTCTTTATTGATTTGGGCAGCAATTAAACGCCAGTCAAAGCCATATTCAGTTGCTAATGACTTGATAAGATCATCATAAATTGAAATACCGTTATTGTTTTGTGCCAACTTATCTGCGGTAAATAGATTATGAGAGTTTTTAAAGTATTTATTATAAGTGATATTATAAAATAAACTTTTATATTCTTTTTTAATAAAGTTATTTAAAGCAGCTAATAATTTCTTATCAGATTTTCTCACCAACCAACGGTGTCCCTGTTTTTTTGATAGGGCTAAAGAAGAAAGTAGGTGATTATTCCAGCTTTTCTCAATATCAATAATATCGGAGTCAACCAGAGTAATATCATAGCGTCCCTCTATTACCTGTTTAATGATTTCTGCTGTTGACTTATTTTCAGGTACCGCTTCAATAATAAAGTGAATGTTTTTACTCTCTAATTGTGCTTGCAACGTAGTGAGTGTATGCCAGTAAGCACTACTTTTTTGTACATAGAATGTACGTTGGTTGAGATCCGCGAGTGTTTCAATAGGGGCTTCATGATGGCGTTGTACAATGACCTGCTTAACATATAAATAAGGTTTACTAAAGAGAATAGGGTCTTTTTCCAATTCAGGTGTTTTGCTCAGTCCAGCAGAAATAATATCACCATAACCATTTTCTAACCACTGGATCATTTGGCTATTATCCTGAGCAATAAGCACTTTTAAATTAATATGTTGTTGCTTGGCAAATTGTTTGATTAAGTCATATTCAAAACCCATTAATTGGTTTTTCCAGAGAAAATAACTGGTGGCATTGTTACGAGTAATAAGGCGTAATAGTCGTTGTTTTTTTATGCTATCTAAATCACCAAAGTGGTTGTCTTGAGTATAGCTCAATAATTTTTCGGTTTTAATAAATTCATTTAATTGCTTAAGAAGTTGCGGGTTGCTTTTACGTACTGCCCAAGCAATAGGGCGTTCTTTATTAATATCAAGTGCGGCTTTAATATCATTACGGTACTCTTTAAAGAGTATTAGGCGGTTACTGTCCTCAATAACAGCATCTATTTTTCCAGAAGTGACCAGTTTAAATTTATCATCAGATGATAAAGAATCATCTAATTTGATAATATTAAATGGGGGTGTCTTATGAAGTGTTTCTGCTTGCTGATCTGTTTGTTTACTAAGCAAATGCTTTTGCAATAAGCTAATGGTTTCCCAAAATGAAGAGTTTTCCCTGACACCGATATTAAGCCCCTCTAAATTAGTAAAGTTAAAGTACATTGGGTTGTCAGCGGCAACTACTAATTGCTCAGTTGAATAGTCAACGGGTAAGGTAAAATTAACTCTGGCTTTACGCTCATCAGTAATAGCCAAGTTAGCCGCGACGACATCACCAAAGCCTTTTTCCAGCAGTGGTAACATGTCGGAGAATTTTTTAGTGCTAATAAAAACGGGTTTCAGTTGATTGCTTTGGGCGAAATGAACCAATAGCTCCAGTTCATCATTATAAGAAAGAGAGTTACGAGGTAAAAATTCATTAAATTGAAAAGAGTAGGGGACAATAATGCGTAATTTACCCGATTTTTTTATGATCTCCCAGTCATCGAGCTGTTTTTTTATTATGGGTGATTTTTGTATGCTTTTAATAATGCCTTTTTTTTCTATGGCAATAATTTTAGGTAATCGGTTTTTTATATAGTCACTTTTAAAAGCTTCAATGGTAAGCTTTTTACTATGAAAAAAATTCTTATTAGAAAAAAGGGTTGCCGTAATAAGAAAGAGACATAATAAAAAAGCACTACTATAAAAAAAATACTGAAGGATTTTTGCCATTAGATGCTATCAATTATTCCTTAATTGCCATGGCAACCGTATAGGTTTTACCTTGTTTAATTTTTTTATAATTACCAAATACGTCTTTAAATGAACGTTCAATATACTTGCGAATACCGGTAATAGTTACAACATAAAAGCGTCCCCCTCGCTCTAAATGATTATATGAATCAATTAAAAATAGGCTTAATAACTCATTGCCCACTTTGGCCGGAATATTCGATACAATGAGAGTAAAACGTTGTTTGCCAACTTGATTAAGTCCATTGCTAAGAAAGGTTTGACAATTGTTTAAGCGATTAAGCTGAATATTTTTTTCAGTATATTCAATAGCAACAAAGTCTTTATCAATTAACACGCTTTGTCCTTCGGGGGCGCATTTTGCAAGAGTTAATCCTAGTGGACCATAGCCACAGCCAATATCAAGGCAATTATCATCTTTATTGATCCTAATGTGCTGTAATAATAAACGTGAGCCATCATCAATAGCTTTAGGTGAAAACAGCCCCCATGTGGTCGTAAATTGCATTGGCTGACCACAAAGCTCAGCTTTAATAAGCATATCTTTGCGGTATTGCTCGACATCTTTAAAATATTTGCTGGTATGGGACATATAACTTAGGTTTCCTAAATGTTGTCTGCTAATAAATTGAAAAATAATGGGCTTTGATGATCCTTAGCTTATTGTGTTAAGGCAATAGAGCCATTAATATGATTGCATCTTGATATTTTAGATCATGATCGCCTGCTGTAATAATGGCTCTGGCATGGGAGCCAATAGCTGGTACTAGAGCCATGTTTTGACTAAGAGGTGGAACCAACCAATCGCCCTTTAATAAAGAGCCGTTGCCGCGAATAATTGATGTATAGTACATTGGGGGGTGGGCTTGTCGGTTGAGCCAAAAAAGGAAAGGGTTTTTATCTTCCTGAGCTAATTGTTGATATAACGTTTGTGCACGATTGATCTCATTTGCACCGACTAATGGCGCTATTACCCCAATGGGACTGTTAGCAGCACGGTGTGCCATCTTTGCAATCGGAGAACCTAAATGAGGGGTAGCGATGGTGATGAGTTGGAAAATATTAAAATGGCTAGGTGCTTTTTGTTGATAATTATTAACAAGGGTTAAACGGGCAACAAGGCCTCCGGCAGAATGAGCGATTAAATGGATAACTTGTTGAGGAAAGTGAGTGTGGATATACGTGAGATACTTATCAAGCATGGCTGCTTGAATTTCTATCGGTGCTTCTGAAGGCAGTTCGGCAGTAACTAGATATTTCCCCTCATTAGTCATGGGTGCATTATGTGAGGACAAGTTAACAAGAGGAGCAAGATAGTCTTGTGGTGTCAATAAACCTGCATCATACCAGTCTTTTGTTTTCAGCTGCGCTATGATACCGCTAGAGCGCCAAGCCTTGCCACTACTATGATAACCATGTACTAATAGAGCAATGTCTGCTTGTGCAACCAGTGAAATAAATAAAATAAAAACTGATAGTGATTGTAATAGCCGTTTCATTACAATGCCTCTAGGTTAATGGTTTAGAACTAATTAAATGTAAATGGACTAGGTAGTGTCTTTTCTGCCTAACTATAGCAATTATACGGTGTTTTTCCAGTGAATTTTAATTTAATACGATACGAGTTTATATGATAAAAAAATTATCACAACAATTTGCACTGACTAAACAGTTACAGTTTATTGAACAGATATCGGGTTTCCCTATGATCCAGATCAATAATAAATTTTCTACTGCAACGATCAGTCTTTATGGTGGTCAAATTCTTGAATTTCAGCCTCATAGTCAGTCCGAACCGGTATTATGGCTGAGTGAACAAGCGATTTATCATCAAGGTAAAGCCATTAGGGGCGGTATTCCCATCTGTTGGCCTTGGTTTGGTGACTATATAGGGCAAGAAAGGCAACCGGCTCATGGTTTTGCCAGAGTGTCTTTATGGGATGTTTGTGCGACTAAAACACTACCTAATGGTAGTACAGAAGTTATTTTAGAACTTCCCTGCTTGCAATATTGTCAAAATTTCCAAACCAGTCACGTGACATTTAAGCTTGATCTTAGACTAAAAATAATAGTTGGAGATGTCTTAAAAATAGAATTATTAACAATTAATAAGGGCGATCATACGATTTCTTTAAGTAATGCCCTACATGCGTATTTTAATGTTAGTGATGTGCATCATATTCAAATCTCAGGCTTGGATGATACCTCATATATTGATAAATTAGACAATGCTAGTATCGGCTTGCAACAAGGAAATGTGAGACTGACAACAGAAATGGATCGTGTTTATCAAAATACCAAAAAGGCACTTGTCTTGCATGATAGAGACTTTAAACGGCATATCATAATAGCAAAAGCACAGTCTTTTTCTACTATTGTTTGGAATCCTTGGCAGGAGAGTGCAAAAAAAATGGTGGACATGGCAAATAATGGCTGGCAATCAATGATCTGCATTGAACCTGCTAATGTGCATGATAATACGATTATGCTTGGCTCAGGACAAAAACAAACATTAACGATGCTGGTGTCAATAGAGCAAGATTAAGCTTTGATGGATGATGCTTTTCTGCTAGTCTTATAAGATACTTAACCTGAGTTCTGGATAACCGAACTGGTAACGTATTAATTAGCCTGTATTTATTACAGAAGTCGCCGCACCCCAAGAGTACTTCCTTCGGGCGTGAATACATCCTTGTAGGCTTCACTTTGGCATCCATGCCAAAGAGACTTTTTCCACAAACACAGGCTAATCAACACTCTGGATTCCAGAGTTCAAGTTACTTAGACACTTGTTATCGTCAAATCGACTTTGCTTAATTTCTTGAATATTGCTTTTTAAATTGTTGACAGGAAAACCACAGAAGCCATGCTGAAACGAATCATATCACCGTTACTTTTTTTACTATTTGCTTGGTTTGTTATTGCTAATAATAATGCTAAGGCCATCATTGCTGGCATTGCCATTTTTTTAATTGGTATGCATTATATGGAAAATGGCTTTAAGTTATTCAGTGGAGGGGCATTAGAAACTGTGCTTAAAAGATTTACTAGCACAACACCTAAAGCCATTAGCACCGGTTTTTTAGCGACGGCTATCGTACAAAGCTCATCATTAGTCTCTGTTATTGTTATCTCTTTTTTATCTGCTGAACTGATCAGTTTATCTTCTGCTATTGGTATTGTGTTTGGTTCCAATATTGGTACGACAGCGACTGCATGGCTGGTCTCTTCCCTTGGTTTAAAAATAAAAATTGCTCAATATGCCTTACCTATGTTGATTTTTGGGGTTGTGATGCAGTTTTCTAAACAAAATTCATATAAAGGCTTAGGCAGTGTGCTCATTGGTTTGGGCTTTATCTTTCTTGGTATTTCTTACATGAAAGAAGGTTTTGAAACACTCAAAGAAGGCATTAATCTTGCTGAATATGCTATGGAAGGTTATCTTGGTGTTTTTGTTTATATTTTGTTTGGTGTTATTGCTACGGTTATTATCCAGTCCAGTAGTGCGACCATGGCGATTATTATAACGGCACTGGCCACAGGCCAAATTGATTACATTAACGCCCTATCTTTAGCTATTGGTGCCAATATAGGCACTACAATAACGGCTATTCTTGGCTCGTTAGCTTCAAATAAAAATGGTAAACGTTTGGCTGTTGCACATCTTATTTTTAATATTATCACTGCATTGGTGGCGGTCGTATTTCTTTATCAACTAAAAGAGTTAGTAGATATTTTAGCACCATTACTGTCAATTTCAGAATCTGATAATGCCATGAAACTGGCTTTATTCCATACTATCTTTAATATTATTGGGGTGCTTTTGGTCTCTCCTTTTATCAAACCATTAGTTCGCTTTTTAGAGACACTCTTTAGTCAGAAACATAAGGGCAGAGGACGGCCTAAATATTTAACCAATGAAGTCATGGAAATTCCCGTATCGGCATTAGAGGCCATTAGAAAAGAAAGTATTCACCTCTATGATAAGTCATTAGAGGCTATTATTCATGCAATGAACCTTCATCGTAAAGAGTTGTTTTCTAATCGTGAATTAGGTGATTTAGTTGAACAATCAAACCATACATTTGACGTTAATGTGAATGAGATTTATAAAAAAGATATTAAAAACCTTTATAGTGAGATCCTTCGCTATTCCTCTATGTCCCAAGCGTATATGGATGAAGAAGGCAATAACCGAGTCTATGAATTAAAATTAGCTGTGCGCAATATTATTGAAATGGTAAAAGATATTCGTGAATTACAAAAAAACCTAAATTATTTCACAAAAAGCAAAAACTGGTTCATGATCCACCAATATAATGAGTTACGTAAGCAATTAGTTACGATTATGCGCACGATTGAAAACATAAGATATGATAAAGAAGCCGATGCCACTGATGTTATGACTCGTCTTCAGGTACTTAAGAATAATGCCAATGAAAATGAAATTACCTTAAATAAAAATATTGATACGCTTATTAGAGACGATAAAATTGATTCTAAAATGGCTTCATCATTAATTAATGATCTCGGATTTACTCATAGTATTTCTAAAAAATTACTCAATGTTGCTTCAGTTCTTTGGGTAAAAGATAAATTAATCGCAGAATTAGGAGATGATTATGGGGATTAGGAAATTGCTAAATAGTTTGGATGAGTTCTTTGATCAGTCTAAAAAAAAGCAGAAAAAGAAGCGTGAGAAACTTTCAAAACTGGTACTTTCTTTAGAGAATAAGAAAGCAGAGCTGAAAAAAAACATTAAAAAAGAATCCAAAAAAAGAAAAAGCAGCAAAGAAACTTATAATCTGTGTAAAGAATTTAAAGCCTTATCAAAGATGTTAAAAAAAGCCAGAAAGCAGGAAAATATTTTAGATGATAAATAATGAAGAAATTTTATGTTATTCTATAATACCATTGCTGTCTCTTATACACATCTGACGCT
>WFNB01000079.1 GCA_015488755.1 Gammaproteobacteria bacterium | reverse complement strand
CCGGCTGTTTTAGAACATTTCAATATGCTCAGGCTTATTGTCGAATTTCAAGTTATCTGCAGACCATGGCAAATAAGGGATATAATCCTCTGATTGCTATTCAAATGGCTTTGGCTGGTAAAATTAATAATGTAGGGTGTAAGTAGTTACGATAAATTCTTAAAATTGGCCGCTAAAAAAATTATTTTTCTATTGTAATAAATTTGAAATAGACTATGCTTTACACTAGCTATAGAGGTTTTATAATCTTTTAATAAGCGCTACTTTTTTGAGAATGCTCGCCCATGAACAAGCGTATTTCACCCCCTTATATCCTGACCTTTTTTATCTGTCTTTTGCTTTGGTTATTATTAACAGGCACATTTAACCGTGAAGATTTGCTGACGGGGTTAGTGGTGTCCGCATTGGTCGCCTATATCAGTGCGAAAAATTTATTGATATTAAATGGTTTAATTATTGCTCCTTATAGTCTGCTGGCATTGATCAACTACTTAGGCTATTTTTTATGGGCACTATTAAAGTCTAACATTGATCTCGCACAACGAGTTGTGGCCAAAGAAATTCCCATTGATCCAGCCATGATCAAAGTGAAAACGACCATGCAATCGGATCTGGGTAAATTGATTTTAGCCAATAGCATTACGTTAACCCCCGGTACCTTATCGGTGGATGTGACTGATGACTTTCTTCTTGTGCACTGGATTGATTGCCCAGATGGCACCAGTATAGAACAGGCGACCCAAGCCATTGCAGAAGATTTTGAATATTATTTAAAAGGTTTTTTAAAGTGAAAACGCTTGCAAGTATAGAACAGACAGCGACGGGTATATCGAATATTCCCATTTGGGAAATGACAACACTTGAAAGTCTGGCTGTATTATTAATTGTGCTGGCCACGTTAATGTGCCTTTACCGCTTATTGTTTGGTCCCACCACGCCCGATCGAATTGTCAGTGCTGATACCTTATCGGTTATTGCCACCATTATGCTTTGTGGCATTGCCGGAGTCTTTCAAAGTGTGCTGTATCTTGATGTGGCCATGATCTACGGCGTGTTATCCTTTGTTGGGATCATCGCTTTGGCCAAAGCGATTGAAGGAGATAAGTCTTGAGACTCATTGCAGATTGCTTTTTTCTTCTTGGTGCGCTATTTATTTTTTTAGGTGCTCTGGGTCTGATCCGTATGCCGGATGTGTATAATCGGATCCAAGCGGGTACCAAAGCCGTAACGCTTGGTGCTATGGCTATTTTTATCGGGCTTTTTATACTATTCCCTCAATGGGGGGCAAAATTATTTATCATTATGGGCTTTATGCTACTGACCAATCCGGTCAGTTCATCGGCCATTGCTCGCTCCTTCTATCGCTCAGGAATTAAAGTATGGCATCATCCATCAAAACAACCCCAAGAGGATAATAAACAATGATTTGGTTTGTATCTCTATTGGTTTTTGTCATGTTAGCATCGGCCATTGCAGTATTACTTTTGCCTAATATGCTGGCAGCAGTTGTCGCATCGTCCGTGGTGTCTCTTGCCTTAGCGGTTTTGTTTGCCTTACTCAAAGCACCCGACGTGGCAATGACAGAAGCCGCCATTGGTGCAGGTTTAAGCAGTTTACTATTAGCATTAGCGCTGAGGCGTTTGGGTTTATGGCGATTGGATGATGATGATGTCAATTAATATCAGATTCAATCGAGTAATGAATACGCTGGATGATAAGGAATACGATAATGCGTAATGTAAGTGGCTTACTGTTTTCTGGTGGTCTGGCATTTTTATTATTAGTCATAGCAACTCACTTACCTTTTGGGCAACCATTAATGCTGGTGGGTAGTGATATTATTCAGGCATCACCTCATGAGGTGGGCAGTGCCAATGTCGTGGCTGCTATTTTATTGGCCTATCGTGGTATTGATACACTGGGTGAATTATCTATTTTATTTACCGCTGCGGCGGGAGTGGGCTTAATTTTAGGTCATCGTGCTTCACAAAATGTTCCGCCAACTCAGGTTAAAAATAATAGTGGCTTCATTAGTCAAAAAGGCATTGAATTAATGATACCTCTCTTATTAGTGGTTGGCTTTTATATTATTTTTTATGGTCATCTGACACCTGGTGGTGGCTTTCAAGGTGGGGTGATCCTTGCGATTGCTTTTTTTCTACCGGTATTGGTGCAATCGGATGCCCGTTTGGATCATAACATTATTAGTATTATTGAAGGCTTAGCTGGTGCGGTGTTTATTTTAATCGGCTTATGGGCAATGTTCTATGAGCGCCCCTTTTTACAGCCTTTCTTTAATGGTCTTTTTGCCAAAGGAACGCTGGGTGAACTATGGTCAGCAGGTACGTTACCTTTACTTTATCTTGCTCTGGGCTTAAAAGTGGGTGCTGAGTTAGCGGGATTGTTAGCAACCATAGCCGATTTTTCTATAACGGAAACACAAGGCTCATTGTCGGAGGATGATACGCAATGAATATGACCGGAGTTGAAGGCATTGTTTTGCTGGGTGCGATTGGTCTGATTATGATTGGCCTCGCGGGTTTATTTATGAGCAATAATGTTTTTCGCATGGTGCTGGCTTTGGTGATACTCGAATCTGGAGCCAATCTCTTCTTGATCCTTGCTGGTTTTCATGGCTTAGGGATTGCGCCTATTTTTCTTAGCAATCATGCCATTAGTGATGCAGGGCACATGATGAACGACCCAATACCACAAGCTCTGGTCTTGACGGCGATTGTTATTGGTGTGGGTGTTCAAGCGTTGGCATTGGCCTTAATTTTAAAAATCAAAGCCCATTATAATACGCTAGATATGAGTGAAATTCGTCAACAAATGGAATACGATTTGGCCAAGAATAATGATGTAACACTGCCTGCAAGTGCTCAGAGTCCAGATTCATTAGTGCGTTCTAAGGTTATTTGTCAAGCCGAACAGACTCAACCCGATCATATTCAAGCCAAGGCCGATGTTCAACAAATAGGAGGATCAGTCAATGGATAAACTGGTCTTATTGGTGGTTCTCCCCCTACTGGCCGCTTTCTTGATGCCTGTGTTAGCACGTAGCTCACAAGTCTTGGCACGATTAAGTGGTCTATTGGTTCTCTTGATTTCGATTACACTGGTGCTGAATGTCTGGGGAGAGGTTGATAAACAGGCGATTTCTTTTGCTATCGGTGGTTATCAACCGCCCTTGGGTGTGGTCTTTTATATTGATCAATTGTCATTATTATTTGCCTTATTGATCCCCGTTATGGTGTTAATATTTTGGCCGTGGAATCGCCCTAGTTCGATTCAAGAATATTCTTTGATGATGCTATTAACTGCCTCAGCTTCGGGCTTGATGCTCAGCGGTGATTTATTTAATATTTATGTCTTCTATGAGCTATTGGCTGTCGCTTCCTATGGTTTAGTTAGCGTTCAAGTGAGGCAGGGGCAACATCCTGTGGTTGCGTGGGTGGCCTCGTTACGTTATTTGCTCTTGGGTTCAGTCGGTTCGGTGATGATGCTTTTGGGGATTGCCATTATTTATCTACAAACTGGTACCTTAAATTTAGCACAGCTGTCTTTATTGGCACCTGAGGCACTGAATAATATCACGGGTTTATCTGCTTTTGTCTTAATTTTAGTTGGGCTTGGGGTCAAAGCAGAATTGTTCCCAGTGAATACTTGGGTGCCCGAAGTCTATGCGGGGGTATCCACACGTTTATCAGCACTTATGGCGGGTCTATTATCCAAACTGGCCGTCATTGTCATTGTTCGTTTGCTGGTATTACTGTTCCCCCAACCAGAAGCTCTGCATCTAATGACGGTATTAGGCATGTTGGGTGTCATTAGTGGTGAATTAGTGGCTTGGCGAGCCAAAGATATGACCCGTATGTTGGCATTTTCATCCATAGGGCAACTTGGTTTAGTCTTTATTGCATTCTCTCTACCGGGTAACATTGGTTTGTTGGCAGGTTTTGCCATTGCTCTACATCACCTTGTGGTGAAGCCAGCTTTGTTTATGCTGGCAGGGGGCTGGTCAGGGAGATTAGAAAAGTTATCAGGTATGGCACAATCTTCACCCTATCATGTCGCCTTATTTGTTTTATTAGCGATGTCATTATTGGGTGTTCCACCTTTGCCGGGTTTTTGGGTGAAATTACTTTTAGTGATGAACCTAGCGGTGCAAACCGATCCGGTTTACCACTTTGCTCTAGCCTTTATGTTGCTGGCAACTGTATTGGAGGCTGCTTACTTGTATCGCGTGGTAATGTTGTTTTATAAAAAAGAAAACCATACTCATGCGAGCAGTCAACATAGCCTATTCGATTGGATTACCGCGATAGCCTTGGCAGCTGTGTTGCTCATCAGTGTGGTGCAATTACCTTCAGTGGAGAGAAAATTAGTGTCTATGGCTTACCAAAGTGGTAATCGTTTGCTCTATATTCATACTGTATTTGCCAATATAGGCACGCCTGAAGCTCGCATAGATCGTATGAGTCCTACCGATCAGGCAAAACAGCCGTTAGTTAGCGAACCTTCAATAAAAGAAAAGGCCATAAAAGAAGATTTAGTCCTAGGGAGTGCCGAGCAATGAATAACCTAGATCAACTCTTTATTGTTTCCCTGAGTGGCTTGGCCATAGTGATTATTATTGGCCTATTTTTGCCTCGTCAGGCTACTTGGCTTGCAAAATTATCACCGCTACTTTATGTCGGGCAATTATTATTGTTAATTAAGATGGCCTCTCTGGTTTATATTGATGCGGGCAGTGCCAGTGAGATCCAATCCTCTTTTCATTTACATCTTTTGGGCGAACCCCTGCAATGGCGCTTTGATGCTCTGTCATGGTTTTTTGCTATTATTACCGTTGTGGCAGCTCTATTTGCGGCGCTGTTTATGTCGGGTGTTTGGGGTGAAGACTATCGGAAAAAAACATCGGCCAATGCTTATACCATGCTACACCTTGGCCTATTGCTGAACGTCAATAGCATGTTGTTATTACTGGCCAGTGGTGATTTTATTAGCCTCTTTATTGGTTGGGAATTTGTCAGTTGGGCCAGCTTTTTTATGATGGTCTTAAATCCACAAAAAGTGGCTCGACAAGCAGCCATGAAATATCTGATGTATGCAATGACGGGGGCAATGGCCTTGTTGGCTGCTATGGCCTATATCTATGACATTAGTGGTTCATTGCAATATGATATTGTGCGTTTATCCATGAGTCATCTGTCAAGTGAGCAAATAATCCCCTTGGTGATCCTCTTTGTGGTTGGCTTTGCTATTAAAATGGGTGTGATCCCATTTCATCTATGGCAGGCGGTCGCCTATGCAGAAACACCGGCTCCGGGTGCGATCTTTATGGGTGCTATCTCTGCGCGTATGGGCTTGTATGCGATTATTGTGGTTTTGTTTCAATTAATTAGTATGGATAATTTCGCCTATATTCATATTCCCTATACCTTCTGGAATGTACAATCCGTGCTGGCATGGATAGGCGCATTAACTACCATTATTCCCACCTATATTGCCCTCAAACAAAATGATGCACGTCACTTATTAGCTTGGCATGGTGTTGGACAGGGTGGTTATATGTTATTGGGCTTGGTTATTGCTGATAATGTGGGTTCTGCTGGGGGGTTATTGCATGTTTTTAACCATGCCACCTATCAGGCTGCTTTGTTTATGACCGTGGCCGCTGTGATGTATCGCACGGGAACGTCTAATTTTGATAAGCTGGGCGGTCTGGTATCACAAATGCCATTAACCTTTATGGTGATGGTCTTTAGTATTATTGGTTTGGCTGGTTTACCACCGATGAATGGTTTTGTCTCCAAATGGATGGTCTATCGTTCCTTACTATTAGATGGTCAGCCCTTATTGTTTGTGGCCGCCGTGATTGGTACGCTGGGCACGATTTTATCCGTTTATAAGCTGGTGCATAATACCTTTTTAGGACAGCTTCGGGTTGAACATCAAGAAATAAAAGAAGCGCCACTGACTATGTTGATCCCCATGTTGCTTTTAGCACTGATTATTTTTGTTACAGGCGTTATGCCAGGTTTGATTTTAGACTGGATTGTCCCTGTACAAGCGGCTATTGGTTTGCCACCATTAGATTATCACTTGGGTGGTATTATCTTGCCTACGGGTGGTCTGGATATGATTTGGCTGACTCTGATATTATTCTATGGCTTTGCTGTAGGTGCGGTCATTTTTTATCTTATAGGCGGTCGAGCAAAGCATGTACATCAATATGACAACTATGCGGGTGGACATTTTTTAACTGCTAAAGTTCGTTATCATTATAGCCATAATTTCTATGCCGGTTTGATGCATTTAATTGGTGGTTGGTATCGTGGCTCCTTTGTTCGCTTAGAAAAAGCCATTGTCTCATTAGTCAGTTTTTTATCACAACTGGCAGAGAACTTTTATCGTGCCAATCAACCCACTATGTTAGTGGTTGCCGTCGTAGTGATGGCTATCTGGGGTATTGCTGTCGGGAGGTTTGGCTAAAATGAATTCACTCACTCACTCTTTAACCGATTTGAGTACCGTCCTAGTTGATTTACTCTTTATGCCTTTGATTGCTTTTTTTGTTGGCCTGTTAATGGTCTTGATGATGAGAAAACTGTCAGCCCGTTTACAACGTCGTATCGGTCCACCATTTTTCCAACCCATCTATGATATTGTTAAGCTGTATAGTAAAAGCACCCAAGTATCTCATGGTCTGATCCATGAAATCGGTATTGTGGTTGCCGTGGGGGGTTATATCGCCTCAGAAATTTTACTACCTGTTCCGGGTATGGATGGCATTGCCGATAAAGGTGGTATTATTACCCTCTCTTATTTTCTCATGATCCCTTCACTTGGCATGGCATTGGGTGTGGGACAATGCGCCAACCCTAATGGCTCGATAGGTATTTCCCGTGCGCTTACGGCAATGCTGGCCTATGATATTCCCTTTATCATTGTGGTCTTTGGCGTTGCCACACATTATCAAAGCACCTCATTAATTGGCATGATTGATTATCAACAGGCGCATCAATGGGGTATTTTTGAAATGCCCTTATTAGCGGCTGCCGGATTATTTGCCCTACAGGGGATGATGGGCAAACAGCCTTTTGAAATTTATGTCGCACCAGCAGAAATTGCCACAGGCCCCATGGTAGAAATGAGCGGTAAGTTTATGGGGGGCTTATTTGTTATGCAGTCCTTCCAATTCTATACCGCTGGTGTGTTGTATACCTCCTTATTTTTAGGTGGCGGTAATAACTGGCCTGAGTTTCTGCTAAAGATTTTTCTGGTGGTTTCCATTCCCATGACCATGGCCTTTTTATTTCCTCGTTATCGCACCGAAGACATGGTAAGAGTCATGTGGAAATGGCCGGTAATGGTGGCATTAATTGGCATCGCTTTTGTCATGTAGTCTTTTCTTTTTGGTATAAAAAATGAACACACTGAACAACATTCCTGTACAGGCAGATAATAATAAACGCACCAATCCATTGGCGACAGTGTTTGATGAATTTATTCAATTTTGTCAATCACGCTCACTGTTTATGCTGCACTATTGTACGGGTTGTGGTGCCATTGAATTACCTCCGGCAATGACCTCACGTTTTGATATGGAGCGTCTGGGGATTCAACCAATGGTCACACCGAGACAGGCGGATATTTTATTGGTCACAGGCTATGTCTCAGTGAAAACCTTAAAACGAGTGATTTTAACCTATGAGCAAATGCAGTCACCTAAATATGTGATAGGCATTTGTTCTTGCACGGTTAATGGGGGCATGTATTGGCAAAGTTATGCCACCGCCAAAGTGCTCAATGAATATCTCCCTGTTGATGTCTATATTGCGGGCTGTATGCCTCGACCCGAAGCGGTGATCAGTGGCCTAAGACGGTTAATGGCTAATATTGAACAAGGTAAAGGCAATGCGTGGCAGGACTACTATCAGCGTTATGATTATTATTTAGGTAATCAGCAACACCTCTTTGGTGATGACTGGCAAACCCCGACCGATGTCATTGGTGAAGCAAAATATTATGAACTTGAAGCTGAGCAAACCTATGGTAAGCACACCGATATTCTTGCCCAACACCAACAACCCTTAGAAGCACAGACAATGCAGATAAAATTTTAAATGCCTTTATAAGCGCTTGAGAGTGATCGTACATGATGAATAAAAAAGAGACCAGCGTATATGAATTGCGATGAAATCAACACTTGGTTAGATACCTTACTGAATGAAATTAAAGAAATAAAAGTACAGCGTAAAAGCGAGCGACGCGTGCGGGTGGATGTGCCATCAGGTTCCTTGCCGGCCTTATTAGAACTGCTCAAGGGTAAGGCATCCTATGTACATCTTTCGGCTATTTCCTGTGTGGACTGGCCGGATGATGAAGAATTTGAATTGGTCTATCATTGCTGGTCTTATGAAGCAAAATCCCTATTGTCTGCTCATACCCGTATACCTCGTAACTCCTGTGAAGAATTAGCGCACTATGTCTCTGTTTATGATATTTATAAACCGGCTGGTTTTTTTGAGCGGGATATTTATGAAATGTATGGCATCCACTTTGAAAGCAGTCCCTTTATGGAAAAATTCATTCTGACCGAATGGCATGGTATGCCGCCCATGCGCAAAGATTTTGATGCCGAGGCCTATGTCAACGAAACCTTTAACTGGGCAGACTATAATCCCAAGTGGTTGCAGGAAATCACCGAAGAAGGCGGTGGCATTGCCATTCGCCCAGAGGATGTTCGTCTATGAGACCGGAAAATTATCAAGCCGTCCAGCTACCCGGAAGTAATGAATACGAACTCTTTATTGGTCCTAACCACCCCGGTATTGAAGGTAACTATGCCTTTAAATTAAAGCTGGATGGTGATCGGGTCATTTCTGGTAAGGCAGATGCAGGTTACTTACATCGTGGTTTTGAGAAACTCATGGAAGGGCGTTTATGGATCCAGAATCTAGCCATTGTGCCCCGTATCTGTGTGCCTGACCCTGTGCCTATGGAAGTGGTCTACTCCTTAAGTGTGGAAGAAATTTCTCAGATAGAAGTACCCGAACGAGGGCAGTGGATCCGAGTCTTACAACTAGAATTATCACGTATTGCCGCACACCTGTTTACCTTCGGCGGCCATGCTGCCACAACAGGCATGTATACGCCAATGTTTTGGGGCGTGGCTGATAGAGATTTAGTGCTGGACTTATTTGAAGAACTCACAGGGGGACGGGTTTATCATATCTATAATATTCCCGGTGGTGTACGCCGAGATATCCCTCATGGTTTCTTAGATCGAGTGAGCAATTTGCTGGATTATTTAGAGTCCAGACAAAATGATTATGATAATTTACTGTTTACCAATCAAGTGTTTGTTAAACGTGCCCGTGATGTGGGGGCGATTAATAAAGAGCAGGCCTTAGAATGGGGCGTTACAGGGCCAAATTTACGAGCCTGTGGTTTGCCCTTTGATGTCCGTCGTGATGATCCCTATCTTATTTATGAGCAATTAGATTTTGATATTCCTGTGCAAGAAGCAGGTGATGCCTTGGCTCGTATTTTAACGCGCCGAGATGAGCTGTTTCAAAGTGTGCGTATGGTTAGACAAATTATTAAACACCTACCCTCAGTAAAAGGGGCGGTACGCAGTCCCATTCCTAATCCTCTGGCTTGGAATGTGCCAGCGGGAGAAAGCTACTCAAGGGTAGAATCGTCCAAAGGTGAGTTGGCTTATTACACCGTTTCTGATGGTGGTGACAAGCCCTATCGAGTGCATGTTCGAGGACCCTCATCCATGCATGCGGTACAAGTATTAGAAAACCTATCCGTAGGCGCACGAATTGAAGATGTGGCACAGATTATGTTCTCCTTAGATGCCTGCCCACCAGAGGTGGATCGCTAATGAAAAAAATTAACTACGATGACATTGGCAGTATTCTTAATCCGCTAAAGAGCCTACAGTTCTTTGCCCGCAAGCCCATTACCGAAAAACTCGAACCCAGACCGGCCGCTGATATTTATCGAGGTTTCCATCTCAATGATATGGAAAAATGCATTGGCTGTAGCACCTGTCAGAAAATTTGTGATAATGCCGCTATTACGATGGTGAAAGTACCACACTTAAAAGAAGATCCCGTGAATGGCATCCGTAATCTTCGCCCTGCCATTGATTATGGTCGTTGTTGCTGGTGTGCTCTATGTGTGGATATTTGCCCAGTAGGTGCCATTGAACTGTCCAGAGAATATGTGCACACCTGTGATGGCGATGACACCGATAGCTACTTCATTCTGCCTCAAGAAAAAGGCATGCATGGTACCGAGCAAGAAAAAGGCTGGACAAAAACCCAAAGCAACGATCTATTGGCGCGAACTCGTACTGAAATGGCAGCAATGACCCCAGAAGATAGGGGTGATAATTTTTCTGAAATTGTTAACGGCTATACGGCTGAACAAGCCATATTAGAAGCCTCTCGTTGTGTGCAATGTGGTCTATGCCATGATGCCTGCCCAACCCACATGCATGCCCCTGAATATATCCGTGCTATCTGGAAAGGCGATGTTGAACAAGCTGTTGAATGGATGTATGAAAGCAATCCGTTTTCTCATGTCTGTGGTCGGGTCTGTACTCATCGTTGTGAAACCGCTTGTTCTTTGAATCAAAGTGACTTAGACGGTGGCAGTGCCCCCATTGCCATTCGCTGGTTAAAGCGCTATGCCATGGATGCCGTACCCCATGAACGTATTAAAGAAATTGCTGCCGCTAAAATTCAGGCAAGCAAAAGTGGTAAAAAAATAGCCATTATTGGTGCTGGTCCAGCAGGTTTGACCGCCGCCTTTGATTTAGTGAAAGCCGGTCATGAGGTGCAAGTATTTGAAGCCCTTGCCAAGGCCGGTGGTATGACTCGCTATGGCATTCCCTACTATCGTCTCCCCGATGATATGTTAGCACGAGATGTTGATGTGATTGTCTCAATGGGAGTAAAAATTCAATACAATACTCGTATTGGTACGGGCAAAAAGGATCAAATCAGTATGGCGCAATTGCATCAGGACTATGATGCCGTCGTCTTAGCCATTGGTTTGCAGGCAGGGCGTTCAACTCGAATTCCCGGCTCTGATCATAAAGACACCCATAGTGCTGTGGAATTATTGCGTAAAATAGGCTCCTCAGAAAGCTCTGAGGCCGGTTTTGAAATACCTAAAAGTGCTGTAGTGATTGGTGGTGGTAATGTTGCAATGGATATTGCCCGAAGTCTGGCTCGTTTTCAAAAGCAAGCCTATCAACAAGTTAATATTACCGTGACGGCCATTGATGACTTAGCTAATTTCCCTGCAGATAAAGAAGAAATCAGTGAGGCGTTAGAAGAAGGGGTAACAATTATCCCAGCCCGAGGTCCACAAGAAATTTTAATTCAAAAGGATTGTATTGTTGGTCTGAAAACATGGCGAGTTAAGTCTGTGTTTGACTCAGATGGTCGTTTTGCTCCCCAATATGATGACTCAGATGAGCAAGTTTTGGCCACTGAAATGGTGATTGAAGCCATTGGTCAAATGGCTGAAATGGAATTATTAGGTGATGAACTAACCGAACAACTGACTTGGCAAAGAGGTCGCATCCAAATTACCGAAGATGGTCAAACCTCCGTTGACTGGCTATGGTCAGCCGGTGATTGTGTCAGTGGTCCCGATGTGGTGCATGCCGTGGCCGATGGTCATCGTGTGGCACAGAGTATTGATCGATATTTAATGACTAACCTTAAATAGAGCAGATTTTATGACAGATAGTAATCATAGTGATTCAAGTGCAGAGAAACTCTCAGCCTGCACAACGGTGCAAGAAATTCTACAGCAAGCCACAGAGTTTGAACGCACAGCCTGTGAGTTTTATGCGCTTTTAGCTCCAAAAGTCAGTAAGCGTATTCGCTATTTAGTGGATGAACTGGTATTAGAAGAACAACGCCACTATGATCTCTTTGTTGATCTAGCAAAGAACCCGCAAGTAAACGCACAAATTAAACAAGAAATTGCCATTCCTGCGAGCAATAAACGCTTTTCAGACTGTATTCAATTGCCAGAATTAGGCGATCATCCCGATGATCAAAGCATTTTGCAATATGCTTTAGGCCGAGAACAAGCGGCAATGGATCAATATCATGCCCTCGCAGACTCTGCTCCAGAAGGGCCGCTAAAAGATGTCTTTACCTTCTTAGCACAAGAAGAAACCGAGCATAAAAATGATCTAGAAAAAATCTATTATGAAGTGGTTCATAGTGGTGGTGTTTAACTTGTAACTTGGAAATTCGATTAAGCAGAGTTTAAATTACTTAGTCGTAAAGGTATACACACCATCAAAATCACTGGGTGGATGGTCAATGTAATTTTGGCAACGTGCAATATAAAGCTCATAGAGTGTGGTTTTTTCTTCCGTTGCTTTTAATTGCTCAAACAAAGCCATAGCGTCAATAAACTGAGCTTTTTTATAACATTCCAGTGCTTCATTATAACGTTTAAGCAAGCTTATCAATGGCTCTTGGGCAGTGCCTTCTTGCAGCACCTCATAAATGGTAATACCTTCTTTTTTACCCTTAACTCGAACCTTATCTAACTCACGGATCACATAATTAGCCTTTGCCTGTGCTAGAGTAAACTCCGAAATAATAATATTAGAGCCATAAGGTTTATTTAAGCCTTCCAGACGAGAGGCAAGATTAACCGAATCACCGATAATGGTATAATCTGAGCGTCCCTTAGACCCCATCTCACCCACTGTGGCCTGCCCCGTATTAATACCAATACCAATATCAATACTGAGTTGATATTTTTGCAATAAAAATTGATTGACTCGTTTTAATTGCTGCATTTGTTGTAAGGCCGACTGAATGGCTTTATCTGCATGATTATTCACATGATGTGGGGCATTCCAATAGGCCATAATGGCATCGCCAATAAACTTATCCACCGTGCCCTGATGATGCATAATACTCTCTACCATAGGAGTCATATAAATATTAAGCATATCAATGAGTTTAGTGGGTGAGGCAAGGGCTTCAGAAATATTGGTAAAGCCACGAATATCGCTAAAGAAAATGGATATTTCCCTTTCTTGGGCAATTAATAAATCGGTACTGCCCTGACGCATAATATCATCCACCACCGCAGCGGATACTTTTTGTGAAAAGCGATCACGGATTTTTTTGCGTTGTTTATTTTCTAAAAAATAATTCAATAAGGTTGAGCTAATGGTGAGCAAAACAACACAAACTAAAGGAAAGAGCATATTTAAAATCAGCCCTTGTTGAAAGAGCATAAAATCAAAAAACACATATAGGCCATATAAACTAAAACACATCAATAAGACGGTCCAATGGGCAGGCAAAAAACTATAGAGAAGCGTTAAAAAAAGCATAATAACAATTAATAATAGTGTGGTTGCTCCTTCTGACCAGTCGGGTTCTTGTAAATAATCCTGCTTGATCATATTCTCAATGGCTGTGGCATGAACCTCAATACCGGGCAAGGCATTATCAAACGGAGTGGCTCGTAAATCCATAAGCCCTACAGAGGTGGCACCAAAAAGAATAATTTTATCTTTAACCAATGTTTTATCAAAGGTGTTAGCAATCACATCCTTGGCGCTAATATAAGTAAAACTTTTTTGTGGGCCTAAAAAGTTCAGTGCCAAGCGACCATTACGATCCGTTGGAATAATGGCTGAACCACCATCATAGACTAATTCTAGAGAGGAAATTCCAGTATGCTCATAGTTAATATTAATGGCATCAAGCCCTGAGACTAAGCGAAAGACTTCCATGGCTAAAGAGGTAAATACCACTTCTTGATACTTCATCAATAAGGGCACACGGCGTATCATGCCGGATTCATCAGGCAGGCTATTAATAAAACCGGAGGAAAAAGCGCTTTCTTGAAATTGCTCCAGATTCAGTGTGACCCCTTTTGCTTGGGGTAAAAACTCGGTGTTAGCAAAATTCTTTTCTGAAATAGTGGCATTGATTATGGGAAATTGTTCGCTATTGCGTGCTTTTTTAAGATCGAAAATATAACCTAAAATAGTCGGTGTCTGGCCGATGGTCTGTGCCATAATCTGATCATAATCGGGCAGTGATGTGACCAATTTTTTATCCAGAGATTTATCCAAGCCTAAAGAATGAATGACATACTGAGGAGAGCTTTTGTCCTGCTCAGAAAAAAACACATCCAGAGCAATAATCGTGGCACCAGCAGTGGTTAAATTCTCTAACATGCGGGCAATTTTAGTGCGTTCCCATGGCCATTGCCCAAGCGCTTTAAGGCTCGGTTCATCAATGGTGACAATCGAAATCATTTTACTATCATCCACCTTGCCACGGCTAATGAACATAAAATCCCGTAAGCGATTATCCAGTGATTGATAGGTTTTAGGTAAGCTGATATAAACGCCCAATAAGCCAGTAATTAATAATGAATTAATGATTAAATGGATAATAAGGCGTTTACGCATTTAGAAGTGTCCACAGCCAAAAAAAATTGGCATGAATGGTTTGAAATAACATAATAAAGTGCTTTAAAACCATTTGTGCCAATTTTTTGTTATTCAAGAGTATCTGAGCAGACTAATAATTAATAAATAAATTAAAGTGAATGGCATTATCACCTGAATGGGTGGGATCGTCGGTGACATCTGAATCATTACCATTGGTCACATGGGCAAGATACACCGTGAGATCCACATGCTGTTGCCAGCGCCAAACAGCACCAATACCCAGCGACATAATGCTATCAGAACGTTGTTCATTAGGTAAGGGATTAACACGATTCGCATAACCATAATCAGTAAAGGCCATGGCATTGATTTGATTGTTCCATAAAGTAGGAGACCAGAGTTCTAAAGAAGCGGTGACACCGCGATCAGCGATGATCTCACGCTCACTAAAACCGCGCACCCCACCGGTTTGCCCTCCCATACCAAATTGTTCACCTGATATCAGTTCTTGATCGCTATACTGGGCATTGACACTGGCATGTAAGCGATACTGGCCAATGGGACGGTCAAAATTAGCTCCAAATTTAAAAACATCCCAATTGGGAGTAGCATTATAACGGCTTAAGGTATAGGCTAGTTTGCTATTATGGCTACCAAATTCCAAGTTATGCTCATACTTAAGGTAAAAGTCCAGATTATGAGTCAGTTGTTCCCAGCGACCATAATAGGCAATCGAAAGTGGCGTCGAGCGTACATCGGTACCCAGAGCGCTTTTAGCAAAAAAGACATCATTATTAAAGAGCTTATCTTCCAAACCAAAGACCAAATGATGGGCGTATTTACTTTGATTAGTTAACTTAGGTAAATACCACTCATACCTAGTACCAATAAAGGTACCTTTACCGGCGACATCAAAACCACCGGCTACCGTACCGGAGTCCACATCCGAATAATAGGCATAGAGATTCCAGATGCCTCGATACTCATAAAAAGGAATACGATAATCAATACCGTATTGTTGCACATCACTGGCATGATTGGGTGAAGTGGTAAAGGTCAGACGTAGCTCGTGGTCTTTATCAAATAAATTATGATGGGTATAGCCAACCCCTAAACGATAATCCCCTGTGTCCTTACTACCCGTATTATTAAACCAAGCATAAATGTCCTGAGGATTTTGCTCATTAACAATAATATCCGCATCAATTTCATTGCTTTGAGGACTCATAGCAAATTGCACAGTGGCATTTTTTGATGGGTTAAGATTGGCCATTTCCAATTCACTGCTAATTTTATGCAAATTAGGCGATGTGCCTTTTTTTAATGAAGGCAGGGAATGGCGAATATTCTCTTGAGAAAAATACTGCTTATCAGCATCGCTGTGTTCCACATTAATATCATGGATCACAATGGATTCAATCGTCAAAGTAACTTCTTTGCTGTCTAGGGTTTGTGCGGCCAGCTCGACTTGATAAAAACCATAACCAATATCACGCAATTTATTTTGTAAGGCGGTAGCGGCTTGTTGGAGATCATCAAGCGTTTTATTATTACCAGTATAAGGCTCTAATAACGTCGATAATTGCGCCTCACTTAAATGGCTTTCACCAATGACGTTATAATGTTCCACGTCAATACGCAATTCTTCTGCACTGGCCAGTGGCATAAGAGCAACTTGAGACGCTAATAAACAAGAAAAAAGCGTTAATCGTGTTTTATTCATTATCATTACCTGAATGATTACTATCTATTAAATGTTCATACGTAGATACCTAAGGATAACTCTGTGTTTACGGAGGAAATTTTTGCCACATGGATGTGGCAATAAAGCCTCCATGGATGGATTTACGGCGTCTTGCGTAGTAAATACAGAGTTATCCCGCCTCAAAAGTGCTTAAGTACCCACCTATGATTGAATGTTGATTACTTTATTTCACACAAGGTGCCATCATCCCGATAATCGACTACATTAAATATCTCTGGGAGAATACGAAAAGCATCTAATTGTGCTTGGCCTGCATCCGGTGGAATAAAAGGGATGATCAGCAATGAAGGAACACGGCTAATACGAAAGGCGGTGTCCTCATCAATAAAGCCACTTTCAGCCACACCAAGGTTTAAATGAACCTCACCATTGGCCGCCTCAATCTCACCAGAGCGGACATAAATATACAAACCCGCATCACCATTATTATCACGAGAACCAAATAAATAAGGAATATTGGCCAGCTTATCAATTTCTGCACTATCGGGTCTAGGACCACTACGCAAAGGCAATGGCAGTGCTTTTAATACTTTTGGCACGGCATTTTTATTAGCTAGGCGATACGTTTGCCCAGTTTTAACTAACACCTCCCCATTAGGGTAGATAAACATTACCTGACCTTCCCAAACCATTAAGTAAGTGGGGTTTGAATAGGCTAAATCAAAGCCCGTACCCCGAATACCAATACTGGAAGTGGGTGTAGAAATGGCGTATTTTTCGCGGTTGAGCTTGCCGATTTTACCACTTAAAAAGCGCATACTGCCCTTAATTAACTTAAAGCTGGCCTGACTTTTATCCGCCTTTTCGGGGCGAAATTGAAAATCCTCAATAGCAAATTCAGAAGAAGATTGCACAGTAGTACGGGTATTATCCTTAAAGACAATCACGGCCACAGACTTTTTACCCGTAATTAAGGTATCACCCACATATAAAGGGCTTTCTTTTAATAATGGGCGTAACTTGCCATGACGGTTTTTGGCTTGTACCGAGCCATGCTTAACAATAAGTCGTGCCTTAACTGGGGTGTCGGCTTTAATTTCAATCGGCTTATCGCTTTGTTGCTTCGTTGTATTGGCTTTTTTACCGCAGTCATGTTCACAAATAACCGCAGTAAAGTCGGTACCCCGAATACCAATACTGGCCACCGATGTGGTCAGTTTAAAATTATTATGGCGTTGCTTATTAATAAAGCCGGTAATGACTCGCACTCCTCCTTTAAGTAATTGCAATTCAGCTTTTTCTTTATTTTTCTGAGTAGAAAACACCTTAATTGTAAAATGAGTATTTTCTTTTAAAGAAATTTGTGTGCCGTCAATTAATTTTAAAATGGCTTTAGCGGTTTGCCCCGTGTGTACCGTATCACCAACACTTAAGGGGCTACCACGGGTTAAAATTTGGGCAACCTGCCCCTCATTTAGCAAAGAGACTGCCCCTTTGGTAAAGACCACCTTGCCGGCATGATTGGCCGGTAAGTCTGTCTTTGCCAATACGGGACTAACAAACAGCATAGCCAGTAGAGAATAAAGCAATAGAGCGCCAAGAACATAATGAGTATAGGATTTCATAATCGTGTCCTCAGCTTAAAGATCAGAACATTGTAAAACAATGCCATCACTATTATCGTCATCACCCGTATCCACAATCAGTACCGCAGGCGACCAACTTCTAAATGGATTACTGCGAATGGCCACTAATGAACCGACTGGATCCAAACGTGAACCCGGTGGTACCGCCACATCAGGCACTTGTGGCTCTGGGTGGGGCACGGGATCCGTCGGTGGATTAACCGGATCAGTAGGTGGATCAACTGGATCGGTGGGTGGATCGACCGGATCAGTAGGCGGATCAACCGGATCGGTGGGTGGATCAACCGGATCGGTGGGCGGATCAACCGGATCGGTAGGCGGATCAACCGGATCAGTAGGTGGCACAATATAAGGTGGGGTTACTGGAGGATCGGTAGGTGGTGGTGTCCCTGAGCCTGATAATGATGCCAATGTCAGCTTATAGGTCTGATCAGTTGGAGGTACAATTGCACCGGTATACACACTGGAGTCTCCAGTATTTATTTGAGCAAAAGAACCAGTTATGGCACCTGTACTACTAATAATATTATAGTAGTCACCTATCGCTTCACCAGAATAACTGCTATGGGCGATATCAATAATGGCATTATTAATGGTCACATTACCATTCACATCAACTGCATCATAAGTAGAACCTCGTGATATACCCTGTATTTCGGGTAAGAGGTGGCTGCCGGAATTTAGTGTAAGATCACCGCTTATCGTTAGTAAACCCGGTGATGCTCCAGGAATAAGTTGTGATGTACTATTCATCGTGACATTACTGCTAATCGTACCATTACCGCGCAACTCCCCTCCATTAAAGGAGGTAGAGCCAAGAACATCCTGTAATAGGCCACCCGATTCAATAATAGTTTGCCCAGCACTTTGCTGATAGCCATTATCAAATAGAGCGGTGGCATCATTTTGTATTTTAACGACTTGTCCTAAACCATTAGCGTATAATGATTCAAACTCTGTAATACCACTACCATCAAAGGTGCTATTGCCAGTAACAGTGTAGTTACCATTAACTTTAATCAGATTGCCTAAGCCCCCAGGATTAAATTCTGTATCGGTGGCAGTGAGATCAAATTGTGTTGTACCGGTTGCTAAGACCTGATTATTAATATCAACTAAATCGGAGGTTATCTCTAATTGGCCATCGCTACCTAAATTAATGGAGTTATTAATATCAATACGATTGCCTGTAATTGTACCTGTAGTAAAGGTAACTTTTTTATTACTTGGAGAGGGACTGGTAAGATCAATATTACTATTGCTAATAATATGACCGCTTTGAAACTCAAGAATTTTAGCAGTAAATTCGTTATCATGTAATGTACCATCGGCCACATTTAAGGTCAGTGTTCCAGTGCTACTGCTATCGCCAATAGTTAAGCGACTGGCGTTAATATTTAGTAATTCACTCTCTGTTAATAAACCTCCTGAGCCAATAAGAATATCAGCACTGGTGGTATAAGGTAGGATATAGACCGCGCCATTGGTTGTATCTGTCATAATAGTATTACCAGAGGCAATAGCAAATGTATCAGATTTAATAGTAATATCTCCTGTACCGGCACCACCTGAGGCATTAATACTGGCAGTTCCTGTTGTACTAGGCATATCTAAATTACCGTTATTGATATGAATATCAATATTTCCTCCACTTGAAACAATCTGACTTTGTTCACCAGTATTGGCTGTTGCAGGTAATAGTAAATTGCCATTAGCAACATTGATTGCAATTACTCCGCCATCTAATCCTGAAGTAAAATGAGTTGAATTAATTTGGGTGGCGACTCCAGAACCTGCAACTAAATTAATATTACCATTGGCTGTTAAACTAATATTGCCCCCATTTGATATTAAATTAACACCATCACCAAAATTAATACTTCCTGCTGTAGTGAGACTAATAGGAACAGCATTACCAGGAGCAACACTTAAGTCATCAATTTGTAAATTCCCAGCGGTTTGGTTTAGGTAAATGCCACCCAAAGCATCCGTGAGGCTACCAATAGTTGTGTTGCCATTGAGTATTACTGGGTACGCTGCGCTACCAATTTGATTGTTTGACACATCAAAATTAATTTGTGCTGTTTTAATCGAGCCTGTACTATTTGCGGTGCCGCCAATTTGATTGCCTGTACCGGCACTGAGTCGAACGGCATTATCAGCAGTTACCCCACCGGAGTAAGTCACCCCACCATCCAATAGGCCACTGCTATTGACGATATCAAAGTCGGTTGTACTATAAGCAAAGACAGATGAGTTAACGCCTGTACCACTATTAGCAAATAAGGTGTTAAAGGTTACATTACCACCGGCTAAATCAATTTGTCCATTATTGCTTAATAGCACTAAATTATCGGCTAATACACCACCACCAGCAGCATCAACGGTAATAGCTGCACCAGATGTTTTGTTATGAATAACTAATTTGGCATTATGAGATACACCGCCAGGGCCGGAGATTTTACCTGTTGAGTTAACATTAAAGTTGCCTTGACTGATGAGTTCGATATCCTGACCGGTTGGCAAGACAACAGGACTACTGATTATCCAAGGTCCTAAATTTTGTAATGTGACTAAGCCGCCGCTACCGGTATGAAGCTCACCGATATTATCAAGAGGATCGTTATCTTCTAAAAAGATATAGCCCGTGGTAGTATTGACTCCAGCAGCAGGCACAATAATTACATCGGCGCTGGCAAGCAGGCGAACCTTATTGGCACCATTATTAATGGCTGGGTTAACAGTCAGTTGCCCAAATGAGGCATTTAAGTAAATATCACCATCATTATAAAAGTTTGTATTAAGATTCAGTGTGCCATCGGTTTGTTCTATAAACACACCATGAACAGGTGAGCCGTTTTTACCAATGCTGATATTTGAGTCAGGGGAATGATTAGTGATTAGCGGATCGGTTTTACTATTCCCAATTTGGCCACCACCGCTATTAGTATTTAAATTGATGGTTCCAGAAATGATTTTTCCACCACCATTAGCAGGGTCAGATGAAATAGTCCCATTGCCATAGCTATCTAGGGCAACGTAACCACCAACACCGGATGTAACACCGTCATAAGTCCCATTATTTAAAATGGCAAAATTACCAAGATTAGCGACCTCCACATTGCCAGTTGCCTCAACGGTGAGTTTTTGAAAGGAATTAATACCGGAGTCAAGTTTTATTGTTTGTCCAATAATGGTTAATTGAGGACTATTAATACTTGAGCCAAATTGACTGATGTCACCAAGAGCAGTTAATGTTACGCTGGTATTTGCTGTCAGGTCATTAATATCTATAGTACCACCAAAACCACCTGTTCCTGCAGTCAGTGAGATTGCGCCATTATTAGCATTGAGCGTTACACCATTTGTATTGAGGTTAATATTATCATTAGATGAAAAAGAAATATTGCCATTATAAGAGGTAATAGCAACAGAGGCTGATTCGCCAATATCACCAGAGCCACCAGTACCACTGGAGAAATTAATATCCCCATAAGTGCTAATGGGTGCGACTATATCAATACTGCCTTCAGCTGTTAAGGTCAATGAAGCGGCTGTTGCGACTGTTTGGTTAATTGCTGATGCAATAGTAATATCACCTAAACCAACACCACCTGATGCAGTATTTATTTGGACATTAGTACCGGCTTCTAAGGCTGTAACAATATCTGCAACATCAATAGTGCTGGAGTTAATAGCGCCACTTGGATTAAATGTACCCGCAGGTGCTTCGGTGGTGTTCAGGTTAGCATTGCTAATGGTGACATCGGTTGGATCCAACAACCAAGTCCCGCCATGACCATTAATTGCCTTTAAGTCTGGTACAAAGTCCCCCAAGTCTAAAAACTGTTTGCCTGAGGTTTCAACAAAACCACCATCGCCACCGAATTGACCGCCTCGTGCTTGTATTTCACCATAGCTTTGGGTACTGCCATCGGCCCAGACAATAACTCGACCGCCCTTGCCACTATCAATGGCATTGGCCTTTAGTTGTGTGCTGGCATTAATGTGTGTTTGTTGTGCGGTTTGGGTGCTGCCCTTGCCCTGATAATTGCCCCCGACTAAAATCTCACCGCCACCGGTGTTTCCAGAGGCATTAATTTTGGCATTGGCCACGCTGACAGTGTGACCTAAGAGTTCAATCCGGCCACCCTGTTGACTGCTTTTGGTGGATACCTGACCTGAAACTTTGGTATTGCCCTGACTTTTTATGGTGATCTCGCCATTATCCGCAATGGTCACACTGTCTTTACTGGTGGTGACTTCATTATTGGCAATTAGATGGATTTTACCATCGGCGCCCCGTACTAATGACTTGCTTTGAATGCGTCCTTGATGGTGGATAATATCGGCAAATAAACCCACAGAGCCTTTATCGGCAATGAGTTGACCAAGGTTTAAGACCGTATCGCCCGGTGCCGTGACTTTTAGGCTAATGCCTTTATTATCTAAACTATTAAGGGTAATGGAGCGACCAGCGGCCAGTAATATCTGTCCACCTTCGGCTTCGATAATACCGGAGTTTTTAATATCGGGGGAGATAAATACCACTTCGCCATTTTTACCTGAGCGAATATAGCCCTGATTATCAATCGAACCACCATCGCCCTGAAAATTAAAGTGCCCTTGAATAAAGTCCTGATTGGAGATATTTAGGGTTGAGGCAATTAAACCGGCGGTGTCGACAGTGGCCTGCTGACCAAAGACGATGCCATTGGGATTAATAACAAAGACTTTGCCATTGGACTGCAAATGCCCAAGAATAGCAGAGGGGGACTGTCCAGTGACTCGGTTGAGCACCCGACTATTGGCATTTTGTTGAATAAAGTGCGTACTCTCACCCTTGCCAATGGAAAAGCCCTGCCAGTTAATAATGGCATTTGGTGTATTGGTGATCTGTAAGGTGCTGGCATTTGGCTGCGCAAAACTGGCTTGACCATGAACTACACTTGCCCCTGTTGGGTTGGCGTGAGCATTAAGATAAAGCCCATTGGTGAGGGCATTAGCCACCACTACTGCCAAAATCCGTTTTTGATATTTTTTCATAACAATCCCCAGTCTATTGTCAGACAATGGTTGTGTGTCTTTTATTGTTTAATCGGGCTTATTGATTAATTATGCCTGATCGTGCGTATTGACACTATATTACAAAGTTATCGGTCACTATTCTGTAAGATAGTGACACCAATTATGTAAATAATTCACCATTTCCGCTTTTATTATACTCTTTTTTTTTTTTAATTCATGCTTTGAATTTAGGGTAAATAGTCGCAGGTGGCGATGAGTGAGGTTATTTTTTTGCTGGAGGTCACACAGAACCAGTTAATGCCGTAGGCGTTATTACTATCATCGGGGATGAGTTGCAGAGTATGGTTTCTAAAACCAGAGCGTTTATTATAAGAAACTTGAATAACCCCTCCTGCTAGAATATCGATGGCTGAGATGGTTGTCTTAGGGCTTGGCTTAAAATCAGCAAGGTGAATATCCGTCTTATTATTGGGGAAATGACCATTCATCATATAATAATTGCTCACATCAGACTTGATATTACTGGCTAAAATAAGCCCTTCGCTAAGACTAGCGGCGTATTGCTGTTGTGTATTGCTGTATTGATTATACGAAAAAATTGCGATGACAATGGCAATGAATAAGAGGATTTCATGTTTTCTGCTATGCATAGTGTCTTTCCTTAATTGCTAGACAGTCACCGTCATGCCTTCTCGGGCAAATTCACAATGACTGAAACGTTCCTGACACCATTTTTCCATTTTACGCAAATAGGCATCGTCATGTTCGGGGTCGTGATGGGTGATGATCAGTTTTTTCACATTGGCTTGTTTGGCCACTGCAATGGCCTGATCATAACTGCTATGCCCCCAGCCTTTGCGGGATTTTAATTCTTCACTGGAATATTGAGCATCGTGAACCAGTAAATCGGTGTTTCTTGCTAATTCAACAATGTTTTGATCGATGCTCTCGCCATGCTCAATATCGGTGGAAATAACAATGGAATGTTGTTCACGTTCATAGCGATAACTATAGGCACCACCGGGATGGTTATGGCGCACGGCGGTCATTTTAACGGGAATACCATCGGGGGGGAGAAAAACCTCACTATTTTTGTCGATGGATAAAAAGCTAAACTGAGCGCCCATGTCTTCCATCGTCAGAGGAAAAAATCGGGCTTGCATTTGAATGCCAAAAATATCTTTAAGATTTTCAATTTTTCGATCTTGCCCTAAAGCGAGTATCTTTATATGCATATTTTTTTCATAGGCAGGGGCAAAAAAGGGCAGGCCTTGAATGTGATCCCAATGAAAATGAGAAAAGGCAATAAATAACTCATCTTGATGATTATCCATTGCCAGAATATCTTTGCCTAATAAACGGATACCGGTTCCAGCATCTAAGATACCGATGCGTTTGGTATCCGATGCCATGATCTGTATGCAGGTCGTATTACCGCCAAATTCACGATATTCTTCGCCAAAAACAGAAATAGACCCTCTGACACCATAAAATTTTATGCTTAGCATGGTATTTTCTTCCCAGAAACGTATGTATCTATTAAATATACTACAAACGATGAAAACAAGGTAGAGAGATGTTTTTGTGAACAGAATCACGCTAATGACATAAACTGTCTTGACATTTTATGTCATTAGCATATTATGTATAGTACGTTATTTGAGAGGGATACGATGATGTTGGAAATTTTGCAAAGAGTTCATAACGCGGTAAATAAAAAAATGACCTTAGATGGTACCTATCTAAGCTCTAAAATTGATGTCACAGGTGAAACACCGATGCTAATGGTGATCCGTGAAGATCGAGATGAGTTTCCGGTTCTGGTTACTGCCAGTGCTGATCAAATTTTATGTAATGCAGTGTTATTTGATGAAAAGCAAATAAAGCAAGGCTGTCAAGCAGAAGTCAATGAGGTGATGCTACAGCTTAATATGGCCATGCCCCTATCGTCCTTTGCCAAAACTGGGACGTATTACTCAGTTTTTGGTGCCTTGGCTACGGGCTCTATGGATAAAAATATTTTATTAGAAATTGAAACTCTATCGGATAATGTCATAGATGCTTTGGAAGTAATGGACACATTTTTGGTGTAGTGTTAACTATATCGTTTAACTATTACTTTTAAATAAAGTAATGAGCGCAATTATAGACAGGAGCAGGACAATGGGATTTTTAACAAAAGTATGGGCAACACTGCGTGGTGTGGGTCATGAGGCAGAAGAAGTCTTTATTGATGCACAGGGTATTCGAATTTTAGAACAAGAGATCCGTGATGCCAAAGAAGCACAGGGTGATGCCAAAGAATCATTAACCGATGTGATGGCAGAGCAATTAAAAATGGAGCGTCAGGTTGAAGTCACACGCAAGCAACTAGCTGAGTATGACCAAGCTATTCGAGAATTATTAGAACGCGGTGATGAGTCTTTAGCGGCTGAAACCGCAGAGAAAATTGCTGAAGTCGAAATGGAATTAGAAACAGAAGAAGCGGTATTAAAGACCTATATTGAGCAGGTAGCGGATCTAAAAGTGACGATTTTAGAGTCAGATAAGCAGGTTAAAGCACTAGAACGTGAAGTCTCTATTGTGAAATCGACCGAAGCCGCCCAAAAAGCCGCGGAACTGACAGCCGAGCGTTTTTCAGGCAGTAATTCATCCTTGCAGTCCGCCAGTGATTCGTTAAAACGCATTAAAGAGCGCCAGCAAAAACGCAAAGATAAAATGAAAGCGGCCAGAGAAATTGCTAAAGAGACCAATAGTGTTGAGCTAAAAGACAAATTAGTCAGCGCGGGTGTCATTCATAGCAAGGCCAATGGCAAGTCGGTATTAGAGCGTTATAAGGCAGAGAAGGCTGAGTAATAAAGAATCGGCAGTAAGACATTAGTCCCGCGCATTGCGGGGCTAAAGCCCTAGTTCCAGTTTGGATACTTGGTTCAATAATGAACTGTTTTTAGAATATTTAAGTATAAGTAATTGCTATCAATGGTGGTAAAACGGTGACAATAGATAAAAAAATAAAAATTCCTGAACGTTGGAAAACCTCAGATAGGCAGATAAAAAAAATGCAATTAGCCTTTGAATTTGAAGACTTAGTTGAAAAACAGCTTAAGCAGGATGCCTTGGATAGTGGTATATCACCATCATCACAATTGAGGAAAATTTTAAACTTGCATTATGATCCACCCTTAAAGCCTCGTTTAACTATCTCTCTTAGCGCAGAGGATAGAGAAGTCTTAGCAGGCCGCTATGATATTGACCCCAATGATAGAGCCTATATTCGCTTGGGGATCAGTCGTGAAGTTGAGGCCTATTACCAGTTAGCAAAAAAATAAATGATTAATGTTTTTCCTATTTAGATTCAAGTTGTACTAATACGATAGGTAAAGGAGTAAAAAATGGATACTAAAAAAATGATGTATTATTCGGTTGCTGCTTTAGCCGTGATTATTCTGTTGAAAATTATGGTCGCTATTAGTTGGAAGTTAATTATGCTTTCACTGATTGGTTTAGGATCATGGTATTTGATTGATAAGGTGATCAAACCACAAATGAAGAAACATGGCTTGTTTGACTAGATAAAATGCCAATGCGGTAGAAGGAGAAGGCAAATGAAAAAACTCGTATTGTTATTGTTAATTGCAGGTCTGGGTGCTACCTTTATGTTGGCCTCCCCCTATAAACAGGACTTTGACTTTAATGGTGCTCATTTCACCTACTTTAAAAAAATGTCTGGTGGTGTGATCAGCAACTATTTTTACCATCCTCAAGGGGAAGAGATTAATGAAGATGGTGAATTTGTCCAGATCATTGATATGGGGGATGTTCCCAAGGCCGATTGGTTAAAGTATCTGAAACAACTCTATCGGGGCTATGGTTTATCTGCCATTGATGAGGATAATGAATTTAGATTTGCTGGTCGATCACAACGAAGAGGGCTGACCTATAATGCCTATGCCGCGGTACTGACTGTAAAAGGCAAGGAGCAGCCAGTTATTTATGTTGAGTTAGTTGATGAGGATGAAGCAAAAAATCCAGACGCTTATAATCGTGATATTATCTATGACCTAGAGAGTATTGCTTTGCGATAAGCTTCTATGGGCTTGGGCTTTAGCCCCGCCAACGAGTGAGACTAAGCTATTTTAGCAATAGCCAAATAAATCAACTAGGGAGACTTTATTTTATTATGGAAAACTTTTTTAGCACGGCTCTGTCTTTTCCCACGATTATCTTTAGCGTGTTATTAGGGTTTATTTCAGTTTACTGGTTACTCACCATTGCTGGTTTATTTGATATTGACTTTTTAGATATTGATCTTGACATGGATTATGGCGGTGAAGCAACGCCTGTGGGTGGTGTTGCTGGCGTTATGGTGGCACTGGGGCTGACGGGTTTGCCTATCTCTATTATTGTTAGTTTTATTATCTTATTCGCTTGGCTGGGCACATACCTAAGTTCACTTTATTTGCTGTCATTTTTTTCTATGGGCTTCTGGTTTTGGTTAATGGCCATTATCACCATGCTGGCTTCTATTATTATTTCTGTTCCCATTACTATTTTTATGACCAAGCCTATGAAACGTTTTTTTAAGGTTAGTTATGCAACCCGTTCCAACGAGTTATTAGGTGAAATTTGCCAGGTGATCACTTCAGAGGTGAGTGATACCTTCGGGGAGGCAGAATTAAGTAAAGAGGGCGATCATTATATTTTTCAAGTCAGAAACAAAAAAGACAGTCGTATTAAAAAAGGTGATGAGATTATTTTATTAGAATATGATAGAGAAAATCATTGCTACTGGGTTAAAAAATACTAAATAATTATAAATTAATGGGAAGGAGTCTAATATGGACGGTATTATCGGTGTCATTGTTGTTATTGGTGGGATTCTACTTTTTTTAGGTGCATTAGCGGCCATTGTGGTGAGTTTTTATGTCAAAGTTGATCAGGGGCAGGCGCTGATTATTAATGGTATGGCGAAAAAGGCCAAAGTCTCTTTTAGCGGTGGTGTGGTGTATCCCATTGTTAATCGTAAAGAGTTTATGAATATTCGAGTAAAGCGTCTGACGATTGCAAGACATGGTTCAGATGGTTTGATTTGTATGGATAATATTCGAGCCAATTGTCGGGTTGATTTCTTTGTGCGAGTCAATGAAACCGAAGAAGATGTCTTGCGAGTGGCAAAATCATTAGGCTGTGAACGAGCATCGGATCAAGCCGCCGTAGAAGAATTATTCAGTTCAAAGTTTTCCGAAGCATTAAAAACAGTTGGTAAACAATTCGACTTTGTTTCCCTCTATCAAGAACGAGAATCTTTTCGTGAAAACATTAAAAAAGTCATTGGTACAGACTTAAATGGTTATGTATTAGAAGATGTCGCCATTGACTATTTAGAGCAAACACCTATTGATGAACTCGATGTGGATAATATTTTAGACTCTCAGGGTATTCGAAAAATTACCGAATTAACCGCTAAGCAAAATGTAATAACCAATGAATTGCGTAATAACGAACGGGCTGAAATTAAGAAAAAGGATGTTGAAACCAAAGAAAAAATACTTTCTCTTGAACGCCAGCAAGCCGAGGCAGAAGCCATTCAAGAACGTGAAATTACCATTATTAATGCCAGAGAAATAGCCGAGGCAGCTAAAATAGAAGAACAAGAAACCTTTAAAACAGAACATGCTCGAATTGAAAAAGAAAAAGGTATTGGTATTGAAGAAGAAAATAAACGTCGTGAGTTAGAGGTGGCATCACTGAATCGTGAACGAGCCTTAGCCACCGAACGTGAAGAAGTTGTGCGAGCAGAAGAGTTGGCAAAAATATCTCGTGAACAAGAAACGGCACTCAAAGATATTGAAAAAGATAAGCTGGTTGAAGAAGAGAAAAAACAAATAACGGATATTATTTCAGAGCGTATTGCGGTAGAAAAGAAAGTCGCTATCGAAGAAGAAAATATTAAAAATATTCGTGTCAGTGAAGAAGCGGATCGTAATAAATTGGTCAAAGTAACCGCAGCCGAGGCTGAGGCCGAAGAAGCCGCAATTATGTCGGTTAAAGATGCCGAAGCTCAAAGTATTACGGCAGACTTTAAGGCCAAAGAGCAATTATCATTAGCCGAAGCGGATCGACAAGCCGCTGAAAAAGAAGCCGATGCGAAAAAATCGCTGGCAGAAGGTATTGAAGCTGAAGAAGCTGCCTCAGGTCTTGCAGAAGCTCGAGTTAATATTGCCCAAGCAGAAGCCACCGAGAAACAAGGTATGGTCGAAGCCATGGTGACAAAAGAAATGGCCGAAGCAAATGAAAAAATGGGACTGGCTGAGGCTAAAATATCCGAAGAAAAAGGCATGGCTCAAGTACGAGTAAAAGAAGCCGACTCTGCGGGTGAAGAAAAACAACGTATGGTGGATGTTAAAATTCGTAAAGAAGAAGCCACCATTAAGCAATTACATGGTGTTGCCGAGGCCGATGCTTTACGGGCAATGGGTGAAGCTGAGGGTGACTCTATTTTACAAAAAGAGAAAGCCAAAGCCGAAGGTATGAAAGAAAAATTTGCTGCTATGGCACAAATGGATGAAGACTCTCGTGCTCATGAAGAATTTCGCATGCAATTAGAACAAAACCTTGAATTGGGCATGGAACAAATTGTTATGAACCGTGATATTGCCAAAGAGCAAGCAGAAATATTGGGCAAAGCCTTTGCTAATGCTAAGTTTGATATTGTCGGTGGTGATGGTCAGTTCTTTGATAATTTTGTTAATGCGCTATCGGTTGGCAAAGCAATTGATACTGTAGTAGATAAAAGTGATGTGGTGCAGAGCGCCTTATCGGATCGTATCAGTGGTGAAAAAAGTATTATGGATGATATGAAGGATATCTTAGGAGAAGGTAATCTCTCCTCAGAGGCCATTAAGAACCTCAGTGTGTCTTCGTTTTTACAGAAAATGAAGCGTGCAGATCCGCAACAAAAAGCACAATTAGCTGAGCTTATTGGCTCACTTATTCCTAAGAAATAGACTCTCTTTATGATTGTTTGTGGTCGTTGCGTATTGTAGAGCAACGGCCCTGCAATACCTTTTGTCATATATCATTCAAAAAGTGGAATTATGAATCAGGAAAAAACACATCAGGAGCAACAAGTTGAACAAGCCGTTGCTGATGGCGGAGCCTATGAACTGATTGCCAAACGTTTAACTGATCAGGCTAAGGCGCTTAAGCAACAAATAGAACACCTTAACAGCCAACGTATTGATGAATTTGGACAGGCTGATCTAAAAATAATGGGTCGGGTGCGGGTTCGCACGGAAAATAATTGTGTGCCCAGAGATATTATTCGGGTCGGTGAACACATTCTGTTTGCCTATAATGTCCACTTAGGCTTAAAAAGTGAAATACAGGTACACGATGTTTTCAATCTCTATAAGTTAGACATTGTAGATGAAACGTATGACATTAATGAAGTTTCGTTAGCGGACACCTTTCTTGCCGACACGACCTTTGTGCGTCAATTTAATGAACTGTATAATTATTATAAAAGTACCACGCTGACACAATTATATCGTGAAAAAAATCGCTTTTATGCGGTCTTTAGAATTGGTCGTAATATTGATGATATTCGTGTGTTTCGCTGGATGATTGATAATAAGGGACAGGTTTCTTATATTGATGATCGAGGTGAACGAGAGATACCACAACTAAAGCCCTATGACTTTGAATGGCAAGGGATCACTCGTGATGACCATGTGAATGGACAATTTGCCCATATTAATATTCTTGATACGGTCTTTATTGAAACCACCAAGGGTGATCTCACCATAAAGATTGAGAATAATACCGATACGGGTGAAGGCATTTATAGTGAGCCGGTAGAAGAACGCAATCAGTCATTAAGTGATATTGAACTATACTATGCTCAGCTAGGTAGTTTGATTATTATTAAAATAAAACCCTATCGAGAAGAAGACTTTCGCTATCTGGTTTATAACACTCGCAATCAAGAAGTAAAACGCATTGATGCTTTGGCGCATTCTTGTATTCAATTATTAGAAGATCACGGTATTGTTTATCCCGGTGGTTATTATTTACAAACAGGAGAAAGTAAGTCCTTTGACGAAGAATCTCAGGGGCTTGTGTTTCAGCGTTTAATTAAGTCTCCTAACGGTGAAGATGCCTTATATGTGTTTTATGAACCAGAAGAAGGGCGAATTGGTTTATTTGCTTATAATCTAGTGCATAAGAAATTACAGAACCCGATTTATTGTCATGGAATGGCACGTTTTGAAGATGGTCAATTTCTCTTATTTGAATTTGATAGTAATAGTGAACCTACTCGTGTGCATCCTATGCAAATTTGGCAAACGCCTTTTTTTAGCGATGAATTTTCAGCACAAAATGAAAGCAGCCAAACCTTCTTAGGTAAATTAGGTAATGCTGAGGTGGTGCGTGGTATTTCAGAATTATTTTCTTTGGTGCGTACCATTCGTAAGCAAAGTCCTGGGGTCAGTCATTATGATCAGATTATAAAAACCAGTGGGCAAATTCTGGACAGCTATTTTTGGTTATCAGATCAACAAGCGGGGCAATTCGCCAGCGCCTTAAAAGAAATTTCGGCAACCTCTGAATTGGTTTTAGATGAATTTGAAAAAGTACAAAGTATTCAGGCTAAGGCCAATGAAGCCATTAAAGGGGCGCAGAAAAAACAAAAAAATCTACTTAAGGAATTAACTTATCGGCAATGGCAAACCCCAATGGATTTTGTGGATGTCTTGCAACAATTACGTCAGCAAAATGGCCATTTATTAACCATCCGTGAATATCGTTATATTGATCAACAACAGATTGACCAATTGCGTGACCAATTGCAAGACACTCAGGATAAACTATCACAACAAACCGTTGAGTTTTTAAGCCAGCCGAATGCTTTGACGTTTTATAGCAAACATTTAGAGAGTATCAGCGAGGAAATTGAAAAAGTAAGCTCAGTGGCTAAAATTAAGCCCTTGTTAGAAGAGCTGAAAACAGTTACCGAAGGGCTGGATCTATTAACTGAATTATTGGCTTCCTTAAACGTTGAAGAAGCCAGCACGCGAACTGAGATCCTTGAAGCGATTTCTGAGGTCTATGCCAAGGCCAATCAAATAAAAGCCACGGCTGGACATAAATATAAATCCCTTGGCTCTAAAGAGGCCGTTGCTGAATTTTCGGCACAGTTTAAATTATTTGCCCAAAGTGTTAATAATGCGCTTAATTTAGTGACCACACCTGAAGATTGTGATAACCAATTATCCCGCTTAATGGTGCAACTAGAAGAGTTAGAGTCTCGTTTTAGTGATTATGATGAGTTTTTAGAAGGTATTCTTACTAAGCGTGAAGAAGTTCAACAAGTGTTTGAAAGTCGTCGGCAGCAGTTACAGGACGAGCGTAATCGTCGCAGTCAAAACCTCTATAAAGCTGCTAAGCGTATTATTGACTCGATTGTGCGTCGTAGTAGCAGTTATCAAAAAGATGATGAAATTAATACCTATTTTGCCTCTGATCCCATGCCGCATAAGGTGCTTAGCATCGCTGAGCAATTAAGTGACTTAGGTGATAGTGTTAAATCCGATGAGCTATCGGCCTTATTAAAGACCACCAAACAACAGGCACTTAGAGGTCTGAGGGATAAGCAGGAAATTTATACTGAGGGTGGTCAGGGCATAAAATTCGGCCAATATCAGTTTAGTGTTAATACTCAGGCCATTGATATTACCTTGTTAGCGGATACGGATAGTCAGCCAGCACAAATGAAACTGTATATCACCGGCACTGATTTTCAGCAGATCATTGATGATAAAGCGCTTTTGGCTACTCAAGAATTTTGGGGGCAATCTTTGCTCTCAGAAACTAAGGCCGTCTATCGTAGTGAATATTTAGCATGGTCATTGTTTCAGGATGTTGATTCAGGAATACACCCCACTATTAGCATGGCTAAATTATTGGCGGCTAGTAAAAATGAGGCAGAATTGTTGCTACTTGTCCAAGACTATGCACAACCTCGTTATCAAGAAGGTTATGAAAAAGGTATTCATGATACCGATGCCACTAAAATATTAGCCACCTTCTTAACACTACAGCAACAGGCAGGCTTATTACGCTTTAGTCCCTCAGTTCGGGCGTTAGCTTTATTGTTTTGGTTAGCTCAAGATACTCAGCAGCAACAGCAATGGCTGGATCGTTGTCGTAATGCAATGTCTTTAAACCAATTATTTGCCAGTATGGATGCGGTATTACAGACCAGTGTCAGTTTGCATCATCACATGAAGGCTTTTGTTCATTCTGAAAATTTAACAATACAAGACAGTCAAATCGCACAGTCGTCACGTTATTTAACCGAAGCTTTAGCTGCTGATAAAACAGAATTTCTAGTGACTAAAGAAGCACAGGCATTAGTCTCTGGCTTGCTGAAATTTTTACAACACAAGCATATGGAAAATCAATTGGTGCAATTACTCAATAGTGATAAGCATCGTTTGTTTGAACGTATGGCAACGGCTGAGGCTTGGCTTAATGCTTATTGCCAGTATAAAGCCGACTTATCTGAATACACTCGTTTTATACCTGAAGCCACGGCCTTATTATTTGTGGCTAAAAAATTAAAAACCAATGTTGTCAGCACGACCTTGGTACAACCAATTGAACACTTAATGGGAGAACACCCTCGTCTTAAAGAACAAGGCATGAACTTTGTGTTGGATGATTATATTGAACGCTTAAGCCGACATAGTGCTCATGTTGTTGATGGCTATCAACACTATCAGCAATTGCGCCAGACATTAATTGAAAAACAAAGAAAACAATTAAATCTGGAACAATACATTGCCCGACCAATCAGTTCTTTTATTCGTAATCGTCTGATTAATGAAGTTTATTTACCTATTATCGGTGCTAATTTAGCCAAACAAATGGGCACCATAGGCGAGCATAAACGTACGGACTTAATGGGCTTATTGTTACTGATCTCACCACCAGGCTATGGTAAAACAACCTTAATGGAATACATTGCCAACCGCCTTGGTTTGGTGTTTATGAAAATAAATTGCCCCTCAATTGGTCATCAGGTGCAATCACTTGATCCACAAGAAGCACAACATGCAACCGCTAGGCAAGAACTGGTTAAATTAAATTTTGCCTTAGAAATGGGTAATAATGTCATGTTGTATCTTGATGATATTCAACATACTAATCCTGAATTTTTACAAAAATTTATTTCCTTATGTGATGCCTCTCGGCGTATTGAAGGTGTCTGGCAAGGGGATACCAAAACCTATGATATGCGAGGTAAAAAGTTTTGTGTGGTCATGGCGGGTAACCCTTATACCGAATCAGGTGAAGCGTTTAAAATACCGGATATGTTAGCCAACCGTGCAGATATTTATAATTTAGGTGATATTTTAGGTGATTCTCAAGAGGCGTTTGAGTCTAGCTATATTGAAAATACCCTCAGCTCTAATCCTATTTTAGCGCCTTTGGCTAATCGTGATTTAGCTGATCTCTATTTGCTTATGCGTATGGCTAAAGGAGAAACCATCCCCAGTACGGATTTAAAACACAATTATTCATCGGTAGAAATTAATGAAATTATTGAATTATTAAAGCGTTTATTTATTGCTCAAGAGGTTGTGCTCAAAGTAAATCAGCAATATATTGCCTCGGCTGCTCAGGCTGATAAATATCGAACCGAACCTCCATTTCGTTTACAGGGTTCGTATCGTAATATGAATAAAATGGCAGAAAAAATAAACCCAATTATGAATGATGATGAATTACAGCAGATGATCCGAGAACATTATATTGGCGAAGCGCAAACCTTAACCAGTGGTGCAGAAGAAAATTTATTAAAACTGGATGAACTGCGTGGTGTACTCACACCAGAAACAGAGCAACGCTGGCAACATATGAAAAAGGAATTTATGCGTATTAATTCTTTAGGTGGCGATGATGCCGATGGTGCCAGTCAGCTAGCTAATCAGATCGGTGTTATTGCCACGCGTTTAGCGGACATTCAAGAAAGTGTTGCGGGTGAAACCTTGTTGAGCCAAAATGTTAAACAATTAAATGAGAGTGTGCAAGCTATTCAGAATGTTATGGATAATGCATCAATGGAAGTGAATGTGACAAATGAACCCATTACAGGCGTAACTGAAATGTTTGTTAAGATGGCCGACTTATTTGAGACCAGTTTTTTGCCTGTTTTTCAGGCAATGAATCATAAACTGGCACTGGATATGTCCATCTGGGAAGAAGTGCAAGCATTAACGACTGAAATAAATACGATGGGTGAAAATTTCAAGCAGCAGAAACCACAAACTAAGCAAACCCGTAAACGGGTAGCTAAACGTGCTACAAAACCTAAGGGATGGAAAGATGTTCAGGCGAAAGCTGATAAGGGATCATAAGTGATTAAATATACATTATTATTGTTTCTATTTGGCTGGGGAATAACAACTGCTCAGGCTGATAATATCCCTATTAATGCCTCTTCTATGCACTATCAACAGCCTAAGATTGTGGTCAGTATTGAGCCTCTTTATGAAGTGTTGGCAAGCTTAACTCATGCGATAGCGCAGCCAGAGGTAGTTTATGCTCACTTTAAGGATATTGATCAGCCCTTGTCAGCATGGCAAAAAAAGATCTTATTGGATGCAGATATTATTATTCGAGTGGGTAGGGGCTTTGAGGGACGACTGGATGATTTCTTGCAACAACATGATCAGAGCTTACAAGATAAAGTGATCACCTTGTCTCTTTATATTCCATTATTAGAAAAAGAAAAATTAGAGAGCTATGATCGTGATGCTAATTTTACTGATAGGCAGGCCAGTAGTGATTTACGCTTTTGGATGGATCCTCGACTATTAATCATGCTAACGGACTATATCGCCCCTACCTTGGCTACCATGGATCCCATTCATAATGAAGAATATCTGGATAATGAAGTGGTGCTCAAAGAACAGCTAAAAAAAGTGGAAAAGAAAATGTTGTCTTTATTCCGAGCACTTTCTTTGGAACAAAAATTGATTTTAGCTCAGTTTAATCCCTATTTAAAAAATCGCTATTTGAGTTTCTCAGATACTCAGCAAATAAAATCAAGCACCTTGAGCAGTGAGGCGTATTCTTGTTTAAAAGTACAATCTTATGCTCAGATACCGCTTAATTTGGAATACACCGAAAAAACCTTGGATACTTTATTACAGCGTATTAAACGATGTTCGGACTCATCTTTTAGTGACTACGTGCATTGAATAAAAGGTAACTACTCAGCAAACCACACCGTGCCGGCCAACCATCAAAAAGTTACAAAAGTATAAATATCTATAATTCAAAGACTTATAATTTTGTAACTTAGAAGCGTATTATATACCTCCAATAGAGTGTCCAGCCTGCAAGTCAGTGTTTTAGGGGGTTATGAAAAATTGTGGATCAGGGCAATAAATGGAAAAACAATTTTCCCTGTGATGATGGCTATAAATATACCGCTCCGGTAGGCAGTTATCGAGCCAATGCGTATGGTCTCAATGATATGCTTGGCAATGTCTGGGAATGGACCTGCTCTGCTTATCAAAAGGACTATGAAGGTAAAGAAATGCTTTGTGATAATAGTGCTCAACGTCTATCCATGCGGGGTGGTTCATGGATTAATTTCCCATCATGGATCCGTGCTGCTAATCGCTATAAAGACTCTCGAACGGCACGTCATGGCAATGTTGGCTTTCGTTTAGTGCAGGTTAACTGATCCGTTGCTTGCTGTTTTTATTACCACTGAGCCAGACCCATGCTCTACCGCTCCAATACCAATGAATAAAATAAGCTTCTTTTAAGAGCCTTAAAAAAAATGCTGTGGAAAAAGAAGTTCTTTCTTCTGAGGCAATAGTCAGTAAAGTCATATTCATGCCTTGGGCTAGTGTAAGAATTCTATAAAGATGATAACGACTGCTAATAATTGCAATTGTTTGGGTTGTGTCTAGAGGTTTTTTTTGAGCTAATTGTTGGCCTAATATAGAGCGAGCATTTTGTAAATTTTCCAGTGTATGGCGTGACTGATCCTCAAGAGTAATGAGCTTACTATCAATGCCATTATGGCTTAAATAATGAGCACCAGCCTGAGCTTCTGAATGGCTATTATTGCCAGTAATACCCCCTAATATAATAATCTGAGTGGGCTTTTTCTGTGTGTCTAATAGCCTAATAACACGTTGTAAGCGTGTTTTATATTCGTCACTGGGCTGATTGTTTTTTAAACATAGGCCAGCAACTAGAATGGCAGAAAGTGGGCGCTTGGTGTTCGTTTTACTCACCATAGCTGTTTGTACTGTTTTAAATAATAAATAGAAAAAACAACAACCCAATGTCAGTATTAGGACAATATTAGAAAAAATAAAGGTCGAAAGTCCATCCCAGCCAAAGGCACTGTCATTAAATATTTTTGTTTGTTTGGTTTTTTTAGTCAATGTCTTTTAGGTAATAGTTTTGAATTATGGCTTTTAGTTAAATAGTTTGTTATTTCTATTTGCTTGTATTTTCTGGGATAATATACCTCGTCTTTTGCTAAACATCACCTGATTTTAAGTAAAGTTCTGAACACAATAGGTATTAAGTAGTCTTATACCATGAGACTTAATACTTTGTATGATAATTCGATAGGATAAGTAAATCATTTGAAAACATTAAAATATCTATTTGAACGTAATTTTATCTGGTCAAAATCAGTACGTAAAAGAGAGCCAGTTTTTTTTAAAAATTTATCCAAACAACAGGCACCTGAGTATTTGTGGATTGGTTGTTCGGATAGTCGGGTTCCAGCAAATCAAATTGTTAATTTGCCACCCGGAGAGGTCTTTGTACACCGAAATATTGCTAATGTGGTCGTGCATACCGATTTAAACTGTCTTTCGGTTATACAATATGCTGTTGAGGTGCTCAAAGTAAAACATATTATTATTTGTGGGCATTATGGCTGTGGCGGTATTACGGCTGCTTTAGAAAATCATGAACATGGCTTAATTGATAACTGGCTACGCCATATTAAGGATGTTATTCGTTTTAATGAAGAACAATTTACTGGTCTTGAACATCAGGCTAAGCTGGACTTACTCTGTGAGCTAAATGTTAAAGAACAGGTAACCAATGTGTGCAATACCACTATTGTACAAAATGCTTGGAAGCAAGGGCGCAAACTTTCTGTGCATGGTTGGATTTATAATATTGATAATGGCATATTAAAAGATTTAGAGTCAGGTATTGCCTCTGATGTCATGCCTGAAAATGAGCAGGATGATTGATTTAATCAAGTGGCTTTGCATCTATAAACTGAGCGCTTAATGTTTGCTATGGGTGTCTTGCTATCTGTTTGCGGCAAAGGTATAGTCCTTATACTTTTTACTCTTTATTTAATAGGAATAACATAAGCACTTATGTTTAAACCACTGTCACTTTTTTTAGGCTTTCGTTACACCAAGGCAAAGCGCCGTAATCAATTCATTTCTTTTATTACCCTAAGTTCTTTTATTGGTATTGCTATTGGTGTTTGGGCTTTGATTACGGTCTTATCGGTTATGAATGGTTTTCAGGCAGAGATCCGCGACCGCATTTTAGGCATGGCTTCTCATGCCACCATCAGCAGTATTAATGGTAAGTTAGCCGATTGGCCAGATGTGGCTAAATTGGTTGAAAATGAGCCAGATGTGGTTGGCTCTGCGCCCTATATTTTAAAAGAAGCGATGCTCACCAATGCATCAAATGTTCATGGGGCACTTATTCGGGGGGTTGATCCAGAAGAAGAAAAAACCGTTTCAGAAGTATCACAGCATATACGTCAAGGCAGTTATGAAGCTTTAAATAAGAAAAAATATAGCATTATTCTAGGCCGCTATCTGGCTCGCTCTATAGGAGCGACTATTGGCTCTAAAATCACGATGGTTACCCCCTCGGCTAATATCACGCCAGCAGGCATTATGCCACGTCTTAAGCGTTTTACGGTTGTGGGTATTTTTGAAGTTGGGCAAAATGAATACGATAGCAATATGGCTTTGATTAATCTACGAGATGCGCAGGTCTTATTTAAAATGAAAGGCTTAGTAACCGGAGTGCGCCTTAAATTTGATAATTTATACGATGCCCCACGCTTGAGTCGTGAATTAGAGAAAAAAATGTCTGGTTATCATCGAGTCATTGACTGGACACAACACCATGCTAATTTATTTCGAGCCATTAATATTGAAAAAACCATGATGATGCTTATTCTCTCACTGATCATTGCCGTTGCGGCATTTAATATTGTCTCTACCTTAGTTATTGTGGTCAATGATAAACAATCTGACATTGCTATTTTACGCACTCTAGGAGCCAGTCCAGGAATGATTATGCGTATCTTTATTTCTCAGGGGATGGTGATCGGTTTAGTGGGGACACTTTTGGGTATGATTAGCGGTATCGCCACGGCACAAAATATTGATGTGATTGTTCCGGCAATTGAACACGTGCTGGGTTTTAAATTTCTTGCTGCTGATGTTTACCTGATTTCTGACTTACCATCGGATATGAAATGGAAAGATGTTCTAACAACCGGAATGATTGCCTTTTGTTTAACTGTTTTAGCCACTATTTATCCAGCATGGCGTGCTTCAAAGGTGCAACCTGCGGAGGCCTTACGTTATGAGTAATTCACTGGTAGATAAGACTATTATTGAGTGTCAGAATCTTGATCAATATTTTGATGATGGCGATACGCGAGTGGATATTTTTCAGGGTCTTAACTTAGAAATTAAACAGGGTGAGCGCCTTGCTATTGTCGGTGCCTCAGGTTCAGGAAAAAGTACCTTATTGTATATGATGGGCGGTCTAGACCACATTAAATCAGGTAAAGTCTTGCTTGATGGTTATGATATTAGCCAGTTGAATGCTAAAAAACTGGGTATCTTGCGTAATAAAACATTAGGCTTTGTCTACCAGTTTCATCATTTATTAGCAGAGTTCAGTGCTTTAGAAAATGTGGCCATGCCGTTATTAATTCGAGGCGATAGCACGGCACAGGCAACAGAAAAAGCATTGTATATACTCGATCAGGTTGGCCTGAGTCATCGAGTAAAGCATACGCCCGGAGAATTATCCGGTGGGGAGAGACAACGAGCAGCTATTGCTCGTGCCTTGGTAACTAATCCAAAATGCTTATTAGCGGATGAGCCAACGGGTAATTTAGACAATACGACAGCAAGACAAGTGTATGATTTATTAATCCGCTTAAATGAAGATAGGCATATTAGTCTAGTCTTAGTCACTCATGATGAAAAACTGGCTGCCAGTATGGATAAGGTTTTATTACTGCATGATGGGCAATTGAAGCCTGTGAGTTTAGCGTCTTAAAACTAACTGAACTGAACTCTGGATAAGCCAATCTTGAAAATAAATGCAAGCTAATCAATATGTTACTTGTTTAGTTATCCAGAACTCAGATTAAATAAATCAGTTTAGCCTACCTAGGTTTAAGATCAGGTTTAAAATTAGCTTTAAAAAATATGCTTCTCTATAAAATCAACCACAACATGCTCTCTTTGGGCACTATGAAAACGATCCACCTCTTCGCCCTTAACAAAGGCAATAACGGTGGGAAAGCCTCTTACCTTATAACGTCCTGCAATACGCATATTTTCATCCGCGTCCACTTTGGCTAATAAAAACCGACCCACATATTCTTTAGATAGCCTCTCTAAAATAGGCATAAGTACTCGGCAAGGGCTACACCAATCTGCACTAATATCCACTAAAACTAATCGTTTATGAGACTCACTAATGACTGATTGATCAAAATTTTCTTCTGTAGCATCAATCGTGTGATTATTTGGATTTTCTTGCATAGATAAACTCATTTATTTAGGATAATCACTCATAAAAAAGCCCAATACAAAAACTACGTATCGGGCTGTTATATTAATTGATTATAGCTTACTTTATTTAGCCACTGTCTGAGGTGCAGGAGCGGTTACAGGAGCAGGAGCATAAGGCGCATAGCCATACGGTGCATTATAAGTATTATTATTGTAATAACGGTTGTTGCCATTATTATTCATGCGGTTATCCCAATTATTATAGCCATTGCCAGAACCACTGCCATAGGCAGAAGCCTGAGAATTGCCCCGTCCTCGCCCACGACCATGGCCTTTAATGGTGATCTCAAAATCACCATCCATATCTGCATTACCAGAACCATCGCCCCAGCCATTACCATAAGCATTACTATTGGCATTATTGTTCATATCACCATAGCCATTATTATTCCAATTGCTATTGGTGTTATTATCATCAGCCCACCAAGCATTGGCAGACATAGAAAAACCGCTAATACTCGCAATCGCCACAATCATTGTGATCTTGTTCATTTTATACTCTCCACGTGCTTATTATTGTTTTAGTGTCTTATTATTATGTGTTGAAATGAGTATATTTGAATGTGGTAATATAAACAATTGGTGATTTCCCTAATAGTATTCCTAATTTCTATTTATTCTCAGCCTATTTTTGTCCTGCAATTGAAAAATGTTGTCTGCGCCCCTATAATTGGTGTATGGGGATGAAACGGCTTCGACAGAGATTGGACCCCTGATGTTCATGCCGAGTGATTTCAGTACTCTCGTTAAAAAGTCTGGAAACTTAAAGTAATTGCAAACGATGATAATTACGCTCTAGCTGCTTAAAAACCGGCTAGCTTTTGACTACCTTTATCTGTGGGGGTAACTCAGAAGTCACTTTACACAGCTTTCGCCAGCAATTCAGTCCGAGTTTCGCTGGTTAAACTTTAAACGGACTCGTGAACTTTTGTCCTGGCTACCCGCCTTAAGTTCATTAAAACTATCGGTAGTGCTAAGCATGTGAAAGACAGAAGGCAGAATGTTTTTGGACGCGGGTTCGACTCCCGCCATCTCCACCACTCTATACTTATACATACCTCTAAATCCCTATCTATAGCATATAAATCAATAACGTATCGTTTTTTTAACCGCTATATGCTACCTCATACCAATGACTACCAATATTTTTTAGGCCACCACTTAGGCCACCACTTGAAAAATTGCTTTTTAAAAGCCTCTGTAAATCATTGATATTATTAAAAAAGGTGCTAACGTTAATATTAAAATGAAGTGTTTTTTAGTGGTTTATTAAAGCTTTATAACTGGTTCTTTGCCGTTAAAATCATCAACTAGCGGGCTATTTTCTCCTGCTTGCAGTTTATTTCTAAGCACTTGAGGTTTGGTTTCATCTTCTTCTAATTTACGCAAGCCAGCACGCACTATTTCACTAACTGACTGAAAGCGTCCAGCATTAATCTTTTCAAGCACAAAATCAGCAAAATGTTCGCCCAATGTTATGGATGTATTTCTTGCCATAGCTTTGCCCTAAATATTTATTGAGTATGATGCTATTATGGTAATTTGAGTTAACTGATTAGTATTTAGAATGGAAAGTCAAGATCTGCTATAATCCGTATAAGTAACAATAATAAATATTAGTGAGCAATTATTGATGTCATATATGTCAGCACTATCTTTTTATAGAAAAGGTAAGCTTTCTCTTGGTAAGGCTGCTGAGTTAGTAGGAATGGATAAAATTGATTTTATTCGTAGAATTCAAGATGAAGAGATAATTTTTGATTATACAGATGATGAAATATGCTTAGAGTAAAAACTAAAAAATTTGTGTATTCTAAATGACTGGATATGAACTGCTGGTTATTAAGCCGTTTGGTTTGCTACATAATAGGCAAAACTTCTTTTGTGGCATTGAACCATTAGCTACAAAGAGCCATCGATTATTCCTACCTCTGAAGTCACTATCATATGGCTCTTGACTATCAAACTCTTGAAGCTCTCAGGCAAAATCATCCGGCTTGGCGTTTACTGGCCAGTCCTCATGCCCCCTTAATTGCCAGTTTTTTTCAGAAAGTATTTGTTGAACCTAATGTTAGAATCATATCTCAAGCTGATTTGGTAGAAGTACTTGAAGATGAATTGTTTCATTTACGCGATAGATTGGGTGATGATGCATTTCCTAAAACTGCCCAAGCTTATTTGAATGATTGGGCTGCATCAGAAAAAGGTTGGTTGAGAAAATTTTATCGCCAAGGCTCTGATGAAGTGCAATTTGATCTGACTCCTTCTACGGAGAAAGCGTTAGGATGGTTGGAAGGGCTCAGTCAGCGAAGTTTTGTCGGCACTGAGTCTCGTTTACTTTCGTTGTTTGAATTATTACGCCAACTCAGTGAAGGCAGTGATGAGGATCAGCAAAATAGGTTGCAGGAACTGCAAAAACGCAGAGAGGCCATTGATGCTGAAATTGCCCAAGTTGTACAGGGCAATGTCTCGCTATTGGATGATACTGCTTTAAAAGAGCGTTTTATGCAATTTACTCAGCAGGCTCGTGAACTCTTATCAGATTTTCGGGAAGTTGAGTATAATTTTCGTCAACTGGATCGAAATGTCCGTGAGCAGATAGCCACTTGGGAAGGCAAAAAAGGGGCACTGCTGGCTGAAATTATGGGTGAACGGGATGCAATTGCTGATTCTGATCAGGGGAATAGTTTTCGAGCTTTCTGGGATTTTCTGATGTCACCCAAAAGGCAGGAAGAGTTTAGTGAACGCCTAGATAAGGTGCTTTCGTTGCCAATAATGGATGAGATTAAACCCGATAAACGAACCCGACGTGTTCATTATGACTGGCTGGAAGCAGGCGAATACACCCAACGTACCGTGGCACAGTTATCACAGCAATTACGCCGTTTTCTGGATGATCAGGCTTGGTTGGAAAATCGCCGAATAATGGATTTATTACATAATATTGAAAACAAAAGTTTGTCGATGCGCGATGATTTATTTAGCTCATCAAAGGGCAATGATTTTATGAGTATCAATGGTTTTTCTGCCTCTCTTGAGTTGCCCATGGAACGTCCTTTGTACCATATTCCTATCAAACCCAGAATTACTAATATTCGTCTGGAAGCAGGTGATGAATCAGTAGACTCTTCTGCCTTGTATGGACAAGTAGTGGTTGATAAGGTGGCTATTGCCCAACATATTCGTCAGTCCCTGCAAGTACAATCGCAGCTCTCACTACGGGAGCTTTGTCAAGCTCGTCCTTTACAACAGGGCTTAGCAGAATTGCTTGCTTATCTGGAGCTAGGAGAAGAAGGTGGCTCTAAAGAGCGTTTTGAGATGTTAGTGGATGAAGATATTGAAGAATTAATTTATTGGTCTGGTGAAGATGGTAGAGAGCTTAGAGCTAGAATGCCACGCATTATCTATTTACGATCATCATTATGACAGAATGTCAGAGTAAACAGAGACACAATATTATGACAATAAATGAGAATATGACTCAACTCAAAAATAGCCTTGCTGATGAATCCTCCTTATCAATTGAGCCTGATTTAGGTACTCTGCTGGTGGTTTTGTTAAAAGGGGTGCTCTATCAGGACACTGATCCCATGCGCTGGTCGTATTTATTGAATTTGAAAAATCAGGTCAAAGATTATGTCAAAGTACTGGGGCTTGAACTGGTTCAGGATGATGCTGAAGGTTATGCTTTTTTGCGTACCCGAAGCGATCAAGTTGATGAGTCAGGCAGTGAACAAAAAGGAGATATACCTCGTCTCATTACCCGCAGGCAACTCTCTTTCCCCGTTAGTTTATTATTGGCGCTACTAAGAAAGAAACTGGCTGAATTTGATGCCAGTGGTGATGATACCCGACTGATTTTAATGCGTGAAGATATGGTTGAATTGATGCGATTATTTCATCCTGATAGCACCAATGAAGCTAAATTGGTGGATCAAATTGAACGTCATATCAATAAAGTAGTAGAACTGGGCTTTTTGCGTAAGCTAAAAAAGACAACTTCTAATGCCCAACCAAGCTATGAGGTCAGGCGTATTATCAAAGCCTTTATTGATGGTCAATGGCTAGCAGAATTTGATGCCAAACTGGGTGAATACCAACAATATTTGATAAAAAAGGATACAGACAGTGAATAAAGCAATTGAACCGTCTGATTCACTGGAATTTGATTTTGTTGGTGATAATTCTCTAAGTGGTTTTCGATTAAAGAAGTTGGAAGTTTTTAATTGGGGGACCTTTAGTGATCAGGTCTGGTCACTTAATCTTGAAGGGCAAAATGCCTTGTTGACAGGTGATATTGGTTCAGGAAAATCAACTCTGGTTGATGCGGTAACGACTCTATTGGTACCAGCTAATAAAGTGGATTATAACAAAGCGGCGGGTGCAGAAAAAAAGGAGCGACATTTGCGTTCTTATGTTCTGGGTTATTACAAATCAGAACGTAATGATGCGACAGGTAAAGCCAAACCCGTTGCCTTGCGTGATCAAAATAGTTACTCGGTGATTTTGGGGGTATTTTATAATCAAGGCTATGATCAAACGGTAACATTGGCACAAGTCTTCTGGATGAAAGAATTACAAGGACAGCCAGAACGTTTTTATGTGGGGTCTGAAAAAGTCCTAAGTATTACACAGGATTTTTCCCAATTTGGTACTGAAATTACTAAATTGCGCAAACGTTTGCGAAAGGACGGATGCGAGCTAATGGATCACTTTCCTCAATATGGTGCTTGGTTTCGTCGTCGTTTTGGTATTGACAATGAGCAGGCTCTTGATTTATTCCATCAAACGGTATCCATGAAATCAGTGGGTAATCTGACTGACTTTGTACGCAGTCATATGTTGGAACCATTTGATGTTCTACCACGAATTAAAGCGTTAATTGCACATTTTGATGATTTGAATCATGCCCATGAAGCCGTATTAAAAGCACGGCAACAGATTGAGCGTCTAACACCATTGATTGATGATTGTGATGCACATCAGGAGCATAGACAAAAATCGAATGAATTTCGTCAGGGAAGAGATGCGCTGGCCACCTTTTTTGCTGTAAAAAAACTGCAATTACTGGAACAACGCATAGAAAAACTGCAATACGACTATAGCCGACAACAAAATAAGATAGAGGGGCTTGATAAGATGTTACAACAACAACAGGCTCAGGAGCAGATCTTAAAGCAACAAATTGCCGACAATGGTGGTGATCGAATTGAACGTCTGAAACAGGACATACAACAACTGGATCAGGAACGTGAGCGTCGATCCAGAAAAGCAGAACGTTACCGTGAGTTGCTAATGCCTTTGTCTCTGCCTGTAGCAGAAACCACTGAAGCATTTTTACATCAACAGCTTGAATTACAGAAAAAACAGGAAGAGTTGTGGGAACAACAGGCTGAACATAATAATCGTTCAAGAGAAGCTGAATTTGAATTTTTACGCAAAAATGAAGACTATAAAAAACTGAAACAGACAATTACTGAGCTGAAATCAAGACAGAATAACATTGATCAGCAACAGATTATTATTCGTAATCGCCTGTGTAGTGATTGTTCATTGGATGAATCTGAATTGCCTTTTGTCGGGGAGCTGTTACAGGTTCGCGAGGAAGATCAGCGCTGGGAAGGAGCAATTGAACGTTTGTTGCATAATTTTGGTTTGTCAATGCTGGTGCCAGATGAGTATTATGATCAAGTAGCACGGTGGGTGGACAAAACCAATCTGCTAGGTCGTTTGGTCTATTATCGTGTGCGTGAAACTCGAAATATTGGTTCTCAAAATAGGGGATTTATTAGCCTGCATCCTGATTCTCTGAATCATAAAGTTGCAATCAAGCCGGATTCTGGATTTTATTCTTGGCTAGAACAGGAAATGGCTCGGCGTTTTGATGTGGCTTGTTGTGAGACTCGAGAACAATTTCGTCGGGAAAAACGAGCCATCACACAAAAGGGACAAATTAAGGCTTCTGGTGAACGTCATGAAAAAGATGACCGTTTTGCACTTAATGATCGTAGTCGCTTTGTATTGGGATGGTCAAACAAAGATAAAGTGGCCGCTTTGGAAAATAACTCAAGACAATTAGAGCGTTTGATGGCTGATCTTGGATTAGTGATCAGTGATTTGAAAAAGCAGGAAAAGCAAATAAAAGAAACCCTTGATGTGATCAGTAAGCTGGAAGAATATCAGGATTTTCTAGATCTGGACTGGCAGCCACTCGCTAAGAAAATTGCAACTATGCAAGGTGAGTTGCAACAACTAGAATCAGCTTCCGATGTGTTACAAGTTTTAACAAAACAATTAAAAATATTGGAAGATGACTTGTCAAAACTGGTATTAAACCTAGATCAGGTCAGAAATGAGCGGGCTAAAACAGAACAGAAAATTGAAGATGCACAAGCATTGCATCAAACGACTCATGAGCTGACTATCGGGGAAGGAGCAGACAGCCAACAGATCTGGTTTGAAAAACTGGAGGAATTTAGAGTACAAGCATTAGGCGAACATAAGTTATCGGTAGAATCCTGTGATAATCGTCAACAGGATGTGCGTAAATGGTTACAAGTAAAAATTGATGCAGTTGATAGAAAAATCAGCCAGTTGCAGGGAAAAATTGTTAAAGCCATGACTGAATACAATAATCAGTATTCACTGGAAACTCAGGATGTCGATACCTCAGTTGAGGCAGCAGAGGATTATCGGCAGATGCTGGCCGCTTTGCAGGCGGATGATTTACCGCGTTTTGAAAGTCGCTTTAAGGAATTATTAAATGAAAATACCATTCGGGAAGTGGCCAACTTTCAGTCACAGCTTTATCGAGAGCGAGAGACCATAAAAGAGCGCATTGCCCAGATCAATGATTCACTAACACAAATTGATTACAATTCTGGACGTTATATCAAGCTTGAAGCACAGCCCACTCAGGATGCTGATATTCGTGATTTTCAAACTGAACTGCGAACCTGCACAGAAGGTGCCTTGACGGGCTCAGAGGATGAGCAATATTCAGAATCCAAATTTTTACAGGTTAAACAAATTATTGAACGCTTCAAAGGGCGTGAAGGTTTAACTGATCAGGATCGGCGCTGGAGTATCAAGGTTTCAGATGTGCGTAACTGGTTTATTTTTGCTGCCTCAGAGCGCTGGCGTGAAGATGATAATGAATATGAACATTATTCTGATTCTGGTGGTAAATCTGGCGGACAGAAAGAAAAATTAGCTTACACCATTCTAGCTGCCAGTCTAGCCTACCAGTTTGGATTGGAATGGGGTGCTGTACGCTCACGTTCGTTTCGTTTTGTGGTCATTGATGAAGCCTTTGGTCGTGGATCTGATGAATCAGCCGCCTATGGTCTTAGGTTATTTGAACAGTTGAACTTGCAATTATTGATTGTCACACCACTACAAAAAATTCATATTATTGAACCTCATGTGTCCAGTGTGGGCTTTGTTCATAATGAAGGTGGTCAGGCATCAAAAGTGCGTAATCTGACCATTGAAGCCTATCAACATGAAAAATCACAACTATTATCCGAGTAGGAACCGTTGACCTATGGTGAAGAAAGGCAATACGGCTTGTAGTGATAATCTTCGTAGTGATAAGCAGTGGAGTAATAAAAAAACATTACTTACTCAATTACAGCGATTATGGGATAAAGGTATATTATTACAGGAATTGATACAAGAGAGTTCACTTTTCCCTAAACGTTTGAGCTTTAAATCACCGAATAGTAAAGCATTGAGCAATGAATTTGAAGCAGTGCGCCATTGGATTAATGATATGCAAAAGCTCAATGGCTTTCGTATTGTTTATAAAATAGTAAAGCATCGTATTATTGGTGAAAATAGCCTACCGTCTGAAGTCTGGATTGATGATTTGCAAACTGCTATTAAGCTGTTGAATAAGCAAAAAGATCGAGATGCCTTTACTCTATTATTGGCTCAGACCAAGCAACGAGCACCACAACTGATTAATTGGATTATACAATATCCAATTAAAGCACTTTCTCTAGTCGATGTCTGGAGCAAACTATTAGACTTTGTGCTTTGGAGACAGCAGCATCCTGCTCCAGAAATATTTTTGCGTCAGGTGAGCTTATCTGGCATAGATACCAAATTTATTGAGGATCATCGATCTATATTGATGATTTTGTTGAACCATTCTTTACCAGAAGAACAAATAAATCATCACTTTAATGGTGCAAGACAATTTGAACAAAGATTTGGATTTTTAAAAAAACCAGAAGGCATTCGTTTTCGTCTTTTTGACAGTGAATTAGCGAAAAAGCTTATCATGCTTCATGGCAGTGATATGGATATTACCTTGACGGCACATGATTTTTCATTGTTGCATCACCAACAGGCATTTATTGAAAATATTCAACGGGTATTTATCACTGAAAATGAAATTAATTTTTTGACTTTTCCATTTCAAAAAAATAGCCTGATTATTTTTGGTTCTGGTTATGGCTTTGATGCTCTGGCTCATGCTCAATGGTTATCCCAAAAGGAAATTATTTACTGGGGCGATATTGATACTCATGGTTTTGCCATTCTTGATCAATTACGTAGTAAATTTCCTCATGTTAAAAGTTTTCTTATGGATGAGAAAACATTAATCGCTCATCAAGCAAGCTGGGGAGTGGAAAGTAAGTCGCAAAGAAGAGAGTTATCCAGACTTTTACCAAATGAACAACATCTATATCAGGCATTGCTCTCAAATAAATATCAGCCAAACTTGAGATTAGAGCAGGAGAGAGTGGCTTTTAAGTATGTAATTAAGGCATTAAATGTATTAAATTAGGTTGCACCTTCTGATCTTGATGCAAGAGTCAGAGGTTAATTACGCTGATTTATAAATGACTATTCATTAAACTTAATAATACAGGGAGTGATACTAAAAATTATTTATGAATCACAGCTCTGAGCCTAAAATGACAGCCCCTAAAAAAATTATTCATATTGATATGGATGCCTTCTTTGCTTCTGTTGAGCAAAGGGATAATCCTTTACTACAGGGTAAGCCTGTGGTTGTAGGTGGACAACCTAATAGCCATGGGGTGGTTGCGGCAGCGAGTTATGAGGCTCGACAGTATGGTATTCACTCTGCTATGCCATGCTCTCAGGCGTATCGAAAATGCCCTCAAACGGTCTTTGGGTCTAACTACAAAAGCGGTAAAAAACACCCATTCGCATGACTTAACCGATTGAAAATAAAGAGTTTCATGGTGTCCTTTTTTTGGAAAACAAATAAAACAGATTTTTCAAAGTGAATTTTGCAATTGTTTGAATTGCCCCTGGATTACTGATTTCTCTTGTAGCAGAATTTTATAATCGCTATCTTGTATGGCAATCTTATCTTTAGAATCAAATAATTCAGATTTTGTTTGCTCTAATGCATGTTGCAACAATTTTAACTCCTGTTGAGTATAGTGGACCCCATTGTCAAGACAACCCAGTTAAAAAATAAGATATAAAATATTCATCATTGTTTCTTCTGTTATGTTATGCCAGCAGTTTTAATCCTGAAGTTAATTCTTTCTTCACATCATATATTTCTGCAGGTGTTTTTCCACCAT
>WFNB01000078.1 GCA_015488755.1 Gammaproteobacteria bacterium | reverse complement strand
GTATTCTGCTTTGCGATGAACTACTTTACGATGTGGGGGATTCATAATAGCCTCCGGGCTACTCAATTTCAGGAGGCTTAAGAATATTTTATTTAGGGTTGCCTTGGAAGAACGTTGGGGAATGATCGCTTACGTCTGTGCTAACTCCAAATAATCTATTTGGAGTATTTTTTATTCTTTTTCTAAAGAAATAATGTTTGTGCTTTACAAGCAAAACACCCTAAACTCAATTTTTTAAAGGATAAAACTGCACAAAGTGCAAAGTTATGGTTTAATTTACATAAAACATTGGAAGTATTACAAATATGGTGCCCAGAAGAGGACTTGAACCTCCACGACCTTGCGATCACTAGCACCTGAAGCTAGCGTGTCTACCAATTTCACCACCTGGGCAGAGGGGCTATCGTAAAAATAGGAAGCACCATTATATCGTAGTTTTTTTTAAAATCACAAGCCCCTTAGACAAGTGCCATAATTTAATTTTTTAACTCTATTCACTTGCACTTTTAGCAATGTGTTTTATAGTCATAATAGGGTTATAATTAAGTCTCACTCTAAAGACTCTTATCTAGCACTTGGATATCTCTATTGAATAATTACAAATGGCATCTACTTAGTATTACGTTTGCCTTTATTTTTTCAGTTACCTGTTTTTTTCTCTTAGGTAACACCCCTTCCACACTCGCTATCGAGCATCTTGCACAAAATAAAATAATAATTATGTCTATTCTAATTGTTATTATCTTTTTCTATTTAAGTTATGTGTTGATCAAAGTAACCAAGGCATCAGAGAAAATTGAGGCCTCCAATAGCAAAATTAAGTCTGAGATTGCTAAAATTCAAATGACTTTTTCATCCATTGGGGATGCGGTGATCACTACCGATCAATTTGGTCATATTGATTATATGAACCATTCTGCTCAAGAACTCACCAATTATACGTTTGAAGAAGAGCGATCACTCACAATCAGTACCGTATTTAAATTATTTAATGATGACAATTTTTTATTAGATGATCCGGTAGCAGTAGCCATAACAGAAGAGTGTGTCATAAAAAGCCAACACGATACGTTTTTACAACGCCGCGGTGGTGAACGTTTTCCTATTATTTATACCATTGCACCAATTCATGACTCAGACAGCAATATTATTGGTACCATTATTGTTTTCCATGATACCAGTGATACCCACAAACTTACCCAAGCCCTATCATGGCAAGCACATCATGATGCTCTGACCAAACTACCCAACCGCATTCTATTAAAAGATAAGCTTGAAGCATCCTTAGAAGAAGTGAAAGCTAATGATAGCTTATTAACCCTGTTTTTTATTGATTTGGATAATTTTAAGCCTATTAATGATGAATATGGTCATGAGCAAGGCGATAAGGTACTTAAAATCATTGCCCAACGCCTGCTGGAAATCATTCGCCATAAAGACATGGCGGCTCGCTTAGGGGGTGATGAATTTATTATTATTATGCCCTCCTTTGAGCAATTTGAAGATATTATCAAGTCACTTGAGCGTGTTATGAAAGCCATTTCACAGCCCATTCCTGTGGGCAGTACCAATGTTAGTCTCAGTGCCAGTATTGGGGTCACCATATTCCCTGATGATCACTCAGATGCCGACACATTATTACGCCACGCCGATCAAGCAATGTATATCGCCAAACAAAAAGGCCGTAACCAATACCACTTTTTTGACGTTCAGTCCGATCAAGTCTCAACCCATTTGGAAAACCAACGCCAACGTCTTGAACGAGCACTCATTGACGAGGAATTTTTTCTTGTTTATCAGCCTAAAGTCAATATGCGTACAGGGGAAATTTATGGCTTTGAAGCTCTGATCCGTTGGGACAATCCTGATACTGGTATTGTTTATCCTGATCAGTTTATTCCACTATGCGAAGACAGTGAATTAATTATTTGCATTGGTGATTGGGTTTTTTCTCAGGCACTTAAACAATTGCACACGTGGATAGAAGCAGGCTTTGACTTTAAGCTCTCTATTAATATTGCTGCTAAGCAATTTCAGGCACCTGACTTTATTGATAAACTCGATACTATTCTGACACAAAATCCTGACATACCAGCCAATTGCATTGAACTCGAAGTGCTTGAGTCCGCCGCCTTACAAGATGTTGAAAAAGTCAGTGAAATTATTAGAGCCTGCCACGAACGCAATATTACCATTGCTTTAGATGACTTTGGCTCTGGCTATGCCTCACTTGCTTATCTCAAGCAATTGCCTGCTAATCAATTAAAAATCGACAAATCCTTTATTATTGACTTGCTCACTGATGAAGGGGATCGTGCGATTGTTGAAGGGATCACCAGTCTCGCCGAAATATTCAAATGTCAGGTCATTGCCGAAGGTGTTGAGAGCAATGCACATGGGGTCATGTTGTTACGACTTGGCTGTGATATGGCTCAAGGATTTGGTATTTCAAAACCCTTACTAGCTGAACTGGTCTTAGATTGGGCAAAAAAATGGCAACCCGATCCTAATTGGCTTCGTTGGGCAGATACTCAATGGGATATTTCCGACTTCCCCCTCTTTATTGCCCATAGTGATCATTTTGCAGGTATGAACAAGCTCACAGCCTATATTAAACACTATACTCCTGAGCAGCCTCCGTTTGATCTACATGCATACAATCATTGTCGCCTAGGGGAATGGTTTTACTCTATTGGTCAACGCAAATACCACCATTTAAAATCCTATCAGGCACTTGAACAACCTCATCAGGCGACCCACAGCTTAGCAAAAAAAATGCTACAACTCTGTCTTGAAGGTAAGCCTGAGGATGCCCGTCAGTTGATCCCTGAATTAGATAATATGCGCAACCAAGTGCTGACTATTTTAAATCAATTGCAACAAGAGATCCTAGCACAAAAGCCTATTAGCAGTCGTTCTAGTAATCTCCTAGGAAATAGTTCTGCTCAAAACAATCATTAATCAAAAGCAAGCCTTATAAAGCACGTGCTTTCATATAATCCTGCTCACTGACTTTACTCCATTGCGTCACATTGGTTTTAAAGGCTAAAAATGACTGATGAATTTTTTTAGATAGGGCATCATGTTCACCCACTTTTGCCACCACTTCATTGGATAAGGTATGTAGTTTTTTAATCACATCATCAGGGTATTGACGAATTTCAACCTTGTGTTTGGTCATTAATGTTTGTAAAGCCTGATTATTTTTAGCCGTATAATCGGCCAACATATCCTGATTGGCGACTCGACATGCAGCCCGTACAATTACTTGTAAATCCTTATCAAGTGCATTAAAAGCATCTTTATTAATCATCGCTTCCATCGTGGAACCTGGCTCATGCCAGCCCGGATAATAATAAAACTTAGCCACTTTATATAGGCCAAAGGCCATGTCGTTATAAGGGCCAACCCACTCCGTTGCATCAATCGCACCGGACTGCATTGAGGTGTAAATTTCACCACCAGGTAAAGTCACTGGCGTACCACCTGCCCGTTTTAATACTTCACCACCAAGGCCGGGGATACGCATTTTTAGACCATTAAGATCAGCAACACTATTAATTTCTTTATTAAACCAGCCGCCCATTTGCACACCGGTATTACCCGCTGCATTAGGAATAAGGTTGAACTTATCATAGAGTTCTTCCCATAATTTGAGACCACCACCATGATACAACCAACCATTCATTTCCTGAGCAGTTAGGCCAAAAGGTACTGAGGTAAAAAACTGGGTCGCAGGGTGTTTACCCTTCCAATAATAGGCACCACTATGCCCCATTTGTGCCGTTCCTCTGGAAACAGCATCAAAGACTTCTAGTGCGGGTACAATTTCATTGGCACCATAGACTTTAACTTTTAAACGCCCACCACTCATGTCATTAATTGTCTGAGCAAGAAAATTGGCACCGGTACCTAAACCGGGAAAGTTTTTCGGCCATGAGGTCACCATTTTCCATTTAATGGTTTTGGCTGCAGCAGCCTTATGAATACCACCAAGCATTCCAGTTGTTGCCACTGAGCCAGCACTGACCCCTTTTATAAAATCACGTCTTTTCATTCTTTATCCTCTTATTTATTCTGTATTGCCACTAGAGTAAATTGGCAATATGCAACATCAGCCAACGCTTACCGTAATCATCGAAATTAACCTGTACTCTCGCTCTGGCACCACTGCCTTCAACATCAATAACCAAGCCATCACCAAATTTTTTATGGTTTACTAATTGTCCAATAGACACCTCACCTTCGTCACTCTCATTCACAAGACTATTGTCCATGAGCGGGTTGGCAATGTCCCGTACTTGGGTCACTAATGATGCTGGGATCTCGGTTAAAAACTGTGATGATCGACATGGCTCACTGCGCCCATAAATCGTGCGCATTTGAGCATGGGTTATATGTAACTGCTTTCTGGCACGGGTAATACCAACATAACAAAGGCGACGTTCTTCTTCAAGTCGGCTAGGATCACTGCTTTGTAGAGCATTTTTATGGGGAAAGAGACCTTGCTCCAAACCACCTAAAAAGACCAATTCAAATTCCAAGCCCTTAGCACTATGCAATGACATTAATTGCACACATTCTTGCCATTCTTCTGCCTGTCCTTCACCACCTTCTAAGGCCGCATGTGCTAAGAATTCGGCCATAGGATTAGTATATTGCGGTGTTTCATCCTGAGCTAAGCCTTCTCTAACTGCTTCTAATAAGGGATCACCTTGATCATCAAAACGTTTGGCCGCATTGACGAGTTCATCAAGATTTTCCATCTTAGCCTGTGCCCGTTCACTATTTTCCTTGCCATGAAATTCTTTTAACATGGTCGCTTCAATCACAGCAGAGACTTGCTCTGCCAATGTCAGCTCATCATCTTGAATACTCAGCTCTTCAATTAGATCAATAAATTTTTGTACCGCTGAAGCCGCTCGGGAAGTCAGTGCTTTATCTGCCAGCATCTCTAGCGCACTATGCCATAGATTGAGCTGTTTTTGTTTGGCGTGCTGACGAATATTGTCTACAGTTCTTTGCCCAATCCCCCGTGTTGGGGTATTAATAATACGTTCCAGTGCGGCATCATCCTGACGATTACTTAGTAATCTCATATAGGCCAGAGCATCTTTAATTTCTGCTCGATCATAAAAGCGCAAACCGCCATAAACCCGATAGGGTATGCCCCGTTTAACCAACTCATATTCATAAGGCTGAGATTGGGCATTGGAGCGATAAAGAATGGCAATATTATTACGCTTACCACCCTGATCAATGTATTTTTCTAATTGACTGATCACATAAGCAGCCTCATCTATTTCATTAAAGGCTCGATAGATTTGTAGTAAATCACCATCACTGTCTTGTGTCCAAAGTTCTTTACCTAAACGTTCTGTATTGTGGGCAATAACAGAATTAGCGGCCTCTAGAATATTGCCTGTTGAGCGATAGTTTTGTTCTAAACGAATGGTTTCAGCGATTGGTGCCGTCTTTTTTGTGGCATCTGTTTTATGAGACTGGGCAGTAAAATCTTCTGTAAACTCACGGATATGAGCAATTTTAGCCCCTCGCCAGCCATAAATGGATTGATCATCATCACCCACAACAAAGGTACTTATATTGGTTGCAGGAAGGTTGTTACCGCTAAGCACTTTGAGCCAAGCGTATTGAATGGTATTGGTATCTTGAAATTCATCTACTAAAATATGGCCAAAACGCTGCTGGTAGTGCTTTAAGACATGGGGTTGATACAACCATAATTCATGAGCCCGAAGTAATAGTTCTGCAAAGTCCACCATGCCTGTGCGCTGGCATAAGTCTTCATACTGAGCATAAATATCCAATAAGTATTCTCGATTATAAAACTCTGTAGGGCTTAAATGCTCAACTCGTTGGCCATTATCCTTACACTCATTAATAAACCATGACACTTCACGGGGTGGATGTTTTTTATCATCAATACCCTGCTCTTTCATAATGCGTTTAATCAAACGCAATTGATCATCACTATCAATGATCTGAAAATTCTCTACTAATTTAGCGTCTTTCCAATGTGCCCTCAATAGACGATGAGCCAAGCCATGAAACGTCCCCACCCACATATTACGAAGTGGCATTTTAAGCAGATTTTCAATTCGAAAACGCATTTCTCCCGCGGCTTTATTGGTAAATGTGACCGCCATAATGCCATAGGGTGAGATATTTTCCACTTGCACCAGCCAAGCAATGCGATGTACTAAGACACGTGTTTTACCACTGCCTGCCCCTGCTAAAACCAATGTATTTTGTGCCTCAGAACACACCGCCTGACGCTGTGCTTTATTGAGCGGATCAATTATTTGTGAAATATCCATAAATTTATTTTTATTATCCAGAAAAGTCTATATTTGCTATGTATTGTCTCGACTCTTATTTATTTTGTGCCATGGCATCACTATCGATCAATATATCAAGATGATGCATTGACTGAATTTGATTAATTGGTAACTCCTCACCTTGTTGCCATTGTCTAATGGCTGCTTGCTTATTCGTGCCGGTAATTAAAATCATAACTTGTTCACTATTTGACAAGCTAAGCTTACTTAAACTGACCCTTTCGCTAGGTGCTTTCGGGGCATTATAAACGGCATGCACCCGCTCATTATCACTATGCTGATGTCCTGGAAACAAACTGGCCGTATGACCATCTTCTCCCATACCCAATAGCACCAGATCAAAAGGCAGAGCCGAGTCAATCAACTGAGCATAGTCTTTTGCTGCCGCTTCTGGACCAAGCTCAGCCTTAATAGGGTAAAAATTTTCTCTGGGAAAGTGAATCTTATCTAGCCATGTTTGCATGATCATCACACTATTACGCTCAGGGTCATTGACATCTAAACAACGTTCATCACCGATATATAAGTGCCATTGCGACCATTGCTGATGGTATTCAGCCAATAGTTCATAAACCCTTTTTGGTGTGGTACCTCCAGCTAAGACCATCTTAAACACTCCACGGTGGGAAATAGCCTCTTGTGCTTTTAATTGAATACGATGTACTGCCGCATGAGCCACTTGCTCTGCATTGTTCATTATGTGCCATTGCGCATCTATCATACCTTGTCCTAATATTTTCCTAGCATTGTCCTAAAAATAAGTTATAGCTGTTTGGTGGCATAGATTGCTGGGCCATACAGAGCCGCTTTATCATTCATAATCACTTTTACCGGCATCGCCTCTAGTAGAGGACGCATTCTACCCTTGTCACAAAATGCCTGCATAAATGCACCTGAGCGTAGCTTAGTAATGATCTTAGGAGCAATACCACCGCCAAGATAAATACCGCCTTTGGCGAGTAATTTAAGTGCCTGATTGCCCGCTTCTGCCCCATATAAGCGAACAAACCAATCTAATGCTTGCTGACATAGGGGATCTTGTCCACTCAGTGCTGCCTTGGATATCGCCTCAGCCTTATCGTGTTGTTCATCATTAAAGATGCCTGTAGGAACAGTACTTTGGCTACATAAAAAGTCATAAATATTGACCAGCCCCATGCCTGAAACCAATCGCTCCCAACTGACATGCCCCTGATATTTTTTGCTCAAAAATTGTTGTAATAAAAAGTCCTGCTCTGAATTAGGACTAAATTCGCTATGCCCACCTTCTGAGGCAAAAGGGATGTGTTGACCACCATCCCAAAAAAGACCCGCTTCTCCCAAACCTGTGCCAGCAGCAATAATAGCCGCATTACCTGCTAATTTTTGGCCTGTGTTTAAGGTTGTAAAATCATCTTCTGACAAAGCATCCAACCCCCAAGCATTGGCCTCAAGATCATTAAGCAAACTCACATAAGGCCATTGGAATTGTTGCTCAATCGTATCAGCAACAATAAACCAAGGGAGATTGGTTATTTGACAGGTATTATCATCAATAGGTCCGGCAACACCAAAACAGGCATATTCTATAGGGTATGTCTCATCTGCGGATGCTAGAAACTGCTTAAGAATATCCTCTAATGATGTGTACTCAGCACTATGATAACGACTTTCATAAAGACAAACTAGCTGTTGTTGAGCAACTCGAAAAATGCCTAAATTTGTTTTAGTGCCACCAATATCACCTGCTAAAACAATATGATCTACCATTTGTCAGTCCATATATCATTAATCATAGCAATAGTATATATCATATTAGTCTGGATATACCCCATAGGATAAAATTCCATTGTAACGTATTATAACTATAGGCTATACAAGGTCGTTTTTTTTTCATAAAATCTAGACCTGTTAAATTTTCACAGAGCCTCTTATGCACATTGCTAAAATAGCCCTTTTATTGTTCGTTAGTTTATTCATTGCTTCTTGCGCCTCATTATCAAAAGAAGAGTGCCTTGGCGGTGATTGGTTTGATATTGGCTATAGTGACGGCCAATCCGGTTTGCGCATTTCACAATTATCAGAACATCGAGAAGCCTGCTCAGAATACCATGTTGTCCCTGACACCCAAGCATATAAACAAGGTAGAGAAGAAGGCCTATTACGCTATTGCACACCCGAAAATGCCTTACAGGAGGGCTTATCCGGTAATCCTTATCGTGGTGTTTGCTCAATAGGTGTGGAAGCATCGTTTCTTAAACAACATCGTATTGGCATGGCCATTTATGATTTACAACAGGAAATCAATCAACATAAAAGTCGCATAGCAACACTTAACTATGATTTAGACAATGACAAGCGAAAAGCGAAATTAGGCCACAAAAAAGTCAAAGCCTATGAACGTGAATTGATAGAACTTAGGATAAAAGTCGAAGAAAAACAAAAGCGTCTTTATTATATGAAGGGGCAGGCTGATGTTTCAATGTAAACACATCTACCGATTGGTTCTTAGTCTCATATTATTTTTACTTGTACCTAACATAACATTCAGCGCCCAAACAACCAAGACGCAAACCTTAGATACACAATTGGCTTGTCAGAAAACAGGAAAAAAGGTCTGGCTAAAACAACCTGAGGGAACAGAATTATTCAGTTCAGATGGTATTAGTCTGGCACATATTCACTATAAAACCCCTCTGATACTACTAGATGATAGTGATCCAACAAACGATACAATACTATTACACGGCTGGTTTAACCCCAGTTTTAAAGAATGGAAAATCATCGACACTCATACCATAAAACTCCCTTGGCGAGGGGGGCCATTAAAGGCCAATCCAAAGAATTCATTAGTCCCTAAAACTCTGGCAAAGATGCAAGACGATGTCGTTGTACCATTTGTGAAACAGCTTACAATTAATAAGGATGATTACTTTGAATTATGTCTTATAGGCCACCTAGCTAAGCACTCTCTTGCAGAAAGTCTGGATATTATAGACGCGCTGGATCATAAACGCTGGCTGGCAACTTTTGCTACAGTGACAGGAAAAATAGAGCAAAGCTCAGGCAGTGAAATTGCTTTTTCGGGAATAAAATATGAAGAAAGCAGACATGATAAGAAAAATCCGATTATTACCGTGCTTACTTTTGGAATTAATCATATTGTGAGCCCCTCCACAGTAACGCACTCCTTAACGTATATGCCACTTATTATAGATCAAAGTATTAACATACAGTTGCCATTTAATAAAATGAGTCAGTTGAAATTATTTACTTGCCCAAAGAATAAAAGTCCGCACTGTGCCACTATTACTATGAAATCTGGCACACTTTACACTGGGCAAATTAATACCCCAAAAGGTACCAGCGCCCAGCTTATTTTAGTCTCAGGTGATCAAGCCATTAGTCTACCACTACAAGCTAAGGTTAATATCATTATGGATTAATGATACTAACAAATACTATCTATAGAAACTTGCTAGGAACGTAAGATTTTTAATGTTGCTTTACCAATACCCTTAAGGCCAAGGAGTTCTTTATCACTGGCTTTATTAATGGCTTCTTTGCTTGCAAAACCTGCCTCAGACAACACCTTAATGTAGTTTGCTTTTAAAGCAGGAAACACTTCTGCTAAAGGAAGTTCTGGTTCTGGTTCTGGTTCTGGTTCTGGTTCTGGTTCTGGTTCTGGTTCTGGTTCTGGTTCTGGTTCTGGTTCTGGTTCTGGTTCTGGTTCTGGTTCTGGTTCTGGTTCTGGTTCTATTATAGTATTAATTACTTGATTCTCTGTATCAATATTCTTTTCTACACTTTCATCAGATGGACTTAGCTCAGTTTTTGGCGTAGCAGTTTGCGCAACAACGACTTTCTTAGCAATCGGTTTATCATCTTCAATTCCCAACAATTTTAGAAGCCAGCTAAACATAATTTATTCCCACCCACAATTAAAAATTAGACGCACGACACTTTTATTTTGTCTCTTTCATTAAATAAGTTCCTTGATAAAAATCAATTAATACCTTATTAAATAAGACTACTTACGTAATTACCGAGAGTTAAAACCGTAGTATTCATACTATAAATCTTCCATAATAGAAACTATGATCCCTCACTATATAATTCTCTTTAAATTCAAACATAATAGA
>WFNB01000077.1 GCA_015488755.1 Gammaproteobacteria bacterium | reverse complement strand
CATCTGTAATATGCAATCTAAGACTAGATAAATCAAGGAAAATTCAATTTTTTTTATATTTATGCTGGTATTCACCAAAAAGGTCGTTTATAATCGCCACACTTTTTAGGAGGTGGGCTGGCTGAGTGGCTGAAAGCACTGGTCTTGAAAACCAGCAACGGTTTATCCCGTTCGGGGGTTCAAATCCCTCGCCCATCGCCATCTAAAAGCATCTAAGTCATTTTTCTAAACCTTCCTTAATAAAACACTTCAAATTTATTTACCGCCAATTTTATTATTAACTGCCCTAAATTTTAATTTTTTTAAGCCTTTTTCTAAAATTATTAATTAGTTAAAATAAAAACCTTAAAAAATGCCCATGAATTATTTTTTATTATGGCATCTTATATGCAAACACGTTAGAATTATTCTCGATATGGCTAAAGGATGGCTCTACTCCTAATGAGTTAAAATAAGCGGTATAGTGTCATTTATGGATAAAATAACAGATATTTATTCTATCAGGAAGTCTAGGGGATTGTAGTGATAAAAGTATTATTAGTCGATGATCATGAATTAGTTCGAACGGGAATAAGACGCTTAATTGAAGATATTAATGGCCTTGAAGTCATCGGTGAAGTTGAAACGGGTGAAGCGGCTATTAGCTTTGTTAACAATGAGCGTGTTGATGTTGTGCTAATGGATCTTAATATGCCAGGCATAGGGGGGCTAGAGGCAACCCGACGTTTAGTGACCAATAATAAACATCTTAAAATTATTGTCGTGACTGTCCATGATACTGACCCTTTTCCCCAACAGTTATTTAAGGCTGGAGCAATGGGCTATTTGACTAAGGGCTGTAATATTGACGAAATTGTCCATGCTATAAAAGAAGTCTTTTATGGTCGGCGTTATATCAGCATTGATATTGCCCAGAAAATTGCTACGAATCTTAAGCCAGAGGAAGATAATCCCTTTGATAAGCTATCACAACGTGAAATGCAGGTTATGATGATGATTATGCAAAGTATGAAAAGTCAACAAATTTCTGAGCAACTGAATTTAAGTCCTAAGACCATTAGCACTTATCGACACCGTTTGTTGGAAAAACTCAGTGTTACTAATGATGTTGAATTAACACGCTTAGCAATGCAATATGGCTTTATTGATGAAGCTCTGTCATAAACTCACAAAAACCGTCTCATATTAAGCAAATACCCTAAACGCCTTTGTCCTCATTTGATCATCAACAATTTCTTAGTGACCTAACAACCAGACCCGGTGTGTATCGAATGATCGATGCAAACAATGTGGTTATTTATGTTGGTAAAGCAAAAAATCTAAAAAATCGGCTCAGTAGTTATTTTAGAAAATCAGGCCAGTCTCCTAAAACCAATGTGATGGTAGGGCAGATATCACATATTGAAATTGTTGTCACTCACACGGAGAGTGAGGCTCTGCTACTTGAAAATAATCTCATAAAAACCTTAAAGCCCCGTTACAATATTTTATTGCGTGATGATAAATCCTATCCTTATATTTTTTTATCCAGTGATGATTTTCCCAGATTAACCTTCCATCGAGGGGGACGAAAGAAAAAGGGGCGTTATTTTGGTCCTTATCCCAATGGCAACTCAGTTAAAACCAGCTTAAATCTATTGCAGAAGTTATTTCCCGTGCGTCAGTGTGAAGACAGTGTTTATAAAAATCGCTCCAGAGCTTGCTTGCAATACCAAATTAAGCGTTGCAAAGCACCCTGTGTTGATCTTGTTAGCCAAGAAGAGTATGCCGAAGATGTACGACTGAGCGTATTATTTTTAGAAGGTAAGAGTAATCAGGTAATAGATGAATTAGTGACCAGTATGGAGTGCAGTGCCAAGCAATTAGACTATGAAAAAGCAGCACTTCATAGAGATCAAATCAGTAGTTTACGACGCTTGCAGGAAAAACAATACGTCAGCAATGAAAAGGGCGATTTAGATATTATTGCCATTGACTATCAACAAGATGTTGCTTGTATTCAATTATTTTTTATTCGTGATGGGCTAAATTTGGGTAATAAAAGTTTCTTTCCCAAGAATACTCAACAGCAGAGTATTGCTGAACTCTTATCTGCTTTTATTGCTCAATTTTATATCAGCTCACTAAAAAGTGATCGCTTAATACCTGCTACTATTTTAGTCAGTCATGCTTTTGATGATAAAGACGTTATTGAAACCATTCTACAAGAACAGTCAGGACATAAAGTGACGATCCATAATAAGGTTCGTGGTGAGCGATCCCGCTGGTTGCAAATGGCACAAAATAATGCCCAGACAGCATTAATGAGTCGACTGGCTAATCGAGCTAGTAGCTTAAAGCGTTTTGAAGACTTGCAGTGCATTTTAGAATTAGATGAGATGCCACAACGTTTAGAATGCTTTGATATCAGCCATAGTTCTGGTGAGGCAACGGTTGCTTCTTGTGTCGTATTTACCCCTCTAGGGCCATTAAAAAGTGACTATCGGCGTTTTAATATTAATAATATTACTGCGGGAGATGACTACGCGGCCATGCATCAGGCTCTTATGCGTCGTTATGCTCGCTTATCCAAAGAAGAAAATCGAGAAAAACTGCCCGATTTACTGGTTATTGATGGTGGCAAGGGGCAGGTTAAACAGGCCTGTGATGTTATGGCAGAATTAAATATATCCTCAGTAAGCATTATTGGCATTACCAAGGGCGAAGGACGCAAAGCAGAATTTGATACCTTATTATCTGCTCAGACCAACCAACCAATGGAGGTGCCGGTTAATTCTAAGGCCATGCATTTGATTCAGCACATTCGTGATGAAGCCCACCGTTTTGCTATTACGGGTCATAAAAATAGGCGTTCCAAGGCAAGAACCACTTCTCAATTGGAACAAATCAGTGGTCTTGGTGCTAAGCGTAGGCAGCTCCTATTGAAGCAGTTTGGTGGTTTACAAGAAGTCGTGCGAGCTGGTGTTGAAGACTTAGCAAATATTAAAGGTATCAGCAAAGCACTGGCAGAAAAAATATATGAGCATTTTCATCATTAGTGAACGTCCCTCTCTTATTATTTCAGCTTATGGATGCTTTCTTATAGCAGAGTTTATTTTGGTACTTTTTTTGTAAGCGATTGCATTTTGTCATAGAATGATACCCGCTTAATTCGATCCAAAGATGATTAAAAGAGAATTACTTTATTTATGCAATATACTATTCCCAATTTATTAACCTCTTTTCGCATGTTGCTGATCCCAGTTTTTGTCTTATTCTTCTATCTGCCTGTTTCTTGGGCACATCAAGCAGCGGCAGTCATCTTTATGGTAGCGGCAATAACGGATTGGTTTGATGGTTACCTTGCCAGACGCTTAAATCAAACATCTGCTTTTGGTGCCTTTCTTGATCCGGTGGCCGATAAAGTCATGGTTGCGGTTGCTTTGGTACTGTTAGTGGATAGAAATCCGACTGACTATCATAGTATTTTTATGACCATGGCGGCAGTGATTATTATTGGTCGTGAAATTACCATTTCAGCCCTGAGAGAATGGATGGCTGGGGTTGGTTCAAGAAATAGTGTGGCGGTTTCTATTTTAGGAAAAATAAAAACCACAGCCCAGATGACTGCTATTACGTGGTTGTTGTATGCAGAGCCTTTATTAGGTGTACCATTATTGGATATTGGCTTTATCCTATTGTATGTTGCAGTATTCTTAACCCTTTGGTCAATGATTGATTATATTTCAGCAGCCTTGCCAAGCCTTAAAGAATGATTGTAAATGACAGGAAAGCTAATTACTTTATAAAGTTTAAAAAATCGTTGACATACCTTTCATAAACGTTAAAATACACGCCATCGAAACAAAGCGGGAATAGCTCAGCTGGTAGAGCACGACCTTGCCAAGGTCGGGGTCGCGAGTTCGAATCTCGTTTCCCGCTCCAATTCGACTATATTTGAAGTCCTAGTTTAAATGAAAACTTTAGATGAAAATTCAAATAGAGTAAAATGCTTCATGCACCAATCACGAAGCGAACTCCATTTTTTATGACTTAATTTCATTTGTTTAATGCAAGTTGGTTTTTATAAAGTGAAGTCACTATTTATATGGCTGGATGGCAGAATGGCTATGCAGCGGATTGCAAATCCGTGGACCTCGGTTCGACTCCGGGTCCAGCCTCAATATAATAGTACCATTGTCTAAAAGACATTGTTGCGGGAATAGCTCAGCTGGTAGAGCACGACCTTGCCAAGGTCGGGGTCGCGAGTTCGAATCTCGTTTCCCGCTCCAAACACACCTGTTTGCCCAGGTGGCGAAATTGGTAGACGCAAGGGACTTAAAATCCCTCGGTGGCAACACCGTGCCGGTTCGATTCCGGCCCTGGGCACCATTCTTTATCTAGATTTCAGAAAAAATCAAACAAAGTAAGAAAATATTTGCACAACACTTGCGTGCTCTGTTTTTGTATGATTTTGTCTAATCCTTTTTCATTTGCCTTTATTATTCTGACAGTGAGACAGCTTTGATCTTTTGATGCAATCATTTCATCTAATTGTTTCATTTTATGATACGATTAACTTGTGTATTCATTTCATTATCCACTAAATATCTGATTGGTGAAAATTTTGGCTTCACAATTAAACATTCAATGGATATGGCAAGATAATAACTGGCCAGATTTCCAATACGATGCTCAAGCAGTTATACCTATTTTGGAACAAACGGTGCGAAGCGTTTCGCCTTTGTGTACTTTGGCAAAAAACTTATCTCAGGATAAACAATTGCAACTGGAGTCAGAAGTTTTACTGGATGAGGCTCTGGCTAGTGCCAAGATCGAAGGTGAGATTTTAAATCGTGAATCAGTTCGTTCCAGTATTGCCAACAAACTGGGGCTGGGGAAGAAAAAGGAGAAAGACAAAAATAATCAACAAAAGCGAGCATCGAAATCTGATGAAGCTTATCTTGATATCTTACTTGAATCCATAAGAAGCATAGAAACTCCGCTAACTGAAAAACAGTTTTTAAAATGGCATAGTATGATGTTTATTGATCACCCTGTTTTATATGACATGATTATTGGTGATTATAGAAATGAAAGTATGTCAGTAGTATCGGGTCGCTTTGGAAAACAAACTACCCACTTCATTGCCCCTTGTGAAAAAGCAGTGGTAAAAGAGTGTGTTAAAAAGCAAATGACCGCATTTTTTACTTGGCTTAATCAGAGACAAGAAGATAAATCAGCTGAATCAGGTTATGTCAGGGCTGCTATTGCAAAATTATGGTTTGTTACCATTCATCCCTTGGATGATGGTAATGGTCGTTTCTCACGGATTATTGCTGAATATTGCCTTGCTCAAACTGAGGCTCTACCTTTGCGATTGTATTCCATCTCATCTCAAATAGAAGCTAATCGAAATGAGTACTATGAAATACTGGAAGCAACTCAAAGAGGCAATTTGGATATCACTTGTTGGATCATCTGGTTTTTACAACAAGTTGATTCAGCAGCCCAAACGGCAATGATACTACTTAATAGAATTAATAGCTTAACCCAATTTTGGGATCAGCATCGCCATACAGTGTTTAATTCAAGACAGCAAAAACTCCTTCAGAGAATATTAGAAGAGGGCACTTTTAGTGATGGCATTGGTCGCAAGAAATACAAAAAATTGGTGCATACGTCTGATATAACAGCCACTAGAGACTTGCAGGATCTAGTTAAAAAAAGTGTTATGAAAACCAAGGGGGCAGGTAGAAATGTAGTTTATTATTTTGTGCATTTTGAGCCTGATGTGGTTACACTAACTAGGACACTCAATTCCATATAAACCAAATGAAATTGAGGATTAAGCAGTCAACAAACGGCAGTTCACAAAATGAGCAACATAGTGGATTGGGTAAAATAACTTTAATAAAAGCATTGGAATATTTATATGAGATTAATTCTCATATGAGAGCTTTTACCATTATCGTTGACTGCCTCAACTCTAATGCTGAAAAATTTTATCTAAAATTTGGTTTTGAAAAATTATATTCAAACAATGGCAGAATTCGTTTATTTATACCAATGAAAAAAGTGATTAAATTATTCTCAGCAGAGGCTGAACACTGATTTATACTGCTTTTTAGAGAGTAAATATTGTTCTGTGGTAGTAAGACAACCATTTACTACGGTCTAATCCACAAATCATGCACCTTTTGTGAGTTAGATGGCTCTTTCTGGATATAGAAAATTTATGAAACTTTGAATAAAATTATTTTTATATTTATCATACTACTTTCTGGTTGTTCTTCTTTGTATCATGAAAATACATGGAGTCAACGATATTCATCCTATACTGAGCGACCCCAAAATTGTAATGGTACGATTGCTATTGTTGTTTATTGGAGTGCTGAAGTGTTAGGTGAAATAACATCGATAAAAGCAATTAAAAAAATAATACTTACCGATCAGAATCTATTTTTAATTTTTTTGAACAAGAAATAAAAAGTGGCAACTCATGTGTTAGAAAATTTGAGTGATGTAATTAAATATAGATTGCATTCTAATGCCTTATCTTCGTCTTTCGGGAAATACAAAACTCTAAATTTTAGTTTATAAGGACAACTGATGGAAATTTTTCAATTACATGATCACGAGTATATTGAGTTAAATAATTTACTAAAAATAATGGGGTTTTGTGAAAGTGGTGGTATTGCAAAAATGCTTATTGCCGATGGACAAGTCAGTGTAGATGGGCAGATTGAGTTACGTAAGCGTTGTAAAATTCGAATAGGGCAGGTCGTTATCTTTAATGGACAAAAGGTTCGAGTCGAGTAGTTTCCAATGGATAGTAAGTATTCTTTAATTCACCCCATAGGTACCCCTTAACTTAGCTACACTTATGGGGTGAATTTAAGATATTATTATAGGTAGGTACTTAAGGATAACTCTGTGTTTACGGAAGAAGTTTTTGCCACATGGATGTGGCAATAAAGCCTCCAAGGATGGATTTACGGCGTCTTGTGTAGTAAACACAGAGTTATCCTAGCCCAAAAGTTCTTAAGTACCTACCTATG
>WFNB01000076.1 GCA_015488755.1 Gammaproteobacteria bacterium | reverse complement strand
TATAGGGATCAACAACGGTTAAGTCGCTAATGTATTGACTGCTCTGTGAGTAAATGAGGCTGTTTAAAAAGCTGATCAGTAATTTTTTGCTGTGCTCACTGGCAAAGACTTTTTTAAATGCGTAGTCTGTTTTTACATCAAGAAATTGCATCGCTGGCTACCTGTGTTAGAAAAATGTGCTCATTTTTTAGTATACACTTAGACTTGTGCTAGATCACCTGAATAGGAGATAAGCGTTGCTTTGATTATGGTGTTGTTTTTATGTAAGTCGCTAATAAATTGAGTGTCTTCTTTTTTTAGGCGGATCTCAGCGGTGTATTCTGTGTAATCCGCGTTGATGGTTTTTGATTTTAGTCTGAAGTTATCAACCGATTGTTTAATTTGAGCGTAGAGAGTCGCATCGTCTATATCATTATTACTTTGTACAACTAATAAGTAGGGGTGTTCTGTTTGTTCTTTTCTCGCCATAAAGAGTAGTGCCAGACTCAAAACAATGGAGCCAATAATCGAGAGGTTGTAATAACCGACCCCATTAGCAATGCCAGCCGATATTGCCCAAAAGATAAAGACCAGATCAACGGGATCTTTTATGGGGGTTCTAAAGCGAACAATGGACAGCGCTCCGACCATACCAAGAGAGAGTATTAGGTTGCCAGCAATGGTCATAATGATAAGGGTAATGACCATAGTGATGGTGATAAGTGAGGTATTGAAGCTGCGTTGGTAGAGTACGCCTTGGAAGGTTTTTTTGTATATATAGAAAATAAATAGGCCGATAATAAAGGAGAAGCCTAGATTCATTACAATTTCTAGGGCGCTATAGTGTTCTACTTTGGAACCCATAGCAATAAAGCTTTTTTTGAAAATGTCGGCAAAACTGAGTTGATCCATTGAGGTTCTCTTTTGATTTTTTATATTTGTTTTGGTTATTTTATAATTATATCTTATTTGATGCTTAGAGATTGAGGTAATTAATAAAAAGTTTAAAAATATTTGCAGGGCTAAAGCCCCCGTAGCATCTGAATAATTTGCTATTAGTTGTCTTCCCAGTTTCTTGTTTTGAGGAAGCGGCGGCTTAGGGTGTATTTGCTAATGGCCTGACGTTCAAAGCTGTCTAGCTGTAACATCGCTTTGACCTGCTCAGGTAAGGCATCATTGTATTTCACTTCAAGGATCTGTTTACCTTCGAGTATCACCGGTATGGTATGCATTGCTTTGGAGAATAGATTGAAGTCGGTGTTATTGGAGTGGAGGTCTCTATCAATGGTGATTCGGCAATTAAAAAAATCCAGTGTGAAGGCATCACGATAATAATCAACAATTACTTTAGGGCGGTATAAGCCAGAGCTGAATTTTATGTATATTTTATTAAGCACTGGGTTATGGTAGCTTAATAGCTCATGGTATTCGCCCGCAATAATGGCCAAGGCACTGCTTTTAGTAATGGTGGCTGTTTCTTTGAATATTTGGTTGTTGGCTTTATTTTTTATCTCAAATTTCACTTTCTGGCTGTCCAGATCATAGATACGCATGCGATATTTTTGTCGGCTATGCGTACCTGATTGCTTTTCATAGAGACAGGTGTCTGTATAAGAGTCAAAATACAGGCTGCGAATAAAGTAGCCTTTGCCTGGTTTGCTGTATTGATCGGGCTTCATAACCTGTTGTAAACGTGCAATTAGAGCATGGTATTCCAAGTTATTAATATAGTATTTAAGCTCATGACGCTTAACGTTTTGATTTCCATTACGGTTTTCATTTGGCATTTTTTACCCTAAATTCTTGCCCAATTGTCAATCTTGTTCCATAGTTAATGAACAGTTGCCAAAATAAATTTAAAACAAGGCAACTTAGCTAGCTATCATTATGTAACCAACGAGGGACTCTATCTATGTTTCATTATACCAAGCTTGATCTGTTTTGTGATGATATAAAAAAATATGCTGACGCCGATGGTTATGTACCAGAAGCAGAGGATATTTTTCAGGATTTTGCTTATCCTGACCAGCAGTTTAAAGAGTTAGATCACTGGACACAACACATTCATAATTCTGTTGTTGCAACTCAATCAGCGCAACAAAAACTAACTGCTTGGCAAAATAGAGGCTAGGCTTTATTTTAACCTGAGTTCTAGATAACTGAATAAGTAACGTATTGATTTAATACTGCTAGGAATTCATTGCCATATTTTTCTAATTTCATGGCTCCTACGCCGTTTATCTGGCTCATTTCATGTAGTGATGTGGGGTGGTATTCCATCATTTCCATTAAGGTCGCATCATGAAAGATAATATAGGCTGGCACACTTTGCTCTTGTGCTAATTCATTGCGTTTGGCTCGTAGTGCTGCCCATATTTCTTTATTTTCACTCGCTAAGTTAGCACTGCGAGTTGAGCGGCTCTGTTTATTTTTTTTGCTTATTTTGTTGGCTTTGGCAACATCTTTTCTAAAATAAAGGGGTTGTTCACCTTTGAGTACTGGACGGCTGTCTTCGGTCAGGTATAGCGAGCCATAACCTTCCATATCAACGGCAATAAAGCCTCTGGCCATTAATTGTCGAAACACAGAGCGCCATTGTACTTCTGACAATTCTGAACCAATACCAAAAGTGGATACTTCTTGGTGGCGGAACTGTTCGATTCTGGAAGTAAGCTTACCGCGTAAGACATCAATCAGGTAGTTAACGCCAAAGCGTTGCCCTGTACGAAAAACACAAGAGAGTGCTTTACGGGCTTCGGTAGTGCCTTCCCAACTTTCAACCGGCTCTAAACAATTATCACAATTACCACAGTTTTCTTCTCTTTGTTCACCTTGATATTGTTCACCCCGATATTGTTCACCAAAATAGCCGAGCAAACTGGCACGGCGGCAGGAGGTGATTTCACAAAAGCCCAACATGGCTTCTAGTTTGCGTTGCTCTAGACGTTTTATTTGTTCCATTGCTTCTGATTGAGCAAGCATTTGGCGTAGCATAATCACATCTTGCAGACCGTAGACCATCCACGCATCCGCAGGTAGGCCATCACGCCCTGCCCGCCCTGTTTCTTGGTAGTAGGATTCTATGCTTTTGGGTAGGTCTAGGTGTGCGACATAGCGGACATCGGGTTTATCAATGCCCATGCCAAAGGCTACGGTGGCGACGATAACAATTTCTTCTTCTCTTAGAAAACGTTCTTGATGTTTTTGACGTATATTGGTGGATAAACCCGCATGATAGGGAATGGCTTTAATGCCTTGCTCTGCCAACCACATGGCGGTATCATCCACTTTTTTGCGACTTAAACAATAGACAATGCCAGCATCTTGAGGGTGCTCTGTTTGAATAAAGTGTAATAGTTGTTTTTTGGGATTATTTTTTTGTGCCACTCGGTAGCGGATATTGGGGCGATCAAAACTGCTGATAAATAATTTTGCCTTGACTAAATCTAGGCGTTGGGCAATTTCATTGCGGGTACTTTCATCAGCAGTTGCCGTTAGCGCAATACGGGGAACACTGGGGAATTGTTCATGTAAAATAGATAATTGGATGTATTCTGGGCGAAAATCATGCCCCCATTGTGATACGCAATGTGCCTCATCAATCGCAAAAAGTGCTATTTCTAACTGATGTAATAAGTTAAGGGTGCGCTCTTGGCAGAGGCGTTCGGGGGCAATATAGAGTAAGTCTAACTCACCGCGTAATAATTGACCTTCTATTTCCTGCACTTCTTGAAAAGCTAAGCTGGAGTTTAAAAAGGCCACAGCAACACCTTGTAGGCGCAATGCGGAGACTTGATCGTGCATCAGTGCAATAAGGGGGGAGACAACAATACCGGTGCCTTGGCGAACAATAGAGGGGATTTGGTAGCAGAGGGACTTGCCTCCTCCTGTTGGCATGAGCACTAAGGCATCTTGTCCTGCTATTGTTTGCTTAATGATCGCTTCTTGTTCACCACGGAATTGTTTATAGCCAAAGGTGTTGGTAAGGACATCTATAGCTGTGTTTGCTTGTGGGGATGGCATATTTGTCTACGCTTTACTGGGCAATAGGTTTTGCGGGGCTAAAGCCCCGCAATATAACCAGTAACAGTTACCTTACCTATTTATTTTAGCTGTTCATGCAAGAGGTTAAGAATACGATAGGATGTTTTTGAGGTATCCGGCTGACCCGTAGAGTCCAGTACAATAATAACGGTATCATCACCACGAGCTAGCAGTTGTATCTGGTATTTGCTTTGATCAACGGCCACTTTTTCTTGCCAAAACTTTAGACCAGACAAGAAGCCTTTATTTTCTTCTTCTGCTAAGGGGTCAATATATTGGACGTAGTATAGGCCTTTTTCACGATTGCGATCTTCAACAACAAAGCTGATGCGATCTAAGGCCACACCCGTGCGACGCCATGCTCTTGGGAAGGTTTCTTTAACCACTAAGCGAGAGTTACCTTGGGCATTACGCGAGATAACAGCACGTTCTGCTTTTTTGGTTCTTGAACGTGCCAAGAGAGCTTTGGCTTTTTGTTCTTCAACGCCCATATAGACCATCATACGGCCTATCATTTCTGCCTCAAGCTCTGGATCTCTAGGGCGAGGCTTCCAGATAGTTCGCTCGGTAATGTCATTTTCAATCACTTCTTCCATACCATAGTGAGTCAGATAGAGATTGATTGTTTCAGGTTGTTCACCCTCTTCAATACGCACTCGATATTTATCTCGAGTGGCCGCAGAATAAAATGATTCGAGTACGGTGCTTAAGGCTCGGCGAATAATATCCTGAGGAATATCAGCACGATTTTCAGCCCATTCGGTTTCAAGTATGCCGGTTGCTGGGTTTTCCCGTTTAATCAGCATGCCTGAATTTAGCCAAAAATCACGCATTTTTTCCCATGCTTGATCTTTAGTGCCATGGATCACCAAGTGGCGAACATCATCACCTTCTCGGATTAGTTGGATATCTTTTTGAGCTGGAAGAACCTTATTAATGACTACTCGGTTACCCTGACGCTCTTGGGCATAGTCTTGATAACTTGCCGTGCCACCGGTATTAATATCGGGTACAACCATCATCTCGTCATAAGTGGCGGTGGTTAAATCTGGAGGCACTTCTAATGAATTAACATCTCGACTTTGATGCTCGTAGTCAACTTTTCGACCAGCAAACGTATCATTTAGATCAGGCATGGAGTCACAAGCAACCAGCCCAGAAGCAACGGTAATGGCCAAGGCCAATTTGGTGATCTTTTGTTCCTTAATACACGCTGTTTTTAATATGTTGTTGTTTTTTCTATTAGCAGTGCTTGGTTTCATTACACACCTGTTTTCTGTACTTTATATTAATAAAATGTATGGGTAAAATAGTTATTAAGCTCAGTCGCTATTATAAGGCTTGTTTCATTGCATCACGCAGGACATCATAATATTGTGCATCTAAGACCGTAAGTGGTAAGCGAATACCTGCTGGGATCATGCCCATATCATGCAAAGCCCATTTTACAGGAATGGGGTTGGATTCTACAAATAGCGTATTATGCAAGGCCATTAAACGCTGATTAATGGCCTCAGCGGTATTGTGATCACCTGCTAATGCCGCACTGCACATTTCATGCATTGCTTTAGGAGCAATGTTGGCAGTCACAGAAATATCACCTTTGGCACCTAATAAAATCAGTTCCATAGCGGTCGCATCATCCCCTGAATAAACATCAAGCTGATCACCACAGAGTGCCATAATGTCTTTACCACGTTGCAAATCACCCGTAGCTTCTTTAATGCCGATTATATTGGCAATACCCGCTAAACGTGCCACGGTTTGTGCCTGCATATCAACGGCAGTACGGCCAGGGACATTATAAAGTATTTGAGGTATGGCAACGCTTTGGGCTATTTTTTTAAAATGCTGGTATAAGCCTTCCTGAGTTGGCTTATTATAATAAGGAGTCACTAATAAACAGGCATCGGCTCCCGCAGACATGGCACATTGTGTTAATTCAATAGCCTCAGTTGTGGAGTTTGCCCCTGTGCCGGCAATCACAGGAATGCGATTATTAGACATTTGGACAACACGTTTGATTACCTGACAATGTTCTTTTTCGTTTAACGTGGCTGACTCTCCTGTTGTACCCATTGCAACAATGGCATCGGTACCATTATCTACATGAAATTCAACCAGTTTTTCTAACGAGGCCTGATCAACACTACCATCTGCATGCATAGGTGTCACTAATGCAACCATACTGCCACTAAACATTAATAATCTCCGCGTTCCTAGTGCTCATCTCTTGATTATCCTAATCGCCATAAGCATTTATTAAAAAGTAATCTGACATTATCCTTGATTCTTATTGAGAAAACCACTGTATTTTTATAATCCTCATTGCCAATATTTAAAATACTCGTCATTATGGACAAAGCACTTTATTTATTGTGTCATGTAGATAATAATTTAATTGAATCAACATTTGTATAAAAAAGGAACATTATGAGCCAAATTGACGTTGGACAAAAAGTCCCTGATTTTTCAGCTAAAGCAACCAGTGATATTGATTTTACACTCAGTCATTATCAGGGCAGCCCTATTCTACTGTATTTTTATCCCCGAGATAATACGCCAGGATGTACTCAGGAAGGCAAAGACTTTCGTGATAATTATGCCGTATTTAAAGAAAAAGGCATCCAGATTTTTGGTATTTCAAGAGATAGCATTAAAGTACATGAAAACTTTAAAGCCAAGCATGAGTTTCCTTTTGAACTTATTTCTGATAAGGAGGAAACCATCTGTTCACTCTTTGATGTCATTAAAGAGAAAAAACTTTATGGTAAAGTCCATATGGGTATTGAGCGCAGTACCTTCCTTATTGATAGTAACGGTATTTTACATAGTCAGTGGCGCAAAGTGAGAGTCAAGGAACATATTGCTCAGGTGCTTGATGCCATAGAAAATAATCTGGATTAAAGCCGTTAAATTTAAAGCCAAAAACACTATAGGATAGTTTATTCATGACCGAAATCACCCAAACTGAAACTCATGTTCAGCAAGATAATAAGCGGCTTTTTGTACTTGACACCAATGTCTTAATCCATGATCCCAGTGCTTTATTTCGCTTTTCTGAGCATGATCTTTTTCTCCCTATGGTGGTTTTAGAGGAGTTAGATAATAATAAAAAAGGCCATTCTGAAGTGGCTAGAAATGCTCGTCAGGCCAGCCGTTTTTTAGATGATCTTACCTCCGATGCTACTCCCGAAGAAATTAAAAATGGTTTGGATCTTAATCAGCGTATCGGCTATGACGAAGACAGTGAAGAAGCCTTATTAGCTAGTGGCAAATTGTTTTTACAAACAGAGTACGTCTCAACCGAGTTACCCATTACCTTACCCGGACAAAAAAATGATAATGCGATTTTAGGCATTACCGTTGCCTTACAAAAAGATGCCCACTTAGCTCAAGTGACATTAATTAGTAAGGATATTAACCTACGCATTAAAGCGGCGGCTATTGGTGTCTCTGTTGAAGACTATAATAATGATCAGGCACTGGAAGATGTTAATTTGCTCTATAGCGGCATACTAACGTTACCCCAAAGCTTTTGGGATCTGCATGATAAGGAAGTGGATAGCTGGATCGAAGAAGGACATACCTACCATAAAATTACCGGTGATGAGGTAAAAAAATGGCTACCTAATCAGGTTATTCGTATTGGTGATGATGCGAGCTTTGAGGCCATCGTTAGAGAAAATACTAATGAAGGGGTTATTGTTGAGCAAATTCATCAATATTATTCAGAGAAACAAAGTGTCTGGGGCATTATGGCACGTAATCATGAGCAAAATTATGCCTTAAACTTACTAATGGATCCTGAGATTGATTTTGTTTCTCTGGTCGGACAGGCCGGTACTGGCAAGACTTTATTAGCTCTGGCAGCAGGACTGACTCAGGTGATGGATGATAAACTCTATCAAGAAATCATTATGACCCGTGCCACGGTTTCTGTCGGGGATGATATTGGCTTTTTGCCCGGTACCGAAGAGGAAAAGATGGCACCATGGATGGGGGCTCTTATGGATAATTTAGAAGTGCTCACTAATAATAATGAAGAAGCTGGTGAATGGGGCAAGCAAGCCACTAATGACTTATTAGCCACTCGTATTAAGATACGCTCACTTAATTTTATGCGTGGCCGTACCTTTTTAAACCGTTATATTATTCTTGATGAAGCCCAAAACCTGACATCAAAACAAATGAAAACCTTAATCACTCGCGCCGGCCCAGGTACTAAGATTATTTGTCTGGGTAATATTGCCCAAATTGACACCCCTTATCTCACGGAAACCACATCGGGCTTAACCTTTGTGGTGGATCGTTTTCGTAAGTGGGAACATAGTGGCCATATTACTCTTAAACGTGGAGAGCGTTCACGTTTAGCTGATTTTGCCTCAGATGTGCTATAACCTTAAATAAAATAGGAAGCTTATGTTAAATCGACTATGGCCACTTTTTCTGATCAGTACCTCATTAATACTGCTCAGTTCATGCTCAAAATCACCTGATGTTCGTTTAAGTTTATGTCAAGACGTAACACAAGAATTATTAAGCGCTTCAGGGCAGTTACAATGGCAGGCGCATAAGGCCATTATTAAGGGCTATCAAGATATGGAGATGGCACTTCAATTCACTACTGAAAATGAGCCTGACACATCATTGCAGGCTGCGTGTTTTTATCCTTATGAGGAAGATGAAATTGGTGCTGAAACGTTTGAGACACCCACATCTGCCTTTGCCACATACCCCAGTAAGATGCGATTAAACGGTCAGCGTGTTGATACAGTTTTATTGGCGAAAACCATTAATATCGTTATGGTAAAACAAGGCAAGGCCATTATTAAGCATGCGGTTGATAAGGTAGAGCATGCCAGTCAAACGGCCATTGATAAGATAAAGGCCGAGCCATCGGTTAAGTAAGCATTATTTGAACCTGAGCTATGGATAAGATGCGCTTAAAAATATGCTCAGGTTATTTGTAATTAATTACTTTAAAAACAACTCGCCTATTTTCTTTGGACTCAGGTGCCTTACGGTTAAGTAGTTCGCCCTCACCCTTACCAACCACCACCAGACGATCAGAGTCGACATGGTATTGGCTTAAATAGCTTTTTACCTTATCTGCCCGTTGCTGTGATAGCCATAAATTATAATAATCATTACCACTGGCATCCGTATGGCCTTCAATAACAAAATAGCATTTTTCTAATTGCCCACTATTCATGGCACTGGCTATTTTTTTTATTAACGCCGTATCGCTCACATCACTAGAGTTAGCCTTAAAATTAATATTAACAGCAACGGATTGTTTGGCGGCCAGACAGGTATTAACTTGCTTATTTACTGCTGCTTTATGAGCCATAGAATTCTCATTTTGCTGCATTGTTTTTGCTATAGGTTCGGCTTTAAGGCTGTTTTTCTTTAGACTGATCCCTCGGTATTTAATTGTCCGTATCGGTACGCTCGCAGGGGCTTGACTCTGACTGCTTTTTAACTTTGCATTATTGCCCATAAAGGCATTAATTAAGTCATTGGAGGATGGTTCTTTGGTTTGCAAAGAAACTTCTCCAGACATAGCGCTCTGTACCCATAACAATACTAGGCAACCGATTAAAGTGACTTGATTATGTATTCTCATAAATTATCCTCCCCAACTAAGACATTAATAACTGCTCTACACTAACCTGAACTCTGGATAAGATGATCTTGAAAATAACTTCAGAGTGTTGATTAGCCTGTGTTTGTGGAAGAAGTCTCTTTGGCATGGATGCCAAAGTGAAGCCTACAAGGATGTATTTACGGCGACTTCTGTAACAAATGCAGGCTAATCAATACGTTACTTATTCAGTTATCCAGAACTCAGGTTACACTATATACCCAAGCTACCCAAGCCATTTAAAATATAGCTTGAGTACATAAAATAAACTATACACTCTAGTCGGTTAAGAGCAAAGGTAATAATACCATCTACAATTCGTACTATTACCCATTTGCTACTCAGATAACCTATTTGGGAAGCAAATTAATTTCTATTTCCCCTAGTGGTGCATCCATGGCCATTTTTAATGGTCTTTTCTGTTGATCATCACTGAGCCAAAGATAAAAATAATCATCTTCTTTTTCATCTGTATGAATTTGGTATTTAGTGGTGGCAATATTTTGCTGATTAATAATTAGGGACTCCTGAGCTTCTTTTTTAACATGGTAAAGGCGGATATCATCTGATACTGCAATGGCTATAGTCTGAGATAATAACGGTGAATTGACATTGGATGCTTGCCTTCGTATGGCATAAATTAATGACAGGGGATCATGTACTGATGACACATTAATAGCATCTCCCGTCTTTTTATGAATAAGATCAAGTGATTTGTTTTGTGAATGGCTGATTGTATTTAAAAAAGAAGGGAGGGGTATCTTGCCATCTTTTTCCCAGACTTGTTTGGGATCTGAAAAAGAGATAAAACCTGTTTCCAATGGGATTTTTTCTCTGCGTCTAAAAAGTTCTAAGGTTTTGTTTTGCCAGTCCAACCATAAAAATTTATGGCTCTGCTTATCACCTGTATCCGACTCTTCTACTAATAAGGTGTTTAACTTATTATCTAATAAGGTTTTATAAGTATAGCGAACCGCTTGAAATAATTCTGCCTTCATATAGTTTCGTGTGCTCAAGTGCAGAGAAAATTCATATACCGGTTTTTTATCCACAACAGGTAGACTATGATCAGCCAACTTTGAAAACTGCATGCTAACATCGGCCAGATCAGCCCATATCATTGATGTTAACAGACCTCGGTAGCGCAGAGTATAATGAAATGTTTGCGCTGAAAAATCATCTAAGGAGGTATTATAAGTAGCAGGATCATTGCCTTCACTTGCCAAGGCATAAGTCTGCATGAGCAAGAAAAAGCAACAAAAAAAGTGGCTTTTAAGAGGTTTCATCAGCCTCGGCATGAGGTATGGAGGGCCATACGGTAATCACTGAGTTAACCAGAGTACCAAGAGGAATGGCAAAAAAGACGCCCCAAAACCCCCATAAACCACCAAAGAATAAAATAGCCACAATGATAGCCACTGGGTGCAAGTTCACAACTTCCGAAAACAGTAAGGGCACAATAACATTGCCATCTAAGGCCTGAATAATGCCGTAGGCAACCATTAGCCAAGCAAAATCACTATTCCAGCCCCATTGAAAGAAGGCGATTAGCGCAACAGGAATGGTCACAAGCGTCGCACCAATATAGGGAATAACCACAGATAAACCGACCAGAATGGAGATCAATAAGGCATATTTAAGACCTAAAAATGTGAACGTGATGAAACAGGCACTCGTCACAATGGTGATCTCCCAGAATTTACCCCGCACATAGTTACCAATTTGCTGATCCATTTCTTCCCATACTTGGGTGGAAAGCTGAGTATCTCTAGGGAAAAAACCCATAAACCATTTTAGGATTTTATCTTTATCTTTGAGAAAGAAAAACACCAGCATAGGCACTAGAATCAAATAAATCATAATGGTAATACTGCTTTGAATGGAGCTTAAAGACAGTGATAAGACATGTTTACCCATAAGGCTGACTTGGTCTTGAATTAAGGAAAATATCTCTAAGACGGAATCTTCTGAAATAAAGCTGTAATTGGTCGGCAGTTGTAAAATAAGTTGTCGACCTTGCTCAATATATTTAGGCGTATCTTTAATTAAATCCGTGATTTGTTCCCATAATAATGGTGTAACAACGAAAAGAGTCAATAATAAAGCGGTCATAAAGCCAATAAAGACAAACAGCACTGAGATAAAACGTGTTTTTACCCATTGCCGAGACAAGATAACCAAGCCTTCTAGCAGGTAAGCAATCACAATAGAGGCAAATACTGGGGCAAGTGTATCATTAAATAAAATAACAATAGAAAATGATAAGACTAAAAAAACAACTAGAAATATAACTTGAGGATCTGAAAAGTGTCTTTGAAACCAACGATTGAAAACATCTAACATGTCATTTTATATCCCATAAATTCGGCCATTATTTGGTCTATTTTTCAAGATTCTTTTTTTTAAGATAGTGTTCTTTAAATAACACTTCTAATTCATCAATCACATCGGATGCAGCTCGCCCTTGAAGAATATGAGCAGACATTAAAGAGGCCGTTTGATCCAACATGGTATTTTTCTGTATCATTGGATAGGTTTCTGATAGGCGTTTAATTGCCGCCACAACGCGTTCTTCTGTTGGTCTAGGAATATCAAGAGGCTCTGTAGCAACATGAGTAATACGCCCTTCTTTTTTTGCTTTATCTAATAAAAACTCGGCAAAGGATAAGATATTGCTCTGTTCGCTACTATCCAACTCATCAAGTACTGCCAGTAATTTTTTAGCTGTTTTATTCATTTTTACTTACATGCCTGCTTTTAGGTGAGCCATTATATCACCTTTTGCCTGTTTCAATATTGAATCTCTCTCCAATGAGTCTAATATTGAACGCACCGCTTCTTTGGCTCCGCCTTTACCCCATGATTTGCCTTTTTTAAGATAAAGCTGTGCTGCTTTGCCAACCACTAAGGTACTATAATAAGCCACGGCTCCTTGAGCAGATGCTGTGATCACCGTTGATAGGCCACCGGTTGTTAACTTCAAGGCACTGGAGATAAAGTTAATCCCCCAGATAGTCCCCATAAGTAATAGCATCTGTCCGGCAATGGTTTTAATTAAGTCTCCAGCTTCAGAACGGGTTAATGGTAGGCCATACAGTTTTGATAAATGAACAATCAGGCTTACATCAATAATAGCAGCAGCCATTAAATCCGCTACTGGTACAGGGTTAACCGCAACCGCAACCCCTTTGGCTAAGCAATAGCTATGGATTAATTTTTCAGCCAGTTCTTTACGTACCAACATAATGCGCTCACTGACTTGATCGGATAAATTACCCGCAAACAAACTGGCGTTAAGCGCCGCTAAGGTCTTACCTTCTGTTTTTACAATCGACCAAAGGCAGGTCTTTAATTCATCGACATCTGGAGGAAATTTCTTGGTGGTTTCGGTTTCATTACCTTGTTCATCCACCAAAATATAATATTTTTCTACCGTAGTAGATGATGCCAAAATAATATTTTCTTCATAAACCAGATCGCTCACTCTATCATGCAGGCTGCTTAATAATAATTGCTGCTCTTTTTGAGTATAGCGATCACTTTTATTAAGCACTAAAACAACGGGTCTGGACTCTGATACCACTTGCTTGAGTGCCTTATATTCTGTATCGGTCATATCACTATCAACAACAAATAAAATAATATCAGAACGGGAGGCCACTTCATGTGCCATTGCAGCTCTTTGCTCCCCTTCTATTTCATTAATACCAGGCGTATCAATAAAGTAGACCCCTCCCGCTTCATATTCTTGCCAGTTGGCGTAGGCATTGAGTTTTGTTTCCCCATGTAAGGGGCTGGTTGAGAATTGCTCTGCGCCAATCAAGGCATTAAGTAAGGAAGACTTACCCACACTGACACGACCAATAACTGAAATATGGATGTGTTCATGTTCAATTTTTTCCAGCATTTGCTCTACTTGTTGAAAATCATCTTTTAAAGAGTCACGAACATTTTTTGGTACCCGTTTATCCTGTAATAAAGCACTGAGACTTTCTTTAGCAATACTCAGGTGTTGATCACCCTCATCGATTGTTTCTAGATCACTGGTTTCTAGATCACTGAATTCTTGTGTTTTATTGGTCATTACTTTTTTAGAGACAATATCTTGATAGATGTTATTGAGTGTCATTACGGAGCTTGAAGACCAATTTGATAAAGTCTTTTGTGCGCGATTCAATAGTTTCACTTAATTGTTCCTTATACAAATCACTAATCAATACCGGTGATAATTGACCAGTCACTTCTAGTGTGCGGGAAACTGAACGCCCTAATGTATCAAAAATCATTCCATAAGCAACTGCATGCATGGCACCACCAGAAATAGTCCCCATTCCGGGAAAAGCCTTAAGCCCATTGCCAGCAATAGCCAAAAGTAAAGGCAATGTTTTACCCATACGTGATTGTATCAGTTCAAGCAATTTATTGGCATCAATATCACTGGCATTAACATGATAGAGCTTGCATAAATCCTTAACCATTTGAATGCCTAAATAGCCCTGTACCAGTAAATCTGAGCCAGGACTTATGGTTGCCATTGAAGCAATAACCGCTTTTTGTGTATAGGTTTTTATCAATCTCTGGCTTTGAGAACGTTTAAAGTGCCCCTCAACATCATCGAGTTTTTGGTTGATCATTGTAGCAACCGATGCTTCTCTAAATTGTTCTAATTGATCAATGTGATACACACTCAACATCATCAATAGTTGTTCATATAATGCTTGGACATTAATTTCAATGGGACGTTGCACACACTCCTCATCGCCATTAGGTAGGACTCGAATATAATCACGCAAACCGCCTGCACTGATCAATACAATGGGAATATTATGTTCAGGAGACACTGTTTGTAAGCGTTTTTTTAGTTGCTCAAGCAGTTGTTGTTGATCTGTTTTGCTATAACGCTCTGATTTATTAAGCGCAATAAGGCAGGGCTTATTAAGTGCAATAACTTGTTTTAACTGGGTAAATTGGCTAGCGGTTAGATCACCATCACAAAGATAGAGAGCAATATGTGCTCGTTGTACTTCATCAATAGATAATGGATCTAAGTGGCCAAACTGTTCATTTAAACCCGGCATATCCGTTAAGGTAAGTAATTGTTCACTATGATTGTTTAATCGCCACTCATAGTGAGTCACTTCTCGTGTGGTACCGCCAATAACACTACTATGAATACGATATTCTTGAGTATGAGAGCCTTCACTGTCTGCTGCTTGATTGTAATTAATTAAGGCTTTGATTACAGAACTTTTACCACTGCTAATATCACCAAATACGGCAATATAGATCCTTTTCTGTGATTTTCTTTGGCTATAATCATGCAGTTCGTTTTTAATACTCGCTAATTCTGGAGAGACTGCCAACTCACTTTGCCATTGTTCTAAAGAATTATTTTTTTCATCATAGGAAGGTGTTTCGTCTAAGACCTCGACTTGAGTTGCATTTGAATCTAGCGCATTATTATCTTGGGAAGCCATTTTTTGATTGAGCTGAGTAAAACGCTGTTGACTGCTCTGAATGGAACGATTTCTTTGGGTTAATTCTTCCTGTTCTTTAAATGATTTTTTTTTCGGCCAGAGGATACGCATGATCATTCGTCCAAAAATTAATGAGATAAGGACGACACCAGAAATATAAAGTGACTGTAACCATAATGGTTTTTGCTGTAGTTGTGCCCAAACAGAAAAGGATAGGTTAGAAATAAAAAGCAGGGCAACAAAAAAAAGTAAAAATAAAACAACTAAGCCAATAGCAATGAAAATTCGAGAAGAGGGTAATGGTTTCATTCTACGATAAGTCGGGGAGCGGAGTTTAAGGTCAGCTTTAAAGTCCCCTCTCACATTGCAAGAAGGTGCCTTTAAAGCTAGGGGGCTAAGTGATTAAAAATCAAAGCCATCAGAACTTTTATCCTCTCCTGCCGCACCGGCTGCAAGAGTTAACGCAGATTTAATGTCATCTGGAGCACTCATAATTCCCATAAAGCTATGCTCACCACTCATAGGCAAGTCAGGGAAACTGGTAGCAATACGAAACTTAGCATTTAAAGCATAAACTTTGCCTTTACCATCAATGAGCATTTCATAAGGTAGATGTGCTGTTGAGCGAATTGCTTCTGAGTCTATACTTTTCATAATGGCCTTATCACTACTCATTTTCTGAGTCATAGCCACCCCAATAAGGGTTTGTTTTTTGCCTGGAATATTAACCTGAAAGACTTTAGATGCACCACCTTTTTTGGCATTTAATGCCGCGGTAACCGCTTTCATTGCTTTATCATAACTACCATGATCAGCCAGAACATCAGGCTCATCGAAATAAGGCATACTAAACATATAATGGTAGCCCTTTAAATCTTCTGCAGAGAGTCCCTTTTTAGAACCATAAGCCTTTTGTTCACCCAAAGCTGCTTTTAGATCAGTAGCAATAGACTCTAAATTACCTGCTAAGCGATAAGCTGCCGCCATATACACAGGGTTGGTATAGGTGACTTGAATAGTACCCGATACATCAGTAATGGCGATACGTTGTACGGCACCATAACCACCAAAATCCGTTGCTGAGGCATTCTTTTTTAGGGTGTCATTGGTAACAATAATAATGTCTGCTTTGTCATAAGGTGAATAGTCACCAACCACTTCAAATCCTGCCTTTGTTAGTTTTGCTTTAGTATCTTTGACTGTTTGGGCAAAGTCACCCGTAACTGCACCAGCAAGAATAAATGGCTTTAGATTGTCTGCATTGGCGACTGACAGACCAGCAATAAATAATAAAGCAGATAGAAATAATCTGGATGCGACTGGACGTATTAGAAGGCGTGTTAAAGAAAGTTTACACATATTTTTTTTATCTCCCTGATAAGTTGTAATGAGTGTAATGGATTCGGACTTACTATTCTAGTAAGAGTTTTAAAAAGAAACAAGGAACTGCTCACGGATTAACTAAAAATACTAGGCAATAAAAAGGGGTCCTATAGACCCCTTTTTACCTATACAACAAATAAATGCTTAGAAGTTCCAACCGTAAGCAATACCCCAAGCATCTTGAGACATTTTAATATCAGCTTCGCCACCACCAAAGGCTCCAGGGATCGAGTTGCTACCGTTTACTTTCTCTTCAAAAGCATGCATGTAGAACATAGAGATTTCACTCTTATTAGGCAACTCATAAGTCATACCAATTGTGGCATGATCTTGAATAACAGCAGGTGCTAAGATGTTAAACATGGTTTGATCTTTACTGATAGGCTGATTTGCATGGCTATAACCCGCACGAAGTGTTAGGTTTTCATTCCACTGATACTCAGCACCTAGTTTATAAACAGTCATATCATCCCAGCCAAAACCAGAACCATTACCAGTACCTAGGTAATTATTAGGATTAAACATATTTGAACCACTATTATTAGGGCCCGACTGAATAGAATTACCAATAGAGTCAACATCACTATAATTAATTTGTTGAACATCAAAGGCTAACAATAAGTCATCTGTTGCTTGAAATGCTAAACCAATACCATAGTTCTCAGGGACATCAAGATCACCACCATCAGCAAATAAACCTTTATAGTCACTCATGTCACTCATATTAATTTTTGAGTTATAAACAACACCAACTGTTAACTGATCGGTTAACTGACCTTGCCAACCCAAAGAAACACCAAAGCCCCATGCATCATCACGGCCTTTGCCTTCTAACTTGTTAGGTGCTTTTGATACCTGACCATCAAAAGGACTGGTGCTGGTAAAACGCTGTAAGCCCCATGCTTTGAATTGCTGATAAGCAACTTGTAATGACACACCAACTGAGTGTTGATCATTAATTTTATACGATAGTGTTGGTAAAATACGTACTTGCTCAAGGTTAATACCCGTTGTGTCTTGTACAGAACCATCTAAGCCTGCACCAAACATCGCAAGGTTATCATAGCTAGTATTCATACCACCTGTACCAACAACCACGACACCAAATGACATATTGTCATTGATCATAAAGTTGATACCACCTTCAGGGATATAGAATGGGCCATCGTTATTGCCATCACTGCTATAGTTAAACTGTGTTAATAAGCCCGCACCAACACCTGGTTGCTGAGGAGCACCTTGACCAATAGCAAACATGTCAGCTGCATTAAAGCCAGTATTGTTACCACCTGCGGTAATCGGTGAACCATAAGTTGAGCCTGGGTTTAATTGATCCATACCTTGGGCAGCCAAGCCTTGATTTAATTGCGTCAATTGTGTCGCAGGAATAGGCACTTGACTGACATTATTACCAGAGATAGTAGCGGTACGATCAGGTTTGAATATTTGTAGTCCGAAGTCAACACGATTACCCACACGAACCATAGCGGCTGGGTTATCAGCACCCGAAACAGCACTGTCCGCTAGTGCAATACCAGTACCTGCACGGCCATTAGCTTTAGTACCATTACCCATCATAAACATACCATTAGTTGCCATGGCTGTAGTCGGTAATACAATTGCAGCAAAAACGGCTGCCGATAAGAGACGATTTTTAATCATTAGTGTTGAGCTCCTTAGAAAACATTTAAAGTGTCAGTAAATTATCCATGCAATATTTTGAACTCTATAACTAACTGTCTAGTAGATAGATGTCGTATATTCAGCAGATAATTTATAATTTATTATTCTATTTATAAAAACTATTTATAAACAATCGAAACAAAAACACCCGTTAAAACAATAATTTATAAAAAATTAGTGCGTACGGAGTGATAATTAGATAGTTTATTTACAAATCTTATTCAAAATTTATATTTCTACTCTTGTTGCTATTATGTGTTGCTATTATGTGTTGCTATTATGTGTTGCTATTATGCAACATGAATTTTACTGTAGGATATTCTCTACATTTTCACCATAAAAGTCAAGAAACACACACGCTTAAAGACTTAAAAACTTACAAAAAACAATACATTAGAAAACAATAATAAACTAACTTTTAATATTTACTTAACTCATTACTTATTAAAAATATCATTATATTTAAAGACTTTACATAGTAAGGTAAAAAAACATTGATATTTCCTAATATATTACTTATCTTCCCTAAGACGTAGGATCTATTAATGCCTATTACACCACAAAACGAATAGCATCATGGTACTATTTGTGTGTTAAATACAACATGGATATAATTATATATGACAAAACAGCATTATTTATCAATAGTAAACCCGTACTGAAACTATGCACCCAAACAATTTAAAACAATAAGGGGATCTTCATCAATGGATAAGACACGTCAACTTGCCATAGCCAGCTCACTACTTACATCTGGCTTGTTTTTAAGCGGTACTAGCTTTGCTTCTGGCTTTGCTATTATTGAAAACAGTGCCAGTGGAATGGGGCAGGCATTTGCCGGTGCAGCAGCCGTTGCTGAAGATCCCTCTACCATCTACTTTAATCCTGCAGGTATGATGTATCTTGAAGGCACTCAAGTAACGGCAGGCTTGCACATTATTAATTCCAATGCCGAGTTTAAAGATAAGGGTAGTACCGTTACCGGTGGTGGTGATGGCGGTAATTCTGGTGACACATTTTTTGTACCAAACGTTTATTATGTTCGTGACTTTGGTGAAAAATACAAATTTGGTTTAGGTGTTAATGCACCATTTGGACTGGGAACCACCTATAAAAAAGACTGGATGGGGCGTTATGCTTCCACTGAATCGGAACTTAAATCCATTAATTTTAACCCATCCATTGCCTTTCGAGCCAGCGATAAGCTTGCTATCGGTTTAGGTGTCAATCTACAATATTTAGAGGCCACACTGAAAAGTAATATTTATCAAGCCGCTTTAGGCGCTTCTGACGGCAAGGCCACAATTACCGGTGATTCTTGGCAGTGGGGCTTTAATGCCGGCTTTATTTACGAATTTACTCCAGCAACTCGCCTAGGTGTTCATTATCGGAGTGAAATATCACACACGCTTGATGGTAGTGCTAAATTTGAAAACATGCACGCTTTACTCGGTGGTGATAGAAAGGTTGATGCCTATGCTAATATCGATACCCCTTCAACCTTTTCAATTAGTCTAACTCATCAGTTAACTGATCGCCTGACCTTGTTAGGTGATATTAGCCATACTAAATGGAACAATTTTGAGTATCTTACAGTCGTTGATGATCAAAATGGCTCCATCATTTCACAAGTAGAAGAAAAATGGAGTGCCAGCTACCGTATTGCCTTAGGAATTAAGTATCAATTGAGTAACCAATTAATTTTGAGAACTGGAATTGCTCATGATCAAACCCCTATTGATGATCAATACAGAACGTCTCGAATTCCTGGGGATGATCGTGATTGGCTGAGTTTTGGAGCAAGCTATTTGCTCAATAAAAATATGTCTATTGATATTGCTTATTCTCACTTATGGGTCGAAGACGCTAAGATCAATGAACAATACCCATTGCTAACAGGGGCGGGTGAATTAAAAGGGAAATTTGATTCCAGTGTTGATATTTTTAGTATTCAAACTACTTGGAAATTCTAAATTAAAAAAGTTCTAAACTAAAAAGCCCTTTCTATTGCTAGAAAGGGCTTTTTTCTGAGTAGCTTTAGATGCTATAAATAACACCATTTAAAGCCACTCTTATAACTCTTGTAAAAGAGGTGGGATACTTAAGCTTTCTTGATTAAGAACTCAAATTTACCACCATTTTCACTGCTTTCCATCAACTCATTACCTGTCTGATTAGCAAAAGCTTCAAAATCTTTTACTGAACCAGGATCGGTTGCGATGATGTGAAGAACTTGACCTGCATCTAATTCTGCTAATGCTTTCTTAGCACGTAAAATTGGAAGTGGGCAGTTTAGTCCTGAAGCATCTAGTTCTTTATCAAAATCAGCCATTAATATTCCCTCGTCTTTCTATATGAATTTCTATCGGATTAACGTAAATTACTAAGAGCTGATTCTAGCTTAAAACCTTGCTAACTACCAGCCTCATTTAGCTGAATATTTTATTATAAGTGCACAAAAGTTAACAAGCCTGCCAAAAGAGATATAAAGCAGTCGCTTATTTTGATAAGCACTATTATACACAGCAATCACTTATTATGTAGTAATCGGTAAGCCCATTTGTACCCAAGTAACAATGCCACCGCGTAAGTTATAGACATTATCTACCCCTTTTGATGTCATAAAAGCACAGGCTTGCGCTGAACGCGCACCCGTTTGACAATAAAAAATAATTATATCCTCTGGACTAAATTCATCTACCTTTAGTGGTATGACATGCAGTGGCAGATTTTCTGAGCCAGAAATTTTGCCCCTTGCCACTTCAGCTGGTGTGCGTACATCAATTAATTTGACATTATTAGAAAGATCTTCCAATTGCTTACTTAACTCAGTCACATCAATTTCTTTTATACCGTACATTAATAGAGCATCCTCATATATCTTTAACTTATTCGACACTTAGGGCTATAATTATGACTTTAAAAGCGTATTATCATAAAGTTATAGAACACCAAAAAAGCTTATTATTATATACTAAACTATTAAACCATTCCAAGTGAATTATTTCTCTAGGTGAACTAAGTCCGTAACTAACGCTCTAAAAGAATACAGAGTCATTAATGCTCTAAGCTTTCTTTAATTTTATTAACACTAATTTGAAAAGTCATTATAGTGAAAAAGCATTTTATTTCTTATCTTAAACTTTATCTGTCTATTGCTTTATTATCACAGCCTTTTTATGCGCATGCCAATGAGATTGAGCTTCCCGATATAGGTGCATCTGCCAGTGTCGCTTTAACACCGCTTATGGAAGAACAAATTGGCCGTGAAATTGCCATACAAATTAGAAACTCTCATCAGGTTATTGATGACCTTGAAATCAATGAATACCTTAAAAACTTAGGCTATTCCTTAGTCGCCAATAGTGATGATGCTTATCAAAACTTTCATTTTTTTCTTATTGGCTCTAAGCAAATTAATGCATTTGCAACACCCGGTGGTGTCGTTGCCGTTTATAGTGGTTTATTTTTAACAACCGATACTGAAAGTGAATTAGCTTCTGTGTTAGGACATGAAATAGCACATGTTACCCAACGCCACCTTGCTCGAAGTTTTGAAAAAGCAAACCAATTAAGCTTGCCCATTATGGCGGGTATGATTGCTGGAATATTATTAGGTGCGGCTGGGGGCGATGGCAGTATCGGCGCAGCAGCCGCCATTGGTTTATCTGCTGCTGGACAGCAGGCACAAATTAATTATACACGAGCCAATGAGAAAGAGGCTGATAGAGTTGGCATGAAATACCTGAGTCGATCAGGTTATAACCCATTAGGCATGCCTCATTTCTTTCAAAAATTAGCAAGAAAAAATCGCTATATCGGGAAAAATTACCCTGAATTTTTACGCACACACCCAATTACAATTAACCGTATTGCCGAGGCAACCCAACGTGCTGAGCAATACAATACAGGCAAACAACACTTTAAAAACCCACTCAATTATCGTTTAATGAAGGCCAAACTCAGAGTGTTAAGTAGTGATAACAGCAGTGCAATCACTCACTATTATCAGGCTAAAGCAAATGATAATGACATCAGCGTTCATCCTGAATATCATTTTGGTTATGCTTTAGCTTTATTTAAAAGACAGTCCTACCATCAAGCCATTACTATTTTACAAAAATTATATCAATCAGAACCACAGAACACTTCCTATACTATGGCTCTTGCCAGTGCCTACATCGCCAGCAATCAAAAAACAGACATTAAAAAAGGTCTCTATTTATTAGACAAGGCAACAAAAAATAAAGCCTATGATCTGGTTCTAACAGCAAATTATGCTTATGCTCTGATGCAAACAGGACAGTATAAAAAGAGTATTCAACTTTTATACGCTTATGATCGAGATAATTTTAAACACCCTGCTATCTATAAGTTGCTGTCACAGGCGTTAGGTAAAGATAAGCAATTATTAAAAGCTCATATTGCCCAAGCTAGTTACTATTACCTTAATGGCATGTTATCAGCCGCAGTTAAGCAATTGGAAATAGCCAAAAAACTTACCCCAAGACAAGACTTCTACACATTATCAAGTTTGGATGCAAAAAAACATGCCTATAAGTTTGAAATGGAGCAGTATCAGCTAGAAGCAGACAAGCAATAAAGTTAACACTTAGTATCTGGAATAAATAAACTACTTAATTTTATGGGTATTGCTGGATTTTTTATTAACATATTAT
>WFNB01000075.1 GCA_015488755.1 Gammaproteobacteria bacterium | reverse complement strand
TGTAACTTTTTGATGGTTGGCCGGCACGGTGTGGTTTGCTGAGTAGTTACATAAAAATATCATATATGTACAAAAAACAAACATACACTATGTGGTATTAATTTTAAAAAACACATCTAAATAGAGTGTTTCAAACTCTATATTTATATCTTAAATAGTACAAATCAAGCTCTTCATCGCAAATACAGTCTAATCACTTCATAAGCATATGTTCTATCAAGCATAGATAATTAGGTGTCAAATTATTTTAATGCTCACTTTTTATATAAAGAGCATTAATAAATTGTAATAAATAGCTGATTTATTAATAATTTCTTGTTTTATTAATACTTCAAGGATTTGCTAAGTCATTGTTGTAACTCACAGAAATTAAAATTTTTTTCGATTTTACTTGACCTTATCTGCAACAATTTCTACACTGCAATCAGTGGAGAAAAGTGGGTTGTAATGGGTTATTTTGGAGTAAAGTGGAAAATTAATGTATAATTTAACTTCTCTTAATCGAATCGTAACGAATTTCTCTTGCGCCAGGATGGTGGCTTAACATTCATACAATAGGTTTTATCTTGTGCTAAATGGCATTCATAAACTAAATCTTGATGCAAAAGGACGCATGGCAATCCCCAGTTGCTATCGAGAGCGTCTGATGGATGTGTGTGCCGGAAAATTAGTCATTACCTTGGATACTGAGAAAAAAGTGGTTATTTTCCCTCATAATGAATGGCAGAAGGTTGAAGCACAACTGGTAAATCTCTCTATGAGTAAAGCTGCGGTCAGAATTAAACGCTTATATTTAGGGCATGCAACCGATTGTGATATGGATAAGAATGGTCGAATTAATATACCACCTTATTTAAGAGAAGTGAGTGGACTGACAAAGCAAATTGCTCTAGTGGGCATGAGCAATAAATTTGAAGTATGGGATGATATTTCTTGGGAACAAGAAATGGCTGATGATGATGATTTGGATCTATCACCAGAGTTACAGTTGTTGTCAATATAATCTTATTACTAAAGTAATGACATAGAGTATAAATAATGAGCACAGAATACCAACATAAGCCTGTGCTATTAGAAGAGTCAATCAATGCATTGGCTGTTAAAGAAGAGGGTATTTATATTGATGCAACCTTTGGTCGAGGTGGTCACTCTCAATATATTCTTAATAAACTGGGTACGCAGGGGCGCTTGATCGCATTTGATAAAGATCCACAAGCGATTGCAACAGCACATGAAAAATTTGCTCATGATAGTCGCTTTAGTATTTTTCATGGCTCCTTTGCACAAATAGAAGACTATTTAAAAGAACAGGATCTCTGTGGTGATGTTGATGGTATTTTATTGGATTTAGGGGTTTCATCACCCCAATTAGATGATCCACAACGAGGTTTTAGTTTTCAAAGCTCTGGCCCACTTGATATGCGTATGAATGATCAACAGGGTATCAGCGCTGCTCAATGGCTTAATAAAGCAAAAGAAGTTGAAATTGCTAATGTGCTTTATGAATATGGTGAAGAGCGCTATTCACGACGCATAGCAAAAGCCATTGTGATAGCTAGAGAAAAAGAGCCATTGAGTGATACCAAACAATTGGCTGAAATTGTAAAAGTTGCCCACCCTCGGTGGGAGAAAAAAAAGCATCCGGCAACCCGTAGTTTTCAGGGAATTCGAATTTTTATTAATAATGAGCTGGGTGACTTAGATGATTGTCTGGAGCAAAGCTATCGTTGTTTAGCAAAAGAGGGGATCATGGCAGTGATCAGTTTCCACTCGCTCGAAGACAGAAAAGTAAAACGATTCTTTAAAAAAATGGTAGATGGTGAAAAACTACCACCAGACTTACCGATTATAGACAGTGCTGTAAATAGAAAAATGGTACTGGAAGGTAAGAAAATAAAAGCGGGACGTTTAGAGTTGGCAGATAATCCTCGTTCTAGAAGTGCGGTATTGCGAGTCGCAAGAAAGTTATAGGCTGTAGTTGTAGCAAAAGAAAATTTAAGAGAGACAAAATGAGTGGCAAGCTATTATTTATCGCAATCCTAATTATTGTCATATTTGTCTCTGCTATTAGTGTGATTTATGTAAAACACTATAACCGAAAGTTATTTGTTGAGTTACAACAACAGGAAAAGCAACGTGATCAAATGGATGTTGAGTGGGGTCAGTTGCAATTAGAACAAAATACTTGGGCAACTCACGCTATTATTGAGCGTACAGCAAGAGAAAAATTACAAATGATCACCCCAAGTGGGGATGATATTATTTATATAAGGCAGTGAGTAGTTTGCCAAAAACAGTCACTAGAATATCAAAATATAGAATAAATTTTATTTATTTTATATTAATACTTGCTTCAATTGCGCTAGTTTGGCGTGTACTGGATCTACAAGTTATTAATAATGACTTTTTATTAGGGCAAGGTAACGCACGAGTATTAAGAACTCTAGAAGTGACTGCTCATAGGGGGATGATCACTGATAGAAATGGTTATCCATTAGCAATTAGCACACCAGTGGTATCGATTTGGGTGAACCCCAAAAAGTTCGAAATAAATACGGATAAGCTGTACCGACTGGCCAAACTTCTTAAACTTAATAGTCAATATATTAAGAATAAAATTAAGAAGCGAGCAAAAAAAGAATTTGTTTATATTAAACGCCGTATTAGCCCAGATTTAGCACAGCAGATTCTATCTATGAACATTAAGGGTCTTCATGCTCAGAGAGAATACCAACGCTTTTATCCAGAAGGTGAGATATTTGGTCATGTTTTGGGCTTTACCGATGTGGATGATAATGGTCAAGAAGGTATAGAGCTGGCTTATAACGATTGGTTAACGGGAGAATCTGGTAGCAAACGAGTGGTTAAAGATCGTTTGGGGCGGATCATTGCGATTGAAGAACAAATTAAAGCACCACAGTCAGGTAATGATTTAAAACTCAGTTTGGATCGAAGAGTACAGTATCTTGCTTACAAAGCATTACAAGAGGCCGTAGCAAAGCATAAAGCAAAATCAGGTTCAATTGTAGTATTAGATATTGAGACAGGTGAAGTAATTGCCATGGCTAATCAGCCTAGCTTTAATCCTAATCGAGCACAGGATAGAAAGTCAAACTTGTATCGTAATCGGGCAGCGACTGATTTGTTTGAGCCGGGTTCTACCATGAAACCTTTCTCAATTGCTACTGCTTTAGATAGTGGGCGCTATTCACCTAGTACCAAGATTGATACCGGTGATGGCTGGTTTATGATTAAAGGGAAAACAATTCGAGACACTCATGCTCATGGTGTGATTGATGTCGCTACGGTATTACAAAAATCCAGTAATGTGGGTACCTCAAAAATTGCGCTAAGTTTACCTAAGCCTTTACTTTGGGATACTTATTATAGTTTTGGTTTTGGTCGTGATACAGGAAGTGGTTTTCCCGGTGAATCTTCTGGTCGATTAGTACGTCCAAGGCGAGTATCAAAAATTGAACAGGCAACACTATCATTTGGCTATGGTATGTCGGTGACTAATTTACAATTAACTAATGCATATAGTGTTATTGCGAGACTTGGGAAAAAAATGCCAGTAACTTTTTTATCACAACAGGATGCTGATAATAATATATCAGATACCGATACTGCTGAGGAGGCTGAATATGGCAATGTTATGCTTTCACCTCGCTCATTGGTACAGGTGGCAAAAATGATGGAGAGTGTGGTTAAAAAAGGAGGCACAGCACCTCAGGCTGCTATTAAGGCTTATACCGTAGCAGGTAAGACCGGAACAGTAAAAAAAGCATCTCGTCATGGTGGTTATACCAAGAAAAAATACAGTGCGGTGTTTGCTGGTTTTGCTCCGGCAAGTAAACCTAAAATAGCCATAGCCGTTATGATCGATGAGCCTTCTAATGGGGTTTATTATGGGGGGTTAGTTGCAGCTCCTGTATTCTCAAAAGTAATGTCTGGGGCATTGCGCTTATTTAACATTGATCCAGATAATATCAGTCAGCCGGATGTTATTAAACAGATAGAAGAACATCTTAGGAGGCAGGGATGAAAAGCTACTACCCATTATCCATTGCCTCAATCAGCAGTGAGAAAAAAAACTACCCACATAACCATCTACGGAGTCTCCTAGATGGTTTTATTGATTTTAGTGGGGTTGAAAATTCAGACGTTACTTTCAAAGGCTTATCGACTAATAGTAAGAAAGTACATGAGGAGTTTCTGTTTTTAGCTTGTCGTGGGGTGAATGTAACTGAGGGGCTAATTCCTCAACATGGTATTGCTTATGCAGGCGAGGCAATTAATCTAGGAGCGACCTATGTTATTTGGGAGCCAAGTGATGAACTACAGCAGATGCCTCAAAGTTGCTCGGTGGGTGAGTCAAGAGTTGTACCTTTATTGGCCTGTGAAACATTACATAAGCATGTAGGGGAAATTGCGGCACGTTTTTATCAGTATCCTAGCCATGCCCTAAATGTCATCGGTGTTACCGGTACGAATGGTAAAACATCCGTAGCTCATTTTGTTGCTCAGATGCTGTCTGAAACATTGAACACCTCTTGTGCTGTTATTGGTACATTAGGCAATGGGCTTTATGGCAAACTTGAAACAAGTACACATACAACGCCAGATGCTGTGACTTTACAAAAGCTGATGGCGCAATATAAAAAAGAGGCTAGCCAATATTTAGCAATGGAAGTATCTTCCCATGCGTTATCTCAGGGGCGAGTAAGTGGAACACAATTTGACTGTGCGGTGTTAACCAATCTAAGTCGAGATCATTTAGATTATCATGGTGATATGCAAGCCTATGCCAGTGAAAAACTAAAATTATTTATGATGGATTCACTTCAGTCTATTGTGCTCAACTTAGATGATCCGTTTAGCCAAACGATTATGGCTAAGTTGCGGGAAAAGAAAAGTACAGCAATATTGTGTACTTATTCTAAAGAAAATTCTAGTGCAGATTATTTTGCCACTGATATACAACTGAACCAAAATGGCATGTCATTTACGCTCTGTGTGAATGATGAAGTGCATTTTATTAATAGTGATCTTATTGGTGATTTTAATATTGATAATCTGCTAGCAAGTATTGTGGTATTGCATACACAAGGTTTTTCTGTAAAGAAAATTGTTAAGGCTCTTGCACAAGTAAAGACGGTAGCAGGGCGTATGCAAAAAATAATGATCAATGGCTCTCAAAAAAATATTAGCCCCTTGATAGTCGTGGATTATGCACATACGCCAGATGCTCTGGAAAAAGCATTGACTAGCCTTAAAAAACATTTGCCTAACAAAAATAAAGGCAAACTTTATTGCATTTTTGGCTGTGGTGGTGATCGGGATAAGGGAAAAAGACCTTTAATGGCTAATGTAGCGCAAGCACTAGCAGATTATATTGTCGTTACTTCAGATAATCCAAGAACAGAAGATGAGCAAGCCATTATTACTGATATTACAGCAGGCTTTACCAATATGAATAACATCACTATTGAACAGGATAGAGAACAAGCAATTAGGCAAACATTAGCCTTATTAACAAAGGATGATATTTTATTGCTTGCCGGTAAAGGACATGAAGATTATCAAGAAATAAACGGACAACGCATTTATTTTAGTGACCAAGATATTGTTAGAGCTTTCTATGAAAAGCTATCTAGACATTAAGGACAGATGGCAGATATGAAATTATCATTAGCACAATTAGCACAATCACTTGGTCTTAATTTTCAAGCAATGGATTGTGAATTTGAAAATATTAGCATTAATACTAAAACCTTAAATAAAGGTGATTTATTTGTTGCGATTAAGGGTGAAAATTTTGATGCCCATGATTTTCTTGATGAAGTTAAACAGAAAGGTGCCTGTGCTTTAGTGGTAGAAAAATGCAATTCAGTCAAGTTACCACAATTACAAGTGGCTGATACTCGTATTGCCTTAGGAACAATCGCCTCACTTTGGCGTCAAAATTACCATCTGCCTATTGTGGCAATTACTGGAAGCTGTGGCAAAACAACTGTAAAAGAAATGACGAGCAAAATTTTTCAATATGAAAAACAATGTGTTTTAGCAACACAAGGTAATTTGAATAATGATATTGGTGTCCCTCTAACGCTATTACGTTTAAATAAAGAGCACAAAATGGCAGTGATTGAGATGGGGGCAAACCATCTAGGAGAAATTAAACAACTGGTTACTATCACTCAGCCAGATATTGCTGTGATCACTAATGTGACTCATGCTCATATTGAAGGTTTTGGCTCTATTGATGGTATCGCTAAAGCCAAAGCAGAAATATATTCAGGCTTAAATAATAAGGGGGTTGCCATTATTAATGCAGATGATCCTTATGCCCATTTTTGGCAACAAAAGTGTCAGCAATTAGCAGAACAAAAAGGGATCACTAGCCTAAGCTTTGGTTTGGATCACCATGCTGATATCAGTGCTACTTATCAAACTCTTAGTAATGGTATTGATATGCGAATAAGCACACCAGAAGAGACCATTAATGTTCATCTAAATCAGTATGGTAAACACACGATTTATAATGCCTTAGCTGCAACAAGTGTTGCTTTAGCTGCACAATGCAGTATTAAAAATATTAAATTAGGCTTAGAAAATTTTACTAATATCACTGGGCGTTTAGAGCAAAAAAAAGGACTTTATGGCAGTGTTATTTTTGATGATACCTATAATGCCAACCCTGGTTCTGTTATTGCTGGAGTCAATGCCATACAACAGATTGAAGGTGAACATATCGTGGTTTTGGGTGATATGGGAGAACTTGGTCAGGCATCAAAAACACTTCACTATGAGCTAGGTGTTGCAATCGCTAAGTTAGGTATTGAACAATTATTAACCGTTGGTAGTCATAGCTTACATATCAGTGATGGTTTTAATCATACAATTAAAGATAAAGTCTATGAGGCATTACATTTTTCAGATAAAAAAGGTCTTATTGCTAAACTGACTCTGTTATTGAAACAGAATGCAGAGACAGAAAATATACTGTTAATCAAAGGTTCTAGAACAATGAAGATGGAAGAAGTCGTTATGGAACTGCTTGAAGAAAATACCAGTAAGAAGGATATAAAATAATGTTATTAGCGTTAGCTGAGTATTTATCTAACTATTATAGTGCCTTTAATGTTTTTTCCTATTTAACATTAAGAGCAATTTTAGGAATATTAACCGCCCTCTCTATTAGCTTATTAGTCGGCCCCTTTATGATTAAAAAGCTCAGTGTTAAACAGATGGGACAGGTGATTCGAGATGATGGCCCTGAGAGTCACTTTAGCAAAGCTGGGACACCAACAATGGGTGGTGCGTTAATTTTAGTGGCAATTGCTATTAGTACATTACTTTGGGGTGATTTAAGTAACCATTATGTCTGGGTTGTTTTACTTGTTACGCTTTTATTTGGTGTCGTGGGCTGGGTAGATGATTATAAAAAAATTGTTCATAAAAATAGTAAAGGCTTAATTGCTCGTTATAAATATTTTTGGCAAAGTATTATTGGTTTTGGTGCCGCTATTTACTTATATATGGTTGCTCAAACTCCTGCAGAAACACTATTGCTTATTCCATTTATGAAGGATGTTTTTATTGATTTAGGGCCCTTTTATATTTTATTAACTTACCTTGTGATTGTCGGTAGTAGTAATGCCGTTAATTTAACAGATGGTCTAGATGGTTTAGCTATTATGCCAACGGTTATGGTTGCAGGTGCATTTGGTATTTTTGCTTATTTAACAGGACATTATAATTTTTCAAATTACTTAGGTATTCCTTACATAAAAGGTGTTGGTGAAATTGTGGTTATTTGTGCTGCCTTTGTAGGAGCAGGTTTAGGTTTCTTGTGGTTTAACACCTATCCTGCACAAGTGTTTATGGGTGATGTGGGTGCTTTAGCTCTAGGTGCTGGTCTGGGAATTATTGCAGTTGTAGTCAGGCAAGAAATTGTCTTATTTATTATGGGTGGTGTTTTTGTTATGGAAACAGTATCAGTGATATTACAGGTTGCTTCTTATAAATTAACTGGACGAAGAATTTTTAGAATGGCACCTATTCACCATCATTTTGAATTGCAGGGGTGGCCTGAGCCAAGAGTTATTGTTCGTTTTTGGATCATTACCGTTATTCTTGTTCTTATTGGTTTAGCCTCATTGAAAATACGTTAAGCTCTATAAAAGATAATTATGAGAAATACGCCACAAAACAAATTATTTGACTTTAACCTAACAACATTAATTGTTGGTATGGGAGGGACTGGTTTGTCTTGTGCACGTTATTTACAGACACAAAATTGTCAATTTGCGATTGCAGATAGTAGAGCAGAGCCAAATAATTTAACAGTAGTCAAAAATGAATTTCCAGAGATAGAAATTTTCACTGGTATTTTTGACTTGGAAGTTTTTAAACATTATCAACAAATTATTGTTAGCCCAGGCGTATCAATTCGCAGCAACTTATTTAATAGTTTAGCAGAACAGGGTTGTTTTATTTTAGGAGATATTGAACTTTTTGCTCAGGTAGTTGATAAACCTGTGATTGCTATTACCGGTTCTAATGGCAAAAGCACGGTGACAACATTGGTTGAGAAAATAGCGAATGAATGTGGTATTAAAACAATAGCAGGAGGTAATTTAGGTATTCCTGCACTGGATTTATTATCCAGTAATAGTGATCTTTATGTGCTTGAATTGTCCAGCTTTCAGTTGGAAACAACCTATAGTTTACAAACACTTTCGGCAACTGTGCTGAATATTAGTGAAGATCATATGGATCGTTATCGTGATCTGGATGATTATAGGCAAGTTAAAGAAACGATTTATGATAATACTGATTATGCAATTGTTAATTATGATGAGCAGAAAATTTTCTCTAATATAAAAAAACAATGCTTAGAATTAGACAAAGAAATATTGCTGTTTGGGTATGGTTTGGGTAACAAAGAAAATTTAATGGATTGTTCTTACCCTTTATTTTATTTGCAGGATAATAAGTTTTTATACCATGATAAACAGTTCATTATGACCGCCCAAGATATAAAAATAAAAGGCACATTTAATTATCTTAATGTGCTTGCTGCACTGGCTTTGTTGGTACCATTACAACTGGACAAAAATAAACAATATAGAGTTATTAAACAGTACAATGGTTTAGAACATCGTTGTGAATGGGTGAGTGATATTGAGCATATCAGTTTTTATAATGACTCCAAAGGAACGAATACAGGGGCAACGATTGCTGCAATTCAAGCATTTGATGAACTAGAGCAAGTGATCCTTATTGCTGGAGGTGTTGGTAAAGGAGCAAACTTTGATGACTTAGGTGAGGTTATTAGCAATAAAGTTAAGGCAACAATTTTATTGGGTACTGATGCGGACAAGATAAAAAATAGTGCTTTAAAGCTAGGTGCTAAAAAAGAGTCATTCTATCCTGTTACAACCATGTCAGAGGCAGTTTTTGTGGCAAAGAGCTTGGCACAAATTGGTGATGTTATTTTATTTTCACCTGCTTGTGCCAGCTTTGATAGGTATCAAAATTATATGCAACGAGGTGATGATTTTAAAAAATGTGTTTTATCTTTACAAGAAGAGATTAAACATGTCAGTTGAAATTAATTCAGATGCTCTGGATAAAGAGCTTATACAGGATGCTGATCATGAAGATACCTTGCAAGATTTATTTTCAGGTAAAAATGTTCTAAATAAAACGGCTAAGAATAAAACAAAAAGACAAGCAAAAAAAGTACCGAAAAAGGTAAATAAAGTTGCCCAAGAACTAGAGCAGAAATGGTTATTTGATCCATTTATTTTAATAATAGCCATTAGCATTATTGGCCTTGGTATTACTATGGTTGGCTCTGCTTCAATATCAATTGCTGAGCGTAATAATGGCGAGCCATTTTATTATTTATATCGACAATTAATTGCCACAGGTTTGGGTTTTTTTATTGGTATAACGGTATTACTAACGCCAATGAAATTTTGGCAAAAAATAGGACCTATGCTGTTGCTTCTAGGAGTAATTTTACTGGTTGCTGTATTAGTTCCTGGGGTGGGCAGAGAAATTAATGGCAGTTCCCGTTGGATACCAATGGGCATTTTGAATATGCAGATTTCTGAATTAATGAAACTGATTATGGTTATTTATCTGGCCGGTTATTTAGTGAGACATCATGATAATGTAAAACAAAAAATAAAAGGCTTTTTTTTTCCAATGTCTGTGCTTTCAGTTGTTGCTTTTTTACTCTTATTAGAACCTGACTTAGGTGCTACGGTTGTTATTTCAGCGACTGCATTAGGAATGCTGTTTTTAGGTGGTGTACGTTTATGGCAATTTGCAATTTTAATATTATTAATGTCAGTAGCTGTTTATTTTTTAATCATTTTATCTCCTTATCGATTGGAGCGTTTACAATCATTTATGAACCCATGGGCTGATCCATTTAATAGTGGCTTTCAGTTGACACAGTCACTTATTGCATTTGGACGGGGAGAATTAACTGGGGTTGGCTTGGGTAATAGCATACAAAAACTGTTCTATCTACCAGAAGCTCATACGGATTTTTTATTTGCAGTGCTAGCAGAAGAACTCGGTGCGATTGGCTCTATTAGTGTGATTATGCTTTTTTCAGCCTTAGTCAGCCGTATTTTTATTTTAGCTAAACAAGCGGATCAACAAAATAATATATTTTCTGCTTATATGATGTTTGGCTTAGCAATATGGGTAGGACTACAGGCTTTTGTTAATATTGCAGTCAATATGGGAATATTGCCTACTAAGGGGCTTACTTTACCATTAATGAGTTATGGTGGTAGTAGTATGATGATTATGTGCATTGTGGTTGCATTAATTTTAAGAGCCGATCATGAGGTGCGATTTAAGTACCCGTTAGCCTATGGTTTTTGGCATAAGTTGGGCTATTGAATTAAGAATCATTATGACTAAAAAAAATATATTAATAATGGCTGGCGGTACAGGGGGACATATTTTCCCTGCCTTGGCGATAGCAGATTGTTTAGTTAAAAAAGGCTTTCATATTGAATGGCTAGGCACAAAAAGAGGCTTGGAATCAAGCTTGGTGCCAGAACATAATTATGCTATTAACTACATTGATATTGCAGGCTTACGAGGTAAGGGCTTAAAAAGCTTGTTGCTATTACCATTTAAGTTACTGCGGTCAATGTGGCAAACAATAAGAATTTATCGACGAATTAAGCCAGATGTTGTGCTTGGTTTAGGCGGTTTTGTAACAGGGCCAGGAGGTGTAGTTGCTTGGTTGATGGCTAAGCCTATTATATTGCACGAGCAAAATGCGATTGCCGGTTTAACAAATAAACTATTATTTCGTTTGGCTAAGAAGGTGTTTGTTGCTTTTCCAAAGGCATTTGAAGAACATAATAAATTAGCCATAGTGGGTAATCCAGTGCGTAAAGAAATAGTAAAAATAGGTGAGCCAAACTCTCGTTTGCTAAAAAAATGGCATGATAGTTTGATAGAAAAATTAAATATTTTAGTTATTGGCGGTAGCCTAGGTGCTGTTGCGCTTAATGATAAAGTACCACAAGCTCTTGAGTTAATTATTCAGGATCAGTTGTTAGAGAATTCTGATTTTAGCCAGATAAATATTAAACATCAATGTGGTAAAAAGCACTTTGAAGCAACAAAAAAAAATTATACTGAAGTAGTAAAAAATAAAGAAAAAATTATAGTAGAGCTGAGTCCTTTTATAAGCAATATGGCTGAACAATATCAATGGGCAGATATTATTATTTGCCGTTCTGGTGCATTAACCATTAGTGAAATTGCAGCGGTTGGTCTGGCATCCATATTAGTGCCTTATCCTTATGCTGTTGATGATCACCAAACAGCAAATGCGGCCTATCTTGTTGATGAAAAAGCGGCTTTTCTCATACAGCAAAATGATTTAAGCAGTAAAGCACTTGCTGATTTATTAATGACTTTAAATAAGGACATACTTTTGTCTATGGCAGTAAAGGCTAGGAATTTATCAATTAATAATGCAGCAGAAATTGTGGCCAATGAATGTGTGAAATTAGCAGGGTAAATTGAATAATGACAAAAATAGTTGCTACTAATAATGCTTTTTCTTATAGCACAAGCCATAGTGAATTATCTATGGGGCGCATTAAAAATATTTACTTTATCGGTATTGGTGGTGCAGGTATGAGTGGCATTGCTGAAGTAATGCTTAATATGGGATATCACGTTACAGGCTCAGACTTACAAGTCTCAAAGGTTACTCAAAGACTGGAAAATGCAGGTGCTCATATCTTTCAGGGGCATTATGCAGAACAAGTTAATGAAGCTCATGTTGTGGTTACTTCCACTGCTGTGAGCCAGAATAATCCAGAAGTGCAGCGTGCTAAAGAACTAAGAATACCCATTATACCCAGAGCAGAAATGTTGGCAGAGCTAATGCGGTTTCGATATGGAATTGCTATTGCAGGCACTCATGGTAAAACAACAACAACGAGTTTAGTGGCCAGTGTATTAGCGGAAGGGGGCATGGATCCTACTTTTGTTATTGGAGGAAAACTTAATAGTGCGGGCACGAATGCAAAGTTAGGGGCTAGTAAATATTTAGTTGCAGAGGCGGATGAAAGTGATGCCTCCTTTTTACATTTACAACCAATGATCTCTGTTGTTACTAATATTGAAGCGGATCATATGGATACTTATGGTGGTGATTTTGAAAAATTAAAAGCCACCTTTAATGAATTTTTACATCAATTACCATTTTATGGTTTGGCAGTATTATGTCTTGATGACGATGTGGTTGCCGAGCTGGTGAGTGAAATCAGTAAGCCAGTTAAAACATATGGTATTAATAATGATAATGCAGATGTCCAAGCGTTGGATGTGCAACAACAATTAAATAAAACATCCTTTAAAGTATCCTGTAAAAATAGTGATGGTGAACATAAGGAATGGTTGGATATTACATTAAATATGCCAGGCTTACACAATGTTCAAAATGCTCTGGCAGCTATTGTTATAGCCATTGAGCTAGGAGTTGAAAAAACTAAAATTGCTTCAGCCTTAAAGAAGTTTGAAGGTATTAGCCGTCGTTTTCAAATGTATGGGGAGTTAATGTTTTCTGATCGTAAGGTCATGCTTATTGATGATTATGGACATCATCCCAGTGAAGTAGATGCCACAATTAAAGCAATTAGAAGTGGTTGGCCTGAGAAGCGTTTGGTGGTGTTATTTCAGCCTCATCGTTATTCCAGAACAAGAGATTTATTTGAAGATTTTGTCCATGCCTTAAGTCAGGCTGATAAGCTACTATTATTAGAAGTGTATTCTGCTGGTGAAGATATTATTTCTGGTGCGGATTCACGATCACTCAGTCGCTCCATTAGGAATCGAGGTAAGGTGGATCCAATTTTTATTGAACAGCACAATGATATTCATGATGTGTTAACTGAAACTATCGCTAATGGTGATATTTTATTAACTCTTGGGGCTGGCAATGTAGGGGCAATTGGTGCCCATATCTATGAAAAATTTAAAGCTTAATATTTATGTCTGCAACTGATAAATCATTACTACAAGAACTACTTTTTTCTAAAAAAGAATTAGGAAAATTAAGAGGGGTATTAAAGCTAAATGAACCTCTTGCAAAGTATACCACTTGGAAAATAGGTGGTAATGCAGAATGTTTTTATCAGCCTAAAGATAGTGATGATATAGTAAAAATATTGCAACTAATACCTGATAGTACACCTGTGTATTGGATAGGTTTAGGAAGTAATTTGCTGATCAGAGATGCAGGTGTTAATGGTCTGATTATTTATAGCAATGGTGTGCTTAATGAGTTGGATATTCAATGTCCTGAAGGGCAAGATAAGAACAAAGAAATTTGTTTAATAACGTCTCAAGTAGGTGTTGCCTGTGCAATTTTTTCACGAAAGGTTGCTAACTATGGTATTAATGGGGCTGAATTTTTATCAGGGATACCAGGTACAATAGGGGGTGCCTTAGCAATGAATGCAGGTGCATTTGGAGGAGAAACTTGGCGTTATGTTAGGCAAGTAGAAACGATCAATCAATATGGTCAACGTTTTCTAAGAACACCGGATGATTATTTGATTTCTTATAGAAGTATTAGGCTTAAAGATACCATTACTAAAGAAAATAGAGAAAAAGGTAATGCTCAAGAATGGTTTTTAAGTGCTACTTTTGGGTTTGAAAAAGATGAAAAAGGTTTACAGAAAAGTAAGGCAAAAATCAAACGGTTATTAAATAAACGTGCTCAATCACAGCCAACAAAACAGGCTAATGCAGGTTCTGTGTTTAAAAATCCAGAAAATGATTATGCCGCCCGTTTAATTGAAAGTTGTGGCCTAAAAGGAAAAACCATAAATGGTGCTCAAATTTCTGAAAAACATGCTAATTTTATTGTCAATATAGGTAATGCTAAGTCACAAGATGTAGAAAAACTTATTGCAGAAATAAAAAATAAAATTTGGTTAAAATATGCCATTAAGTTAGAAACTGAAATACGAATTATTGGTCAGCAAGTTTAAATATAAAGTAAATGAACAAATAATGTTAGAAAATAAAAATGCCCAAATAAAACAATATTCACCAGAACAATTTGGTCGTATTGCTGTGCTAATGGGGGGCGATTCAGCTGAGCGAGAAGTCTCACTAAAAAGTGGTCAAGCTGCTTTGGCTGCGCTTAAAAGAAAAGGCTGTGATGCTTTTGGCCTTGATTTGCGTTTTAATTCGCAAAGCAAAGAAAAGAGTTTATGTCAGCAATTATTAGCAAAGCCATTTGATACGGCATTTATTGCTTTGCATGGGCGAGGTGGTGAAGATGGTATTTTACAAGCCGTATTAGAAACCTTATCGATTCAATATACAGGCTGTGATGTTGCTGCATCTGCTATTGCTATGGATAAATTGAAAACAAAATTACTTTGGAAAGGTTGTGGTTTACCCACACCCGCCTTTGAGATTGTAACAGTAGAGCAGGTGTTAAGTAATGATGAGATGAGTATTGATAGCTTATTAAATTACTTAGCAGATTCTTTGGGATTTCCTGTCATGGTTAAGCCTGCTCATGAAGGCTCTAGTATTGGTATGAGCAAAGCAGATGATAAACGTTCACTGCTCAGAGCTCTGAATGTAGCCATTCAATATGATAGTGAATTATTAGTAGAAAAATGGGTCGTAGGTCGTGAATATACGGGTGCTGTTTTAATGGAGCAGGCTTTACCATTGATTAGGCTGGAAACACCCCGTGATTTTTATGACTATCAAGCTAAATATATTAGTGATGATACTATTTATCATTGCCCCTGCGGTTTGAGTGAAGAGTTGGAAAGTGACTATCAGAAGCTAATGCTTAAAGCGTTTGAGCGTATTGGTGCCAAAGGTTGGGGTAGAATTGATTTTATGTGTGATGAGCAGGGGCAAGTTTGGCTTATTGAGATTAATACCGTACCAGGCTTAACCGATCACAGTTTGGTTCCAATGGCAGCAAGAAATAATAATATGGATTTTGATGAATTAATTTATAGGATATTAATAACTGCTATTTTATAGAGGCTGATTTAGTAACCAAATAAGTGTTTACTGAATAGTAAATGCAAAACCTATAGTTTGGTGATGGCTTATAATGATGGCTTATAATAGTGGCTTATAGCAATGGCAGTTAGAGGAGAAAAATTAGAAGTTCGTTTATCACAAGTACTAGCAAAGTTATTTATTGCTATGACATTGATGTTATTGCTTGCTTCATTTGTTGTTGTTTTTTATTGGCTGAATAAACCTGAGAGTTTTTTGTTTAAAAAAATTGAATTGGTTAATCAGCTTGAAAATCAAAAAGCAGATGAATTACAAAAAGTGGCTGAAAAATCTGTAGAGGCTGGCTTTTTTAGCCTTAATGTTGCTGATTTCACCCAAAAATTACAGTACCAATTACCATGGGTTAAATCTGTTTCAGTAAAAAAAATATGGCCAAACAAATTACGAATTTTTATTATTGAACATAAACCTATTGTTCGCTGGATATCAGTTGAAGAAAATAAAAATGAATTATTATCTAATGATTTAATATGGGTTAAAAATTATCAATTACTAAGTGATCAAGCGATTGTTTTTAGACCTAACTTAACGATAAAGCAAAAAGAAAAATTTAGTCAATTGGTCTTATTATTTGGAACAGAAAACAGTGCTAAAAAAGTATTATCAGAATGCTTGGCAATGAATAAAAAGCTGATGACTATTGGCTTAGGAATTCAACAATGTGGTATAAATAAACGCCGTACATGGAGTATTATTCTAGTTCTTAAAAACGGTAAAAATATTGATATCAAATTGGGTAAAGACAAGATAATGCAAAAACTGGAACGTTTTATAAAAATTTTTTCAGGTCAATTAAAGACTTATATTAATTTTGCTCAATATGTTGATTTGCGCTACTCAAATGGCTTTAGTATTAAATGGAATAAACATGATTATCTACAATCTATATCAAAAGAACAGGAATAAAAAGGCATGACTAAGAGAAATGATAAGCGACTTATTGTTGGCCTCGATATAGGTACTTCAAAAATAGCAGCAATTGTTGCGGAAGTAAGTTCAGACGGTGATGTTGAAATTATTGGTATGGGTAAGCATGCTGCTCGTGGTATGAAAAAAGGTGTTGTTATTAATATTGAATCAACCGTTCAATCTATTAAGCGAGCGGTTGAAGAAGCAGAGCTAATGGCTGGTTGTGAAATCCATTCGGTATTTGTTGGTGTTGCAGGTAGTCATATCAGCAGCCTCAATTCACATGGTATGGTTGCTATTAGAGACAAAGAAGTCTCTATTGAAGATCTTGATCGTGTTATGGATGCAGCAAGGGCGGTTGCTATTTCAACCGATCAAAAAATATTACATGTGCTACCACAGCAGTTCATTATCGATGATCAAGAAGGTATTCGTGAACCGATTGGTATGTCTGGTGTGCGCTTAGAAGTTGATGTGCACATGGTTACAGGTGCAGAAAGTGCTGTGCAAAATATTGTTAAATGTATTGAGCGTTGTGACTTAGAAGTCGATGCAATCATTCTGGAACAGTTAGCATCAAGCTATTCTGTGTTGACTGAAGATGAAAAAGAGTTGGGTGTCTGTCTGGTTGATATTGGTGGTGGTACGACAGATGTAGCTATTCTAATTAATGGCGCTATTCGTCACACAAAAGTGTTTCCTGTTGCTGGTGATCAAGTAACTAATGATATTGCGGTTGCTTTAAGAACGCCAACGAAATATGCAGAAGATATTAAAATTAAATTTGCTTGTGCATTACGTCAATTAACGAATCCAGAAGAAACCATTGAAGTACCAAGTGTTGGTGACCGGCCACCCAGACGTTTAGCGCGTCAGGTTTTAGCGGAAGTGGTCGAACCACGTTATGAGGAGTTATTTACCTTGATTAAAAATGAACTGCAACGCAGTGGTTTGGAAGAACTCTGTGCCTCCGGTGTGGTATTAACTGGTGGTAGTTCAAAAATGGAAGGTGCAGTGGATCTAGCAGAAGAAGTGTTTCATATGCCCGTTCGTATCGGTGTACCTTTAGAGGTTGATGGCTTAACAGATATGGTAAAAGATGTGCGCTTTGCAACTGGTGTTGGTTTAATAATTTTTGGTAAACAAAATCAGGAGATGAATGATGTTGATTTTTCAGAGCATAAAGGTTTTTCTGGTATTTTTGCGAGTATGAAAAGGTGGTTTCAGGGTAATTTTTAAATAGTGTAAGTAGTGTGTTTAGTATAAATAATGTGTTTGTTTTTAATAATTGTTTTTTATTGTGGTAAAAGGGAGTAAGTAGGAATGTTTGAACTAATGGATACATCAAGTAATAGTGCAGTCATTAAAGTAATGGGTGTTGGTGGTGGTGGCGGTAATGCTGTTGAGCACATGGCAGACAGCAATCTGGATGGTGTCGAGTTTGTGTGTGCCAATACCGATGCACAAGCATTGACGAATTCATCTGCGCGTACTGTATTACAAATTGGTAATGAAATTACTAAAGGTTTGGGAGCAGGTGCCAATCCAAGCGTTGGGCGTGAAGCGGCTATCGAAGATCGTGAACGTATTATGGAAGCAATTGCTGGTACTGATATGTTATTTATTACAGCTGGAATGGGTGGTGGTACCGGTACGGGGGCAGCGCCTATCGTAGCAGAAATTGCCAAAGAAATGGGTATCTTGACGGTTGCAGTAGTTACTAAGCCATTTCCATGGGAAGGCCCTAAGCGTATGACACAAGCAGAAGAGGGAATTGATGAACTGCGTGAATATGTTGATTCACTTATTACCATTCCAAATGAAAAATTGCAGGCAGTGCTAGGAAAAGGGACAACCTTATTAGATGCCTTTAAAGAAGCTAATAATGTGTTATTGAATGCGGTGCAAGGTATTGCAGAATTAATTACTCGTCCAGGCTTAATTAATGTGGATTTTGCTGATGTTCGTACAGTGATGTCAGAAATGGGAATGGCTATGATGGGGACAGGTTCTGCAACCGGTGATGATCGTGCTACAGATGCTGCAGAGCGTGCAATTTCAAGTCCATTATTAGAAGATGTTGATCTTGCAGGTGCTAAGGGTATTCTGGTTAATGTGACTGCTGGTATGGATATGTCTATTGGTGAATTTGAAGATGTAGGTAATTCAATTAAATCATTTGCTGCTGATAATGCGACAGTGGTCGTTGGGACTGTTATTGATCCAGAAATGAGTGGTGAAATGCGTGTCACTGTTGTTGCCACAGGAATTGGCGCAGAAAAATCAGAATTAAAACTGGTTAAGCCCGAACAAAAATCAGCAGATGCTGCACCTGCAATTAATAGTCATTCTATTATTGAAGAAGAGCATATCATCACACAAAAGGTTTCAGGTGGTGATTATGATATGAGTGCAACAACTGAAACGGAAGATTTAAAATACCTTGATATTCCGGCATTTTTACGTCGCCAGAATGATTAAATAATGGCTAAATTAGAGCATCTCTTTTTATATGATTTTTATATGCTAGTGATATTTGCTAAGATATAAAAGAGATGCTCAATAAAGTCTTATCTGAGTATCTGTTAGTTATGCATCTTCAGGTGTTTTGCTCATAATTTTTTTACCACTGATCATTGAAGACACCAAATTATCCCCTTCTTTTACTTCGGCACGAACTACGGCCGCGATATGAATAATAATGAGTAACATAAGTAAATAAGCGGAGTATAAATGGATTTTACCAATAGGTGATTTATAAACCTTTAAGGTTGCTTTTTTATCTGTATTCACCCCAGTGTCATTATAAGGTAATATGGTGCTTGGATCCGTACCTTGCTCAGCGAGATAACTAGCAATAGCACCGCCAAAGGGGGGAAAATATATATCAGTGCCTGCACGGAATAAGCCACTGGCTGCTAATATGATTAATAGTGAAAATAAAGCAGTAACAGCAAGTCTGCCGATAGGATTGTGGCCAATAAATTGCTGTGTTGTGCCTGCTTTTATAGAGGTCTTATAGTTTTTTAGACTTTCTTTAAAGCCTTTTTGGGGAAGAAAAGCACTAAAGCGGGCAGAAGCTGGGCCGATAAAGGCCATCATTAGACGAATGAATAAGTTGCTTGCAAAGATATAACCAATAATTATATGCAATTCTTTTAAGCCTATTTTAGCATCCAAACCAGTGATACCAAGGCTTTTTTTATTAAGCATGACTAAGCCGACAAAGATAAGACCAAGAATACAGAGTACATTAATCCAATGGAACCAACGTACAGATGCACTCCATGTGTGATAACTTTTATATGATTGTGCCATGATAATTATTTTCCTCTATAGTGATTTGTCTGCTTGTCGTTTAAAAGAGTCTTATAATAAGAGCTACTTAAATACTTGAGCGGGTAGCCAAGTTGCTAGTGATGGCCAATAAGCCAAAGCGGCTAGCATGATGAGTTGAATAAGAATAAAAGGAATAATGCCCTTATAAATATCCATTGTTTTTACAGATTCTGGTGCTACACCTCGTAAATAAAAGAGGGCAAAACCAAAAGGGGGGGTTAGAAAAGAGGTTTGTAGATTGATGGCAATCATGATCCCCAGCCATATTGGGTCAACTCCCATAGTGAGTAGTATTGGGGCAATAATAGGTACTACAACAAAGGTGATTTCAATAAAGTCTAAAATAAAACCTAATAAAAACATCACCAGCATAACGATCAATATCGGGCCGAAGGCACCTTCTGGGAAGATATGAGAGAGCAAACTATTGGGATCGTTTTGAGCAATACCCAAAAGAAATTCTTCAATGACTACATCGCCACCAAAGCCCCTGAATGTTAATGAGAATATGGCTGCACCGATAAAGATAAAAAAGATCATACTGGTCACTTGGGTGGTGGAATAAACCACTTCTTTTAATACCTTAAAATGCAACTCTTTTTTTATAAAAGCCAAAATCATTGCCCCAACAGCACCGACTGCTGCGGCTTCGGTGGGTGTGGCTATTCCGGAGAGAATAGAACCTAAAACAGCTAATATTAGTGATAATGGTGGGATCAGGGCTTTGATGCTGCGTATAACAATAGAATCTAAACGCTGTGTCTTATCAATACTGACTTCGGGAATGAGATCGCGACGAAAAAAGCCAATGACAAGTACATAGAGAATATACCCGAGCACTAATAATAAACCGGGAATTAATGCCCCGACAAAGAGATCACCAACGGATAAGGTTTCTGGTGCAAAAATGCCCATGTTTAGTTGGGCTTGTTGATAGGCTGCTGAGAGTACATCACCCAATAAAATCAAAATAATAGAGGGGGGAATGATCTGCCCCAATGTGCCAGAAGCACAAATAATACCTGTGGCGACACTGGGGTGATAACCTCGTTTGAGCATAATAGGTAATGACAATAAACCCATGGTCACTACTGTTGCCCCCACAATGCCGGTACTGGCAGCTAATAGCATACCGACCAGAATAACCGAGATACCCAGCCCACTACGTAATCGACCAAAGAGATCGGCCATTGTACCAAGCAACTCTTCTGCAACTTTGGAGCGTTCGAGCATGACCCCCATAAAAACAAATAGAGGGACAGCAATCAGTGTCTGATTGGTCATAATACCGTAGATACGATTAGGCAAGGCCTGCAAAAATGTGCCATCAAAGGTATCGGTTAATAGGCCAATGGCGGCAAAAAAGAGTGCGGTGCCTGCTAATGATAATGCTACAGGATAACCAATTAATAATACCAAACAGACACAGGCAAATAATAATAGAGGCATTATGACATCCATTATGATACTCCCTGCTTGCTATCTGGAGGGAGGTATTTATTCTGGAGTATCGCAATATTAGTGAGTAATTGGCTGATGCCTTGTATGAATAAGAGTAATGTCATAAGTAAAATGGTTGCCTTAAGTAAATAGACTCCCGGTAAACCACCAGCTTCACCTGACTCTTCTTTTAATGCCCATGATGCTGCTACATAGTCCCAGCTAACCCAAGCAATAAATGCTGTAACAGGTAGGAGCAAAAAAAGAGTACCGAATAAATTAACCCATGTTTTACTGCGTAAGGACATTTTAGAATAAAAAATGTCCACGCGGACATGGCCATCGTATTTGAGGGTATAGGGGATACCAATTAAAAAAACCAGTGCATACATATAAATAACCGATTCTTGCATGGCAATCCAACCGGTTTCAAAGCCATAGCGTAAGACAACAATGGTAAAGGTGGTAATAACCATTAGTAAGGTCAGCCATGAAATGCTTTGCCCACACCAAGTTGAAATTTTCTCTAATTGTTGGGCAAACTGCATGAGTTTACTGCTGGTAGGATCGGTATTAGTTGTTTTCATAAAGTAATGACTGACAAAAAGTAATCTGTTCACGATGCTTAAGGAGTAGTGATTTTAACACATCGGGATCTTTATTTTGGTCAGAGTGAGTAATTAATTTATGATCCTTGCCTGCTTGTTGCTTAGAGTGCTGATAACGTAGGCGGGATAGCCAGAATCTAAGGGCAGCAAGGCGTAACATGGTAGAGTATTGTTGTTTTTCATTGTCTGTTAGTGGTCGGATGCCCTCATAGGCATGTAGAAATGCTCGTGTTTTTTGAGCATCAATATACTGATCATCTCCTAGACACCAGTCATTAACACTAATAGCAATGTCAAATAAAAAAGGGGCATGGCAGGCTTCATAAAAATCCACAATACCACTGAGTTGATCCTCAACAAATAAGACATTATCACGAAATAAATCCGCATGGATCAGTCCCTGAGGTAAGTCATTATTGGTTATTTTTTGTTGGAAACTAAGCTCATCTTTTAGTAAAGCATGCTCTTGTGGTGTTAAAAAATCTACCAATGTGTGGGAAATATTGACTATCTGGCTCAGAGTCCAAGGATTGTTGCGCATAGGAGTAAAATTTTCCCCTGCAATATGTAACTGCGCAAGTGCTTTGCCTATTTGTGCGCAATGCTGAGCACTGCTGTGTTCAATGCTACGGCCTGCTAATTGCTGAAATAGAGCAATCGATTTGCCATGCCATGTAGGTACTGAATGAGACTCTAATACGGGTTTAATACGCTGAGGAACTTGCATGCCTTGTTTGGATAAATGTTCAAGTAATTGAAAAAAATAGTCTAATTGTGAAGCAGTATAATGCTCAAAAATGGTTAAAATATAGCCATTGTTAAGCGTGCGAGTGAGATAATTGGTATTTTCAATACCATCACTAATCCCTGTGTGTTGGATAATAGGATCAAGTGCATAAGGAGCTAATAATTGCTCTGCCTGAGCCAGAGATAGAGGTGTATAAACAGCCATTTACCACTCAAAAATTTTCCATTGCTGTACGGTGGTCTCACTGAGTTCACGGTTAGAACGAATATCTAATGTACCATCACCATTTGAATCGTAAAGATAATAGGCTGGGGCATGGTCGGGTTGTACTTTTACCTTATAGACAATGCCGTTGACACTATAGGTCTTAATGGTTTTGCCTTCACGCTGGATAATATTAATATCGACATTATCCAGCGGGTTTTCTTTATCATTATCGGGTTTGGTTTTTTGTTCGGGATTACTGCCATCTTCACTTTGCTCAGCCCAAATAGGGCTTGCGACTAATAGCAATATAGACATCAGACAAAGAGTGGTTAGGTGTGACAATGAGTTGTGCTTCATTTAATGAATCCTTTATCTACGGGAATTAAGTGCTTAAACCTAAATAAATCAGTTGAACCTACTGCGAATGTCCATAGCACTAAATCTACAAGGCTTTGCAGAACATTTTGACTTCACCCGTAGGGTGACTACGAATAAAGTCAAAATAACCTGCAAATCCTTGTATCTCCAGCACTCTGATTATTCTCGCTACGATTCAACTGATTTATTTAGGTTAAAGATCCAGCATTTTTTCATGTTCTTCTGCTGAAGGTTCAAAACAACGGTGCTCGTAATGATCAAAAATAGCATCGACAATAGCTTTTGGCTCATCAATGATTTTTATCAATTGTAAATCCTCTGGATTAATAGTACCAGCGTTGATAAGCGTTTTGGAAAACCATTGAATCAAGCCGGACCAAAACTCTGTACCCACTAATATAATTGGAATTTTACGAGTCTTTCCTGTTTGCACCAAGGTCAGTATCTCAGCAAACTCGTCCAGTGTACCAAAACCACCGGGCATAACAACGTAGGCAGTCGCATATTTAACAAACATGACCTTACGTGAGAAAAAATGCTTGAATGACAGGGAAATATCCTGATAGGGATTGGAATTTTGCTCTCTGGGTAATTCAATATTTAGACCAATACTTTCAGATTTTCCTGCCTGAGCACCTTTATTGGCTGCTTCCATAATACCAGGGCCGCCACCGCTGACAATTGAAAAACCCGCATCGGATAGTAATTGAGCAATCTCTTGGGTCAGTAAATAGTCAGGATGATCGCTGGCGGTACGGGCAGAACCAAAGATGCTCACAGAAGGCTTTATTTGTGATAATTGCTCAAAACCATCAACAAACTCAGCCATAATCTGAAAGACACGCCAAGTCTCACGGTTTAAAGAATCCTCTTTTATTGGAATAAAGGCTGGATCACGTTGCTTATTATTGCTCATTAAGTGCCTCGAATTAACGGTATTAGATGGGTTTATTTAATTGTAGTCAATTGTGCTAGAAATTCAGGGAAAATAATACTTAAGGCAACAAATGCAGGCAATAAAATAAAATAGGAATGCACACCATAACGGATAATGGGTATGGCTTCACGTAAGCCCATAAATTCATCAATCACAATGCGGCCTTTAATAGAAATAGTCAGGCAAATAATAATCACAATAAAATGACTGGGTGTTGCTTCTTCAGCAATAAATGTGGCAAAAAAGGTCAGTGCCAATAATATTAACCAAAAAAGAGTAATACGTTTTTTGTCATTGCTAGCCATTATCAAGACACCTATCTAAGAACATAAAGTAGAGGGAAAATAATAATCCAAACCAAATCAATCATATGCCAATACAAGCCAGCACTTTCGAGTGTGGCATGATGACGAGCGCTATAGTGACCAGAATACAGACCAATTATCACCCATAACACCACACTCATAGCCATTAACACATGCACAAAATGATTAAATGTTAGGTAATAATAGATGCCAAAAAAATAATTAGTTGAGGAATTAAAACCAGATTGAATGTTCCATTGATATTCCCATATTTTCACACCACAGTATAAGGCTCCCATAAAAAAAGTTAACCAGAGGAATAATAGCGTCTCCTGACGTTGATCTTGCTTAATGGCACTGACAGCACGAGCCACAAAAAAACTTCCAGTAATTAGAATCAGAGTATTAATCATACCGGCAATGGTATTAAGCTTGGTCGGTCCTTGAAAAAAAATATCAGGATAATGTGCCTTGCCGATTAAAAAGACCACAAAGAAAAAAGCAAATTCAGTGAATTCGATAAAAATAAGAAACCAGATGGCAAAATTGCCAATACCATAGTGTGTTCTATGTAATTCAGCACTATCTATTTCAGTATTATCTATAGAGGATAATTTAGATGTTGATAGTGTGACTGTACTCATAGGGTATTCCTTCGCAGTGTTTATTGGTCGTATTTACTGACAAATACAGTTTCTTGGTAATAGTCAAGCAGAGTAAAAGCCTAGCATATCTATAGTATGTGATCCTTAATCTATAATAAGAGTTCTTAGTAAGATGTATGGCTTGTTAACCTAAATTCTGGATAAGATGATCTGGAAAATAAATTCAAAGTATTGATGACAGTTACCATGAGTAAAACCGGCATTGTGGAAACTGACTGCACCCCACATAAGTTTGGCCGATTTTATTACCTCGAATAGCCTGACGATACTCCAAGACTTGTCCGCAGTTAGGGCATGGATCGCCTTCTTTATAGGTACTTTGTGGTGGGTGATTAGGATGAGGTTGTTTGATTTGCTGAATAATACTACTTAATAAAGTGACTTGTTGTGCTAAAAAGCCATCAATAGTTTGCCCGTTATTTTGGGCAATATCATCTAGTTGTTGTTCCCATTGAGCGGTTAGTAAGGGGTCTTTAATTGTCTCAGGTACGGCATCGCAGAGATCAAACCCAAGTGGGGTTGCTTTAATGAGTTTGTTCTCTTTTTTGATAAACTTGCGCTGAAATAACGTTTGGATAATATTGGCTCGGGTTGCCTGAGTTCCTAGACCTGCGGTTTCGCGTAAAATTTTTTTCATTACCTTATCATTCACTTGCGAGCCAATGGTTTCCATCGCTTTAATCAATGTGCCCTCGGTGAAATGTTTGGGTGGCTTGGTTAATTTGTTTTGTAATTCAAGGTGATCGCAAAGCAGTTGCTCATTTTTTATAAGCGCCGGTAATTCTTTATCAGAGTGGCTATTAGATAGGTTATTTGTGGTTGGTTTATGATGACTAGAAGTGCTTTGAATGGCCTTTTTCCAACCTTCTACTCTTGGGATTCGGCCACTGGCTTTAAATTGATCACTCTTAATAGCAATAAGAATAATGCTTTGATCATACTCATAATCAGCAAAGAATTGAGCAATATAACGCCGCCGAATGAGATCATATAAATTACGTTCTTTATGATTGAGTGCGCTAAGTCCTTTGTTGATAACTGCCTGAGTGGGAATAATCGCATGATGAGCGGTAATTTTTTTGTCGTTCCAGACACGAGAGCGTTGCTTGCTATTGGCCTGAGCTAAAAGTGCACAAAGTGTGGGATCATTTTTACATAAGGACTGAAAAATAAGGCTAACATCATTGAACTGGCTGAGCGGTAAATATTCACAATCACTTCGAGGATAAGTGGTGAGTTTATGTGTTTCATAAAGTGCTTGTGCTAAGTTTAATACCTCTTGTGCGCCATAGCCCCAACGTCGTGATGCTTCTTGCTGCAAGCCAGATAAATTATAAAGTAACGGTGGGGCTTGTTTTTTTCTTTGGGTGTTCGCTTCAATCACCGTTCCATATTGGTTTTGACAGCGTTTAATAACTGCTTGAGCTAGGCTTTTATCCAGACAATGTTTTGTTTTTGTCTGGTGCTTATTCCGTGTTGCTTGTGTGGCATTATATTGCCAGTGAGTGATTAATAATTGCTCTTTCTCCTGAGTGTTAAAGTCGGCCTGTATCTCATAATAAGGCTCAGGTGTAAACTGGCTTATTTGCCGATCTTTATGAACGATTAATGCTAATGTAGGGGTTTGAACTCGACCGACGGATCGCACCTGACGATCATTGGCTAAGAGTGTATAGGCACGAGTTAAATTCATACCCATAAGCCAGTCAGCACGCCCTCTGGCTAAGCCAGAATGATAAAGTGGTAGTGTTTTCTGAGCAGGTTGTATGTTGTTAAGAGCCCGTTTTATGCTGATTGTATCCAATGCCGATAACCATAAACGCCGAGTGGCACCTGAAAATTTTAAATAATCCAATACTTCTCTGGCAATGATTTCTCCCTCTCTATCTGCATCCGTTGCAATGACTACACTATGGGATTGTTGTAATAGCTTTTTTATAATGCTCAGTTGTTTTTTGGTGGATTTTTTGGCTTCTAATTGCCAGTGTTGCGGTAAAATAGGTAGATCCTGCAATGACCAGCGTTTATAGCGTGAATCATAGGCATCGGGGGGAAGCATTTCTAATAGGTGGCCAATACACCATGTAACCAATAAGCTATTGCCTTGAAAATAGCCATTATGACCTTGTTTTACGCCGAGAGCTTGGGCAATATCTCTGCCCTGAGAGGGTTTTTCACAAAGGTAAAGCTCAAATATTTTTTGCTTGCCAGCCAAGGTGAAACCTATGCCATTGTTGATGTGTTGAAATAATCAGGGCTCTAGCTTCACAAAATGAGTGGCGTTAAAGTCCTGATTATTGGTCTCTATGATTGCTCTAGGGTGAGTTTAAGGAAAAATCTCTGGTACAAATGTCTGATCAGAAATAGGGGGTCTGACATAGCCGGATGATTTTGGTCGCTCAGGTAGCTTTATCTTTTCTGGAGTAACATCCTCATAAGGAATTTGAGTCAGAAAATGTGAAATACAATTAAGACGTGCGTGTTTTTTAATATCTGAATTGACCACATACCAAGGTGCCTGTTTAATATCGGTATGGGCAAACATTTGATCTTTGGCTTTGGAATATTCGACCCATCGGGTACGAGACTCTAAATCCATAGGACTGAGTTTCCAACGTTTTAATGGTTCAACCAAGCGGCTTTTAAAACGTTGATCCTGAACTTCATCAGAAACAGAAAACCAATATTTGATTAAAATAATACCAGAGCGTACTAACATGCGTTCGAATTCTGGGCAGGAGCGTAAAAACTCACGGTATTCATCATCGGTACAGAAGCCCATAACACGTTCAACTCCCGCACGGTTATACCAACTACGATCAAATAAAACAATTTCACCGGCTGCGGGGAGATGGGAAACATAGCGTTGAAAATACCATTGAGTGGTTTCTCTTTCTGTCGGTGAGGGTAGGGCTGCGACCCGACAAATACGCGGGCTTAGGTGTTGTGTCATGCGCTTAATGACACCACCTTTGCCTGCGGCATCACGACCTTCAAAGATAACAACTACTTTAAGGCCTTCTGTTTTGACCCATTCTTGAAGTTTTACCAATTCATTTTGTAAGCGCAATAATTCTTTTTCATAGCGCTTATTATTGATTTTTTTTACTTTTTTTCTGGTGCCTTCGTTTTTATCTTTTTTTCCCATAACGATTCTCACTTTTTAAACGGTAAATAATAATTTTATTATTGTGTACAGCTCTTTACCTTATCGAAGATGCCTTAAAAAATAAAGTGTTTTAGTGGATTGCTTGGGCTTATTTTAGAAAATAATTCATATAAAACTGTATTTTCATTGGCATACTTAATTGTGCTGGAGGGTGAGGCATGGGCAGAGCATTAGCGATGGCCTCTTTGGTAGCCTTCTTCAACACGCTGCGTTTACCATTAATCAGCAGG
>WFNB01000074.1 GCA_015488755.1 Gammaproteobacteria bacterium | reverse complement strand
GTGGTGCTCGTCAAAAGCTTGAGGGTGAGGAATCTAAAGAAGATATTACTCGCAGCCATCAGATCATTACTCAGCTACGCACCGAACTAGAAGAAGTGTTGGATATTCTCAAACTTTAGTTTATCGTGCTTATAAGGCTGTCATAAAAAAACCGACACTTGTCGGTTTTTTTATGCCTATTTTTTCTTGGAAATAGCTTTTAGTAATAGCCAATAGCTTTTGGAAATACAATTTGATAAGAAGGAAGTGGAGATCCTTATGATCAGTAAAAATGAAATTGAGCAATTATTTTTAAAAATGCGTAATGCCGGCTGGAATATGGAACAGGAGTTAGCGTGGGGATATTTTTTTAAACATGATAGTAAGGAGCTTCTTAAGCACTTAGCAGATAAACTAGAGCGCCAAGGTTATGAAATAATCGACATCAATCAATCGTATCCGGATAATATGTATTGGCTACAGATTGAAAAAATTGAGCAACATAGTGTGGAATCATTGCATAAAAGAAATCAGATGTTCTCTTTATTGGCTCAACAAACAGGCATCCATGCTTATGATGGCATGGATGTGTCCCCTGTGGGACTGTTTGAATAGTTTATAGACAAAAATGCCTTAGTGGCAACCACAACCACCACTATTGTCTGAGGAATTACCACCACAACAGCCACCACCTTCTTCATGTTGGTGATGATGCTGGTTTTCAGCCGCAATACCCATTGTTAACTCATCGTCACTGGGATCTCTAATATCTTCAATAGTAACAGAAAAATGAACATCTTGACCTGCCATAGGATGGTTATGATCCATAACAACACTGTCTTCATTGATTTGTTTAACAACCACCATAACAGGCTCGCCATTTTCTCCTTGACCTTGTAATACCAGTCCTTCGTGTAAGTCTAAATGTGCTAAATGTTCCTTAGGGACGGTTTGTATGACATCAGGATTATACTCACCATAAGCCTCAGCGGCCGGTATTTCTAGATCAGCGGAGTCACCAATGTTCATCTCAGTAATTCGGGTTTCCAAACCGGGCATCATTTGTCCTCGGCCATACATAAAAAATAGTGGCTCAGTTTCTTCGATATTATTGTCGATAACTTCATTATCAACGGATGCGCTGTATTTGATTGCAATAATTTGATCTTGTTTAATTGCCATGAGCCTCTAGTACCTTAAGTTTATGAATAAAGTAAGTATTTATAAAGTATCTAAGTGAATATAGCAAGTCACTTGAATTAATGTCCTGTTTAGTTGTGTAATTTTATAACTAGACATGGAGTAAATAGCTATAATTCTATGGAATAGGGGCTTTAGCCCCGAAAAATAATTGTGATTGGAGTCTCGGTTCCAATTGCTAGGATAAAGGCCTCTGATCTTTGTACTAGAACAGGTTATAATCATCCCTTAAATTAACTAACTTGATAGTGTGCATAATGTCTGGAAATTCTTTTGGTAAATTATTTGTTGTCACCTCTTTTGGTGAAAGTCATGGCAAGGCGATTGGCTGTATTGTTGACGGTTGTCCTCCTGGCCTTGAGCTAACAGAAGCTGATCTACAATTTGATTTGGATCGGCGTAAACCCGGTACCTCTCGTCATACCACACAACGGCGTGAAGATGATGAAGTACATATTTTATCCGGTACTTTTGAAGGCAAAACCACCGGTACCCCTATTTCCTTGCTGATACACAATAAAGATCAGCGCTCAAAAGACTATGGCAATATAAAAAATACCTTTCGTCCAGGGCATGCTGATTATACCTATCAACAAAAATATGGTGTTCGTGACTATCGTGGGGGAGGGCGTTCCTCGGCTCGTGAAACTGCTTCTCGTGTTGCTGCTGGAGGCATTGCAAAAAAATACCTTAGTGATGTCTATGGAATTGAAATTCGAGGTTTCTTATCCCAACTAGGACCGATAAAAACAGCTCAGCCAGATGATGCAAATTTTTCTTGGGACGCTATTAATGGCAATCCTTTTTTCTCCCCTGATATCAATAAAATTGCTGAAATGGAAGCCTATATGGATGCTCTGCGCAAAGAAGGTAACTCTATTGGAGCCAAAGTATCTGTCGTTGCAACGGGTATGCCAGTGGGTTTAGGAGAACCGATATTTGATCGTTTAGATGCCGATGTTGCCCATGCAATGATGAGCATTAATGCGGTAAAGGGTGTTGAAATTGGAGCAGGTTTTGGCTGTATTGAGCAAAAAGGCACTGAGCATCGAGATGAAATAACCCCAGAAGGATTCTTATCCAATCATGCTGGAGGTATTTTGGGTGGCATTTCATCCGGTCAGGACTTAGTGGTACATATTGCTTTAAAACCAACCTCAAGCTTGCACTTACCGGGTAAGAGTGTTGATTTAACTGGTCACCTGATTGAAGTCATTACTAAGGGGCGACATGATCCTTGTGTGGGTATCCGTGCTACGCCCATTGCGGAGGCAATGCTGGCGATTACCTTGATGGATCATTTAATGCGAAACTTGGCTCAAAACTCCACTTGTCACTCGCAAACCCCTGTGATCCCAGCAAAGAAAAAATAGCATAAAACCATTGTGATTAAAAATATTCCTTATTGGCAACTGTCTTTATTTTATTGCTTTTATTTTGCTTCTTTGGGTGCGTTGATCCCTTATTTAGGACTTTATCTCTCAGATTCTTCCTATAATGCCGTAGAAATTGGGCAATTAATGGCAACTATTATGGGGACTAAAATTATTGCCCCATACTTGTGGGGATGGATTGCTGATCATCGTGGCAATCGCTTATTTATTATCCGCTTAGGTGCCTTTTTATCAGCATTGGCCTACTCGGGGATATTTATTGTGGAGAGCTTCTGGGGATTGTTTCTGATCCTTTTGACGTTTAGTTTTTTTTGGAACGCCATATTACCGCAATTTGAAGCACTGACATTTAACCATCTGGAACATAATGAACATCAATACAGTTGGGTTAGAATGTGGGGCTCCATAGGCTTTATTTGCTCTGTTATTGGGGTTGGTGTGATCCTAAATACGATTGAACTCTCTCGCTTGCCTATTATTGTCTTATGCTTACTGATAGGAATGGTATGCGCCACTTTTTTAATTTGTGAACACAGTGGTCGAGTACATAATGAGAGTCATCTATCACTGCTTAAGATCCTTAAAAATAAGCATATTATTGCTTTGCTGCTCGCCTGTCTGTTTGTCCAAGCAAGTCATGGACCTTATTATACGTTTTACACCTTATATGCCGAATCTCATGGTTATGAAAAATCATGGATTGGTATCTTATGGGCCATTGGCGTGTTCTCAGAAGTGCTCGCGTTTGCACTAATGCCTTGGTTGGTTAAGCGCTTTAGTTTACGTTTGCTCTTATTAGTGAGCTTGTTTTCCGGTTCACTAAGATGGCTACTCATTGCCTTTTTCATTGATAATGTCTACCTAACTGTCTTTGCTCAGATTTTTCACGCCTCAACCTTTGGTATCTATCATGCAGTTGCTATTGCTTACATTCATCGTTATTTTAAGGATAACAATCAGGGTAAGGGACAAGCTCTTTATAGCAGCGTTAGTTTTGGTCTAGGTGGGGCTTTGGGTAGTTTGTATGGGGGATATTTATGGCAAAGCGCGGGCAGTAGTATCACTTTTTCTATTGCAGCCGCCTTGTCTTTTATTGCTTTTGCTATTTCATGGCAATTTGCGCAACCTCATCCTAGTTGCTGTTCCTCTTTGAACAAAGGTCTTAGATACAAAATCTAATAATTTTCTGGTGTTAATATTGTGTCGTGTAAAAATGTATTGTCATCTTTATATGGGTAATCTAATGTATAATGGAGTCCTCTGCTTTCTTTACGTTGCATGGCGCTGTCGATAATTAGCTCGGCAACCGTGGCTAAATTTCTTAGTTCAATTAGATCATTATTAATAAGATATTGTCGATAGTAGTCATCTATTTCACGTTGCAGTAATTTAACTCGCTGTTTGGCTAGTAAAAGGCGCTTGTTCTTTCTAACAATGCCGACATAGTTCCACATAAATCGGCGTAGTTCATCCCAGTTATGTGTGACCACGACACCTTCTTCTGAACCTGTGACGCGACTATCATCCCATGGTGGTAATAAGGGATCGCATTCATAGTTGGGTAATTCTTCTTTTATTTTTTCAGCAGCACTTTTGGCAAATACCAAGCACTCTAATAAAGAATTACTTGCCATTCGATTGGCACCATGCAAACCGGTAAAAGCCGTTTCACCAATGGCAAATAAATTGGCAATATCGGTTTGACCATCGAGATCGGTTATGATCCCCCCACAGGTATAATGAGCTGCAGGTACAACAGGGATAGGCTCTTTGGTGATATCAATGCCAAAAGATAAACAACGTTTGTAAATGGTAGGAAAGTGCTCTCTAATAAATGCTTCTGACTTATGAGTAATATCTAGGTGTACAAAGTCGGCTCCGGTACGTTTCATTTCATAATCAATGGCTTGTGCCACAATGTCTCTGGGTGCAAGCTCTTCTCGTTGATCAAATTTATGCATGAAAGGAGTGCCATTAATAAGCTTAAGCTTTGCTCCTTCGCCACGTAATGCTTCTGAAATTAAAAAAGATTTGGCTTTGGGGTGATAAAGACAGGTTGGATGAAATTGATTAAATTCCATGTTTGCTACTCGACAACCCGCCCGCCATGCCATGGCAATGCCATCACCAGTTGAACTATCTGGATTACTAGTATAAAGATACACTTTACTTGCACCACCAGTGGCTAATACGGTAAATTTGGCTGGTACTTCGATGACTTTATTGGTTTTTGTATCTAGAACATAGATACCGACGCATTGCTTTTTATTTTGTGGAGAGACAATGAGATCAACGGCTAAATGATGTTCAAATAGCTTAATATTAGGACATTGTTTTACTTGAGAAATTAGGCTTTCTGAAAGTGCTTTACCCGTAGCATCGGTTGCATGAATAACCCGACGGTGGGTGTGACCACCTTCGCGAGTAAGATGGTACTGATTGCTATTTTCTTCATGAGAAAACTTGACACCTCTGCCAATAAGCCATTCAATTGCAGTTTTACTCTGTTCGATAGTAAATTGTACACTGTCTTTGTGGCATAAACCTGCACCGGCTTTGAGTGTATCACTGACATGAGACTCTATGCTGTCATGGATATTATCCAATACCGCTGCTATGCCACCCTGAGCATAAAAGGTCGAGCCTTCTTGTAATGAGCTTTTTGAAATTAGAGCAATTTGGGAAGATACGCCTGTTGTTTGAGCTAATTCCAAGGCAATGCGCAATCCTGCGGCACCTGTACCTATAATAATAATATCAAAGCATTCAGTATTCATGCGTTTCCTATTTAGTTAGGCTTGCTTTATTCCATTATGCAAAATATAAAAATAAAAGCCTATTATCCTAAAGTAATAACTTTGGTCATTATTTATTATATTAGCAGTAGATTCTATTGGCTTTTCTTGCTTTAAGTTTAAATATGAGTGAAACTTTTATAAGGTATCATGGTCATAGCATCATGGAGACTAAATCATTTGTTGCTGAATTATTTTTTAACAGACTGATTCTATGTTAGTATCAGGCTAAATTTTTAAAATGCATCCCTATGAGTGGATGGGCAAATACAGTATCAATATAAATAATAGGGAACAAATGAGCGATAATGAATCGCAAAACAAAATCGATCTGGAGATAGTTAAGAGGGTACAGCGAGGTGATAAAGGTGCATTTGATCTATTGGTCATTAAATATCAGCACAAATTAGCCCAGTTGGTCTTGCCTTATGTACATGATAGAGATGATGTTTTGGATGTCGTACAAGAGTCATTTATAAAAGCATATAAAGCTCTACCACGTTTTCGAGGTGATAGTGCCTTTTATACGTGGCTGTATCGAATTGCTATTAACACATCGAAAAATTATCTAACGGCATTGGGGCGTCGACCACCACGCTCAGATGTTGATGCCAATGACGCTGAATATTATGATGGTGGTACAGCAATGCACGATAATGCCACGCCAGAAGCAAACTTGGCTAGAGAGCAGATAAAAGAAGCGATACATCAGGTGATTTCTGGTTTGCCAGAAGAATTAAAAATGGCGATTACATTACGTGAATTTGAAGCGATGAGCTACGATGAAATTGCCGATGTTATGGATTGTCCTGTAGGCACAGTTCGTTCAAGGATATTTAGGGCAAGGGAAGCCATAGATAATGAAGTAAAAAAACTGCTTTAATTATGATTAATTGATTATTTTTATGTTTAATTTGTTAAGTAAACGAGATTGTAAACTATGCCAGAAAATCACGCCAAGAATCATGCAATGAAAGGTGAAATGCTCTCTGCTTTTATTGATGCAGAGCAATTCGATAGCGAAACCAGTCGTATTGTCGACGCATTGCTCAAAGACAGTGATTACAAGGAACAGTATATCCGCTCTCAATGTATTAATGAGTATCTGCACGATGACAATCGCCCTGATTTTTTAGATTCACAATTGAGAACCAATATTTCTCTGGCTTTAAATGATTTACCTAGCCATTTTGTTGAGGAGGCCGTGTTATTAGAAAGTGTTTATACTGAAGACTTACGAAAGACATCGTTACTGCAAACCTTGCAAAACTCTATTTCCTCTTTCTATGAACATAAATTAATGGCAGGACTTTCTGTAGCAGCGTCGGTTATGATGGTAACTTTGTTTAGTTTGCAGAATATAGCAACAGATTCTAATGAAATATTGGCTAGTAATGATTCTCGTTTAAAGCAAAAAACAGCATCGGATGCGATATTATTAGAGCGTTCTTCTGAGTCATCAAATCCATCCTTAATTCAAACAAATGCTAATTTGCCTCTAAGTTTGGCTTCAACAAATTCAAGCATGTATACTCCTGCTGATGCGCAGAACACATATCAATGGATAGAAGCCGATCCCATTTTATCTCAACAAGTTAGAGACTATGTAAAAGAACATGAAAAATATCGGGCAACGTATAATCTGCAACCTCAAATTCGCACAGCAACCTATCAAGCAAAGTAAAAACAAAAGTAAAGCAAGTTCATCCTTTGAATAATGATACAGGTAGTATAAATTAAGTATGGTTTATAATGTATTGAAGAAATTACATAATGATATGTTATCTTTTCGCCAGTTTATTTCAAGCTTATTTTTGTGTCTTATTATCCCTTTGGCTCAGGCTGATTTGAATGAAAATTTTGCTGGTTTAAATGTCTTAGCTTCTTCAAATACCGCGCCTAATAAAGGCAAAAAAATAAGTAATAGTAAAATAAGTATTGAGCAACTCTTACTTAAATATGCTCGTCATGGCTCTGAGCAATTATTTAAGGGGACTTTTGTTTATGCTTTTGAAGGTAATATACAAACGATAAGAGTACATCGTGATAGAAATTCAAATGGGGAAATAATCGAATACTTCACGCCTATTGATCAGGTTAAAAAAGCAACATCACGCTCACTTAGTAATCAATTTTGTTTATTGGAAAACAATTGGCCATATGCCTTTCAATCAATTTCATCAAGTTTTCCATTTCGTGTTAATAATTTTTATCGAGAACTTGAAAAAAATTATACTTTGTCACTTATAAAAGAAAAAATTGTGGCTGGAATTTCTGCTATTGGTATTTTAATACAAGCAAATGACTCTTATCGCTATGGTTATGAGCTTTGGTTTGAACCTGAAACTGCTACATTATTAAAATATAAGTTGATGGCACAAAAAGAACCACAACAAAAAGGCTTAATGGCACAGAAAACAGCGAAAAAAATAACAATTGAGCAATATTTATTTACGGATATTACACTGAGTCAATCAGGCATTCAGGATCATAATAATAGACGTATTGCTTCGGCAGAAGCGTGTGTTGATAAATTTACTAATATTAAATATCAGTTTACGCATTATTTTGATCCAGTGAAAATACCAAAAGGTTTTGAACCTGTGTCTTTTCGAGAAGGTTTAATACATGCAAGTCAACATAAAGCACACCAATTTCAATTCAGTGATGGTTTGTCCACTGTATCTGTTTTTATTGAAGATACCAACCCAAAAAGAAAACCTGTGAATGGGATAATGAAACTAGGCCCTGTCACTGTAGCAGGAAAAACAATGAATACATTGCAAGTAACGGTTATTGGTGTTATTCCTGTTATGAGTGCCTTACGTTTTCTTGATGCCATTGCTGTTACGCACTGATGATTGAAGAACAGGCTGTTGTAGCAAGAATTGAAGGTGATTATGTCTGGGTTCAGACACAACGAAAATCAAGTTGTGGGCATTGCTCAGCTAAAAATAGCTGTGGCACACATGTTTTGTCTAAAATTTTAGGCAATAAAACACCTCAGGTGCGTTGTCGTAATACTTTGGCACAAAGTACCGAGAACAACTGTACCCCAAAAGAGAGTATTGAAAATACATTAAATGACCTTAAAAAAGGCGATCAAGTGATTATTGCCCTTGAAGAATCTGCTGTGCTTAGTGGTTCTTTTCTCATTTATTTCCTACCGCTTGTGATGATGATTGTCTCAGGTGGCTTTGCCGTTTACCTGGCTTCCTTTATTTGGCAGGAGGGGACAGATTTACTCTGTGTATTAGCTTCTTTATTGGGGCTAGTCGTTGGCTTTTATGTATCACAGCGCTTAGCAAAAGATAAAAAACATAAATTTGAGCCACTTTTAATAAGAAAGGCATATACTCCAAGCTGCCTCTTAAAGCCTTTGGGTGATGGTGAACTTGAGGGAGAAAAACATGCAGAATTTTAAGTTTTTTTACCGCAATGGTTGCCACTTATGTGAGGATATGTATCTATTATTACAAGCCTATGAAAAATTTGAAACAATTTCTTTTGAACTGATTAATATTGATGGTGATCCTAAGATAAAGGATAAATATGGCCTGTTAATACCCGTACTAACGGATAATGATGAAAATGAAATCTGTCACTATTTTTTTGACAAGCAACGTTTTGATGCAATTGTTGATACTGCTAACCTAGAGTAATCAATATGGTATTTGTCTTGTTGACTAGAGTTTAGCTGAGGACTAAGTTCTAATGGTGTATCTCTGCTGACTGAACTGCAAGGCTTGATCACAATCCCCGCTCTACTTTTAGCTTATTTTTTGTTATGATCCTCGCCTTTGTTTTAATAACCTAATAACTATTCCTTCAGGAGATTGAGTGGCTGAACTCAAGTTTATACGCAATTTTTCAATTATTGCTCATATTGATCATGGTAAATCGACCCTTGCTGATCGTTTGATTCATATCTGTGGTGGTTTAACTGATCGTGAAATGCAGGCACAAGTGCTTGATTCTATGGATATTGAGCGTGAGCGTGGTATCACCATTAAAGCACAAAGTGTTTCCTTGGATTACCATGCAAAAGATGGCAATACGTATCAGCTAAACTTTATTGATACGCCTGGACATGTTGATTTTTCTTATGAAGTGTCTCGCTCTTTAGCTGCTTGTGAAGGTGCTTTGCTGGTTGTTGACGCCTCTCAAGGTGTTGAAGCCCAGAGTGTTGCCAATTGCTATACCGCCATTGAACAGGGTTTGGAAGTACTTCCTGTATTAAATAAAATTGATTTGCCTGCAGCTGATCCAGATCGTGTTATCACTGAAATTGAAGAAGTGATTGGTCTTGACGCTATGGAGTCACCTCACTGTAGCGCCAAAACAGGTGAGGGCATAGATGAGTTACTTGAGTATCTTGTTAAGCATGTACCTGCGCCTAAAGGTGATCGAGATGCACCCCTGCAAGCATTAATTATTGATTCATGGTTTGATTCTTATTTAGGTGTTGTTTCTCTGGTTCGAGTTATGCAGGGAACGCTTAAGCGTAAAGATAAAATGTTAGTCATGTCAACAGGGCGCACCCATATGGTTGATGGTGTTGGTATTTTTACTCCTAAAAGAGAAGATACTGACTTGTTAACTGCAGGTGAAGTAGGCTATGTTATTGCTGGTATTAAAGATATTTATGGTGCTCCTGTCGGTGATACATTAACGACAGCACATAAGCCTTGTGATGAGCCACTAGAGGGTTTTAAAGAGGTTCAACCTAGGGTCTTTGCTGGTCTTTTTCCTGTTTCTTCTGATGATTATGAAAACTTACGAGAAGCTTTATCCAAATTAAAACTAAATGATGCAGCGCTATTTTATGAACCTGAAATTTCTCAGGCTTTAGGGTTTGGTTTTCGTTGCGGCTTTCTTGGTATGTTGCACATGGAAATTATCCAAGAACGACTTGAACGTGAATATGAACTGGACTTGATTACTACAGCACCGACCGTTATTTTTCAAGTATTAACGACTAAGGGTGAAACCATCCAAGTTGATAATCCAGCTTCTTTACCTGAACGCTCAATGATAGAAGAAATTCGTGAGCCTATCATTTCGGCTAATATTTTATTGCCTCACGAGTATGTCGGTAATGTCATTGGCCTTTGTATTGAAAAACGTGGCGTGCAAAAGAAAATGCAATACGTGGGTAATCAGGTTAGTATGACTTTTGAAATGCCTATGAATGAGGTTGTATTAGATTTTTTTGATCGTCTAAAATCAGTCAGCCGTGGTTTTGCCTCGCTTGAGTATCATTTTGAACGTTTTGAAGCATCAAAACTGGTAAAAATGGATATTTTAATTAATGGTGAGCCAGTGGATGCCTTATCTTTGATTATTCATGAGGACTTTTCTTTAAAACGTGGTCGTGAACTAACAGAAAAAATGAAAGAATTGATTCAACGACAAATGTTTGATGTAGCAATTCAGGCGGCTATTGGTTCAAAGGTTATTGCTCGAACAAATGTAAAAGCCTTACGCAAAAATGTTACCGCTAAATGTTATGGCGGTGATGTCAGTCGTAAGAGAAAATTACTGGAAAAGCAAAAAGCAGGTAAAAAACGTATGAAACAAGTAGGGCGCGTGGAAATACCTCAGGAAGCGTTTTTGGCTGTGCTTCATATAGGCAAAGAGTAGCCTAACTAAAATATTGCCTATGATCTTAATATAAAGAGAGTGAATAATGGACTTTGATATTGCATTACTGCTGGTTATTTTAACCTTTATCTCTGGTACTATCTGGCTATTAGATAAGTTCCTTTGGGAAAGTGAACGTCGCACAAAACAATTAGCACAAATTGCCCAAAAGGGTAAAGATATCACAGAGCAAGAACGTGATGGCTTGCTTGCTGATCCAATTATTATTGATTATGCAAAGTCTCTATTTCCAGTATTTTTTGTTGTATTATTGCTTCGTTCTTTTGTTTTTGAGCCATTTCGAATTCCATCTCAATCTATGATGCCTAATTTATGGGTTGGTGACTTTATTCTCGTTAATAAATTCAGTTATGGGGTACGATTGCCTGTACTTAATATCGAAATTATTGATTCAGGGAAGCCTAAGAATGGGGATGTTGCTGTTTTTAGATACCCTAATAACCCCTCTATTAATTTTATTAAACGTGTTATTGGTGTACCCGGTGATCACATCGTATATAAAAATAAATTAATTTATATTAATGGTAAACCTATGACGCAAGAGTTATTAGGCGTTTATAAGGGTAAAGGCTCAGGTGAGAAAATGACTGGGGCAAGCTATAAAAAAGAAAATTTATTGGGGGTCGAACATGATATTTTGCTTGTGCCTAATAAATCGGATCAAACGTATAAATATTTTTCTGATTTTTACAAAAATGCTCATATTGATTTATATGTGCCGGAAGGGCAATACTTTGTAATGGGTGATAATCGTGATGAAAGCTATGATGGCCGTTTTTGGGGGTTTGTTCCTGAAAAAAATCTTGTTGGTAAAGCATTCATGATTTGGTTTAATTGGGATGTAGGCCAAGGACTTTTCTGGGAACGCATTGGTAAATCAATTGATTAAGTACTAGACTCTCAGTCAAACGGTTTTAAATATAAGCACGATTCAACTATAGATATGATAATGTGCGAAAAGGAACATGATATGTTAAAGAAAAATAGTAATTATAAGCAGCAGAAAGGGTTTACATTAACAGGATGGGCTATTGTTATTGTCATTTTTTTATTTTTTGCCTATCTTGGCATGATTTTAGCCCCTGTTATTATTAATAATCATACGACTAATCGAATTTTAGAGTCACTTAAGGAAGAACCGGGTATTACTCAAAAATCTAAACGGGAGATTTGGCGATTAATTGATAATCGTATGACGGTTAATCAGGTGAGAAATTTAAAGAAAGAAGACTTTGATATCGAGAAAGATGCCAATACAGTAACTATTTATCTTGAATATGATGATAAGGTGCGTTTCGCAGCTAATGTTTATATTCTTATTGAGCGAAATAAATCAGTAGAACTTATTCGTAATTAACGTGTTTTCTGCAATTAAATAGTTAAGCGAGAACTCGTGAACCATAATATTGCCAATCTCAGTAAAAATTTAGGCTATACCTTTAATGACTTATCATTATTGAAAATTGCTCTAAGCCACCGAAGTATCGGTAAAAATAACAATGAACGTTTAGAATTTTTAGGCGATTCTGTTATTGGTTATGTTATGGCCGAGGAATTGTATCGACGTTTTGGTGCAGAAAATGAAGGTAATTTAAGCCGTTATCGCTCTTTATTGGTGAAAGGTGATACCTTGGCGAGCATTGCTCGGCAGTTAGATGTAGGACAATACCTAAAGCTTGGCGGTGGTGAACTAAAAAGCGGAGGCTTCAGACGTGCATCCATTCTTGCTGATGCTATGGAAGCCATTATTGGTGCTATCACTTTAGATTCTACTATAGAGCAAGCACGAGAGTGCATTTTATCTTGGTACAAAGAGCGCTTAGATAATATTAAGTCATTGGATTTAAAAGATCCTAAAACACGCTTACAAGAATATCTTCAAGCCAAAAAATTTCATTTACCTAAGTATAAGGTGGTTTCTATTAATGGCAAGGAACATGCACAAATTTTTCAGGTTGACTGCCATGTTTCAGAGTTGGCGCTTACCATTACCTCGGAGGGGAGTAGTCGACGTATAGCAGAACAAAAAAGTGCTGAACTGATGCTTGAGCAGATCCAAAAAAATTAAGTAACTGTTCAGTAAGGCTGACCGTATCCAGCCTACAAGTCTGCATTTCAGGGGATGCTCAAGTACATCCATGTTTTCATAAACCCCTGAAACACCGACTTGCACGCTGGACACTCTGTTCGAGGCATATAATACGCTTCTAAGTAATAGATTTAGAAAGAAGGTATTCATTTTGCTCTTTTTTTGGTTTACAACTGTTTGAACGCAGTGAGTTTTGTAAGCCAAAAAAAGAGTGATGTGAATACCTGCTGTTATTTTTTGATGGTTGATCGGCAAGGTGTGGTATGCTGAGTAGTTACAAAATTAATACCTTACTCTACCTCTTAAACTAATCCCCTGACGTATTTATTCTTCGTGACTGAATACGACTTAATTGGCTAATAATAGATACAATATGATAACAGAATTCCCAGAGACTTATCGAAGTGGTTACGTGGCAATTATTGGCCGCCCAAATGTTGGTAAATCAACCTTACTCAATTATATCTTAGGTTTTCATTTAAGCATTACTTCTAAAAAACCACAAACAACACGTCATCGTTTATTAGGGATTAAAACAACGGCTACCGCTCAGGCTGTCTATATTGACACTCCCGGTTTACATCAAAATTATAAGGGGGCAATGCACCGCTATATGAACAAAGAGGCCATGACGACATTAGAGGATGTTGATGTGATTGTCTTTGTTGTTGATGGTGTTAAATTAAGCTCAGAAGATGAATATGCGCTTGAACTCTTGGAAAAATGTCAACAACCTATTGTTCTAGCCATTAATAAGGTTGATAAAATAAAGAAAAAGGAAATATTACTACCATTTATTAATGAGCTTAGTAGTCGGCTTAATTTTAGCCAGATTGTGCCTATTTCTGCTGCTAAAGGTAGCCATATTGATGAGCTAGAAAAGCACATTGAAGCTCACCTTAATTTATCTCCTGCTTATTATCCAGAAGAACAAATAACCGATAAATCAGATAAATTTCTTGCTTCTGAGTTGATCCGAGAAAAATTAATGCGCCTTTTAGGGCAAGAGTTACCCTATGCGGTAGCGGTGGAAGTAGAAGCATTTGAGGAAGAAGAAAGGATTATTAAAATTTCAGGTATTATCTGGGTTGAACGGAGTAATCAAAAAACGATTATTATTGGTAATAAAGGGCAACAGCTTAAAGAAATTGGTAAACAGGCACGCTTATCAATGGAATCTCTATATGATAAAAAAGTATTTTTAAAGCTTTGGGTTAAGGTTAAAGAAGGTTGGTCTGATGATGAAAGAGCATTAAAAAGTCTAGGTTACTCTGATTATCTAAAAGGCGAATGCTGACTTAAATGTTGTGATATTAATACTGTACAATTAAGAATATGATCTTAAAATTATGAATTCTAGACTGGAATTAACTAATAAACTTGCTGTGGTACTTCATTCTTCTCCTTATAGAAATTCCAGTTTGATTATTCATTTTTTTCTTAAAGATTATGGCAAGGTAAGTGCCATAGCTAAAGGTGTTAAAGCAAAGAAGATAAAAAATAATCAATCCCTATTATTGCAACCTTTTAATGTACTGAGTCTTTCTTTAATAGGAAGAGAACAATACGAACTCCTAATTCTTAAGAATGTAGAGCGTGTGGACAATGAAGTCACTTGGAACTTGTCAGGTAAAGCTCTTTATTGTGCTTATTATCTAAATGAATTACTGTTACGCTTGTTGCCATCGCAAATAGAATGTGCTGATATTTTTAGCCTCTATAATGAGGTATTAGTGATGCTCTCACACTCAGAACAAGCATTATCCTATATAGATGATCCCATTGCTTATGAAATACCACTAAGAATTTTTGAATATAAGTTGCTTGAGCTTTTAGGCTATGGGTTAAATGTTAGTCATGATATTTATTCAGATAAAGCCATCAATGAAATGACATCCTATTATTATCAAATTTCTTCAGGACCTAGTGAAAAAGCAGTAATAGGGGAGCCTTATTTGCTCATAAGTGGCAAAACACTGATTGCCTTGTCAAACTTACAATTTTTAGAGAAGAAGGTGTTGCAAGAAGCCAAGCAATTATTAAAATGGGCTATTGCTGAGCATTTAGGTGATAAGCCGCTTAAAAGTCGCGAAATTTTTAAACAGCTTTATCAGACATCATTATCAAATATAAATTAAGAGGACATTATCTTGACTAGCCCATTACCCATTCTTTTAGGGGTTAATATTGATCACATTGCCACATTACGACAAGCAAGAGGAACACGTTATCCTGATCCAGTGAAAGCTGCTATGGATGCAGAATTTGCAGGTGCCGATAGCATTACCCTACACTTAAGAGAAGATCGGCGGCATATTCAAGAGCGAGATGTCTATCTTATTAAAGAAGTCTTGCAAACCCGTATGAACCTAGAAATGGCCGTGACTGATGCCATGTTAGATATTGCTGAAAAAGTACAACCTGAAGAATGTTGTTTAGTTCCTGAAAAACGCGAAGAATTAACAACAGAAGGTGGCTTGGATGTGGCCTCACAAATAAGTAAAATAACGGATGCTTGTCAACGTCTTGCTGAATCAGGTGTTCGTGCTTCGCTATTTATTGATGCCGATAAAAACCAAATTGATGCTGCGGCACAAGTAAAAGCACCTGTGATTGAAATTCATACAGGGCATTATGCTGATTATACTGCTCAGGCTCAGCAGGGGGAGTTTGCGCGTATAAAAGAAGGGGTTCTCTATGCCAAGTCTCTTGGCTTGCATGTGAATGCTGGACATGGCTTACATTATCATAATGTTCAGCCCATTGCGGCCTTAGTGGATATAGAAGAATTGAATATTGGTCATGCAATTATTGCACAGGCACTGTTTGTTGGCTTGCCTGATGCAGTAAAAGAAATGAAAGCACTTATGCTTGAGGTGCGCTAGTAAATAACATATTTTTATATAAGGAACTCATAAAATGGCTACAACAACAAAATTAATCATTACTGGTATGACATGCAATCATTGTGTTATGAATACAAAAAAAGCACTTGAAGCAGTAGCAGGTGTGGATTCTGCTGATGTTACTCTTGAGCCAGGCTATGCAGAGGTAACAGGAAGTGCGGATAGCGAGCAATTAGTTTTAGCGGTTAAAAATGCAGGTTATGATGCTGTTTTATCTTCATAAGAAGTTTTTTTGATGTCAGCTAATTTTTACGTGAGGTCTGACCTGTTTCTTATTGTCTCTCTATTTGATTCTTGAGGAGTTTTTTTAACTCTCTTATCTCTTGTTGTAGCTCTGTATTGCTTGGCTCAGGGACTTTATTGGTTTGTAAGACTTTTTCATGCTCCTCATTAAGGACATTCACTACGACACCAATAACCATATTAAGAAAAGCAAAAGCCGTAAAGAAAATAAAGCTTAGATAGTATGTCCAACTTAAGGGATATACAGCCATGGTTTCATATTGTATGTCCGTCCAATCTTCAAACGTCATTATTCTAAAGAGAGTGAGCATGGATATGGCAATATCACCCCATAAATCAGGGTTGATTACAGCAAAAAAGGTACTCCCGACAGCCGCATAGATGTAAAAAATAATAAACATAAGTGCCACAATATAGCCCAACTGAGGAAGAGCAATAAGTAGTGAATTGAGCAACATTTTAAGTTCAGGAATGATTGACACCATTCTTAATACGCGGAATATCCGTATCAGACGACCAATAATAGCCAGTTCGCTGTCTTCAACGGGGATTAGACTGATAAAGACAATAAAACTATCAAAAATATTCCAGCCTTGTTTAAAAAAATTCTTTTTATGCTCTTCACCAATAAAACGAACAAGAATTTCAGAAAGGAAAATAAAGGTAATCAACCAATCTAATAGATGTATGACTCGTAATGCATTTTCAGGTATATCATAGGTTTTCGCACCAATAACCAATGCAGAAAATATAATAATAAAAATAACAAATAGCTCAAATGCTTTATTGTTACGTAATTGATTAAAGCGTTGTTGTAAATTATGTGTTTTCATAAAAATTAGTGGTGATTATTGGAAAGTGTCGGAGAATAGACGGTGACTGAGAATTATACTGTTCTATAATCACTGAAACAAGTAAGATACTTTTGTGGCGATCTTATTCAGGAGTGTAGTCAATGTCAAAGTATTCAACCATTCAAATAGTTGTTCTTGCTACTGCCTTAATGAATCCAATGATGAGTCCAGCAGAAATTATTACTGACGGCACTGTTGGGGCTAGTGTAAATCTCAATGGCCCAGATTTTATTATAAATGAAAGCTTAGGTACTCGCTCGGGTAATAATTTATTTCATAGTTTTAAAACCTTTGATATACATGTAAATGAGCATGCTACCTTCACTGGTTCTACTGATATTCAAAATGTTATTAGTCGTGTAACAGGTGGGCAAGCTTCAGTAATTAATGGCCAACTTAATTCTCAAGTTGGTCAGGCGCACTTCTTTTTTCTTAATCCTGCTGGCGTATTTTTTGGTGAACATGCTGAAATTAATGTCCCTTCTGTTTTTCATATAAGCACAGCGAGTGAATTACATTTTTCTGATGGCTCTGTTTTCAGCGCTCAGGATTTGAATAAAAGTACTTTAGGAATTGCTCAGCCAGAAGCCTTTGGTTTTCTAAGTGCCCAATCATCACGTATTGTTATCAATGGCAGTCAATTTAACTTTTTACCTGATTCAAGTGCTTATTTTATTGCTGGAAATATTGAAGTAAATAATGCATCACTACTTAGTCAGGAAGGAAATATTTATCTTTTAGCTGTCGGTGAATCAACTAATGGAAATAGTGTCGATCTGTCTGATAATGGTGTAATTACTAACGATCTCCAAGGTCAGTTAAACATTAATGCTTCTGAGATTGCTACCTTTGGTGATGGTGCAGGTTCATTATTATTATCAGCAGGCTCAGCTGAGCTTATAAACAGTCAGATCATTAATAGTAATATTGGCAATAAACCTTCGCAAGACAGTACACAGATTTATGTTAGGCAGTTAAGTTTGGATAATAGTTCAATTCAAAATAATGCACGCTCTGAAGGGAAAACCAGTTCCTTGGAAATAGTCTCTTTAGGGGATGTCACATTAAGCAACCACTCTTATATTCAAGCTGCTGTGCAAGATACTGATAGCACTGAGAATATCTCTATTATTGCTGCAGGGACTTTGAGTGTTCTAAGTGGCTCAGCTATTTTTAGTGAAACTTATGGTACAGCGAATGCTGGTAATATTAGTATTGATGCCCATGAGCTACTCATTAATGAACAACATGCTAATGCCTTTACTGGCTTAAGTAGTCATACCAGAAGTGCTTCTCAAGGTAATTCAGGTGATGTGCTTATTGATGTGACAGGAACAGTAGAATTACTCAATGGTGGTGTGATCCGCAGTTCCACTTTTTCTCAAGGTAATGCGGGTAACGTTGAATTGTATGCAGATAATGTATTGATTGATGGTCAGGGAGCTGATTTTTTAACAGCGATATCTGCTCAAGCCAATGCCACTGAAGAGGGTATTATAGGGGGTGATGCGGGTGACGTGCTTATTAATGTTAACAATGCGTTAACAATACTCAACGGTGGACAAATTAATAGTAATACTATGGGCGATGGTGATGCTGGAGAAATTATCATTCATAGTAATAGGCTTTTTATTGATGATCAGAACTCACAATTTATTACGGGTATAT
>WFNB01000073.1 GCA_015488755.1 Gammaproteobacteria bacterium | reverse complement strand
TAGTATGATTGTGGCACAATATTTTTTTTCAGAAGGACAAAAACTTTATAATAAAACAGACCATATTAATAAAGAAATTGCCGAAAAGAATCATTACTATGAGAAAAATTACTTACCTATAGAAAATGAATTTCAGGGTGCAGTTACTATGCACTCAGCTGTTCAGGCGTCTAATGAACTAAAACGAAATAAAAAAATTAGTCCTCTCGATTTTTATATTTTATTAAGTCAATCTTATGCTCAAAGTGGTCTTGACTCGATTAAATTCACTCAGATAAATTGGTATGTTGATATCACTAAAAAACCAAATAAAAATTCAGGTAGTTCTGACCCTATGACTGGCAATGAAAGCATATCAATGATAGCGGATGATAAGTCTCGTGTACATCCAGTTGCTATTATTCAAGGTGAGCTGCCCTTGTACGATAATCAATTTAGAAATGCAGTTTTACAACTGGACATATTAACCCAAGCTCTTGAGAGCCAAGAGCAGATAAAAAAAGTAACGGTAAATAAGTATCCTATTGATGTTCGACCCACACAAAAATTAGATGCATCAGGGGATATGCTCACTCATATTACGGGTACAAACCCCATTTCTTTTGAAATCGAGGTAGAGTTAAAAGCAACTACAGAGACAAAAAACAGAGCACCAAGTAAGACCAATCGCGAGATGGATATGCCATGAAATATACTTACCAAATCACCTCAGCCATTATTATATTATGTTCTCTAGCATTAGCCGGAGGTAGTTATTGGTACTATGATCAACAGCTACAAAAGCATGGCGTTAGCAAACAAAAATTAAGCCAAATAAATGCTAAGCTGGAGATAAGCAAAACGCGATTATCATGGTTGCTTAAAGATAAAAAAATATACGACCAATTAGTTGCTGATCATATTTTTGGTAATGAAGATCGACTTGGGTGGATTGAAACCATTGATAGCATTACTAAAACAGAAAAAATACCCTATGTGAAATTCACTCTAAAACAACAACAACGCACGGAACTACCTTTTAGCCAACTCAGTACGACAGGAATTGATATTTTTAAAACATTAATGGAACTTAAATTTAGTTTATTAGATGAAGGTGATTTATTTGTACTGCTTAATTTATTGGATCGTCGAGCACAAGGTTTCTTCTTAATTGATTCGTGTGAACTGGTGACGCAGATAAAAAATGAAGCCGAACTGCTAGAGCCTATTGATTATAAAAAACCGATTGATACGGTACGAAAAGAAATTTATCAGCATAATATTGATGGTAAGTGCTATCTTAATTGGTATACCATTGATCAAGAGAAAAGCTTAAGTGAAATGGGTGAATCAATGATTGAAGGTGAGTCTATATAATGAATAATTATAAAAAGCCCATATTTCCTTTAATTTTATTGCTTGTATTTTCTATGCCTTTAACTCTATGTATTGCTAAAGAATACAGTGACAATGACACAGGCAATAGAATAGTCCGACCTGAGCCTGAACAATTAGGTTTTTTATTTATGTCAAAAGAGTCTCGAGATCTTCTTAATCAACGCCGTAGTGAATTTAATGATAAGCAGTACCAAAAAAGAAATGAAGAAATACAGCCTACCTTACAATTAAATTCGGAACCTGTTGTGTTAGAAGTGCATGGCTTAGTGTTACGCAGTGGTGGCAAGCCGACAGTTTGGCTTAATAATAGCAATACTTTTTCAGGACAAAATCTAAGTGACAATATTAGCATTGAACTTGATTATATTAAGCGTTATAACTACCAGATCCCTGTATTGTTGGATAATAAAAAAATTATTTTAAAGCCAGGGCAAATCTGGAATGAGAAAGAAAATCGAATAATGGAAGCCTATGATTACCTTAAAGAAGAAAAAATACCTACTAAGGAAACACCCCCTGAACAGGTGATAGAAGAAAAGGATAAGCAGATGCTTGAAGCATTAGCAAAAAAATATCAAATTAAACTATCTAAATAAACCTTAACCCTAATAAGTCATATCTCCGTGCCTAAACAAAAAAAACTTCCTTGTAGCTATGAACCAAGTGGTCTTATCCAATTGACTAATGGGCAACTGCTTGTTGCTGATGATGATGGCAATAAACCATTTACTTTGTATGGTTTTAATTCTTTTTCTCCCTTTGATACCCTTGAGAAAATAAAATCATTTAACCTTAAACCGTTATTAGTTGATGATCTTGAAGCCTTAACTATTGACTCATCCGATCAAATTTATGCGATTACATCCCATTCAAGAGATGCTGATGGGAAAGTTAAAAAAAAGCGTTGCCGTTTATTGCGCTTGCAGTTAACTGGGGAAAAAATTACAGAAATTTTTGTTATTGATGAACTGAGAACATGGCTTCTAAACACTTATGCCATATTTAAAAAATCAGCAAAAATAAAAAAAGTACAGAAAAAAGAAGGCTTTAATATTGAAGGCCTTGCCCATGATCCTAATCAAGAGCAATTATTAATTGCCTTTCGTAGTCCTCTGAGTAAAAATAATAAAGCGATAATTGTCCCGTTAGATGTATCTAAAAAGACATTTAATCGCTCGCTGCTAGAAAAACAAAAAAATAAGCCCATATATCTGAATTTAAAGGGAGCAGGTGTTCGTGATTTGACTTATATACCTAAATTAGATGGCTTTTTAATTCTCTCAGGCAGTGTTTGTGATAGTAAAAAATCCACTCAATTATGGTTTTGGCAAAGAAGCTCTTTGTGTCAGGATAAGCAATTACGCAGAGTAAAAATAAAAGGCATTAAAAAACTTGGTAGGGCAGAAGGCATCTCTCCTGTAAGATGGAATAATCAAGAGGAGGGAATTCTACTCGTTATGGATGATGGCGATAAATATACGGAGAAATTTGGCCACTATTTATTTATAGCTTACAAGCACCTAATGATCTGATGTGTACTTATCTGTTTTCTATCTGCCGATGGGGAGTAACTAACATAAGAAAATTAGAAAAGAGTTAGAAAAATTAGGCTAATTACACATATATTATGCAAAGTCACTTTATTCCTACAAATGGTGACAAAAAAATCTGACAAATTTTTCAGAAAAGGATGACATACAGAAGTTCAATTTTTTCATAAACTACTTAGCAAGTTAAGTGATTAACGACAAGCGGAACTAAAAATAACCTAAGTATTAATCAATAGTCAAACTATTAAAAGGACTCCATTATGAAAATAATTAAATCAACTTTTAAAGCCATCTTATTAACCTCACTTTTAAGTCTATCTATCCCCGGTATTGCTCAGGCTGTTAATGTAAATACTGCAAGTGCCGAAGCTTTGGCCGATAGCCTCAATGGTGTGGGCATCAAAAAAGCCACCGCCATTATTGAATGGCGTAGTGAACACGGCAATTTTGCCAGTTTAGATGACTTAGACCAAGTTAAGGGCATTGGTCCTAAAACATTGGCTCGAAATAAGGATGATATTGAGTTTTAATCCGTCATTATAAGCAATACCAAACAAAGCCCTCTGAATGTAATGAGGGCTTTTTGCGTTAACAATTAGCCCTAATTTTTACTAATAATTTGAGTTTTAAGTAGAATTTTAACATGCTAGAATAAAACCATTTAGGTTCAAACATCCTTTCCTAGTCTAATGCTTGCTCAGATGCTTGGATGGTAGACTTAACTTTGTAACATGTTCATAGGTGGGCAGTTGCTTGTATACAAAATAGGAATATTATTAATGGTAAAATTAAAGGCTTTTTTAGTTCATTTTTGTGGTAGTGCAGTGGTTTTATTTACTTTTTTATCCATGGTCTTTTTTATTTGGTACCCAGAGCCTTATTTTCAACTAGAAGGGATCGCCCGCATTATTATTGTGCTACTTCTTGTTGATTTGGTTGCTGGCCCTGTATTAACAGGGATAGTGTATAAACCGGGGAAAAAAAGCCTAGTTTTTGATATTAGTATGATACTTATTGCGCAAATTGCTTTTCTTTCTTATGGTATGTATACCATCTATAGTGAACGTCCTCAGTACATTGTTTTTAATGAAGATCGCTTTTTTACGGTTCAAGCGTCCGCGATTGATCAAGAAAAAGTACCTACTGAGGTTGCTAATACTGCTTTTTTTGCCCGCCCAAAACTTATTTTTAATTTAGTACCCAAAGATCCTAAAATAAAAGTGGCCATTATTACTCAAATGTTTGATGGTGGTAAACGAATGCATGAACATGTTGAATTTTATCGCCCATACAATACCCATAGTAAAGATATAAGGCAGGCTAAAGCACAGAGTTTGGATTATGTTGTTAATAACTACCCAGCCGCTAAAAAGGTGCTTGAAAAATTAAAAATAGATAAAAATATTAAAGATAATCAGCTTTTATTCTTTTCAATAGCAGGCAAATTTGAACAAGGTACGCTTATTTTAGATAAAAATACCACTCAACCTATTGGTTTTATCATGAAGTAAAGTAACTATAACTATTGTCATTTTATGACAATAGTTGTTATAAGAAATAACAAAATAGACATTTATGTTATTTCTTATTGATAGAATTAATCCTGCTCACTCTTATAACTTATTAAGCTGATACAATGTAAGTGCATGAAAAACAAGTTTTTAAATAATTTTTCAGTTGTTGATTTATAGTTGGCTTATAATTTGCTTCTATATAAAACAGAAACAGAGATGTTCTGAATTCAAATAAAATGATTTATTTTTTGGAGATTTATAATGATGAAAAAAATGCAAAAGGGTTTTACCTTAATCGAACTTATGATTGTTGTTGCGATCATTGGTATTCTTGCTGCAGTTGCATTGCCAGCTTATGCTGATTATGTAATTAAAGCGAAAATGTCTGAAGTCATTCTTGGTGCCAGCCAATGTCGTACATCAGTTTCAGAAATTTACCAAACAGCGAGAGCTGGTACTACTCCTGGTGCAAATAACTGGGGATGTGGTGAAGGTAGTACCACAACGCAATATGTTTCGGCTGTAAATACAGATGCTAATGGTGCGATTACGGTTACTACGCAAAATATTGATCCACTTGTTAATGGTATGATTGTTGAGTTAGCACCTGAAAGTGCTGTAGGTACTGCTGCTGTTGTTGGCGATATTCCTACCCAGTTAAGTGGTTTTGTTTGTGGCGGTGGCGCAACTAGTGTACCATTAAAATACCTACCTGGTTCATGTAAAGGCTAAGCTTTACACAGCTTAAGTTTTACACGGCTTAGATTTAAGCACATTCATAGTATTATCTGGATGTGCTTAAATTTTTAGTCATTGATTTCTACCTTATTACTCAATCCTCCACTTTGTCTTAGTCAAACTTCCTAGCACACATTTTAACGTTACTCTAACCTTCAATATACGTATTGAAAATAAATTTTCTACTTGGTTCTAATAAAATGAGGCTTATAGTATGTCGAAAAGAAAAACAAATAAAAAAGGGGCTTCACCGCCACGAAATCCATTTTTTAATCATCCTTTAATGAGAAAGTCAGCGGTTCATGATAAAACTGAGAAGGCAAAAAGACGCTCAGATAAGGTTCGTTTTAATAAGGACTGGTATTCTCAAAGAGGTATTCATCGTAAGCATACTTCTTTGAAAATGCCAGTCTTTCATTGCCAATATGATTTTTTGGGTACTTTTTTGGGTACTATGGGAGAAGTCATTGTCTAAGCCTATAGTCTTCTCTATTATCGAATCGCCTATGCACCCAAAGTTATCCTCATTATATGAGGGCTTGGGCTATGAAGAGTTGCCGTTTCCTTCGATTCGCAAGGCCATGAGTGCTTTGAAAAAGCACCAACCTGCCGTAATTACGGCAGAATTTTTTTATAAATACGGTACTAATTATAGTAGCAACCATATTAGTAACTTAGATTCACTTTTAATTACCTTACAAAAGTACCCAGACTATCATCCTAAGTTGATTATTTTTGTAAACAAGCAAGAACAGCAATTTGTCACTAAACTGGAAATGTATTGCCCGATGGATTATGTTCTTGTTCAGCCAGTAAATGCTGAACAGGTTCGAGCTTGCTTAATATAATAGCCCTATGTGACAATTTCATAACAGGGAGTATAGGTACTTCCGGGCAGTTTCATACGTTGTTGTGCCACAAAGCTTGCTAATAAATCATCCAGTTTGGACATAATTTCTTTATCACCGCTGATCTTAAATTTACCGTGTTTTTCTATTGCTAGAATGCCTTCTTCTTTAACATTACCAGCAACAATGCCCGAAAATGCACGGCGTAGATTGGCTGCCAGTAAATGAATTTCTTGATCGTTATGCAGTTCCAATGATTTCATGTTCTCATGACTGGGATCAAATGGGTGTTGAAAAGCCTGATCAATATGCAGTATCCAGTTAAAATAATAAGCATCGTTGGTTTTTCGTCTAAATTTTGAGACTTCTTTGATCATATGTTTCATTTCACGAGCAACCCGTGCTGGATCATCAATAATAATTTTATATTTTTGTTGTGCTTCAAAGCCCAGTGTTTTTTCAATAAAATGATGGATCTTCTTAAAGTAGTCTTCACTGCTTTTAGGGCCTGTTAGGATCATAGGGAAGGGGAGTTCTTTATTTTTAGGATGTAATAAAATGCCCAGTAAATAGAGAATTTCTTCAGCCGTACCCGGCCCACCGGGGAAAATAATAACCCCATGACCTAATCTTACAAAGGCTTCGAGACGCTTTTCAATATCGGGTAAAATAACCAATTCATTGACAATAGGGTTTGGGGATTCAGCAGCAATAATACCAGGTTCAGTCAAGCCAATATAGCGGCCATTATTAATTCGTTGTTTGGCATGAGCAATTTTAGCGCCTTTCATTGGCCCTTTCATGGCGCCGGGGCCACAGCCGGTACAGACATTTAATTCTCTTAAGCCTAGCTGATAACCGACTTCTTTAGTGTATTTATATTCTACACGGTTAATTGAATGACCACCCCAGCAGACAGCAAGGTTAGGTAATACCTCTGTTTTTAACACTTTAGCATTGCGTAATATGTGGAAAATGGCATTCGTAATGTCCTCACTATTATCTAAATTAAAACGAGGATTAACATTAATTTCATTACCGACAAAGACAATGTCTCTGAGCACTGAAAATAAGTGTTCTTTAATGCCAGTGATCATGGTGCCATCGACAAAGGCTTGTGCGGGAGCATGATTGATTTGCAATTTAATGCCCCGTTCTTGTTGAATTACCTCAATACTAAAATCAGGATATTGTTCCAGCACTGCCTTGGCGCTGTCTTCATTACTACCCGTATTTAACACCGCTAGAGAGCAGGCTCGAAATTCATTGGCAAATTTTTCTTTACTGGCATTAAGAAGAATGTTCACCTCCCATTTAGATAAAACATCCATTTTACCTTCGGGGGTGATCCGTTCATTAATTTTTTTCATATTAGGACTCTGTGCTATTAATTGCTTGTTCTGGAGTTAGAGAGGGATAAAATGTTTTATTCAACTCATAGTGTTTTTCCTGACTGTCAAAAGGAGAAATAAAGTGTATTTTATAGGCGCTTAAACAAAGGTTAATACTCTGTTTGTTTGCTTGGCCATATAAACGATCACCGATAATAGGGTGGTTTTCTTTGGCTAAATGTTGTCGAATTTGATGTTTTCGACCGGTGAGTAATTGAATATCAAGTAAGCTATGAGTGTTATTTTGACAGGGGGTTATGGATAAAATTTTTGTTATTGCGGGTTTATTTTCTAAAGGGGTATCAATACGCTCTAAATTTTTGGGTACACCTTGTACCAGAGCTTTATAATATTTATGAATGCTTCGTTCGCTAAACATTTTGGATAACATACGGGCTGCTTTTTTGCTATGAGCAATAAGAATTAAGCCACTGGTGGCCTTGTCTAAACGGTGTACTAAAAATGCATTGCGCTGGGGTTGTATATGGGTTTCAGCCCAACGGTAGATGGCGGTATGATCGCCATATTTGCTACCCTGAGAGGGCATTCCAGAAGGCTTAAACCAAACACTATAGTCTCCTTCATCAGCAATGAGTTGCGCATTAAAGTCTACCTGCGCTAAAATTTTGGCATTATAGTAGAGATGTAATACTTGCCCAGCGTTAAGTGGTTTGCTGGCTCGGCGGAGCCTTTGTGTGCTTGTACCTTGGCCTGCTTGTGCTGTAGAGCTGAGCCAAACGGCTCCTTTTTGCATGATTTTTTTAATCTGCTGTCTGGAAAAAGAGGTATGCTCAGCTAAAACATCAATGGCAGTGATGGCATTGTTGGATATGCTTAGGTGTTTTTCAAATTGTTCAGGGACTAGGTTCAATTAATTGTCATTCGTCAGCTACTATTTTAAGAGACAATTGTATTACTCTATTATGAAAATTGCATGACTTAATCTGAATTGTTGGAACTTTTATTTCTTACTTGCCTTGTTTGCTACTTTGCCCTGTTTTTCACTTTCTTCTGTTGACTCAACTGTTTTTTTATTGTTTGCTGGGCTGACAGAAGGTTTTACTTTTTTGATTTGCTTTAGAGCCAACTTGACCTCATCTGATTGAAAAGCAAGGTGCTCAGATATTGCATAGACTTGATCATCATTAAGCTTTAGTTTTTCTTGCAAAGGTTCTAATAGCAAACTAATGTCTTCAGCCGCACAAATGACTGAATCATAAGCTTCTGCCTCGGCTTTTATAGTAAAACGATTCAATTCATCACCGTTTTTATTGCATACGATATACTCAAGTCTGATGGACATTGTGATAGCTCCTGATAAATTTTTGGTAAATTAACGGTCATAGTGATCTTATCTTTAAATTTTGATAATTGTACAATAAAACAAGGCTCATTATTAGCCTTATTTTAATTTTTATTTATTTGTAGGATTAGTCCTACAGGGTAAATGGCTTTTTATTCACCATTATATTATCATTGATAGTACTAAAATTAGTGCATTCCTATGCATTTATATGAAGAGGAAATGGATGTCTCCTTCATCATTTATGACTCATTTATTTACCTTGAAGCATAATCTGATTGAGTTATCCTTACTGTATTACCCTTCTTTACTAAGTTAATTTCTGCTGTTACTTTTTGATGGTTGGCCGGCATGGCGTGGGTTGCTGAGTAGTTACAAAAATAATACGATTAACACTCTTTTAATTACTAATATGGACATCATGAGGTTTCAATATGGATGAATTACAACTGTCAATGAACACTATTTGGGTGGTAATGGCTGCGGCATTGGTCTTTTTTATGCAAGCAGGCTTTGCCATGTTAGAAAGTGGTATGGTACGCTCAAAAAATTCCGTTAATGTGATTATGAAAAATTACATTGATATGGCTTTTGGAGCCTTAGGTTTTTGGCTGGTTGGTTATGGACTGATGTTTGGTCATAATCCAACAGGATTTATTGGTAGCAATCAATTTGCCTTACATAATGCCAGTTCGTGGGGCTACAGCCTACTATTATTCCAAATGATGTTTGCCGCAACAGCGGCAACGATTGTCAGTGGTGCACTGGCTGAGCGTATACGTTATTGGCCTTATATTATCAGTGCGATGCTCATTAGCTCACTGATTTATCCGGTTTATGGCAGTTGGGCATGGGGGAGTAATGATGGTCATACGATGGGCTGGTTAAAGGCTCTTGGCTTTATTGATTTCGCTGGTTCCAGTGTGGTTCATTCGATTGGTGGTTGGTGTGCCTTTGCTGGTGTTATCGTCTTGGGACCTCGATTAGGACGCTTTGATAAGGGGCGTTTAGCAAATACAACAAGCAAAAAATCTCGTTCCATACATGGGCATAATTTACCGATGGTTGCCCTTGGTGGTTTTATTTTATGGTTTGGTTGGTTTGGTTTTAATGGTGGCAGTACGTTAGAAGCCAATGCCAGTATTGGTAAAATTATCCTCAATACGCACTTATCAGGTTCAGCTGGTGTATTTGGTGCGATTGTTACATTGCTTGCCATGCGAAAACCTTTGCTATTAACCAGTGCGGTTAATGGTGGTTTGGGTGGTCTGGTTTCAATTTGTGCCGGCTGTGCGTATATGGACCCTCAATATGCCGTGTTAACGGGTTTTATTGCTGGTATGGTTACTGTTTTTGGTGTCATGCTAATGGAACATTTTCATTTGGATGATGCTATTGGTGCTGTTGCTGTACATGCCTTTTCAGGCACATGGGGAACGCTAGCAGTCGGCTTATTTCATAAGGGTGATTTATTTAATGTGGGGCAATTAGGCGTACAAGCATTAGGTGCTATGACGGCTTTTTTGTGGGCTTTTCCTACTGCATGGTTGCTATTTACCTTATTGGGTTTGGTAATGAAAGTACGGGTCAAAACATCAGAAGAAAGAAAGGGGCTTGATTTTACTGAGCATTCAGAAATAGCCTATCCTGAATTTCAACAAGATTTATTGCATTCAGGGAAGGACTAAGGTGATCACTCAAGAAGAAGCCATCAAAAGACATCAAGCCATTGAACATGCTTTTGCGAACACACTGTCCTCTGAGCAAGTCCAGCAGGCGATTACGTTATGGGACAAGGCTTTTTATGATAGTCCATTATTTGTCTCCAAAATCCCTTTGTTTATTAATAAGCTAAAGGATGAAATCAGTATTGATCCTAATGAGCAGTTTAAACTGGCTAATAGTTTGGCGCGTAGTTTCACTATATTAAAAAATATTCCTCTGAAAGAGAGACCCAATGGGGTTGATAAGACGTTAGCAACAGAGTCAAATATCCCAACACTGCAGCAGAAAAAAGAGCGTATTCGAAAAAAAGAGAAACAACAGCAGGAGACTATGACGGATGACTATATTATTTTTAATGCCGTTTTACATGAAGTGATCAGTTATCTTAATCAACATTATCTTGACTGTTTGCTCCCTTTTAGGGATGCCTTGATAAAAGGCCTTCCTCAGCTTAAATTTAAATCTCAAGCACATGAAAAAGTAATAGAATGTTGTCTATCTATGGATAAACCTGTTTTGATCATGATTTGTAAGGATTTATCACAGGGGCAAATGGCTGAGTTTGTTGATTTTATTTATGAAGAATTATGTGCTTTACTTGGTGCCGAAGCAACGGATTCATTATTTTCCAGTGTTATGAAAAATTGTGATAAATTACCAGAGGCCAGACGGTTTTCACCTCATCAATTATTTTAGTACCAGTAATAAGGCTATTATGAAAGGTTATTCTCTGGATCCACATCCTCAGGCGAATGTGGCACAACAGCATTTCTGTGTTATTTACTCCCCAAGGAAAAAGCGAGACCGATTTGCTTCAACGGTAGTTACTCTTTATGAAACAAAAGAAGCTGCTATTGCCGAGCAAGACCATAGTAAAAAATATTATGCAGCTGAGGTGATAGGGCCAGCAAAATCCTCTGAGGGGCTTAAGATTTTTTATTTGGTGAAATGGCTGAGTTAACCCGCTTATCTGCCGAACCATTGGGTTGGGATGATGAGTGCCATAACTAAAGCAAAGCTGGATGTGACAGCGGCACCCAATAAAATTGATAATAAAAATTCTTTAATCATTTGTAAGTTCAACATAGTCATATCCTTTTTATAAGTAATGAACAAGTGAATAAATAAAGTTGTTTATTTAGTATGGGTACATAAGTAGGTACTTAAGGATAACTCTGTGTTTACGGAGGAAGTTTTTGCCACATGGATGTGGCAATAAAGCCTCCATAGATGGATTTACGGCGTCTTGCGTAGTAAATACAGAGTTATCCTGCCTCAGACATGCTTAAGTACCTATCTATGAGTATGGGTAAATTATATAAATAAGGGGCTTATGTTTCTGTGCAAGACTAGCAGTGCTTTTGTGAAATAAGCACAATTGAAAAAGGGGCTTATTATAAGCCCCTTTCTGGTATAAAATTATAAGTAAAGAACCAGATTAAGCTGCTTGGCTACTAGCATCTTTTAGTTGTGCCGTATTTGCTTGGGCTGAGGTATTAATTGCAATGCTACGAGGTTTCATTGCTTCTGGAATCTCTCTGAGTAGCTCAATATTAAGCAAACCATTTTGTAAATTAGCGGCAGTTACTTTTACATGATCGGCTAGTTGAAAACGGTGTTCAAAACTGCGTGCAGCAATACCATGATGAAGATATTGGCGTTTATCCGCTTGTTCAGTTTGTTTGCCGATGACAGTTAATACGTTATTTTCTGTCTGGATGGAGAGATCGGAGTCACTAAATCCGGCAAGTGCCATCGTAATGCGATATTGATCTTCATCAATAAGTTCAATATTATAAGGGGGATAACTGGGTTGGCTTTGGGCAGTACGTGTTGCATGATCGAGTCTTGAGTAAAGGTGATCAAAGCCAATAGCGGAACGAAAAAGTGGTGAGAAATCAAATGTTTTCATGGTAATATCCTTTCAATTAAGCAATATTTTAAATTTATGATCATTCTGTATTCATCTTGCTGATAGAGAATGACGGTTCAGTGATCGATTTTGACAATCCGATCAATTTCTTATAACAAACCTCATTGAGCATCTGTTATACTCTACGTAAGGGCGTAATTAATTTTATCAAGTATGGATGGCAAAAAATGTCCAATAGCACAGAAGTATTTAATGAAATCTCTCGAAAACTCTCTAGAGAAACTAACTTACAAAATCAGTTGGCAATTGTTGTAGAAGGCGCGATGGATCTGACTAATGCGGATGCAGGCACATTGTATTCTATTTCAGATGACAAGTTTCTTAAATTTGAAGTGGTACTTAACCGCTCATTAGAGATTAAAAAACAAGCACCTGATATGAGCTTTCCTGATATTCCTATTTATTTAGAAAATAAAGAAGAAAACTCTTCTATGGTGGTTGTTAATTGTGTCTTGACGGAGCAAAGCATCTTTATTGATAATGCGTATGATGAGCAAGACTATAACTTGTCAGGTGTTCGTAAGTTTGATGAAAGCACCGGTTATCGTACTTATTCACTATTAACCGTGCCTATTTTTGATTTTGCTAAGAAAATTATCGGGGTGATTCAGTTAATTAATGCTAAAGATCCTGATAACTCAATGCGTGTGTTTAATAAAAATGATCAAGAAATGGTCAATCTTTTTGTTTTACAAACAGCATTTACCCTGTCATCAAAGATATTAATTGATAAACAAAAGGCGCTTTTTAAGACCATTAATGATTAACTTGTGTACCCGTTTATTACCTGTAATGAACGGGTTTGCAGCAACTATCTTTTACATAACGGGCGTTGATCGGGCTTTTCAACAGCGCTGGCAATGGCATTGACCAGTTCCAATATCTCTTTTGGGGTCAATGCTTCGGATAATTTATAAATTAAATTAGGGTCAACATCTGCCATCACCGTTGTGCCGTCTGATAAGTTGACTGTGATCCCCGCTGTTTGAATGGCATTTTCGTCTTCTTCATCAGCAATAAGTTCCGCATTTAGCTCCATCATTTCATCATAATAATCTTCAATTTTTTCTACAATATCCAGCTCATAGTCATCACCGATGCTAATGGTAAAGCCTGTTTCTTCAACAGATGCTTGAAACTCGGTGTCGTTTTTATAAGGGATATTTTCAGACTCAAGATAGGTTTGAAATTTTTTCATGGGGGTTTCATGGAAGAAGATAAAATCAAGCACGTGTGTTTTCCTAAGTTAAAAAGTGAAAAAGACTTAAGTAGTGGAGTTTAGAACATAATGTCAGGAATAAATAGCCTAAAAAGGAGTAAATTTCTTTATTTAAGCATGTTATTCTAATTTTATATTTTATCTATAGCCAAATAAATAGCGGAATATAATGGAACTCTCAATTTATGCTGATAAATTTGTTATTAGCTATGCACCACTATGGATGTTGTTATTACTCTTTTCTGGCTTAATACTCTTTATTCTGAGTAAGCAATGGCGTACCCGATTATACAAACAGTATCGCTATAGCTTTTGGCCGGGAGTGCTGTTTACGGTTAGTTTTATTTTTTTAATGGGTGGTATTAACCTGTATGTTTATAAAATCGTGATGGATAAGGACAAAATTACCCTATTCAATATTCAGCATTTTAACGAGCAAATAAAATGGTCAGAGATTAATAAGGTCTATTATAACGATAAGCAACATATTATTATTGAACATAAGGCTCATCAAGCAAGTGATTTAGTACTCATTGATTTACAAGAACTTGATGCTAACAGCTTTGAAAAAGTAAAAATACTGGTTAACTTGAAAATCAAACAACATAAAGCAGTAAAAAGATAGGGGATTATCCATTATGTTTCATTTTTTTGCATTGTTCTTATTATTGCTGTCTATGGCTAGTGGTATTTCACTGCTGTTTATTAGCTTTGGATTGGTAATAAAAGGTTCCAATGTTGCCTTTTGGTTACTCTATATGATTGGTTTTTTAGGCAGTATTGGCCTAATGAGTAAAATATCAACATTTAAGAGGCAACAATGGATGATTCAATTTGCCTCAGGTTTTCAAGTATTACTGGGTCTTATCGCCGCCATTGCTATTTTTCTGGATAAATTTATGATTGTAGAGAGTAACGATAGTATGATTTTATGGGTATTGTTTATGTTTGGTGTTTCAATTGGTCTATGGGGCTTATCCAGAGTGTCACAAATGCACAGCAGTAAAGAATAGGAGGGTAAATGATATTACTTACCGAAATTGCAAAAAGGCAAGCCCAATTAACCCAGTGGCGGCATGAATTGCACCAGATACCAGAGATTGCTTTTAATGAACATCAAACTATGTTGAACAGAAATTAAAGAGTTTTGGTGTCAAGGTGTACCCCAGAATGGCTGGTACGGCTGTTATTGCATCTATTCGTGCGGGAGATGCTAATAAAACCATTGCTCTAAGAGCAGATTTAGATGCTTTGCCCATTGAAGAAAAAACACAGCTTGACTATCGTTCAAAAACAAAAGGTATGATGCATGCCTGCGGCCATGATGGTCATACTACGATGCTATTGGGTGCAGCCCAATATTTATCAGAGCACCCAAATTTTAATGGCATCGTCTATTTTGTTTTTCAACCTGCAGAAGAGAATGAGGGAGGAGGGCGAAAGCTGGTAGAAGAAGGTTTTTTTAAAAAATATCCCATTGATGCAATCTATGGCATGCATAACTGGCCGGGTTTAGCCTTAGGACAATTTGCTATTCGCAGTGGGGCGGTGATGGCCGCCTATGATGTTTTTGAAATTACTATAAAAGGAAAGGGCGGGCATGCAGCTGCACCCCATCATACCATTGACCCAATTGTTATTGCCGCCCAACTTGTGAGTGCTATACAGACTATTAGCAGTCGTCAGCAAAATCCTCAAGAGGCTGTTGTTATTTCTGTGACCCGTATTCATGCTGGGGATAGCTACAATGTCATTCCTGAAAAAGCACATTTATCGGGCACGGTTAGAACATTAAATCCCCTTGTGCAAGATAATATTATTAAACAATTGACTCAGATGAGCCACTCAATTTGTGCAGCCTACGGTGCAACAGTCATTATTGATTACCAAAAACGCTACCCCTCAACCATTAATTCAGAACAAGAAACACAACAGGCTATGTTGGCTGCAATGGATTTGGTTGGTAGTGATAATATTATTGCTAATTGCCCCCCTAGTATGGGCTCAGAAGACTTTTCTTTTTTATTAAATGAAACCAAAGGGTGCTATATTTCAATAGGCAATGGTGAGAGTGCATCATTACATAACCCCTATTATGATTTTAATGATAATGTGCTGGTGTTGGGTGTGAGTTATTGGATTAGGCTGACACAAATGCAACTAAGCTAAAGAAATAATGTGATTGGACGCTTGTTTTTACATTGTCACAATTTAACTTATACGCTACTTGAGTGGTAGATGTTAATAAAATTAGTATTTTATAATGCTGGAATATTCGCTCTGATTTCTATATAATGCGCCACCTCTTTTGGTATCCTAATAGCCTCTATCATTGCTTGAGCTGGAATACCTTTCATATTCTTGTATACACACTCTTACTTCTCTGGATTTTCTATGATTGATCTATGCGCAAAAGGGCAACCTTGTAATGTTAAAACTGAGATTTTATCAGGTCTAACGGTTGCTCTGGCACTGGTTCCTGAAGCGATTGCCTTTGCTTTTGTTGCTCAGGTAGACCCTTTGGTGGGGCTTTATGCGGCCTTTATAGTGGGTTTGATTACCGCAATAATTGGTGGCCGTCCGGGGATGATTTCGGGGGCGACGGGTGCTCTAGCGGTTATTATGACGGGGCTGGTCGTGATTCATGGGGTTGAATATCTTTTTGCTGCGGTCATTCTTATGGGCCTAATTCAAATTGTCTTTGGTGTCTTGCGTTTAGGTAAGTTTATTCGGCTAGTGCCCCATCCAGTGATGTTGGGCTTTGTCAATGGTTTGGCTATTGTGATCTTCTTGGCACAAATTGGTCAGTTTAAAATTCCTGATCCGCAAAATGCGGGTACTCTGGTTTGGATGCAAGGCAGTTTACTGTGGACAATGCTTGCCTTGATTGCATTAACCATGCTGATTATCCATTTCTTACCCAAATACACCAAGGCAATTCCTGCACCGTTAGCGGGTATTTTAGTGGTCTCAACTTTGGTAATTGCCTTTGACCTACCAGCTCGCACAGTGGGTGATATTGCTTCTATTGCGGGTGGTTTTCCTGAATTTCATCTGCCTGTGATCCCCATGTCATCTATGGGTGATGTTTGGGAAACACTCATTATTATTCTACCTTATTCACTGGCCTTTGCGGCCATTGGTTTAACAGAGTCGCTATTAACCTTAACTGTTATTGATGAAATGACAGAAACTCGTGGTCAAGGTAATAAAGAATGTGTTGGTCAGGGTATTGCCAATATCACCAGTGGTTTTTTTGGTAGTATGGGTGGTTGTGCCATGATTGGTCAGTCAATGATTAATGTCAATTCTGGTGGTCGCGGTCGGATTTCAGGTATTGCTGCTGCGCTGTTTCTCCTAAGCTTCATTATGTTTGCCTCAGAGTTGATTGCAAAAATCCCCTTAGCAGCCTTGGTTGGGGTAATGTTTATGGTGGTGGTTGGTACCTTTGAATGGTCAAGCTTTCGTATTTTAGGCAAAATTCCAAAATCAGATGCCTTTATTTTAATTTCTGTATCAGCCATTACGGTGATTACAGATAATCTGGCTATTGCCGTGCTGATTGGTGTTATTATTGCCGCCTTGGTCTTTGCTTGGAATCATGCTAAGCATATTACAGTTCACATTACCCGTGATAATGAGGATTCAAAAGTGTATGAATTGCATGGGCCATTATTTTTTGGTTCGGTACATAATTTTCAAGAGTTGTTTGAGCCCAAAAATGATCCAGATGATGTGGTGGTTGAATTCAAATATTCTCGTGTCTCCGATCACTCAGCCATTGAGGCTATTGATACCTTAGCCGAGCGCTATCTCAGTGCCGATAAACGTTTGCACCTTAGGCATGTCAGTCCAGAATGTCGACAGTTATTGAGAAAAGCAGGGGGCTTATGTGAGGTGAATGTCATTGAAGATCCGACTTACTTTGTTGCCGATGATGACTTAGCTTAGGAATGCTTAAGGCTGGAAACATCCAGTATATACCTGAGATGGTTTACTGGATGCTATTATTTTTTGCATACTTTCTTTTTATGCTTAGAGTTTTTGTGCTCAGACCTTAATGTTGATAGTATTGCCAACATTATCCGGTAGCTTAGGAATGGATTCAATCAGTTGTATTGCCGTTTGTTCTTGAATATCCATTGCTTTTTTTAGCACCGCAATACCAGCAACATCATTTTGACCCACGCTAGAAGCGATTGCAGTTGTTTGTACTCCAGAGATATCCATGTCCAGTCCTTTACGATAATTAACTTCGGTTGCTCTTTTAGCGTCCATGTGACAATCAACTTTAGCTTTATCCTCACAATTTTATAATACAGGTTAATAATTTATGAAACATCGCTGTGAATGGTGTACCAATGATGACTTGTATCAGGACTATCATGACACGCAATGGGGTGTGCCCAGTAGAAATGATCAGCATTTATTTGAAATGCTGATCTTGGAAGGTGCGCAGGCAGGCTTAAGTTGGCTTACTGTACTTAAGAAAAGGGCGCATTATCAACAGGTATTTGACTGCTTTGATGCCCATAAAGTCGCCGACTATGATGAGCAAAAAGTGGCTTTGCTGTTACAGGATGCTGGGATTATTCGCAATCGTCTTAAGGTGAATTCAACCATTACTAATGCTCGTTTGTTTCTGGATGTTCAAGCTCAATATGGCTCATTTGCAGACTATATCTGGCAATTTGTTGACGGCAAAGTAAAAACAAATCATTGGGCAAGCCTTGCGGACGTACCTGCAACGAGTCATGAATCGGATCAGATGAGTAATGCCTTGAAGAAAAAAGGCTTTAAGTTTGTTGGCAGCACGATTTGTTATGCTTATATGCAGGGTGTTGGTATGGTTAATGACCATACCATTGACTGTTTTCGTCATCAGGAATGCATGGCATTGGCTGACGAATGATGGTATTTTTATGATGAGCTATCAATAAAGTCAGGCAATTTCAAGCACACCAAGGCTCGCATAGCGGCTTCAAGTAGGGTACTTCCTTGAACATTGATATCCGGTTCTATGGAGGCTGTCCATTCACTCATTTCTTCCCATCCCCAATTTAAGTCCATTTTATATTGCTCAATAAGTGGTCCACCTTGTGACCAAAAACGACTAGGAGCCCATTCCCTTGGCGCCAGACCTGCTCTTGGTGTGTAGCTGAGTTTATTGTGATTATCAGGATAAAAGACATCCACTCCAATGGCTTCGGCAACGAGAATGTCCAGTTTAACGGTACTGAGTTGGCTGATTTTTTCCATAATAAGAGTGCTTATAAAATGTTTAAAAATGGCTTACTGTATTGGTTTTAAGTTATGCAATTTTTAGACCTAAAACAGATGGATGTAAAGTGAATAGTGATGTTTTCGTGTTTTTATTGTAAAGTGGGTTAGCTATCATCTTGATATTAGATCGTTATTAAAATAGGAGTGTTCATTATGTCGTGGTTTCTATGGCTAATAATATTTTTTCTTGTGCTGGGTATGTTGGGTTCTAAAAATGAAGGAAAAAAGAAAAGGAAGTCCTATAAACGTAACAATAAAGCAACTAAGAAAGAGGACGATTCGGCTTTGTTAGAAATGACTGTAGCAGGTTCTCTTATTAATAATGCAATGTCTGATAGTACACCAGTCAGTAGCGATACGATTGAACCTATTGATAGCGGAATGGATGATTTAGATCTTAATTAACCTGAACTCGGGATAAGATGATCTTGAAAATAAATTCAGAGTGTTGATTAGCCTGTGTTTGTGGAAGAAGTCTCTTTGGCATGGATGCCAAAGTGAAGCCTACAAGGATGTATATACGGCGACTTCTGTAACAAATACAGGCTAATCAATACGTTACTAGATCAGTTATCTTAAGTCTTTATTCAGTACAATAAAATATCTAGTCTAACGGGTGTGTTAGACCAGATGTTTTGATGCATTTAATAAGTAAGCTTAGTAATTAAAAAGAGTTAATTAAATACGAAACTTATGCTTATTTATTTTCTCGGTTTTCAATAAGCTGCTCAACTACGCTAGGATCAGCCAAGGTGCTGGTATCGCCCATATTGTCTAGCTCATTGCTGGCAATTTTGCGTAAAATACGGCGCATAATTTTACCAGAACGAGTTTTAGGTAAGCCCGGTGCCCATTGAACAAAGTCTAAGGTGGCAATAGGACCAATTTCTTTACGAACCTGCTTGACCATATCGGCTTTTAGCTCATCCGTAGCTTCGACACCTTTGACTAAGGTAATATAGGCGTAGATGCCTTGTCCTTTGATGTCATGGGGGTAGCCAACAATAGCCGCTTCTGCAACACTGCTGTGTAGAACCAATGCGCTTTCAATTTCTGCCGTACCCAGACGGTGACCAGAAACATTGAGAACATCATCCACTCGGCCGGTGATCCAATAATAATCATCTTCATCACGACGAGCACCATCACTGGTAAAATAGTGACCGGGGTAAGTTGAGAAATAGGTTTCAATAAAGCGCTTATGATCGCCATAAATTGTGCGCATTTGACCAGGCCAACTGGCACTGATCACTAGGGAACCCGATGCAGGACCATCAGCAATAATATTGCCATCAGTGTCCATTAAATTGGGTTTAACACCAAAGAAGGGGCGTGAAGCTGAGCCGGGTTTTAGGGCAACGGCACCAGGTAGGGGAGTGATCATAAAGCCACCGGTTTCTGTCTGCCACCAAGTATCAACAATAGGGCAGTTAGCATCACCGACCACATTGTAATACCACTCCCATGCTTCTGGGTTAATAGGCTCTCCGACAGAACCGAGTAGATGTAAGCTACTGCGGTCGGTTTTTTTCACTGGCTCATCACCTTCACTCATTAAGGCTCTAATGGCAGTTGGTGCGGTATAGAAGGTATTGACCTTATGTTTGTCGACTACTTGCCAGAAACGAGAGGCATCGGGATAACTGGGGATGCCTTCAAACATTAATGTAGTGGCACCATTAGCTAGTGGCCCGTAAACAATATAACTATGCCCTGTGATCCAGCCAACATCGGCCGTACACCAATAAATATCACCGTCTTTATAATCAAAGGTGTATTTATGGGTGACGGCTGCATAAAGCAAATAACCAGCTGTGGTGTGTAAAACACCCTTAGGTTTGCCGGTGGAGCCTGAGGTATAGAGGATGAAAAGTGGATCTTCTGCGTCCATCTCTTCTGGCTCACATTGAGTATCAACCTTGGCAGCCGCTTCGTGATACCAGACATCGTGCTTGTCGTTCCAGTCAACGCTACCCTTGGTGTGTTGAATGACCAATACGGTGTGGACATTGGGGCAATGGGCAACAGCTTTATCCGCATTTTTCTTTAGAGGCACAGATTTGCCACCACGGATGCCTTCATCGGCCGTGATCACAATCTGGCAGTCAGAGTCTAAAATACGGTCTTTAATGGCTTCGGGTGAGAAACCGCCAAAGACCACAGAATGTACCGCACCAATACGAGCACAAGCCAACATCGCATAGCTTGCCTCTGGTATCATGGGCATATAAATACACACTCGGTCGCCTTTTTTGACCCCACGTGATTTTAACACATTGGCAAAACGATTGACGTTGTCTGACAGTTGTTGATAGCTGATGGTATCGGACTTATTGGGATCATCACTTTCCCAAATAATGGCGGTTTGATCGGCACGTGTTTCTAAGTGGCGGTCGATGCAGTTGTAGGTCACATTCAGCTTAGCGCCACTAAACCATTGAATATCAACATCCGGTTTGCCTTGTTCATCGGCATAATGCCAATTACTGACTTTATCCCACGGCTTAGAAAAACTGAGAAATTGCTCAGCCATGTCGCCCCAAAATGTATCCGGATCATTAATAGACTGTTCATACATTGTCTGGTATTTGTCTTCGTTGATATAAGCATTATCAGCAACTGCTTGTGGGATTGGATATACTTTATCGTCAGCCATAATGTGCTTTCCTTTAAGTGTGTGTAATAAAATGTCAATACGAAAGATGAATTGTCAGTGATTGTTTATTAACTAAATACTTTTTGCCACCAACGTTTGCGACTGCCTGTGGGAGCCATAGTTGCTTCTAAATCAATGGGGTATGCCTGACTTAATATCCATCCCGGAAGAGGGGGTGGTGCGCCACTGGAGCCACAGACATGGCCTAAGTTATTGGGGTCATAAATCTTAATAAAACTGGGAGTATTTTTATTATCCACGTAGACAATGCCACAATAGTCGTGTTCATGATCGTGTTTCAATAGTGTGTCAATTTCTTGGATAAAGTGCAGTAGTTTATCTGTACTGCAAAAATTCTGTGGAGGTGGTTCGCCAATGTGATAAATATACCAGTTGTCAGTCTGTTGGGATTTTAGTGTTTGCCAGAGTTCATCAAGTTGTTCCCAACGCAGGATGCCAATCAATTTACCATGAAATTTCTCCATAAAGGCATGATTGTTGTGTGCATCTGTTTGTATGCTGGTATTGGTCACTGATATCCCCTTAAATACCTAGGTATGAATAAATGATTCATGAGTTAAGAAGCTAGATTAATACAAAACCATCTGTTTTTCCATCCTTGGCACTGTGTTTATATCCCAATGACGAATAAGATACTGCCAAAAGTCATTCTTATTTTCAAAATCAGTATCTATTAGTATTTTTTGACCAAGAAATTGAGCCGCCTGCACTAATGTTTTGAGATCGCAAGTGATTTTTTTTGCCTGACTCAGCTTGCTCAGTTTTAATGCCTGAGGACTTATCGCTAAAGGAATATGAGCATAGATAGGCGTTGGGTAGCCGAGTAATTGCTGTAAATACATTTGCTTGATTGTGGAATCTACTAAGTCATAACCACGGACAACATGTGTGATACCACTGTAAAAATCATCAACGACCATACTGAGTTGGTAAGAAAACACCTGATCTCGTCGATAGATAATAAAATCTCCCACATCCTGACTGAGTATTTGCTGATGCTCTTGTTGAATACGGTCAGTAAACCCCATCTGTTTATTGGATACCTTAAGGCGAATGGCATAATTATTATGCTTCATTGTAGCCCAATCATTGGCTCGACATAAACCGGGGTAAATCCCAGTATAGCCCTGTATTTTTAGCTGTTTTCTGGAACAAGTGCATGGATAGCATTGATGATTTTGCTGTAATAAATCCAGAGCGTGTTGATAACGCTCAATATGCTGGCTTTGGTAATCAATACCTTCATCCCACTGAAAACCACAGGCTTCTAGAGTGCTTAAAATATGTTTGTCAGAGCCTGCAACAACACGAGCACTATCAATATCATCTATGCGTACTAACCAGTCTCCCTGATGATGCCGAGCATCTGCGTAGCTTGCCATTGCTGCCAGCAGAGAACCAAAGTGTAGCTCTCCAGAAGGTGAGGGTGCAAAACGCCCTCGATAATGCTCTTGATAAGGAATGTGTTGAGAATTTGTTTTTTTCAAAGAGTGAACTATAGTAGTTAAGTAAGGCTAATTAAGTAAGAAATTTATAATAATAATAATTTGTGTTTACAAAACGCCAAGTTGTTTATGATGTTAAATAAAGGGGGCATTTATGTCAGTAGCATCTGAGAGAATAATAATAGAAGGTATTAAAGAAGATGGCAATAAGTTTAGACCCAGTGATTGGTGTGAACGTCTCGCAACGACCTTAGCAAGTTTTGGTGATGATCAGCGTCTGAGCTATTGCAAAAGTGCCCAGCCTTGTCGAATTAATGGTGTAAATTGTCTGGTTGTGGAGCGGAATCTAGCCACAATTTCACCAGAATCCTATGCCTTTCTACTTGCTTTTGCCGATGAAAATCAATTAAAAGTTCAGGAAGACAGAAGACAAAAACAGCATAATCATAAGCTTGCTATAGACAGGCGAGAAAGAAGGGTATTAAACAATAATCATGCTTAGTCTCACCAATAGCACTTGTATGAGCCAAACATGATCAGGTTTGTTAAAGATTAGAAAAAACTTAGCCGGTTTTTTCTTTTCTTTCATCCAATTCTTTACAATCAATGCACTGGGTGGCAGTAGGACGGGCTTCTAAGCGACGAATGCCTATTTCAACACCACAGGTTTCACAATAACCGTATTCTTCTGAGTCCATTGCTTTTAGAGACTCGTCAATTTTTTTAATGAGTTTACGCTCACGATCACGGGTTCTCAGTTCAAGAGCAAAATCTTCTTCTTGAGAAGCACGATCAATTGGATCGGGGAAGTTAGTGGCATCGTCTTTCATATGCGTAACCGTCTTGTCGACTTCTTCCATTAACTCTTTTTTCCAAGCTTGCAGAATTGCACTAAAATGCACCTGCTGCTTTTCATTCATGTACTCTTCGCCTTCTTGTTCCATGTAAGGTTCAAAGGCATCCATAGCACTTGTTTTTGTGCTTTTATTAGTTGGCATCGATTGGACTCCAGCCTGATTTTTAAAAAAGATGTGAATATATATCAAAATACGAGACATATAGCAAATATAAACAGATTTTTTGTGCTGTATTTTTACATTAATTAACAGGCTAATTTGATAAGCAGCTTTTTACTGATTGCTTTTTGTTTGTAGTTTCTGTTATAAATTCGCTATTGTTTACACTTATATGAATCGTTTACACGAAGAAGGATACAATGAACCTTGCCAGCAAATCAATCTTATTAGATATCGTAATCTCTGCCATCATCACTCTAGCTGGGGGAGGCAGTATTTACTCCTTTTTATTTTTATGGGTCATATTATTTATTCCCGCCATATCCATCTTTATTTCTTTGGATATTATCAAAGGGAAACCAACCACTGCGGATGAGACAAAGTCATCAGAATAAGACTTACTCATAAGAATGAAGAAACTACTTAAATTTATTGAAACAGTTCTAATTTTAGGTTTTATTTTTTTTGAAGAGCTTGTCTGGTATCGCTTTGCCCTCCCGATTTATAAAAAACTTCAACAACTTCGGCTCTTTGCTCGATTTGACTGCTATTTATCTAATGATGCCGGTTCTTTGAGTGCACTATTAATTTTTTTATTGCCTTTTCTCGCTATGGAGCTTATGGCTATTACTGCCGGTCATTTTTTTATATCAGGACAGCTGGTTTGGGGAGTTACCTTCTATATCTTTAAGATCTTGATGGCCATTCCTGTGGTCAGTGTATTCAGTGCGGCAAAAGAAAAATTATTGGCATACTGGTTTATTGACTACCCTTATCAGTTTATTAATTGGGCGAAAAATACACACTTATATCAAGCCATTGTGGTAAAACTTCAAATAACTAAGCAACAGATAAAAAAGCAATTAATCGTGCTTAAAACTGTTTTAAAAATAATGTTAAAAGAGCGTATGACACCTTATATAAAGCAAAAAGGTTCTTACCTCTCCCAACTTGTTAAGCGCTATCGCTTATACAAGAAATAGGTGACATTATGTTAAGCAAAACATTGTACCTACTGAGCCTAATTATTTTAGTCTTGCTTATTTATGGCATGCTTCGTCAGGAGTCGATTTACTGGTACGATGTTGCCAGTGCCTTCCTTATGAATACGCTCTTGTATTTAAAGACTAAAATCCCTTTGATGATAATTGCTTTTTTATTATCTATGAAAAAATTTGTCCTAGGCTTAACAACATTAAAGCTTCTATTTATTGGGGTTAAACGTTATATCATTGATAATATTATTGCCACTAACTTAAAAGCACACTATTTTTCTCATGTGATTGAGCCAGCAAAGCAATGGTGGCAACAATTTGATTTGAAACAAAAAGTGTTGTTGTTTATCCCTGTATCTATTGTGACTGTACTGGGTAGTTATGCGACGGGCTTGTCAAATGTGTTAAATTTTATTGGTATTAAAACACTGATTATTGGCTTTTTTAAATCACTTTGGTTACTAGGATCAAAAGTGATCTATTTTTTTACGGTGTACCTCTGGTCAACATGGTTAGCTCCCGTATTAGAAATATTTGTATTTTCATGGATATTAAAGTTATTAGAAAAAATTCCCTTTATAAAAAAATACCTGACATGGATTTATGAAAAAATATCGGCTGTATTGATAAAGTTAGGCTTATTTCTAGAAAGAATGATCCATAAGCCCATACAAAAGCAATTAACCAAAGCAGGAAAGAGAACAGCGGACTATCTCAAAAAAAGTAATGATAAAAAGAAATTAGCAGACAAAAACTTGCTCAAAGAAGCACCAGAAAAACAGGCTAGTAGGGTGTCTAAGAACAAAAAATGAACTGATCAAGCTAAATAATTCGTCACTACTTAGTGTAGCTATTCCACGTCCATAGTATTAGGTTGCTATTCCCATGTCGCAGGGGGTTATGAAAACAAGGATGTTTTCATTAAAGCGTTACAAAGATGTATTTGAGCGCCCCCTGAAATATGGGATTTTCTACTTGATACGGATATTAGCTGAGTCGTTAAATAATTCTACCTAAGAGGTTTTCTTAATCCGACTTAGTTCAAAAGCCGGTGCATTGCGATCCACTGCCTGTGCTTTTTCCTTGGTAACCCAGTTAATAATTCGGCCATCAGGATTATCTTTTTGTACTTCATCACAGGTATTCAGACATTGACCACATTGTGTGCAGGTAAACTTTGCTCGTTTGATACTACGAGTGTGTAGACGCATAGGACAGGCTCGGTCACATTCTCGATCACATGATTGACATAAACTGGCTCGGGATTTGTCAAAACTGACTACCATTGCTTTGCTATTGCCCATCCAGATAAGACTCTGAAATAAGCCTACGGCACAACCATACTTGCAAAATAAGTGACGGGCAAAGAAAAAATCAAGCGTAAAAATTGTGCTGGCAACCAATAAAAAGCGAGTTGCTCCAGCACCTAAATCACCCTGTAATAAGTCAGGAATGAGTTCTTTAGGTGGCAATAGATAGCTTAATAAACTAAAGGCCCAGACAAAGGCCATGAGTGCACAAGAAAAAAAGACCAATAGCCAAGGCAAAGCCCCCCGTGTTTTTTTGCTGGCTTTTTCCCAGAGTGTGACTCGCCCAAGGTATTTGAGCATCATATCATTAAAAATTTCTACCACAGAAAAATGTGGGCACAACCAGCCACAATAGATACGCCCCATTTTCCAGATGATAATGGCGATAATGATAATAAATGTCATAACAGGTAAAAATGCTCGTGTTAGCAGGGTTATGGCTGCGGAGCTTGCATCTCCTTGACCGTGTTGAAAGCTTTCTAAACCCAAGGTCCAAGGTTGACCAAAAATAATAAAATGCCCTAGGGTGAGATCTAAACGAAAAATATCTAAAAAAGGAGCCAGAATAAACAGTAGAAAAAAACTGCTTCGGGTTATGATCCTTATTTTTTCTCGTGGAGTTTTTTGTGAATATGCCATCTGCTGGGTTTTTCCATGCGGTTATTAACAATAACCGTGTATAAAGTGAGTTAAGATAATGAATATCGTATCATTATTTATGAGCAGTATTGTGATAAGAGGGTGCTTTGTTGGTGATTTTTTTGTGATAAATAAACTGTCTTAATAAGGAATGTATAAGCCCTGATTAGTAGCTATCTAACCTGAACTCTGGATAAGATGATCTTAAAAATAACTTCAGAGTGTTGATTAGCCTGTAGTTGTGGAAGAAGTCTCTTTGGCATGGATGCCAAAGTGAAGCCTACAAGGATGTATTCACGGCGACTTCTGTAACAAATGCAGGCTAATCAATACCTTACTCATTCAGTTATCTAGAACTCAGGTTATCTATTATTTATTTTTAACATATAACCAACGCCGGAGATGGTTTTAATGCTTATCTCAGGTAATTTATTACGCAGGCGACGTAGTAGAGAGCGTAGTGATGACTCCCCTACAATAACATTAGCCCAAATATGCTCTTCAATTAATGAACGAGGACAAGGTACGTTAGCGTGAATAATTAAAATTTCCAGTAATTTTAGTTCTTTACGGGTTAATGAAATCGTGTGTTGCTCTTTGGTGAGACGTAGTGGTGAATGGTTAAAGCAATAGCCTGAATCTAAGTCAGTACTCTTATCAAGGATCAATAACCGTTTTTTGTATTTATTGAGCTCGGTTTCAACTTGTTGATGTTTAAGGTTGTTTCGATAAGCTTGTATTAAATTGCCACAAGTGATGAGAAAGGGCTGTAATGATTCAGCCAATATTTTATGATAGCCTGATCCTCTATTAGCAAGTCCTACCATACCAAGTAATTCACCACCGCCGTAAAAGGGAATACCCATAAATGCATTAAGTGGTGGGTGTCCTTTGGGTAAGCCGTAACGTCTAGGATCAGATGCTGGAGCATTTGAAATGACTAATTGTCCAGTTTTAATAACAGCACCGTATAATGAGTTTGGTTTGGAAAAGATCATACCATTGCGTTTGGTCTTCTCATATAGGCATTGGGTTTCTTCGCTCCATGAAATATTTGTGGTGGCATAGCTTTTAATAAAAGGTTGTTTCTCTTTGGTAAAGAAAATTTCACCAATAAAACCATATTCACTTTCGGTAATGTCTAATAAAGTGTCTAATAGGCCGTTGAAAAGAATATAAGGGTCTGTTTCTGTTATATAATGAGACAGCACGGTGGTAATCGCATTGAGTAATAATTTTTCAGAAATAGGGCTATGGTCTACTTTCATATATTAGCTTTTATACGTGTTGACAGATGGCGTTGTGGTAGCATATTTTTGCTGAACCGTTTTATTTTTCCATTGCTTCCAAGCCCAGCAACCAAAGAGTGTTGATAGGATGCCAAAAACTATAAAAATAAGTGCAATTGGGGTAAAAATCTCATCTTTGAGTGATAAATAAAGTGAAAAACTACTGCCGAGAAAAGCGGCAATTATTGATTTTATGTAAGGGTGTGTCTGCGCTATTGCCGATGTTGTTAGGCCACCAAAAAACATAACAATAAAATACCCTAAAGCACCTAGAGCGTAAGTGAATACTTGTGACCAAGGCTGTAAAACAGAATATGTTTTAGCCAATTCGGTATAAGCAACCAGAGATAAAATAAGAATAAGTTGGTTCACCAAACCTAAGATAATGATGGTGAGAATACCAAAGCTGATGGCTTTTATACTATTTAGCACATTAAATACTCGTTTTATGAATGGTTTTTATTGGCTATGTCAATGTAGTGAATTTTTAATTCTAGGTCATTGATTAATATCATGCATTTTGTTTAGGCTGAGCTATTTTCAAGATACAACTTATTTCTTATTAATAATCTTAAATAAATAAGCTGAACTCTGGATAAGATGATCTTGAAAATAAGCTCAACGTATTGATTGATCTGTATTTAGTAGGAGAAGTCACTTTGGCATGGATGCTAAAGTGATTTATCAATCCAGAGAAATGTCAGAGATGCTAATTGGGTGGAGTTTGGTGCTAAAACCACTGGCGTGTTTATGACCACCACCACCAAATTTTTGGGCTATTGTAGCAACATCAATTGCTTTGTCACCACCGGATCGTAATTGCCAGACACGTCGGTTGGCCTTATCTTCATAAGCTACTGCGAAGGGGTAACCTTCGCTAAGTTGGTGTAATAACTCGCTACCAATGCTATTGGGAGAGTTTACTACAGGCACTTGATAACCGGCAATAGTACCTATGCGGGCAGCTTGTTTGTAACGGCTGATTTGTTTGTCTATTTGACGTTCTAATATCAGTCCTTCGGCTTGTAATTGTTCTAAAGAAGTCTCGTCTTTTAGCCAACGTTCCCATAAGTCCAGTTCCATAGGATATGACATAATGGCTAATATTACGGTTTTTGTTTGTTTAAATTCAAACTGCCATAAGTCATTGTCTTGAATATGTTTAAATAATTGTGGCACAGGAGTCTGGTGAAAAAACTTCCAAGTTAATACGGCTCCAGACTGTTCCATATCAAAGTGAATATTAATATTACTATATTCTTTATCCAAATCTTTAAGATCATTTAATGCACTGATATGATGATCAATAATGGTGACTTTCTTTGCTTGCTGACAAAGTTGTGCCATGTCTTTACGTTTATAGCTAAAATCAAGAATATAAACTTCTCTGCCTGTACAATCAGGAGGCAGTGTACTATGAATACCTTTGTGAAAAGTAATGTTATTTTTTAGGCTTGTATAGTTATCTTGCTCTTGAATAAATAACTGAAAAGCTAGGGCTGAGGCAAAACCATCGGGGCAGTTGCCATGATAGATAATCGTAATAGGGTTCTGAAATGAGCATGTCATAGGGTGATTTTATATAACCTGTTTAGAATGATTAGGAAAAATGCAATAAGTGTCACTCATGAATAGTACTTCCTGTTGCTGATCCTATTGATGATGGAATTGGATGATGTGTTTTACCATAAAATGTCATGATACGGGAAACATAATTTTGTGTTTCTTTATAAGGTGGAATGCCTTTATAGCGATCCACTGTTTGTTCACCGGCATTATAACCGGCTAGAGCGAGACTTACATCCCCCTGATAGTGTTTTAATAGCCATAATAAATAACGTATCCCTCCGGTGATATTTTGTTTGGTATCCCAAATATCTGTAATAGCAAAACGTTTTGCTGTTGCTGAGCGCAATTGCATCAGTCCCATTGCACCCTTGTGAGACTGAGCCTTGGCATCAAATTTAGACTCTTGTTGGATAATGGCTAAAACTAGCTGGCTATCTATTTTATACTTATTAGCAAGATGCTTAACTATAGTAACCACTTTCTGACAAGGGATAGAACATTGTTTTGTCTGCCAATAAGCTTTAGGGGGTTGGACACAGAGTGTTTGTTTCTCAGGTATATCCTGAACCAGTCGTGGTAACATTTTTTGCGCATAAGTATCACCAGAATGTGCGGCTTTTTTAAACCAATAAGCTGCTTGTGCCTCATCTTTTTTGACACCTCTGGCATTCATTAACATCCAAGCAAGATTGACCTGAGCATCAATTGAGTTCTTTAGCGCTGCTTTACAATACCATTGGATTGCCTTTTGTTCGTCTTTTGACACGTTTTCACCATGCTCATAAGCAATGGCAAGCTTAACTTGTGATGCGATATCACCACTTTGGGCAAGATTTTTTAAATCCTTCAGTGGTTCCCCCAAGTGATCACCTGAATGGTCTTTTATTGTGGGAGTACCTTCTGAGAGTGTTTGTGCAATGAGCTGTGAGGGTAGTAAAAAGAAAGCCCATAGAATAAGTGATGAGATTATGGTTATCATTTAATTATAGTGACACGTTATATGTGGCTTAACAATTTATTTATATATTGATACACTGGCGCAAACTCAGAAAATTTAGTGATATCTAAGATGTTAGACTCAAGTAGCAAAAAATATACCTTGTTTTTATATGCTAGAGAAAACAAATGCTTAGCTATTTTAAGCGAGAGTTAATCCGCCATTCATATTGTTTTGTGTAAAATATATTGACAGTTTATGAACAATGATACTACGACCCTATGGGGTGAACCCAAGCTGATGTTAACATTAGCTCAATACAAAATGCCCTTTGGTAAATATGCGGGTTCACTACTCATTGATTTGCCAGAGCCTTATGTGATTTGGTTTGCTAACAAAGGCTTTCCTAAGGGTGAACTCGGACAGTTAATGGCCATTGTTCTTGAAATTAAAATTAATGGCTTAGAATACTTATTTCAGCCATTACGACAAGATCTTAAAAATAAAAAGGAAACCTTATGAAGCGTTTAATTATCATTGTGGCAATTATTGCTTTTTTGAATTTAACCGGCTGTACGACTAGCCCAACAGGCCGTAGTCAATTTATGCTGGTGTCCCCAGAGCAGGCAATATCAGCTTCAAAAGAAGCCTATGTTAAAACCATTCAGCCCTTGGATGATAAAGGTAAAATAGACTCTGATCCATTAGTTGCTAAACGGGTCAAACTTATTACGGGACGTATTATTAGCCAAGCCATCAAGCAATATCCCCATACTCGCAATTGGGAATGGAGTGTTAAAGTGATTGATGATCCTAAAATAGTCAATGCTTGGTGTATGGCAGGTGGTAAAATGGCTGTTTATACTGGTTTGCTTAATAAAGTAGAACCAACTGATGATGAGCTTGCTCAGGTTATGGGGCATGAAATTTCCCATGCTTTAGCTAATCATACAGCTGAAAGAATGTCGGTACAATTGGCAACACAAATCGGTTTAGTAGCTGTCGCCGTTGCGGTTCATGATAATAAATACAGCGGTGCAGCATTAACAGGGACGGCATTGGCTGCGACTATGGCCATTCAATTGCCTAATAGCCGAACGGCAGAAACAGAAGCGGATCGTATGGGTATTGAATTGGCCGCTCGGGCAGGCTATAACCCCAATGCTGCTGCCACATTATGGCAAAAAATGGGCAAGGTAGGTGGTAGTACACCACCAGAATTTATGAGCACTCATCCAGCACCGGGTAACCGCCAAAAAACACTCAAGGCATTAGCACCTAAGATGATGCCTCTCTATAGACAAAAAATAGCACGTCCTGTTTATCCACTATAAACTATCATAGATATTCAGGAAGTCTAATAAGACTATAAAAAAAGCATAACATTTTGTATTGTGTACGAAAATCTAAATAGTATAAATAATTAAAATTTAAAATCTAAGGTTAAATAATGGCAAGCAACTCCTATGATGCACAGGATATTGAAGTTTTAAATGGTCTTGAGCCAGTAAAAAGACGTCCTGGCATGTATACCCAGATAGAACGACCCAATCATCTGGGGCAGGAAGTCATTGATAATAGTGTTGATGAAGCGATGGCAGGCTTTGCTCGGCGTATTGATGTTGTATTGCATAAAGACGGTTCCTTATCGGTTAAGGATGACGGTCGTGGTATGCCAGTTGATAGTCACCCAGAAGAAAAAATACCCGGTATTGAACTGATTTTAACTCGCTTACATGCAGGGGGAAAATTTTCTAATGACAACTATCAGTTTTCCGGTGGCCTGCATGGTGTGGGTGTGTCTGTTGTTAATGCTTTATCTAAAAAATTGGATATTTGGGTCAGAAGGCAAGGGCAAGAATTTCACATGGCCTTTGCCGGTGGTGATAAAACACAAGATTTACATATTGTTGGCGAAGTAGGCAAACGTAATACAGGCACCAAGGTGCAATTTTGGCCGGATAAACAGTATTTTGATACCACTAAATTTTCAGTACGTCGTTTAAAACATGGTTTAAAAGCTAAGGCTGTCTTATGCCCCGGTTTGGAAATTAATTTTAAAGATGAAAATACTGGAGAGAGTGAGCGCTGGTTTTATGAAAATGGCCTAGCAGACTATTTAATCGATGAAGTCGATGGCCGACAAAGTATTCCTCAAGCTCCTTTTACTGGGCATTTAACAGGTAATAATGAACAGGCTGAATGGGCAGTTTTATGGCTGGATAAAGAAGATGAAAACTATGATGGTACGCCCATTATGGAAAGCTATGCTAATTTGATCCCCACACCTCAGGGCGGCACTCATGTCAATGGTTTTCGCACAGGGCTAACAGAGGCTATTCGAGAATTTTGTGAATTTCGTAATCTGCTACCTCGTGGAGTAAAATTAACACCGGATGATATCTGGGATGGTTGTTGCTATATCTTATCAGTAAAATTACAGGATCCTTTGTTTTCGGGGCAAACGAAAGAACGCTTATCCTCTCGTGAATGTGCTTCTTTTGTTTCTGGTGTGGTGAAAGATGCCTTTAGTCTCTGGCTAAATGAACACACAGAAGACGGTGAGCGTCTTGCTGAGCAAGTGATCACTCGAGCCAACCAACGCATTCGAGCCAGTAAAAAAGTGGTTCGCAAAAAAGTGACTCAGGGCCCTGCACTACCTGGAAAACTGGCTGATTGCACCTCATCTGATTTTAATGAAACAGAACTTTTTTTAGTAGAAGGAGACTCTGCTGGTGGCTCAGCCAAGCAAGCACGAGATCGCTATTTTCAGGCCATCATGCCCTTACGAGGTAAAATATTAAACACTTGGGAAGTGGATTCGACTCAAGTGCTAGCTTCTAATGAAGTGCATGATATTGCCGTAGCTGTGGGTGTTGAGCCGGGTTCTGATGATATCAAAGGGCTTCGTTATGGCAAAATATGCATTCTTGCTGATGCAGATTCAGATGGTTTGCACATTGCGACCCTACTATGTGCCTTATTTATCCGTCATTTTAAACCATTAGTCGATGCTGGACATATTTATGTCGCAATGCCGCCGTTATTTCGTATTGATGTGGGCAAGCAGGTTTCTTATGCTTTGGATGAAGCTGAAAAAAAAGGCATTCTAGATAAAATTGAGGCCGAAAAAATTCGTGGTAAGGTCAGTGTGCAACGCTTCAAAGGACTGGGTGAGATGAACCCATTGCAATTGCGAGAGACGACTATTGCCCCTGATACCCGACGTTTAGTACGTTTAACGGTTCAGCAAGATGATGAAACCTATCAGCTAATGGATATGCTCTTAGGGAAAAAACGGGCTGCTGATCGTCGAGCATGGTTAGAAACAAAAGGGGACTTAGCAATAGTCTAAGCAACTACATCTAAGTATTGTGTCGCTATGTCGTGTTGGTTCCTTTTTGTTGTGCAACAATAGCCGTGCCAGGAGTAGTCGCATTATATAGGCGTATAACTAAAAACAGTTTTTATTCGCTTTATTTAACGTACCAGTGTTTCATTTGCTCTTCAAAGGCTTTTTGATCGGCCTCGATTTGTGCCTGAAATTGTTCTCTAATACGAGCTATTTCTTGTAAATACTCTTTGTGTGCCTGATATTGTTCTTGAGTCATATGCTGAGGCGCGGATGGATCAGTGGCCATAGTGGGACCACTATTTTTTTGTGGCCACGGCTCTTGGCTTCTTTCATCTTCCCAAGTACCAGCCCACCATGCATGAGTATTAGATGCAAATATGGTAATCATTATTGTCATGAGTATGAGTAAGTGCTTTTTTTTCATAATATTGCTCCTATCTCGATGGTAATGGATTTGCATACTATTATAACGTAAATAGAAAGCAAATTATATTTGTGACATTAATAATGTTTTTTTACCCGCTTAGTAAACTTAATATAGCTTCTAAGAACTTGTACTACTTAAATTTATTGATTAATATGCGAGTATTATCCTAAATAAATTATACTAGCCTATTTATAATATAAGTAATTCATACGTAGGTACTTAAGAATAACTCTGTGTTTACGGAGGAAGTTTTTGCCACATGGATGTGGCAATAAAGCCTCTAGGGATGGATTTACGGCGTCTTGCGTAGTAAATACAGAGTTATCCTGCCTCAGACATGCTTAAGTGCCTACCTATGATAAGTAATTAATGGGTTAGATTGAACTGATTTTTTTAGTTTAACGACTAACATTCTAACTAAAGAGCTTTATAGCCTATGTCCGAAACCTTTTTTCTTGATGATGGTGTTGAGTCTCAGCCTATCAAAAACTTCACTGAGCAAGCGTATTTAGATTACTCTATGTATGTGATCCTTGATCGGGCATTGCCTCATATTGCCGATGGTTTAAAACCTGTGCAACGGCGGATCATCTATGCCATGTCTGAACTGGGCTTAAAGGCAACAGCCAAGCATAAAAAATCAGCCAGAACCGTGGGTGATGTCTTGGGTAAGTATCATCCTCATGGTGATACCGCCTGTTATGAAGCGATGGTGTTAATGGCACAGCCCTTTACCTATCGTTACCCATTAGTCGATGGTCAGGGTAACTGGGGGTCGATGGATGATCCCAAATCCTTTGCTGCCATGCGCTATACCGAATCAAAATTATCGGTGTTTTCTGAGGTACTACTTGAAGAATTAGGTCAAGGAACAGTAGACTGGGAACCCAATTTTGATGCTTCTCTTGATGAGCCACGATTATTACCTGCGCAAGTGCCCCATATTTTATTAAATGGTACAACCGGTATTGCTGTGGGCATGGCAACCGACATACCCGCACATAATCTTAATGAAGTGGTGGAGGCCTGTATTTTATTACTGGATACGCCCAGTGCCACGATTGAACAGCTTTGTGAACACATTAAAGGGCCTGACTATCCAACCAATGCTGAAATTATTACACCTAAAGACGATCTTTTAAAAATGTACCAAACAGGGCATGGCTCGATTCGTATGCGTGCCTGTTATGAAAAAGAGGGCAGTGATATTGTGATCACAGCCCTACCTCATCAAACCTCAGGCTCTAAAATATTAGCACAAATTGCCACTCAAATGCAGGCAAAAAAATTGCCTATGGTGTCTGACCTAAGAGATGAATCCGATCATGAAAACCCAATTCGGCTGATTATTAGCCCACGTTCTAATCGCATTGATAGTGAGCAACTATTACAGCATTTATTTGCCACAACCGATTTGGAGCGAACCTATCGGGTGAATATGAATATGATTGGTTTGGATCAACGCCCTAGAGTTAATGATCTTAAAACCATTTTAGAACAATGGTTATTGTATCGTTTTGAAACAGTCCGTCGGCGCTTGCAATATCGTTTAGACAAAGTGAATGAACGGCTGCACTTATTAGATGGTTTTTTAATTGCTTTTTTAAATATTGATGAAGTTATTCATATCATCCGCACAGAAGATAAACCCAAGCCTGTGCTAATGGCGCATTTTGGTCTGAGTGACATTCAAGCAGAAGCGGTACTGAACTTAAAGCTGCGTCATTTGGCCAAACTTGAAGAAATGCGCATCCGTGCAGAACAGGATGAGTTACAGGCAGAAAAAGATCGCTTAACGAAACTGCTGGGCTCTCGCCAGCGAATGAAAACTTTAATTAAAAAAGAGTTACGAGCAGCGGTTAAAAAACACGGTGATACGCGTCGTTCTCCTTTGGTTTCTCGTCGTGTCGCCAAAGCCATGCAGGAAACAGACTTAGTTGGGGCTGATCCTATAACAGTTGTCTTATCAGAAAAAGGTTGGATAAGAGCGGCTAAGGGGCATGATGTTGATGTGACTGCACTGAACTATAAAGCTGGAGATGCCTTTAAAGTAAGTGCTCAAGGGAAAACCAATCAACAATTAGCCATTCTAGATTCCAGTGGTCGGAGTTACTCTCTTGCAGGGCACTCCCTTCCTTCCGCTAGGGGACAAGGAGAGCCATTAACAGGTCGGATCACTCCTTCGGGTAATGTGTCTTTTATTAGTGTTCTAATGGCGAGTAATGATGAGCAACTTTATCTGTTTTCAAGTGATGCAGGCTATGGTTTTGTAGCTAAAATCAGTGATATGTTTAGTAAAAATAAAAAAGGCAAACCCATGGTAAAACTGCCTGCAGGTGCCCAAATTTTACCACCCCTTGAGATTATAGATTTAGCAACGGATAAAGTGGTTGCTGTGAGTAATGAAGGGCGCTTATTGATTCATTCTCTAGCCGAGCTTCCTATTTTAGCCAAAGGCAAGGGAGTGAAAATCATCTCGATACCAGCCTCACGAGTGGCTGAGCGAGAAGAATTTGTACGCCATGTTCGTATTCTGCCAGAAGGAGAAAAACTGACTATTGTTTCAGGAAAACGTCATTTAACACTCAAAGCATCTGATTTGGAAAATTATATACATAAGCGGGGACGACGTGGTAATAAACTCCCCAGAGGTTTACAGAAAGTCGATGATATTATTATAGGCTCATAGTGCAGAATAGAGGGGGCTAATGAAAGTGCCCCCTGTTTTGAGCTTTAGGAAAAACTTGAAAAATCAAAGTCTAAAGAAGTGCTTGGTTCTTGCAAAAAGGTACCCTGAATGTAATGGGCACCGGATTGCCAAATAACTGATAATGCGCCAGGCTCTTCAATAAAGGGTGCTATGGTTTTCACATTGGCTTCATTGGCCTGAGTACATACTTCGGTTAACTTTTCTAGATTTTCTGTATTAGTGGCAATATTTTGCACTAACTCACTATCAAGCTTAAGGAAATCTGTATTAATATGTTTTAATAAAGCAAAGGCATTGGCTTCTTTGCCAAAGTGCTCAAGGGAAAATTGACAGCCTAGTTGATGTAGTTGCTTGGATAAATGCTGTGTATGTCGCAAATGTTCAGCAGCCAGTTGTACTTTTGTTTGAAAAATAACATGTTCAGGTTTTAGTTTATAGCGTTCTAAGTTATGTTTGATCCAAGGGAATAGCTTAGCGTCAGACAAAGACACACCGGTGAGCTTAATAATAAAACGATTATAATGCCCAGCGGCAATTCTCTCGGATAATATTTTCATGGCTTCAGTAATAATCCAGCGATCAATATGTAAGGAAAAGCCAGATGCTTCGGTTAGTGGTAAAAACTCTCTTGGGAAAATAGTATCACCCTGTTCGTCGCGTAAGCGAATAAAAACTTCAAAATCTTCGCTACCTTCACCAAATAAATTAACTACAGGCTGAAAAACCAGAAACATGCGTTTTTGCTTAATGGCATTACTGACTTCGTTATTCCAGTAACGGGTGAGTTGTTTATCATCCATTTCCTTAGCATCAGGAACATGCAGTTGGATTTTGTTACCACCTTCTTGCATGGCGATATTACAGGCTTTTTGCACATGCGTTAAACAGCTTTGAGTACCGCTATTAGAGGTATCAATCCGCATTACGCCAATACTACAAGTAATGGCAATGCTTTTCTGACTGGCGCTGGCAATATGTGCTTCGACAGTTTTGCGTATCACCTCTGCCATTTGCATAGCATGTTGTTCATCATCTGTTTTAACAATGGCACTAAACTTATAAGACTCAAAACGAGCCAAAGAAATGTCTTCTTTGATGGTGTTTTTAATTAAGTCAGCAATATCAACGATGATTTGATCACTTTCAATATCCCCCAATGTTTTCTTAATTTCAATAAACTTATCGATAGAGATAAAAAATAGATAGGCATTATTATCATTATCGATGGCATTATCGACCGCTTTTTTAAGCTGTTCAATAAAGTAACGGCGGTTATAAAGCCCAGTTTCCTGACATTGAGCATTGAGAGAGGCGAGTTTTGCCTGAAGTTTTTGCTGTGCTTTTTGGCTCAGGCCATCATTACGAATAATGATTTGAATGCAATTTTCACCATCCATTGTGGCGGGTTGAAATTCCATTTTCATTTGAAATTCAGAGCCATTTTCTTTTAAACCAGTGACTTTGAGCGTATTTTCATTTTGCACACTTTCCTGAGGATCAGCATCTTTTGACTCCAGTTCCGCATAGTAACGCAGTGTTTCTTTTAGTTTCGCATTATCTTCGGAGGCAACCAGATCCATAATAGGCATGACTTCAATATCATCACGGCTTTCGTAACCGAACATTTTGTAATAGGGATCATTGGATAAAATGTGCATACCTTCATGGAGGTAGGCAATGGCATCACGGGAATTATCAATCAGTTGTAAGCAGCGATTTTCAGAATCAGAAATCTTTTTATTTAGTTGTTTTTCATTGCGCAGCGCTCTTAATGCGGCCACTTCTTTTTTTACTACTAATTCAATCAGCTCTTCTGGCTCTTCACTAACAACAGCACTTACGCCTGCTTTCATTAATTGAAGTACTTCATCATTCGTTTTGTCACCAATATAAATCAGTGCGGCATCACTTTTTACAGTGGCTAATTTTTTTATAACAATGGGTAAGCTGAGATCGCTAATATTATCAGTAAATAAAATAATATCGTAAATACCATTGTGAATTTCTGTTTCAAATGTATTGCTATTAGAGATGATCTTAGGACGTAAGATCAAACCACTATTGCGTAATAAATTGTTAGTTTCTACAGCATCATTTTCGGATTGGTTAATGAATAAAAGTCGAATAGTATTGTTTTGTTTCACTTTTTAGCCTATAAAATCCATATTATAAATAGAGTCTTAATGAGTTAAGTTAGAGTCATATCTAACGGAGTATTTT
>WFNB01000072.1 GCA_015488755.1 Gammaproteobacteria bacterium | reverse complement strand
CTTTGATATTGACAAAATCGATCTCATTGCCTTGCTTTGGCAAACAGGCTACTTAACCTTTGCTCAAAAAATCATCAATTTTGATGAGACCTATCATTATCAGCTTAAAGTGCCCAATCGGGAAATACAGTCTTCATTGAACCAGTTATTTGTTAATTATCTAACGGATCAGGCGATTGAGTCACTGAGCTACAAAAATCAGATATATCAGGCCATTAGTGATGATATTGAGCAACTTCAAGTTGTTTTATCTTCTGTGTTTGCCAGTATTCCTTATCATAATTACGCCAATAAAATCATTCAAAACTACGAAGGCTACTATGCCTCTGTAGTCTTTACCTATCTGATGTCCCTAGGCTTTCCCTGTGTAGCAGAAGACGTGACCAGCACAGGGCGTATTGATCTCACTATAAAGCTTCCCAAGCGGATCATTATTATTGAATTTAAAGTGGATCAAAACGAAGCTGCACTGGCGCAGATTAAAGCAAAAAAATATGCTGAAAAATACCAGTTTGACGCACAACAGCAACAACAAGAGTTGTTTATTGTGGGTATTAATTTTGCTAGTGAAACGAAAAATATTACAGAGTTTGCATGGGAAAAAATTCTCTAGAAAAGGTGTTTAAATTAAGCCATTGATTCTTAATTTGTCAACTTAAGTGCCCATAAGACGTGCTCTTTTACTAAATCAGAAGGATGCTCTTGTCTAGATAGTAGGGCATCAATAATAGCCTTTTTCTGTGTTGAATCGAGTGTTTTTGTAAGTGCATTTCCCAATGCGACCGCAATATTGCGCAGCCAAGATTCATGGCCAATACGACGGATGGCAGTCCCCTGAGTTTGGCTTAAAAATTCTTCTTCTGTCCATAAAAAAAGAGCCACTAATTCAGGATTGGCAAGATCGCCCCGAGCAAAATAATCACTTTCTACGGTTTGCTGAGAAAATCGATTCCAAGGGCAAAATAACTGACAGTCATCACAACCATAAATTCGATTGCCCATAAGAGGACGCATTGTTTCTGGAATTGGGCGATGAGACTCAATGGTTAAATAAGAAATACAGCGCCGTGAGTCTACGACATAGGGTTTAACAATGGCCTGAGTTGGACAGACATCCATGCACTTGCGACAATTGCCACAATGGTTGATTGCAGGGGTATCAAGAGGCAGAGCCAAGTTGGTAAAGATTTCACCCAAAAAAAACCATGAGCCGGTTTTTTCTTGTAAAACATTTGAATGCTTGCCTATCCAGCCTATGCCTGCTTTTTCAGCTAATGGTTTTTCTAAAATAGGCGCGCTATCGGTAAACACTCGATAGCCAAAAGAACCAATTTTTTGTTCTAGTTTTGTAGCCAGAGTTTGTAGGCGCTTGCGTATGACTTTGTGATAATCTCTACCCAAACTATAACGAGCAATATAACCCTTGTCAGGGTGTTCTAATAAGGCGATGGCGTGTTCGGGATCTTCTGGGAAATAATCCATACGCACTGAAATAATACTCAGTGTTCCAAGCTCTAACTCAGCAGGACGGGTGCGTTTACTGCCATGACGGGACATGTATTCCATATCGCCATGCATTTGTTGATCTAGCCAATCATTAAAACGCTGTTCAGCAAGGCTTAAGTCGGTGTCTGTTATACCTACAGCCTGAAAGCCCAGTTCTTTGCCCCATTGTTTGATGTTTTTGGCAAGTTGTTTCAATGCATCATTGGTGAGTATTTTATGGCTATGATTTTTAGACTTCATTTAATACAATGGCCGTTTAAAACGGAATGTTAAGAAAAATATGTCAGACGATTATAACAGCAATCTTCATAAGCATCTGCAAATCAATAATGAAGAGGCCATGATTGCCTTAGGTGCAAAACTGGCTAAATGGGTGAGTTTGGGGGCAATTATTTATCTAGATGGTGATTTAGGGGCAGGTAAAACGACCTTGGTGCGTGGTTTTTTAAGAGCCTTGGCACATCATGGTGTGGTAAAAAGTCCAACATTTACCGTAGTGGAACCGTATTTTATTGATAATCGTATATTTTATAATTACAATAAGTTAGATGCTAATGCTAAGATAGAAGATGATAAAAAGTCATTAACTGAGGCAATTAAAATATATCATTTTGATCTTTATCGTTTAGAAGATCCAGAAGAACTGGAATATTTGGGTATTCGTGACTATCTTGATGGTCAGGCAATTTCGCTGATTGAATGGCCAGAAAAAGGCTATGGCGTGTTATCAGCAGCTGATTTGCAAATAAATATCCAACATCAGGGACAGGGACGGCAGCTTGAGCTCATTGCTTGTTCAGATGATGGGGTAGCAATTTTGTCTCATTTATTGGTTTCATAAGTTTTTTATGGCAATAGACAATATATTCTTCTAATAATAAGAAACTCTCTTAAAGTATGGATAAAAATAACAGCACCGGTAAAAATGAGAGACTAAGACCAGAGATGACCAATTAAATAGCTACTATGATACGATTGATGATACGACTGATTGCTGAACGCTTTGTATTAATTGCCATTATCTTTTTGCTTGGTGCTGAAATAGCCATGGCAGGTGTTGCGCAAATTAAAGGGGTTCGTATGTGGGCCTCACCAGAATCCACTCGTCTAGTGATTGATTTATCACATTCAGCAGGGCATCGCTTGAGTACTTTGGTTAAACCAGATCGGGTGGTTATTGACATTGATAATGCTAAATTAGTGTCTCCTATTAGCGGGCTAAATTATAATTTAGGTGCTATTTCTGATATTCGCAGTGCCAATAAAAAACAAAATAAAGTCCGTTTGGTCTTGGATCTTAAGTACAAAACACGCCCGAAAAGTTTTCTGCTTAAGCCTAATGCTAAGTATGGCTATCGTCTGGTTATTGATTTAGAAAAAATCTCTCCTAAATCCCTTTCAGAAGCTCCTAAAATAATCAAAAGTGTTAACTCTTCTAAAAAACGAGATCTTATTGTTGCTGTTGATGCAGGACATGGTGGTGATGACCCCGGTGCCAAAGGGCCAAAGGGAACAAAAGAAAAGCATGTTGTTTTATCCATAGCACGTCAGTTAAGAGATCTGGTGAATAAAAAACCGGGGATGAAAGCAGTTATGATCCGCAATGGTGACTATTACATCAGCCTACGTGGACGTACCAGAAAAGCCCGTAAACTTAATGCTGATATTTTTATCTCCATTCACGCAGATGCATTTAAAAACCCCAAAGCACATGGTTCATCTGTTTTTATTCTCTCCTCAAGGGGGGCAACCAGTGAAGCTGCCAAATGGTTGGCTAAAAAGGAAAATGAGGCAGATTTAGTCGGTGGTGTGAGTCTTGATGATAAGGATGATATGCTGGCTAAAATGCTTTTGGATTTATCTCAAACAGCCACAATTGAAGCCAGTAATAGTGCTGCTTCGCGTGTTTTATCACGTCTTGCACGCCTTGGGCATACTCACAAATCACGAGTTGAGCGAGCGGGTTTTGTGGTATTGAAATCACCTGATATTCCTTCTATGTTGGTTGAAACAGGTTTTATCTCTAACCCTAAAGAAGAACGTTTACTAAGAAGTCGCTCCTATCAAAAAAAATTAGCCAGTGCTATCTTGCATGGTGTGGATGGGTATTTTAAACAATATCCTATACCAGGTACTATTTATGCTAAAGATGTGGTGATAAAAAAATTAACCTCACAAGTTGTTATTTCTGCCAAGCAACATAAGCTTAAGAAACATAAAGTGGTTCGTGGTGATACACTTTCTGCTATTTCAAAACGCTATCGGGTTAGTATTTCTGCCATTAAAAGAGCTAATAAAATGAGCAGTAATACGCTTTATATTGGTAAAATTTTGCGTATTCCCTAAACTTAAGTAGTGAATGAATGCTTACATTACTGCCTGCCAAAGAACATTCTTAATGATGTCAGAAAATACACGTATAAAAACCCTTAGCTTACAGCTGGCTAATCAAATTGCCGCAGGAGAAGTCGTTGAACGACCGGCTTCTGTGGTCAAAGAACTCCTAGAAAATGCACTTGATGCTCATAGCAATCAAATTGACATTGATATTGAGCGTGGTGGTAGTGCTTTAATCCGTATTATTGATGATGGTGATGGGATTAATAAAGAGGATCTAGCCCTAGCCGTCAGTCGTCATGCAACCAGCAAGCTCAATACGCTTAATGAACTTGAACAAATTATCAGTCTGGGCTTTCGTGGTGAAGCGCTGGCTAGTATTAGTGCTGTGTCTCGTTTGTTATTAAAAAGTAAACAAGCTGATCAAGAACAAGGTTGGATGATCAATACGGGTACTGAAACCGATTTTGCTAATTATCGTGCGGAGCCTGAGCCAGTGGCACAGGCAAAAGGTACCAGTATTGAAGTACGTGATTTATTTTTTAATACGCCTGCACGACGCAAATTTATGCGCACAGTCAAAACAGAATTTAAACATATTGATGATATTGTTAAGCGCATTGCCTTAAGTCGCTTTGATATTGCCTTTAAGCTGAACCATAATAAAAAACTCCTGAGACATCTCCCTAAGGCGAGCACTGACAAAGCCATCCAACAACGCATTGCGAAGTTATTTTCTGCTGATTTTCTGGAGCATGCCCATAAGGTAGACTTTTCTACCAGCCATTTTAGTGATATGGGGAATATTCGTATTTGGGGTTGGATCAGTGCGCCTCAGTGGCATAGAAAACAGCCTGATTGGCAGTACTTCTATGTGAATGGTCGTTATATTAAGGATAAACTTGTCAACCATGCTTTACGACAGGCTTATCAGGAATTACTTCCAGAGGATACCTTTTCTGCCTATTTATTATATTTAGAAATCGACCCTCAACAGGTTGATGTCAATGTGCATCCAACTAAGCATGAAGTCCGTTTTAGGCAGACTCGTTTGATACATGATTTTATTTATAGTGGCTTAAAAGCAGCACTTTGTCCGGAGACACAAGGCATTGCACCGGAGCAAGAAGACACTATCTTAGAGGGTGCAATTAGATCAAATAAAGAAAACTATGTTAATCGTTATAGTCAACACGGGGCATCTTCTTATTCTCCTCAGTCTAAGGTTAATCCCAGCCAGTATCAGGTAAAGGAGCAAATAAAAGGCCTGACGCAATTGTATGATAAAAATACATTCGATATGCCAATAGTACCAGAGCATGCGCTTGAATCAAACATTGCATCACAGCTTGAACAGAACTCTATGGTAACTAAAGATAAACCGTTTAGTTTAGGTTCGTCATTAGGGCCCTTGATCCCGAATTATCTTATTAGCCACATAGTCGAACAAAATATCAATGGACAGATACAGCAATTGCTGGTGATTCATGTTGTCCGAGCACAACAATTTTTATTACGCCAATTATTTAAAACAGGGCAGGCATTAGCCTTGCTGATCCCTGAAACCATTACCTTAGAGTGTGGGCAAATTGAGTTGCTATTGCAACATCATGCAGCATTGCATAGGCTAGGCTTTGAGATGGATCAATTAGGGGAAAACACCTTAATGGTGAGAAAAAGCCCCTCTTTGCAACAAATTCCAGGCTGTAAACTGGATAGTCATAAATTTATCAAGCGAATATTGCCAACTCTTAAAAACGACTCACTTAGCGAACAGACCTTGTTTGATGTCTTAATTCAAGCCATTTATTCTGCTAGTATGAATATTGCTGAACAAGAAATGCTTCTTAAATGCTTATCAGAACAGGTGAATATTATAGGTTTGGATAAAGTTAATGCGTTAAAACCCGCTATTTGGACGTTTCTTGATGAGTCTTCTTTCGATGCCCTGTTAAATTAAATGAAAATATAACTATGACCCAACAACTCCCTGCTGTATTTATTATGGGGCCAACCGCTTCAGGAAAAACCGATCTTGCTATTGAACTGGTTAAGCATTACCCCTTTGAAATTATCAGTGTGGATTCTGCATTGGTTTATAAAAATATGGATATTGGTACTGCCAAGCCAAGCAAAGAAGAATTAGCCATCGCCCCCCATCATTTAATTGATTTTTTAGACCCTGCACAAAGCTATTCAACAGCAGCATTTAGAAATGATGCCTTAGGTTTAATGACGGATATTCATGCCAGAGAAAAGATCCCCTTATTGGTAGGGGGAACGATGTTGTATCATCGCAGTCTATTATATGGCCTGTCAGAATTACCGGCAGCAGATGCACCTATTCGAGCAAAACTGGATACTCAGGCCAAAGAAAAAGGGGTGGAGTTTATGCATGCTAAATTGGCTGAAATTGATCCAGTTGCTGCTAAAAGAATTCATCCAAATGACCCTCAACGAGTTCAACGAGCCCTTGAAGTGTATGAAATTTCAGGTAAATCAATGACCCAATTGCAATTAGAGAGTCAGGCACAGGCATTAGCATACAATGCCTATAAGATTATTATTGCCCCACAGTCACGAGACTTATTGCGAGAGCGTATCGCTATGCGTTTTAAACAAATGATTGCGCAAGGTTTTATTAAAGAGGTAGATGCATTATTTCAGCGTGGTGATTTAGATCTTTCATTCGCTTCTATGCGTGCCGTGGGTTATCGGCAAGTTTGGGAGTATTTAGAAGAAAAAACCAGCAAACAAGAGATGATTGAAAAGGGTATTACGGTGACTCGGCAATTCGCCAAACGCCAAATGACTTGGTTGCGCAGAGAAACGGATGCCCAGTGGATTGCAACCGAAGCAAACGACAGCTACCAGCAAGCGGTTAATTACCTGCAACCTGTTTTAGATAAATAATGTTGATAATGTGTTCTAAGTCACTTATTTGTTTTTACGCAATGAGTTAGACTGACATGCTTAGGGTCATTTTTAATCGTTTTTAAATAAGGGTAAAACAAGTTAACTTACCATAATTTACTTATATACTATTTTTGCAAATTAATATAAAATAATTTGCCTTTGTAAGTGGGGTGGCTTGCATTGATATACTAGAGACCATACTAAAAATTATAATTGGAGAATGATCATGAGTAAAGGGCAAGCCTTACAAGACCCTTATTTGAATGTTTTGAGAAAGGAGCGGATCCCCGTTTCAATTTATCTCGTTAATGGTATCAAACTACAGGGGCAGGTCGAGTCGTTTGACCAATTTGTTATTTTACTAAAAAATGCAGTGAGCCAGATGGTATATAAACATGCTATTTCCACCATTGTGCCTTCACGAAATGTTAAATTGAGTGTGGAAGATACGCCATCATAATGACCCCATCTTATTGTCTTTGTACTGATGTCTGGCTAGTTAAGTCTGGCTTAAAGGTAAGTCTCATTGTTTGATCGTCCTGTAGGAACTGGAGAGCGTGCTTTACTGGTTCATATTGATTTTCCAAATAGTGCGACTACCAGTAAAACTCAGCAACAAGAAGCTCAGAGTGAGTTTTATGATCTTGTGCTCTCAGCGGGTGCAGAGCCTTTATCTTTTATTAAAGGTAAGCGCTACAAAGCTGAGGCAAAATTTTTTATTGGCACGGGCAAGGCAGAAGAAATTAAAGCGGCTGTGCAAACACTAGAAGCTGATCTGGTCATTGTTAATCACCAACTATCGCCCTCTCAAGAGCGTAATTTAGAAGCTTTATTGCAATGTCGAGTGTTGGATCGAACCGGTTTAATTTTAGATATTTTTGCCCAGCGTGCTCGTTCCCATGAAGGTAAATTGCAAGTTGAACTGGCACAATTAAGCCATATGACAACCCGTTTGGTTCGAGGTTGGACACATCTTGAAAGACAAAAAGGTGGTATCGGTTTACGTGGGCCGGGTGAAACTCAGCTTGAGACCGATCGTCGCTTATTAAATGTGCGTATCAAACAGCTTAATAAACGTCTTGGAAAAGTTCGTAAACAACGTGAGCAGAGTCGGCGTTCGCGCCAACGTGCTGAATTACCAACAGTTTCTTTGGTTGGTTATACCAATGCGGGAAAATCCACACTCTTTAATCAATTAACACAATCGACTGTTTATGCCGCTGATCAACTCTTTGCTACCCTTGATCCTACCCTGCGCCGGGTCGAATTACCCAAAAATTTATCAATGGTTTTAGCCGATACGGTTGGTTTTATCAGTGATCTCCCCCATGATCTAGTAGAGGCCTTTCATGCGACCTTATTAGAAACCCGTGAAGCAGATTTGTTATTGCATGTGATTGATGCCCATGCAGAAAATCGTAACAAACATATTGCTGAGGTTAATTCGGTACTTGAGCAGGTTGGCGCAGATGAGACACCGCAATTATTAGTGTACAACAAGGTTGATTTATTAGCGGGGCAACAGGCGCGAGTCGAGAAAGATAACTCAGATAATGTGTTAAGGGTGTGGTTATCAGCCGCTACCGACGATGGTTTGGACTTATTATTAACCACAATTGCGGATTATTTTTCTAAAGAACGTATTCAAAAACAATTAACAATACCATCCCATGCGGGTCAATGGCGAAATTTGCTTTTTAAGCATGTTGATATACTAGATGAGCAGTATAATGAGCAGGGTGACTGGTTAGTGACTATTGAGACGAATAGTCGAGACTTTGATCATCTAATGAAAAAAAATGGCTTTGCTGATTTAATTGTTAATTGAACGAATGATTCTATAAAATGACTAACTGGGTATCTATCCCAATAAACAGAATAAGTATAAAACTGGAGTATTAAATGGCTTGGAATGAACCGGGTGATCCAAAAGATAATGACCCGTGGGGCAACAAAAACAATAATAATCAAGAACCCCCCGATCTTGATGAAGTAATTAAGAACCTTAATGATAAGCTGAGCAAACTCTTTGGTGGTGTTAAAAAGAAAGCTAATGGTTCAGGTAATGGTGATTCAGGTTCCAGTGGTAATGGTTTGATCGGTAGTCAACCGCCGACGATTCTGCTGATCCTTATGGTGGTTATTTTTATCGGTATCTGGGCCTTCTCTGGTATCTATACCGTTGATCAAGGTAAAAAAGCCGTTATTTTGCAATTTGGCGAGGCTTATAAAACAGAAGATGCTGGTTTGCACTGGTATATTCCAGGTATACAAGCGTTTCAATTGGTCGATGTCAGTCGCTCAAGAAGCTTGGATATTGGTGGTACGGCTCATGAAGCTCATATGTTGACTAAAGATGAAAACATTGTTGATATCAAAGTGGCAGTGCAATATAAAGTCAGTAATGCCGAAGATTTTCTATTTAATGTTAGAGAACCAGGTGTAGTACTTAGGCAAGTATCTGAAAGCGCAGTACGTGAAATTGTTGGTAAAAACGAAATGGACTTTATTTTAACAGAAGGCCGGAGTCAGATTGCCGCTAAAATTGGTGTCTTGGCACAGGAAATTTTGGATCGTTATAAAACGGGTTTGATTATTACTCGTTTTACCATGCAAAGTGCCAAAGCACCTGCACAAGTACAAGATGCCTTTGAAGATGTGAATGCCGCCCGAGAAGATAAAGAACGTTACATTAATGAAGCTCAGGCGTATAGCAATGATGTGATCCCCAAGGCACGTGGTTTTGCAGCTCAACAGATTGCTCAGGCAAAGGCATACAACGGTCGAGTTATTGCAGAAGCTGAAGGTGAAACAGCGCGTTTTTTAAGTGTCTTAACCGAATACGAAAAAGCACCAGAAGTAACTCGTGATCGTTTGTATTTGGATGCTATGGAAAGTGTCTATAGTAAATCTAATAAAGTATTAATTGATACCAAAGGAAGCAATAATCTGCTGTATTTACCTCTGGATAAAATGATGAGAGGTAATATGAGTATCCCTATGGTTAACAATAATCAAGGTGGTGCCGGAAAAGCAGTGACTTATCAAAAGGGTAATCAGCAGTCAAACTATCGTTCCGATAAGTTTACTACGGACAGCTCCCGTGCCCGACCTTCAATTAGGGAGAGACGTTAATGAAATTATTAATTGCAATTGCAATCTTAGTGCTGGGCATTATTGGTTCAGCTTCGGTGTTTACGGTTAATGAAACAGAAACAGCCATCTTATTTAAATGGGGTAAAATTCAGCGTGCTGATTATGAACCAGGTTTACAATTCAAATTACCTTTTATTACCAATGTTAAAAAGTTTGATAAACGTATTCAAACATTTGATGCCAAACCAGAAGACTATCTAACAGAAGAAAAGAAAATTCTAGTGGTTGACTCTTTTATTCAATGGCAGATTGATGACGTTAAGGCTTTTTATGTGTCTATGAGTGGTGATATGGCAATCGCTCAAGAACGTATTGCCACCATCGTTAAGGAAGGTTTGCGCAATGAGTTTGGTAAACGCAATATGTATGAGGTTATCTCTGGTGAGCGTCATGTGATTATGGATGACATCAATAAACTGGCGAATAAAGATGTCAAATCATTCGGCGTGCGTATTGTTGATGTGCGTATCAAGCGGATTGAATTCCCCCCTAAAGTCAGCAATAAAATCTTTCGCAGAATGGAAACTGAACGGACACGGATTGCTAAAGAATTAAGAGCACAGGGTAATGAAAGTGCCGCTAAAATTACCTCAGAAGCCGATCGTCAGGTAACGATTCTAAAGGCAGATGCATTTAAACAAGCAGAAACCATTCGTGGTGAGGGTGATGCTAAGGCATCGGATATTTATGCCTTGGCTTATGGTAAAAATACCGAGTTTTTCACTTTTTACCGTAGCTTGAATGCCTATCAAAATGCCTTTAGTAAAGCCTCAGATATTATGGTAATGGAACCTGATTCCGACTTTTTCAGCTATTTTAAAAATACCCAGAAAAAGGCCTCAGTACAATAATATTGGCTGAGTATCCCGCTTTTTTAAGGATGTATTTAAGAAGTAGTTCAATCTGTAGGTAAAATAGTATAAAATCCGGATTTGGTAAAAATCCGGATTTTTTGTTTATGTGGGATGAGCTTTTAATTGCTGCGGCATTGATGTTAGTTTTAGAAGGTCTATTGCCTGTGCTCAGTCCTAAATCATTTAAGCAAATGATGTTTGATGCTTCACAAATGAGTGAGCAGCAATTACGTGTTACGGGGATCATTACCATGGTCATTGGTGCCATTGCTGTTTATATACTCAAGCACTGAATGTCTATTTTTGTTTAAAATGTCGTTATTGAAAATTGCTAAAACAGTTTTTAAGATATTGTGCAGATAATTGTGCAAATAAGAAAATGAGATAGTATAAAATCTATGTTAAATAAAGATCGTTGGTTACTACCTGAAGGCATTCAGGAAGTTCTATCACCACAAGCACGTACCATTGAATTACATCGCCGTTCTTTATTGGATTTGTACCAGACATGGGGCTACGATTTAGTTGAACCACCTATGATTGATTTTCTGGACTCGTTATTAACGGGAACGGGGCATGATTTACAATTAATGACCTTTACCCTGACGGATCAGCTATCGGGTAAGCTTCTTGGGGTAAGAGCCGATATGACTCCTCAGATTGCCCGTATTGATGCCCATCACATTAAAACTGATCAGCCGTCACGGTTTTGCTATATTGGTCAAGTGTTAAAAACTAAATTAGAAGGCTTTTCACAATCACGTAGCCCCTTGCAAGTGGGTATTGAATTATATGGTCATGAAGGTTCTGCCAGTGATATTGAAGTGTTATTATTAATGATAGAAACACTTAAATCAGTAGGACTGAACGATTTTCATATTGATTTGGGGCATGTGGGTATATTTCGTAGTATGGCGCAACAAGCAGAACTCAGTTGCCGTGAAGAAGATGTCCTTTTTGATCTCTTGCAACGTAAAGCAGCAACAGAGTTAGCACATTATTTAGAAAAATTAGCTATTAGTGATACATATAAAAAGCAATTTATGTCACTGATTGATCTCAATGGTGATATTTCTATTATTGAGCGTGCACGCAATAGCCTTAAAGGTGATACGATTCAAAAAGAATTAGATAATCTTGATGCCATTGCTCACGGGTTACTAGCACGAGTACCGGAACAGACACTTTATTTTGATTTATCTGAGCTACGAGGTTATAACTACCATACGGGTGTGGTTTTTTCCGCCTATTTACCAGGGCATGGACAAGAAGTTGCTAAAGGTGGACGCTACGATGGTATTGGTGAAACCTTTGGGCGTTCCAGAGCAGCCACTGGCTTTAGTACCGATCTGACTCACTTAGTGTCTTTAAATGGTCAGTTTGAGGTACAGACAAAGAAAGAAAGCATTTTTGCTCCTGCTGTACAGGATGCAAAGTTACAGGAAATGGTCATAGCGCTACGTCAAACAGGCAAACGAGTGGTCTGTGAATTATCAAACTCTAATTCCAATGCTCAAGAGCTTGGTTGCACTCATATCTTGACTCATCAGGCAGGCGAGTGGCAAGTGGTTGCAGTATAATTGCTAGCAGTAATAATAAAATTTTTAATTCAACGTCTTAGTACAATCTTAACTATTGATCATAAGACAACTTATTGAGGGTATCAACATGGGTAAAAATGTCATCATCATCGGTTCACAATGGGGTGATGAAGGTAAGGGCAAGGTTGTTGATTTATTAACCGATAAAGCTGTTGCAGTCTCTCGCTTTCAAGGTGGCCATAACGCCGGTCATACTCTGGTTATTGACGGCAAAACAACCGTATTGCATCTGATCCCCTCAGGTATTCTCAGAGAAAATGTACAATGCTTGATTGGCAATGGTGTGGTACTTGCCATGGATGCTTTGGTTAAAGAACTGAACGAATTGGCAGAGCAGGGCATTAATGCCAAAGAAAGAATGCTTATCAGTGAAGCCTGTCCATTAATTATGCCTTATCATGTGGCATTGGATCAGGCTCGAGAAATTGCCCGTGGCAAAAAAGCCATTGGTACAACCGGTCGTGGTATTGGACCGGCCTATGAAGATAAAGTCTCTCGTCGTGGTTTACGTGTGGGTGATTTGCTTAATGCCGACTTATTTGCCAGTAAGCTAAAAGAAGTGATGGACTATCATAACTTTGCTTTAGAACATTATTATAAAGCCGATACGGTTGATTATCAGAGCACACTAGAGGAAGCACTGTCTTATGCCGATGAAATTCGTCCTATGATTGCCGATGTGACGGAGGTACTGCATCGTTATCGTGAAAATGGCGAAAGTATTTTGTTTGAAGGTGCTCAAGGCGCATTACTTGATATTGATCATGGTACTTATCCTTATGTAACTTCATCGAATACGACCGCTGGAGGCGCTGCTAGTGGTTCTGGTGTAGGACCTAAGTATTTTGATTACATTCTTGGGATCACCAAAGCCTATACAACACGTGTGGGTTCGGGGCCTTTTCCAACCGAATTATTTGATGATATTGGCCAATACCTTGGTGAGAAAGGCCATGAATTTGGTGCCACCACAGGTCGTGAACGTCGTTGTGGTTGGTTGGATATTGTCTCATTGAAACGTTCCAATCAAATCAATAGTGTCACCGGTATGTGTATTACCAAGTTGGATGTGCTGGACGGTTTAGAGACATTAAAAATTTGTACTCACTATGATCTTGATGGTGAAACAATCACTACCCCACCAATTGGTGCGGATCTGTATGAAAAATGTGTACCGGTCTATGAAGAAATGTCCGGTTGGTCTGAGTCAACTGTTGGGGCTGAATCTTATGATGCCTTGCCTGATAATGCTAAAGCCTATTTAAAACGCATTGAAGAACTAACAAACACACCGGTTGATATTATTTCAACTGGCCCTGATCGTGATGAAACGATTATTTTAAAACATCCATTTGAATAAAATGGATTGATAATACTGGCTCAGTAGCAATAATGAGATTGAGCCATTATTAACACTCAAGGAAATATATGAGTCAACACTCTGTAAAAAATGCCGGTAAACATGCGGGCAAAAAGAAAAAAGCTGTAAATAACGATCCCTTTGCGCAACGCGAAGCGAAAAACTACGAAAACCCCATTCCGAGCCGAGAATTTATTCTCGATCTTATCGCTGAACAACCCGATGCTATCAATCGCTTTCAAATAGAAAAGTTACTAAAATTAAATGATCCAGAGCGAAAAGAAGGGCTTAGACGCCGTTTAAGGGCAATGGAACGTGATGGGCAAGTCTTCTTTAATAAACAAAAAAATTATGAATTAATTTCTGAAATGGAAGTCCTAGAAGGCATTGTTTCAGCTCACCCCGATGGCTTTGGCTTTGTTTTGGCTGAAGATGGTGGTGGAGACCTGTTTTTAGGCATGCGTGATATGCGCAGAGTCTTTCATGGGGATCGGGTTCAGGTTCGCTTAGCTGGTGTTGACAGAAAAGGGCGTCGCGAAGGTGCTTTGGTTAAAGTGCTTGAAAAGAATACCAATACCATTGTTGGCCAGCTTGAAAATCGTGATGGTGTCCTGATGGTCGTGCCCGATCACAAACGCATTAATCAAGATGTTGTGGTCGCAGATGAGCACACCTATGGTGCTGAAATTGGGCAAATGGTAATGGTGGAAATTCTTCACTATCCTACCCAATTTCAACGTGCTAAAGGACGTGTGATCCAAAATTTGGGGGGTCACATGGAACCGGGTCAAGAAATTGATGTGGCGATCCGCAGCTACGATATTCCCCATGAATGGCCCATGATGCTGGAGTCTGAAATTGCCGATTTAGAGCCTTCAGTACCACAGTCAAGTAAGCAAGGTCGTGAAGATTTTCGTGATCACTTACTGGTCACGATTGACGGTGAAGATGCAAAAGATTTTGATGATGCTGTATGTTGTCAACGTATTGAATCGGGTAAAGATAAAGGTGGCTGGCGTTTATGGGTAGCTATCGCCGATGTGTCATCTTATGTAGAACGTGGCACGGCACTGGATGCAGAAGCCAAACGTCGGGGTACCTCTGTGTACTTCCCAGGACGAGTTGTGCCCATGTTGCCAGAAGTCTTATCCAATGGTTTGTGCTCTTTAAATCCAGAAGTGGATCGTCTGAGTATGGTCTGTGAAATGACTATTTCAGCCGATGGTGACGTACTAAAGCACCGTTTTAGCGAAGCTTTGATGCGCTCTCATGCTCGTTTAACCTATAACCAATACGCTGCGATGGTATTGGATGCGGATGTACAACTCTGTGAACAATATGCAGACTTATTACCCCACTTGCATGAACTCTATCAGTTATATAAAGTCTTAGCTAAAAAACGTGCACAGCGTGGTGCTATTGACTTTGATACCATTGAAACACAAATTGTCTTTGCTGATGATAAAAAGATTGAAAAAATAGCCCCTGTTGTGCGTAATGAAGCACACAAAGTCATTGAAGAGTGCATGCTCTCTGCCAATGTCAGTGCCGCTAACTTTTTGCTCAAAAATAAAATTGCCGCTTTGTATCGAAACCACAAAGGGCCAAGTGAAGAAAAACTCAAAGCATTAAAAGAGTTTTTATCTCCTCTTGGCCTTACTCTTGATGGCGGTGATGAGCCGAGTGCTAAAGATTACTCTAAACTACTCAATGCAATAAAAGAGCGTCCTGATTTTCAGGTACTTCAGACGGTGATGTTGCGTAGCTTGTCTCAGGCGGTTTATGAAGCAGAGAATGTCGGGCATTTTGGTCTGTCTTTTGATGCCTATGCCCACTTTACCTCACCGATACGTCGTTATCCTGATTTATTGGTGCACCGTGCCATTAAGCATATTATACGGGGCAAAAAAGTAGCTACTTATCAGTATACTCAAGAACAAATGGCTGATTTAGGCCAGCATTGTTCCATTACTGAACGCCGAGCGGATGATGCGACACGAGATGCTACCGATTGGCTCAAATGTGAGTACATGCTGGATAAAGTGGGTGAAGAGTTTGATGGTATTATCAGCACTGTTACGGGTTTTGGCTTGTTTGTTATTTTAGATGACATTCATGTTGAAGGTCTGATCCATATCACAGCATTAAAAGATGATTATTATCACTTTGATAAAATGAATCATGTGATGAAAGGTGAACGCACTGGAAAATCTTTTCAACTGGGTGGCAAAATTAGTATTAAAGTTGCTGCTGTTAATTTGGATGAGCGTAAGATTGACTTTGTATTAAAAAATACCGGCCATGTTTCTAGCGATAAAAAAGGCGGTTTTAATAAGAAAAGCAAAAAACACGCTGATAAGAAGACTAAGACGACACATAGTTCGCATAATACCAATACGGCTCAAAAAGAGAGTACAACTAAAGAACCTGCGAAAAAGAAACGTAAAAACAGAAGACGTCGATGGATGAATTGATCTTTGGTATTCATGCAGTTAAATCCGCATTAAATTATTGTGCGGATGTAACACATGGCCATGAGCAAGATCAGGCCGTTTCACTACTGTATGTTGATCGTGCCAGAAAAGATAATCGTATTAATGCTCTGATTGATCTAGCCAAGAAAAAATCTGTTAAGGTAAGCTTAATAACACGTAAAAAACTGGATGAAATGACCAGCGGTAATCACCAAGGCGTGATTGCCCAGAGCAAAGCACCGAAAGTAAAATCAGAAAATTTTTTAGATGATTTACTGCAAACATTAGAGGTTCCTCCTTTTTTGCTTGTTTTAGATGGTGTCCAAGATCCACATAATCTGGGTGCTTGTTTGCGTACCGCCGATGCGGCGGGCGTGCATGCGATTATTGTTCCCAAAGATCGTTCTGTGTCATTAACACCGACCGTTAGAAAAGTTGCCTGTGGTGCTGATCAGAATGTCCCTCTCATTCAAGTGACAAACTTATCTCGAACCTTAAAATTACTTAAAAGTTATCAAGTTTGGGTGGTAGGTACCGCGGGTGAAACGCAGACTAGCCTCTACCAGAGTGATCTTACAGGTGCTTTGGCAATTGTTATGGGAACCGAAGGTAAAGGCATGAGACGCCTAACTCGGGAGAATTGTGATTCACTGGTTAATATACCGATGACGGGTCGTGTTGAGAGCTTAAATGTTTCTGTTGCGACGGGGATCACTTTGTTTGAAGCGCTGAGACAGAGAAATACATTGAATAAGGTTTAGAGGTCTGACGCCTTAGTAATAAACGTTCAATCTATTATTGTGTGCCATTTTTGAAATTGGGACTTTAGTCCTGTTTGTGTTTCTGAGTTGTTGTATTTAGCTTTATCCTTGTATTGTCCACCATCCTAATTAATGGGGAATTGGAGTTATGCTTAAAATTCGGATTTCAGGTTCAGAGCGTGAATTGCGTCAAATTGCCCATAAAGCAGGCAATGCTCGTATTCAGCGTTTTAAACGAGACAAAGGTAAGGTATCCTATGCTATTGATGTCCAGATCAGCGTGGCTGATTTTCTAGAAAACCTCGACTTGGGGCTCTCTCCAGTGGATGATTCCGTAAGCGATGCCCGATTAGGAAATTGTAACCCGAAAGAAATTCAAGTAGAGTTAGAAAATTTACTGGATGAAATGTCAGACAAATAATCAAAATCTGCTAAATTTTGTTTGTGCTTACAAGCAAAAAATCATATAATACCGCACCTTTGACAGCCATGAGGCTTGTCAATTCCTTGCCTTTTGATAATATTTTAAAGCGAAGTGCTTATAGCACAGAGCGTTAGAGCTACTATTCAGAAGGCTGATTATCCATTATTAAGGCTAATTACCCGTAAGGATTTGTCTAAAATGAGACACTATGAAATTATATTTCTTGTTCACCCAGATCAAAGTGAACAAGTACCCGCTATGATAGAACGTTACCGTGCAACTGTTGAAACCAACAATGGCACGGTACACCGCTTGGAAGATTGGGGTCGCCGTCAACTGGCTTATCCAATCAATAAAATCCATAAAGCGCATTATGTACTAATGAATGTTGAGTGTGAACCAGTAAACATTGATGAATTAACTCATGCATTTCGCTTTAACGATGCGGTTCTTCGTAACCTGATCATCTCTATGAAGAAGCCTTATACAGATGCTTCTCCTCTGGTAAAAGAGAAAGAAGATAGCTCATCTGAAAGAACAAGTCACTCATCTGAAAAACCGAATCATTCGGCTGATAAGAGCGAGAGTGCACCTGCTGAAGCTGCTGAATAATTATTGAAGCACTTTAAATATATTTAAATAGAGATTAATAAAAGGTAAAGAAAAATGTCACGCTATTTCCGTCGTAGAAAATACTGTCGTTTTACTGCTGAAGGTATTACTGAGATCGATTATAAAGACTTAGCTACTTTGAAGAACTATGTCATGGAAAACGGTAAAATTGTACCTAGTCGTATTACGGGTACAAGTGCTAAATACCAACGTCAGCTATCAACAGCCATTAAACGCGCTCGTTATCTGGCTTTACTTCCATACACTGACAGCCACGACTAAACGATCATTCGTTTAATTGACTGTATGATAATTTAGAGAGAGTTCACATGAACATTATTCTATTAGAAAAAATCAATAAGCTGGGTCAGCTAGGCGATCAAGTGTCTGTAAAAGCAGGCTTTGGTCGTAACTTTCTTATCCCACAGGGTAAGGCATTACCCGCAACTGAAACAAACATTAAAATGTTTGAAGGCCGTCGTGCAGAGCTTGAAGCGGCTGCTGCTGAATCATTAGGTGCGGCAACCGCACGTGCTGAAACACTGAACGACAAAGAAATTGTTATTGTTCGTAAAGCTGGTGATGAAGGTCGTATGTTTGGCTCTGTTACCAATGGTGATATTGCAGAAGCATTAACCGCTGCTGGAACAGACGTTGAAAAACGTGAAGTTCGTATGCCAGAAGGCGCTATTCGTGAGTTAGGTGAATATGAAATTGCTATTCACTTGCACACAGATGTGAATGCAATGGTTAAGATTATTGTTGAAGCTGAGTAAAATTAGCTGACTTTAATCATTAGAAAAAGCCCTGTCTGAGAATTCAGATGGGGCTTTTTTTTACCCATTAAAAACTCACTATGCTAAAACAGCTCAAAAGACTCAAAAAATAAGCAATGATCAGGTGGTTTATTTTTGAGTTTTCAACTAACTATTTGAGCTGATAAAAAATACACTATATTCTTACAAAATAGGGTAATAGCACTAAAATAATGCCAACAATGACTAGAGTGTATACATTCGATATAAAATAGGGAAATACGAATAGGGCTATTCCGCTAAAGAGTGGGATTATTGCCTTTTGCTTTTTCCCATAGATAAAAAATCCAAGGCCGATTGAGCCAAATATCATTCCCCAGATAATTAGTGACATATCTTCCATTTAGAATGTATCCTTTAGTTTCATCATACAAGGATTATCACTGATATCTGTGAGCTAATCCCACTTCAATGAACCACCTGTCTGATATTCGGTGACCCGAGTTTCAAAAAAATTCTTTTCTTTTCTCATATTGGCCTGCTCATCTAGCCAAGTCAAACGATTTTCTGCACCTGGAAAGGGTTCTTTATGTTTTAATTGTCGTGCCCGACGGTTGGCAATAAAGCGAAATTGCTCAATGTGATCTTCAGCATTATAACCCAGAATAGGGTCGCGTAAAATATAATGAGCATAATCACTTTCGGCCGCTTCTGCTTCTAGCCACATAGTCTGAATGGCTTTGGGATCAAGGGTTACTTGATTCTCTAAAATAATTTGGTTGACTGTGCGTATGCCAAAAGCGCAATGCAACACTTCATCGCGCATAATGTATTGTAATTGCTCAGCCGTACCGGTCATTAAGCCTCGGCGTTGTAAGGCAAAAATAGGACTGAAACCATTATAGAACCAACAGCCTTCAAAAATACCGGCAAAAAAAGTATAAGACATAACAAAATTTTCCAGTTCATCCTTATCACTTAAATCAATATCGGCACGTAGGACCGAATTAATTTTACTATTGGCGAGTTGAATTTTTTGATTAATTTGTGGCACAACGCGATAACGATTATAGATTTCTCCCTGCTCCAAACCAATGGATTCAATACAATGCTGATACGTCCAAGTATGTAGTGCTTCTTCATAAACTTGTCGTGCCTGATAAATTTGCAGCTCAGGAGCGGTCATTTTTTCCATTACAGCTAAGCCGACATTTCTCATAGCAAGAATATCAGACGTGGTTAAGTAGGAAAGAACATTCTCATAAACGTGTTTTTCTTCCAGAGTAATACGATGTTGATAGTCATGAACGTCTTTAGACATATTAATATCCAGAGGTGTCCAATGATTTTTATTGGCATTAAGAAAAAACTCCCATGCCCAAGGGTATTTAAAAGGAGCCAATTGATTAATATCAGTTTTGCCATTAACAACTCGCTTATCATCTGCCCGAACGGGTTCGATGCCTGAATTTATAGGGGCTTCTATTGGTCTTGCTATTTTGTTTGGATTGCTTGGTTGCAGAATATTTTTTGCATGCAGTGCATTGCTTATGTCTTTATCATTGCTTGTTTGCTTACAAACAGCCAGTGGATCGTCCCAATTTAACATAGTGTTTCTCTTTTTTATTTGTTACTGACAAGCGTCACAGTCTGGATCAAGAATAGAGCAAACTTTTGGTGCTTCGTATTCAGCTACTTCATTTAGTTCTGTTTGACTGGTATTTTTTTCCAGATGAGTAGCCCCCATTGAACGTAAATAATAGGTGGTTTTTAAACCTCGAACCCAAGCCAGTTTATAGAGTTGATCCAGTTTTTTTCCAGAAGGTTCGGCCATATAGAGGTTTAAACTTTGTGCTTGATCAAGCCACTTTTGTCGTCGTGAGGCAGCTTCAATTAACCAACGGGTATCAATTTCAAATGCCGTGGCATAAAGTGACTTAATCTCATCGGGAATGCGTTCAATGGCTAATAAAGAACCGTCATAATATTTGAGATCATTGACCATCACTTCATCCCATAAGTTTAATTTTTTAAGACGTTGCACCAGACTGGCATTGACTACCGTAAACTCGCCAGAAAGATTGGACTTAACATAGAGATTTTGATACATCGGTTCAATGGATTGACTAACACCACAGATATTAGAGATGGTAGCGGTTGGGGCAATGGCTAGACAATTACTATTGCGCATACCTTTTTGTTGCACGTCTTGACGTAAGCTGTCCCAGTCTAAGGTGCTTGAGGTATCGCATTGAATATAATTCTGGCGTGCTTCAATTAATAAATGAGTTGAGTCCAGAGGTAAAATACCTTGATCCCATAAAGAGCCTTTAAAGGTAGAGTAGCTACCACGTTCAGCACTGAGCTGAGTGGATGCTTTGATGGCAAAATAACTGACTGCTTCCATAGAGGTATCAGCAAAGTCAACGGCTTCTTGGCTACCATAGGCAATGTTTTGCTGGTAGAGGGCATCTTGAAAGCCCATAATACCTAAGCCAACGGGACGATGACGTAAATTAGAATTACGAGCTTGGGGAATGGAATAGTAATTGTAATCAATAACATTATCCAGCATACGCATGGCAGTATTAATGGTTTTTTCTAGCTTGATATGATCCAAGCCTTGAGTTGTCATATGGGCGTTTAGATTCACTGAGCCTAGATTGCACACGGCAACTTCATTATTATTGGTGTGCAGAGTAATTTCGGTACATAAGTTGGAGCTGTGAACTGTCCCCATATGTTGATTGGTATAGCGGATATTACAAGGATCCTTAAAGGCTATCCAAGGATGACCTGTCTCAAACAGCATTCCTAACATTTTTCGCCAGAGATCGATGGCTTTAATGGTTTTAAATAATTTTATTTCTCCATTGGCTGCTTTTTTCTCATAGTGAAGATAGGTATCTTCAAAAGTTTGGCCAAATTGCTCATGCAGTTCGGGAACTTCTTCAGGGGAAAAAAGTGTCCATTCTTGTTCTTCTGCGACCCGCTTCATAAAGAGATCAGGCACCCAATTGGCGGTATTCATATCATGAGTGCGGCGGCGCTCATCACCGGTGTTTTTGCGCAAATCAAGAAACTCTTCAATATCAATATGCCAAGTTTCTAAATAAGCACACATGGCACCTTTGCGTTTGCCACCTTGGTTGACTGCAACAGCGGTATCATTAGCCACTTTTAAGAAGGGGACAACACCTTGGGACTCACCATTAGTACCGTTAATTTTGGCGCCCAATCCTCTAACCGGTGTCCAGTCATTGCCCAAACCACCGGCAAATTTTGATAATAAGGCATTGTCTTTTAAGGATGCAAAAATACCACCCAGATCATCTGGTACGGTGGTGAGATAACAGGATGATAATTGTGGGCGTAAGGTTGCTGAATTAAACAAGGTGGGCGTTGAACACATAAAATCAAAGGAAGATAATAATTGATAAAATTCAATGGCGTGTTTTTCACGATCAATTTCATTAATTGCCAGCCCCATAGCCACCCGCATAAAAAATGCTTGGGGTAATTCAATGCGTTGCTTGTCATGATGCAAAAAATAGCGATCATAGAGTGTTTGTAAGCCCAAATAATCAAATTGATCATCTCTTTCAGGCAAGAGCGCTTGACCAAGGCGCTCTAAATCATAGCCTAATAATTGTTCATCTAATAGATTATATGTGACACCGTATTGAATGTACTGAGCAAAATAATCTGGATAGGTATCAGCCATCTCTGCATAGGCATTATCATGGCTTTGGCCATAGACTGTGCTCAGTGCTTCATGGCATAAACTGGCTAATAATAAACGAGCAGATAATTGACTATAAGAGGGTTCTTGATCAATAAGACTGCGGGCATTTAAAATGAGTGAACGATAGACATCCTCTTCACTCATACCATCATAAATGGCATTGAGTGTGCTTTGTAATGTCTGTTCAGAATTAATATGAACCAAGCCTTTAGCTGCTTGAGTTAAAATGGCTTTTAATAAGGTTGGATTAAAAGGCTTTCTTTTGCCTTGTGCATCAATAACGTACAAGGTAAGTGGTGTGGCCTCAGCATTGTCCTCTTGGCTCTGATTGGCCGCACGTTTTTGTGCTTGTTGCTCACGATAAAGTACATAGGCACGGGCAATTTTATGTTGGCCATTGCGCATGAGAGCCAGTTCGACCTGATCTTGTATGTTTTCAATATGTACCGTTGCTTCTTCTGGCAGATGTCGAAATAAGGCATTGATGACTTCACTTGCCAAGGTTTCAACAATATCATGAACTCGGCTGGAAGCTACGGCGTTGTGACCCTCTACGGCAAGAAAAGCCTTACTTAAGGCCACAACAATTTTACTACGATCAAAAGAGGTTAGTTTACCGTTACGACGTATGACTCGGCAACTTGTGCAGCTTGGTGCTGAATGATGATGACTGTGTTCAACAACTTCTGCTTGGTTGAGAGGCTGAATTTGACTTTGAGTGAGCAGTTCTTTGTTGCTGTGAACTGGCTCAAGTGTGGGGGTTGGAATACTGGGCGTTGCTTGTGTTGTCGACATAAAATCCTCTGAGGGCAAAACTTTATAAGTAAAAATTTAAAAGTCACTCATGCTCCAGAGGGAAATGCCAATAGGAATAATGGACACTTCTCACCGGAGTCTTGACGCGAGACTCGGCTTATTGCTTGGTTTTGTAAACCAAACTTGGACAGGTATGCGGACTGAAGAGAGGTGTTCTCTATCACCGTTGCGCGACAGTTCCGGATTGTCACCGGATTCCCCTGTTTGTTTATAGACAGTGTTGGCTATATAATTAAATATAGGTATGCAATCACTATATAGTATGTACTAATAATATAAGGCACAAGATAATGTATTTTTTTCGAAATAACAAGCTTTTTGTCTGAAATAATAAAGACTAGAAATCAGCCAGTGTCTGGCCAACATGGATAAATGTCTTGATATAATTGATGTCTTGGTCTTTTTTGCGTAGTGCTAAAAACAACTTTCGATGCATTCCTTGTGAACCCAGAGGGAGTATAGCAAATTGTTTAGCATGGTTTTTTGTCTCTGCTAACCATTTAGGTAATACACAAACCCCTCGTTGTAGCTCAGTCATTTTTACTATAATGTCTAAGGATTCGATATCCTGAATTTTTTTCACCTCATGATGAGCAGGCCATAAAAAGTGATTTAAAATATCCAGACGTTCATGAGCAACGGGAAAAGTAAGTAATGTTTCATGGAGTAGATGTTCTGGTTTCAGGTATTTTTTATTGGCCAGAGGATGTTGTTTAGCCACTAATAAGCACAGCTCATATTCTGCCAAAGTAATGTACTCAAGTCCCTCTTTTTTAACCCAGTCTGGAGTGATGAGAATATCAATATGGTGGTTGCTCAAGCCCTCTAATCCAGAAAATTGAAATTTATTAATAATATCAATATCCATATCCGGCATAGCCTGCATAAACTCACCAATCACACTGCTGAGCCATTCATAACAAGGATAACATTCAACACCGATACGTAGACTGCCTTGTAAACCGGTTGCATAGGCGGAGAGTGTTTTTTCTGTTTGCGACAGGATAGGCAACACCTGATGAGCCGTCTGTAAGAGTAGTTCTCCTGATTGAGTTAAACGAATATTTCGCCCTTCTTTTTCCCATAATTTTATGGCCATCTTTTTTTCCAGATAGCGTATCTGATGTGATAAGGCTGATTGGCTTAAACATAAGGCATTGGCTGCTTCTGTTAGTGTGCCATTGGCATCCAGAGCTTGAATAATTTTTAAATGGCTGTGTTCAATCATAGTATTGGCCTATTTTCTATTCTAAGTTTGCTATTAAAAGTCAATAGATGAGATATTCTCATTGTTAACCAAAAAACAATCACTATTACTCATAAATAATATCAATATAATAGCGTCAATACAAATATTGATAGATAAAAACAGGAGTAATGATAATGCCTACCATACATAATTTAGGCTTTCCCCGAATTGGTAAAAAAAGAGAATTAAAATTTGCTTTGGAAGATTATTGGCAGGCTAAATCGTCTGAGGATGACTTACAGATACTTGGCCAACAACTAAGACAAACACATTGGCAAGCTCAACATCAGCTTGATTTTGTACCCGTTGGTGACTTCTCTTTTTATGATCATGTTTTGGACACCAGCTTGCTTGTGGGTAATATTCCCCAGCGTTTTGTACAGGATAAAGACATTGATCAAACACCATTGGATCAGTATTTTGCGATTGCTCGTGGTCGCTCTAGTCATGCTTGCTCATGTACGGGTGAGCATGATATGGATGAGGAAACTCTTTCAGCCAGTGAAATGACCAAATGGTTTGATACCAATTATCATTATATTGTGCCGGAATTTTCTAAAGACACGCAATTTTCCTTACATGCTGAACATTTATTAGCACAGATTTATGAAGCTAAAGAATATGGGCATAGCATTAAGCCTGTTATTCTTGGGCCTGTGAGCTACTTATGGTTAGGTAAGGAAAAGGATGAATCGGATAAATTGGCCTTATTAGATGGGCTACTGGCTGTTTATGGCGAATTATTACTCCATCTTGGTGAAGCAGGTATTGAGTGGTTGCAAATAGATGAACCCATTCTAGTAACAGAACTGACACCAGAATGGCAGCATGCATTACGTGTCGCTTATTATCAATTACAACATGGCCCTATAAAACTATTGCTAACGACATACTTTGGTGAGTTGCAAGAAAACTTACAATTAGTCTGTGATTTGCCTGTGAATGGTTTGCATATTAATGCGATTGATAATGAAGCAGAAATAAGCAAGTTGATTGATTGGTTACCGGCTCATAAAATACTGTCTCTTGGTGTGATTAATGGTCGTAATATCTGGAAAACAGACCTAAATAAGTTATTAGACTACTTAGAACCTATTTATGAACGTTTACAAGAACGCCTTTGGTTAGCACCATCGTGTTCATTGTTACATGTACCCGTTGATCTGGCTAGTGAGCAAGAAGGCAGTGGTCATATCTTAGATGAAGAGGTGCTATCATGGTTAGCCTTTGCGATACAAAAATTGGCTGAATTAGATGTCTTGGCCAAGGCCTTAACGCAGGGGCGAGATACATGTAAGCAAGTGCTTAGAGATAATCAACAGGCCATTGACTCTCGCCATCATTCACAACGGGTTAATGATCCTTTGGTGAAAAAACGTGTTAATACGATTAATGATGACTGGGGCAAGCGTCATTTACCCTATCAACAACGAGTACTATTACAGAAAAAACGTTTTCATTTACCTTTATATCCCACAACAACAATTGGCTCCTTTCCACAGACAAAACACATACGCTCAATACGCAAACAATATCGACAAGGTGAATTAACTCATACAGAATATCAGCAGGCAATGAATCAAGAAATTGCTCTGTCGGTACAAGAACAAGAAGCGCTAGGCTTAGATGTATTTGTTCATGGTGAAGCAGAACGTAATGATATGGTGGAATACTTTGGTGAACAATTAAATGGCTATGTGTTTACTCGCTTTGCATGGGTACAGTCGTATGGTTCACGTTGTGTAAAACCACCGATTATTTATGGTGATATTTCTCGTCCAAAGGCAATGACGACTGAGTGGATTCAATACGCACAATCCTTAACAGACAAGCCAATGAAAGGCATGTTAACAGGGCCAGTAACTATGTTGAATTGGTCATTTGTGCGTGATGATCAACCACGCTCACAAACCTGTTTACAACTGGCTTTAGCCATTCGAGATGAGGTGCTGGATTTAGAAAGTGCTGGTGTTGGGATTATTCAAATAGATGAAGCCGCTCTAAGAGAAGGCCTGCCATTGAGAAAAAAACAGTGGCAGAGCTATCTTGACTGGGCAATAGATGCTTTTCGAATAAGTGCTAATGGTGTTCAAGATGACACACAGATTCACACCCATATGTGTTATTCAGAGTTCAATGATATTATTGCAGCCATTGCCCATATGGATGCCGATGTGATCACAATAGAGACCTCACGCTCTGATATGGAATTATTAGATGTTTTTGATGATTATCAATACCCTAATGAAATAGGGCCAGGTGTTTATGATATTCATTCGCCCAATATTCCAACTGTGGAATCCATTGTGGCATTAATGCAAAAAGCCAGTGAGCGTATTCCACCCCAGCGCTTATGGATAAACCCCGATTGTGGTTTAAAAACTCGTCATTGGGATGAAGTGAAACCGGCATTAAATAATATGATTAAAGCCAGCCAAGTGTTAAGAACTATGATGTGTCAACACTTTTCCGGACAGTTTTCTAAATAGTTTTTTGCTGTTGCAAGTGATTTTTATCATTCTGTCGTGTACGTGGATATCTATCAACTTGCAGAAAGCATGGTGTGAATTCAAGTCATATGCGATAAAGAAGGGCTTATTGGTCGCAATATGTTTGCCATTGATGGCTGTAAAATTTCCTCCAATGCCAGCAAAGAATGGAGTGGCAATTTTGATGAATTAGAACGCAAAGAAAGCAAATTACGCCGAGCCAGTCAACGCATACTTGAACGCCACCAAGCCCAAGATGAGCTGAGTGATGATGATATAAAGCATGACCTGAAACAGCAAGAAAAGCTGGATAAAAGCGCGGACAAGATCAAACAATTTCTTGCTACCCATGAAGAAAAATTAGGTATTGACACCATAGTCACTTGTTAGACATTAATGCAGTGCTCCTCAAACCATGAGGATAATTCATTTTCTTTGAGAACATCAGAAGCTAAGTTTTCAAAAGCAATAGTAGCATCTACTTCTGTTGCATTAAGTTTAAAACCATTAATTTCAAGAAACAGAGTACCAATTGTGAATGCTGTTCTTTTGTTTCCATCAATAAATGGATGATTTTTTGCAATGCCAAAGCTATAAGCAGCAGCAAGATCAAAAATTGAAACACTAGAATCATAGCTAAATTTCTGCTTGGCTCTAGAAAGTGCAGAATCTAATAATGATTTGTCTCGGATTCCACTTCCACCACCATGTTCAGCTAAAAGCATGGAGTGTACAGATTCAACAATTTCATCAAGCACCCAGATAGGTTCTCTCATTTAGCTAGCTCATGGAGAGTGTTTCTATATCGCTTCATTATGTCTTCAGCGGCTTCAATTTGACTTTTGAAATCATCCTGATAGGGTGTTAAAGTAAAACCCTCAGGGTTTTCTACAAGATATAACGCATCTCCTTTTGATACTTTCATCTTGCTAAGTGCTTCTTTGGGAAGCAAAATACCCATAGAGTTCCCAATTGAGGTAACTTTTACTTTTAACATAACTAATCCCTTTTTGTTAGTACAAATGTTACTACGCAGTATAGAGCAGTCTAACCAGAAAATCCAACGAAGGTTCAAGCCTGACGAATAATTAAGTCTGCTCATGTATCCTAATAAATGTTGTCGCCACAACACACAAATTAGGAGAAAATACATGAGCAGATTTAGTAAACTATCACATGTGATATGGCGTTGTCAGTAGCATATTATTTGGGTAACAAAATATCGATATAGGGTATTAAAAGATCAAGTTGGTTATGAAGTAGGAAAATCGTTAGAATCACAAAGGTATACAATGGAACAAAAGATAGGATATGCCAGACTGCTCAGACGAATACAATCACTATTAATTGATGGCATTATTATTCCTGTTATTTTTTTCGGAGTAATTTTTATTGCCTCACTTTTTGAATTGCAAGGAGTTTATACGGCTTCTTTAGCAGGTTTGGCAATTTTTATATTTGAACCTTTTCTTGTTTCAACTACAGGTGGTACAGTAGGCCAACATATTGTTGGTATTCAGGTAAAGAATAAAAAGACGGGTAAGAATATAAATATTATTTCTGCTATTATTAGATTTGTAGTAAAAATTATTCTTGGGGTGATCTCACTTATTACTATATTAACCACAAGATACCACCAAGGAATTCATGATGCATTAGTGGGTTCAATTGTGACTCTGAAAAATCCTGAGTCACAACCAAGTAATGAACTTCTTAAAGAGCGGGAGTTCGAGTTACCGAGCTATATTTACCCATCTAAAACACGAAAAATTATAATGCTTATCGTCTACAATGTATTGATCTTCATTGCCATAACTGTAGCTTTTGGTCTGTTGTTGTCTGATGAATGTCTGACATCTGGCAGATGTACAGGCAAAGATAATATCATAGCATTAGTTTTACAGTCATTATGGTTAATTTGCATACCTTTTTCAATTATTATGTGTTGGAAGGGACGTATGTTTGGTTGTCGTCGCAAATCAATATAACAATTTAAATATAAATTTATGAATGTTAATAGATTTTAACAAGCGATTTACAGTTTTGGATAATTATGAGGACTATCTATATGCAGTTTTATTGCTTTTTGACTCAGGTCTGTTTTTAGGGAATCGTTATAGCGCTCTAGGATAAAAAATTCCTCAGAAAATGTCTAATGTAGATTTGGATTACGAACTGAGAATAATAAAGCGTGATTTTTTAGACTATAGTCCTAAAAATATAATGAAATTTTTACATTATACTTGAATATAATTTTACATTT